>NZ_JAGKRG010000050.1:0-322 GCF_017939565.1 Aeromonas sp. SrichE-2G
TGGGTGCCTGGCAGTGTCCTACTCTCGCATGGCGAATGCCACACTACCATCGGCGCTACAGCGTTTCACTTCTGAGTTCGGCATGGGGTCAGGTGGTTCCACTGCGCTATTGCCGCCAGGCAAAAATCTTCAATCTGAAAAAGCTGATTTAGTTATTCGTTCTCGGTATCTGCTACAAGTCTTCGAACACTTCTTGGGTGTTGTATGGTTAAGCCTCACGGGTAATTAGTATGGGTTAGCTCAACACGTCGCCGCGCTTACACACCCCACCTATCAACGTTGTGGTCTCCAACGGCCCTTTAGGACCCTCAAGGGGTCAGGG
>NZ_JAGKRG010000007.1:0-72836 GCF_017939565.1 Aeromonas sp. SrichE-2G
CTTTTAATCAATTGGTCGCTGGTTCGAATCCAGCACGACCCACCATCATTTCAGAATCCCAGGTCGTTTAGCTCAGCTGGGAGAGCACCTCCCTTACAAGGAGGGGGTCACTGGTTCGAGCCCAGTAACGACCACCATGTTTTAAAAAATGATTTAGATGGGTCGTTAGCTCAGTCGGTAGAGCAGTTGACTTTTAATCAATTGGTCGCTGGTTCGAATCCAGCACGACCCACCATCATTTCAGAATCCCAGGTCGTTTAGCTCAGCTGGGAGAGCACCTCCCTTACAAGGAGGGGGTCACTGGTTCGAGCCCAGTAACGACCACCATCTTTAGCGTTGCCTGCTTGGGCGGGTGGCGACAGGTTCAGGATCTGGGTCGTTAGCTCAGTCGGTAGAGCAGTTGACTCTTAATCAATTGGTCGTAGGTTCGAACCCTACACGACCCACCAATCTTGACCGTACAGCATCCCAGGTCGTTTAGCTCAGCTGGGAGAGCACCTCCCTTACAAGGAGGGGGTCACTGGTTCGAGCCCAGTAACGACCACCATCTTGAAAAGCCCGCAGCCAGCGGGCTTTTTTGTTGCTGTCTGCCAGTACCCCTGCTATCGACTGACTTGCCGACGACGACGTCACTTCCCTCTCCATACCATCTGACTGCGCCATGGCGCCGTGATCCCGCAGCGAGAGAGTTCCCCGGGACGCAGCCCGGCGTGAGCAAGCCTGGTGCCATCCGGCAATACCTTCGGGCCGGAATGAGAACAGATTGCTCATGCAGGCGTCGAGAGTGGGGTTGAGATGGATTTGCTGATGGGTTTGTGCACGGCTTCTGGTTATAATTTTGGCCTTTCCGAGCGTTGATGGAACAGTCGCAATGAGCAATGCACTGAACAATGTCCCGCCGGTAGTCGAGATGGACTACCCCTTCCCGGCCAAGCCGAAGCCCCTGACCTCCGAGCAGAAGGCGACCCTGATCGCCGAGATCAAGACGCTGCTGCAGGAACGCCAGGCCGTGCTGGTTGCCCACTACTACACGGATCCCGAGATCCAGGCCCTGGCTGAAGCCACCGGCGGCTTCGTCGGCGACTCCCTCGAGATGGCCCGCTTCGGGCGTGACCATGCCGCCCAGACCCTGATCGTGGCCGGGGTGCGCTTCATGGGGGAGACCTCCAAGATCCTGAGCCCCCACAAGCGGGTGCTGATGCCGACCCTGGAAGCGGAGTGCTCTCTCGATCTGGGCTGTCCCATCGACCAGTTCTCCGCCTTCTGCGATGCCCACTCCGACCATATCGTGGTGGTCTATGCCAATACCTCGGCGGCGGTGAAGGCGAGAGCAGACTGGGTGGTTACTTCCAGCATCGCGCTGGAGATCGTCGAGCACCTGGACAGCCAGGGCCACAAGATCATCTGGGGACCGGACAGGCACCTCGGCGCCTATATCGAGAAGAAGACCGGGGCCGAGATGCTGCGCTGGCAGGGTCACTGCATCGTGCACGACGAGTTCAAGGCCAAGGCGCTGCGTGAGCTCAAGGCCCAGAACCCGGATGCCGCCGTGCTGGTGCACCCGGAGTCCCCGGCCTCCGTCATCGAACTGGCGGATGCGGTAGGTTCCACCAGCCAGCTCATCAAGGCCGCCAAAGAGCTGCCCCAGCAGAAGCTCATCGTGGCCACCGATCGCGGCATCTTCTACAAGATGCAGCAGGCCTGCCCGGAGAAAGAGATGGTGGAAGCGCCGACCGGCGGTGATGGCGCCACCTGCCGCAGCTGCGCCCACTGCCCCTGGATGGCGATGAATGGTCTGGTGGCGATCAAGGAAGCGCTGACCGACGGCGCCGAGCGTCACGAGATCCATGTGGATGAAGCGCTGCGCCTGAAGGCCCTGATCCCGCTGGACCGCATGCTCAACTTTGCCGCCGAGCTCAGGCTCAAGACCAGTGGCAACGCCTGATCGTCTCCGAGAACAAGGTGCAAAGAGGGCTCCCGCGGGAGCCCTCTTTTTTTATGGGATTGTCACACCCATCAGATGATGACGGTGGAGAAGCTGTGCTCCTCGTCCGGCGCCACAGTGACACCGGCCTCGTCGGAGATGGCCGCCTCGACACAGAGCATGGTGAGATAGCCATCGTCACTCATGTCGGCCATGGCGCTGGCGCCTTCCAGCCAGGGTGTCCAGACTACCACGCTGTCATGGTTGCCATTCACCACCTGGGTGGTGCGCTCGCCATCCTGTACGCTGACCATGGCGTCGGGCTGGCGATAGATGCGATCCATGGCCGCCGTCACCCTCAGGGGGCCCTGCTGACGCTCGGTCTGGCCGGTCAGCTTGTCCAGATAAGGTTCGCCCAGACCGGTCACTGCTACCGCGTCCGGCGCGCTGATCTGCAGATAGGTGTGCAGGGCTGCGTTGTAGGTGAGAGGGGCCTTGCCGGTGTTGCGGGTGGTCAGCACCAGGGAGAGCTCCTTGCCTACCAGCACGTCCAGCTCCAGTTCGAAGGCGTGGGGCCAGAGGGCGCGGCTGGCATCGCTATCGCGCAGAGACAGGTGGACGAGCGTGCCATCCCCGTGGTCTGAGACGCCATCCAGGGTCCACAGGCTGGTGCGGGCGAAGCCATGGGCGGGCTTGCCGCTGCCGACCCGGGCGGGGGAGGGGCCAAACCAGGGCCAGCAGAGGGGAATACCACCGCGGATGGGCTTGCTGCCATCCAGTATGGCCTTGTCGCTGAGCCAGATGGAGGCGGGCTCGCCATGGCGCTGATAACTCAGTACGTGGGCGCCAAACAGGCTGATCTCGGCCCTGGCGTATTGGTTGTCGATGGTCAGCAGCGGTTGGCCATCCGCACGATGGCTGAGAGTACAGTGAGCGGTCAGAGTGCGTGTCGGTGTCATAAAGAGTCCTGTGCTCGGTAGTTCGGAAGGAATGCCTGGGATTCAGAATACAAAAAAGGCGGCCAATGGCCGCCTTTTTTCACGCTACGCGATTGCGCATCCCAAATTACTTGGAGATGTGAGCGATCAGGTCCAGAACCTTGCTGGAGTAGCCCATTTCGTTGTCGTACCAGGAGACGACTTTCACGAAGGTCTTGTTCAGCTGGATACCAGCCTTGGCATCGAACACGGAGGTCTGACGCTCACCCAGGAAGTCGGTGGAAACCACTTCGTCTTCGGTGTAGCCCAGAACGCCCTTCATGGCGCCTTCGGAGGCAGCCTTCATGGCCTGGCAGATTTCAGCGTAGGACGCTTCTTTCTTCAGGTTGACGGTCAGGTCAACAACGGACACGTCCGGAGTCGGAACGCGGAAGGCCATGCCGGTCAGCTTGCCGTTCAGTTCCGGGATGACCACGCCAACAGCCTTGGCAGCACCGGTAGAGGACGGGATGATGTTCTGAGCCGCGCCGCGGCCACCGCGCCAGTCTTTGGCAGACGGACCATCAACGGTCTTCTGGGTAGCAGTGGTAGCGTGAACGGTGGTCATCAGGCCGGATTCGATACCGAAGGTATCGTTCAGAACCTTGGCGATCGGGGCCAGGCAGTTGGTGGTGCAGGAAGCGTTGGAAACGATGTCCTGGCCAGCGTAGGAATCCTGGTTAACACCCATGACGAACATCGGGGTGGCGTCTTTGGACGGGCCAGTCAGAACGACTTTCTTGGCGCCGGCAGCGATGTGCTTGCGAGCGGTCTCGTCGGTCAGGAACAGGCCGGTAGCTTCGGCAACAACGTCAACACCGATCTCGCCCCATTTCAGGTTGGCCGGGTCACGCTCAGCGGTAACACGTACAGTTTTGCCGTTAACGATCAGGTTGCCGTCTTTGACTTCAACAGTGCCCTTGAAGCGACCGTGAGTGGAGTCGTATTTCAGCATGTAAGCCATGTAGTCAACGTCGATCAGGTCGTTGATACCAACCACTTCGATGTCAGAACGCTCAGCGGCCAGACGGAATACGAAACGACCGATACGGCCAAAACCGTTAATACCTACTTTGATAGTCATAATTGGTTACCTAACTGTTCAGTAGTCAAAGAAAATTCCGTTTGTAAATTTACTAGAACTCACCTGTGAGTCAACCAACATTCTGCGCGAAATTGCGCTATATCATGAAAAACTGTGAAATTTATTTTCGGTTTATGTAACTGGCTACCAGCTTTTGTTGAATGCATCATCAGCAAAGTGGGGCGCAGAGAACAACAATAGTGCCTGTCCGGTCACACATCCAGCCGGGGAGATATGTAAAAATGTGCCCGGTTTAGCATGGCCAAAGAGCCACTGTTCAAGTACCAACCATAAAAATTAATCACAAAATAGCGTAGACAGAATCCACAGCGGGAATTCTCAAACTATGACCACCCTGATTGAACAGCTGGCTGCCGCCAAAGGCATTGCCAGTGAATATGTCGATGCCTGGGGCCAGCCGGCCCTGGTATCCGAAGAGAGCAAGGCCGCCATGCTGGGCGCCATGGGTTACCGCGTCGATGACGAGGCCGCCCTGACCGAGCAGCTGGAGCAGGAGCATCGCCAGCACTGGCTGCGGCCACTGGATCCCGTGATGGTGGTGCGCAGTGGCGAACCCATCAGCCTTGAAGTCCGTCTGCCCATCGAATTCGTCAACGACGCCCTCCACTGGCAGATCGCGCTGGAGCAAGGCTCCCGGCTGTCCGGCCAGCTGACTCCCATCGAAGGGGAGCTGGTCGGTGTCGCCGAGTTCGAAGAAATGGAGTGCCAGGCCTACCGGGTTGCCTTGGATGTGCAGCCTGCGCTGGGATATCACCAGTTGCAGCTGCTGGAAGAGGGCAATGACGAACCGCTGGCCTCCATGCGTCTCATCGTCGCCCCCAAGTCCTGCTACAAGCAGGCGCCCATCGCCAATGGCCGCAAGGTGTGGGGTCCGAGTGTGCAGCTCTACTGCCTGCGCAGCCGCCACAACTGGGGCATCGGCGATTTCAGCGATCTCGGCCAGTTGGTGGAGAAAGCCGCCGCCTGGGGTGCCCACTTCGTCGGTCTCAACCCCATTCATGCCCTCTATCCGGCCAACCCGGAGAGTGCCAGCCCCTACAGCCCCTCGTCCCGTCGCTGGCTCAACGTCGCCTATATCGATGTGGAAGCGGTGCCCGAATTCCTGGGCAACGCGCGCCTGAAAGCGGAGGTGGCGAGCCCAGCCTTCCAGCAGCACCTCACCTCCCTGCGGGTGAAGGACAACGTGGACTACACCGGCGTCATCCAGACCAAGATCGGCATGCTGCGCCAGGTGTTTGACGAGGCAAGCTTCAGCGCCGAGCGTCAGGCGGCGTTCGATGCCTTCGTGGCCGCCGGTGGCGACAGCCTGCAGCAGCAGGCCGCCTTCGACGCCCTGCAGGCCCATTTCTATGGCCTGGGCGACAATGCCTGGGGCTGGCCGGTGTGGCCTGAGCCGTTCCGTGACTACCACAACCCGGCCGTTGCCGCCTGGATGGCCGAGCACAGTCAGGACGTGGCGTTCTACCTCTACCTGCAGTTCCTGGCCGACGAACAGCTGGCCCGGGCCGATGCCCGCGCCAAGGCCGCCGGCATGGTGATGGGGATCTACCGGGATCTGGCGGTGGGCGTCTCCGAAGGTTCCACCGAGATCTGGGCGAACCGGGATCTCTACTGCCCGAAAGCATCGGTCGGTGCGCCGCCCGATATTCTCGGCCCGTTGGGTCAGAACTGGGGCCTGCCCCCCATGAACCCGAACCAGCTGTTCGAGGCTGCCTACCAGCCCATGGTGGATCTGTTCCGCGCCAACATGCGTTCCTGCGGTGCGCTGCGTATCGACCACGTGATGGCCTTGCTGCGTCTGTGGTGGGTGCCGCCCGGAGCGTCCGCCGCCAAGGGGGCCTACATCTATTATCCGGTCAACGACCTGCTGGGGATCCTGGCCCTCGAATCCCACCGCAACCAGTGCCTGCTGATCGGCGAGGATCTCGGCACCGTACCGGAAGGGATCGATGTGACCCTCAAGGAGAACGGTGTCCACTCCTACAAGGTGTTCTTCTTCGAACGCTCCAAGGACGATGGCGGTTTCATCTCGCCTGCCCATTACGCCGAGCAGGCGATGTCCGCCCTGACCACCCACGACATGCCGACCCTCAAGGGCTTCTGGCATTGTGACGATCTGGCGCTGGGGCGCGAACTGGGGCTCTACCCCGATGAAGAGGTGCTCAAGACTCTGTATGCTGATCGCCACCAGGCCAAGCAGCGGATCCTTGACAGCCTGCACGGTCATGGGGTCATCTCTGACAATATCAGCCACGACGTGAACTGGGTCGGCATGAACACCGAACTCAACCACGGTCTGCAACTGCACATGTCCCGTGGCAGCTGTGCCCTGTTCAGCACCCAGCTGGAAGACTGGCTGGAGATGGACAAGCCGGTGAACGTGCCGGGCACCAGTTATGAATACCCCAACTGGCGTCGCAAGCTCTCCCGGGATCTGGAGGATATTTTTGCCGATGAGGCGCTCAAGAATCTGGCGGGCAAGATGAGCCGGGCCCGTGACGAGGCCAGCCGTTGAGCCTTAATCGCCAACATGTGACTCACTTTCATCCGCTTCGGCCCAGGCCGAAGCGGATGTTCAGCCATCAAAGGAAATGTCGATGCCCGTTGAACGTTTGGTTGCCGCCCGCTGTGCCGATCCCTTTTCCCATCTAGGCCTGTTGGCCAATTCGGATGGGCCAGGCCTGAAACTCACCGCCTGGTTGCCCGATGCGCTCGAGGTCCGGGTCAGAGACCTCAAGTCCGGCAAGATAGTTGCCACCCTGACCGCCGCTGATGAAGCGGGCCTCTTTGAAACTGTTTTCACCCGCCGCAAGAATCCCTTCCCCTACCAGCTCATCGCCCGCTACGCCGACGCCAGTGTCGACATCATCGATCCCTACCAGTTCCAGGCTGCCGCCTGGGAAGGACTGGCAGAGCTGACCTGGCAACCGGAAAACCTCTACCACACCCTCGGTGCCCAGTTGCGCACCGTTGAACACCTCGGCCAGCAGGTAGAAGGGGTGCGCTTCGCCGTCTATGCGCCGAGCGCCGCTGCGGTGAGCCTCATCGGCGACTTCAACTTCTGGGACGGCCGTCGCCACCCCATGCAGCGCAGCCAGTGCGGCCACTGGGTGCTGTTCGTGCCGGGCCTGAAGGCGGGGGATCGCTACAAGTTCGAACTCAAAGACCCCATGGGCAACCGGCTGCCCCACAAGAGCGACCCGGTGGGCTTTTACAGTGAACAGTACCCCTCGTTCGCCTCCGTGGTGTACGACCACGATCAATATCAGTGGCAGGATGCCGAGTGGCGCGAGAGCCAGCGCAATGACAAGCGCGAGCAGCCGCTCTCCATCTACGAGCTGCACGTCGGCTCCTGGAAGCGCCACCCCAACGGCGACAGCCTGAACTGGCGCGAGCTGGCGGTGGATCTGGTGAACTACGTCAAGGAGATGGAGTACACCCACATCGAACTGTTGCCGGTCTCCGAGCACCCCTTCACCGGCTCCTGGGGCTACCAGCCGGTGGGCATGTTCTCCCCCACCAGCCGCTACGGCACGGCTGATGATTTCAAATATTTCGTGGATCAGTGCCACCAGGCGGGGATCGGCGTGATTCTGGACTGGGTGCCGGCCCACTTCCCGTCCGATGCCCACGGCCTTGCCCGCTTCGACGGCACGCCGCTGTATGAATACGAGGATCCGCGCCGTGGCTGGCACCCGGACTGGAACTCCTACATCTATGACTTCGGTCGCGACACGGTACGCCAGTTCCTGGTGGCCAGCGCCCTGTTCTGGCTCGACAAGTTCCATGTGGACGGCCTGCGAGTGGATGCGGTGGCCTCCATGCTCTATCTGGACTATTCGCGCAACGCCGGCGAGTGGGTACCCAACGTCGATGGTGGCAACCACAACTACGAGGCGATAAGCCTCTTGAAGTGGACCAACGAGGAGGTGTACGGCAAGTATCCCCACGCCATGACCATCGCCGAGGAGTCCACCGCCTTTGCCGGTGTCTCCCGTCCCACCTTCCTGGGGGGCCTGGGGTTCGGGTTCAAGTGGAATATGGGCTGGATGCACGACACCCTCAGCTACATGCAGAAAGAGCCCATCCACCGTCGCTACCACCACAACGACATGACGTTCTCCATGGTGTACCACTATGACGAGAACTTCATCCTGTCCCTCTCCCACGACGAGGTGGTCCACGGCAAGCACTCCCTGCTCTACAAGATGCCCGGCGACGAGTGGCAGCAGGCGGCGAACCTGCGCGCCTACATGGGGTTCATGTATGCCCACCCCGGCAAAAAGCTGAACTTCATGGGGACCGAGATTGCCCAGAGCAACGAGTGGAACCACGATGCCCAGCTGCCCTGGCACCTGCTGCAGTATCCCAGGCACGGCGGTCAGCAGCGGCTGATCCGGGATCTCAACCACCTCTACCGTCATGAAGCTGCCTTGTACGAGGCCGATTATGAGCAGGCCGGTTTCCGCTGGCTGGATCACAACGACGCCGACAACAGCATCTTCGCCTGGCTGCGCGCCGACAAGCTGGGGGCCAACCCCCTGGTGGTGGCCTGCAACTTCACCCCGGTGCCGCGCATCGCCTATCGCCTGGGGGTGCCGGCGGCCGGTCACTACCGGGTGGTGCTCAACACCGACAGCGAGCATTACTGGGGCAGCAATTACGATGTGGGTCTGGTTTTCGTCGCCGAGCCGACGCCCTGGCAGGGCATGGCGCACAGTATAGTGCTGGACTTGCCGCCGCTCGCGACCTTGTTCATCAAACAGGAGTCTTGATGTTCACAATGGAAAACGGGGTGGATCACCCGCTGGGCGCCCGTCTCGACGAGACGGGCTGCCATTTCTGTGTCTGGGCTCCCCAATCGGACAAGGTGGAGCTCTGCCTGTTCGACGAGCAGGAGCGCGAGCTGGTCCGGCTGGCCTTGCCCGGTCGGCGCGGCCAGTACTGGTTCGGCTATGTGCGCGGCGTCAAGGCCGGTCAGCGCTACGGCTATCGGGTCCACGGCAAGCCCCAGGACGGCTTGCTGTTCGACCCGGACAAGCTGCTGATAGACCCCTATGCCCGGGCCCTCAGCCGCCCCACCCGCTGGGACGACGCCCTCTATCAGGGGGACAGTGCGGCCATGGTGGCCAAATCCGTGGTGGTGGACGATGCCTTCGACTGGCAGGGCGTCGGCAAACCCGGCATTCCGCCCGAGCGGGTCGTGCTCTATGAGGCCCACGTCAAGGGCTTCACCCGCCAGCACCCCGGGATCCCCAAGGCGCTGCAGGGCACCTACCTGGGGATCAGCCATCCGCTGATGATCGAGCACCTGCAGGCGCTGGGGGTCACTTCGGTGCAGCTGATGCCGGTGGCGGCCTTCATGTCCGAGCCCAGGCTCGAGCAGCTCGGCCTCACCAATTACTGGGGTTACAACCCCGTCGCCTTCTTCGCCCCCGAGCCGCGCTACGGGGCCGAGGAGGCGGTGACCGAGTTCAAGACCATGGTGCGCGAGCTGCACCGGGCCGGGCTCGAGGTGATCCTGGACGTGGTCTACAACCACACCGCGGAATCCGGTTTCGATGGCCCCATGCTCTCCTTCAAGGGCTTTGACAACGCGGGCTACTATGCCTTCGAGGCGGGGGCCCACGGCCCGGACTACCACCGCCACGCCAACGTCACCGGCTGCGGCAACAGCGTCAACCTGGATCACCCCAACACCCTGAGGCTGGTGCTCGATGCGTTGCGCTACTGGGTCACCGAGATGCAGGTGGATGGCTTCCGCTTCGATCTGGCGGTGACTCTGGCGCGCGAAGCGGGGGAGTTCGACCCCATGAGCGCCTTCTTCAAGGCCATGCTGGCGGATCCCGTGCTGGCGCGGGTCAAGCTCATCGCCGAGCCCTGGGACATAGGCCCCTTCGGCTATCGTCTCGGCCAGTTCCCGAGCCAGTGGCTGGAGATCAATGACCGCTACCGGGACACGGTGCGCGCCTTCTGGCGCGGGGATGCGGGCAAGATGGGGGACTTCGCCACCCGGCTGGTCGGATCGCGGGATCTCTTCCCGAAGAACTGGCGCGCTCCGCACACCAGCGTCAACTACCTCTGCTACCACGACGGCTTCACCCTGGAGGATCTGGTCTCCTACAACCAGCGCCACAACCAGGCCAACGGCGAGGACAACAGAGACGGCCACGGCAACAACCTCTCCAGCAACCACGGGGTGGAGGGGCCGACCCTGGATCCGCGCATCAACAACCTGCGCCAGCAGCAGAAGCGCAACCTGATCGCCACCCTGCTGCTCTCCCAGGGGACGCCCCACTTCCTCGCGGGGGACGAGATGGGCCGCAGCCAGCTCGGCAACAACAACGCCTACTGCCAGGACAACCAGATAAGCTGGGTCAACTGGCAATTGCGCCCGGAGGACGAGCGGCTGCTCGTTTTCACCCAGCAGATGATGGCGCTACGGGCGGAATCGGGGGTTTTCTCCAACCTGCAGCTGAGCGATGACAGCTGGAACGGTGCCCCCAGTAGCTGCCACCGGGTCAACTGGTACCACCCGGACGGTCACCAGCTCACGGATCAGGACTGGCACGCCCCCATGGGGCAGGCCTTTGCCATGGACATCGGCATGATCGGCTGTGCCGGTGAACGCTGGTGCGTACTGTTCAACGCCAGCGATTACGACATCCAGTTCCGCCTGCCGCCTCCGGGGGAGGGCATGGAGTGGATCCAGACCATCGACACCGCTACCAACGACGGTCTGCCCTTCCTGCCTGACGACATCAAGCGGCAGGTGGCGGTGGGGCGCGCCCACTCCCTCAAGCTGCTCAAGCGGATCGCCCTGCCGGCGGTCGCCCTGGCCAAGGAAGAGGCGACCACCACGGCGGATGTTGCCGCCGTGTTGCCAACGGGATCACAGTTCCCGCTGGCGGGGTAGAGGGAAGCGGCCGGAGTGGGTATGCTGGCCACCGTTATCAGTGGTGAGGAGTCGGCATGAGCAGTAACAACCCCGAACAGTGGCGCGACAAGCTGAGCGCCGAGCAGTATCACGTCTGCTGGGAGAAAGGCACGGAGCGTCCCTACAGTGGTGCCCTGCTGCACAACCGCAAGAGTGGCGACTACCTGTGCGTCTGCTGCAAGAGCGTGCTGTTTCACTCGGATGCCAAGTTCGACTCCGGCTGCGGCTGGCCTTCGTTCGACCGGGCCATCGAGGGGACGGTGACCTACACCGAAGACAACAGTCACGGCATGAAGCGGGTGGAGATCACCTGCAGCCAGTGCGGTTCCCACCTCGGCCACGTCTTCCCTGACGGGCCGACCGAGACCGGCCAGCGCTACTGCGTGAACAGCCTGAGTCTGGACTTCGATCCCGACGCCTGAGGTTTTGCCCGGCATAGAGACAACAACGGCGCCCCTGCCAGCAGGGGCGCCGTTTTCGTTGTGGCCGTATTCAGACCTGCAGCAGGGCGGCCCCCGCCAACAGGCCGGCGAGGATCAGGATGGGCAGTTTCTGCACGCGCAGCAGGTAGAAGCCGAGGGCGGCCAGCGCCAAGTCCGTGGGAGCCAGCACTGCGCTCAGCCACACCGGCTGATAGAGGGCGGCCAGCAGCAGCCCCACCACGGCGGCATTGATCCCGGTCACCGCCCCCGTCAGCCTGGGGCTGGCCAGCCAGCTCTGCCAGCAGGGCCCGAGGGCCCACAGCAGCAGGAACCCCGGCAGGAAGAGCGCCAGGGTGGCGAGCAGGGCCCCGGCCAGGGGCGTGGTGGGCAGCAACTGGGCGCCGAGGTAGGTGGCCAGGGTGAACATGGGGCCCGGCACCAGCTGGGCCAGACCGTAACCGGTCAGAAACTGCTGCTGGTTGAGGGCGTGCCCCACGCTCTCCTGCAGCAGGGGCAGTACCACGTGGCCACCGCCAAACACCAGGCTGCCCGCCTGATAGAAGTCGGCGGCCAGCTGGCCAAGGGAGCCACCCAGCAGCGGCAGGCCGAGGAACAGCAGGGCGAACAGCAGCAGGGTGGGCCAGTGGGGTTGGCGCCGCGCGCCGGCCTGTGCTGCGGCCCCGCGCCCTTCCTGCCGGGCGCAGATGAGGGCCGCCCCCGCCAGCATGACGAGCTGGGTCAGGAGGCCGGGTTGCCACCAGAGGGCGGCGGCGGTGACCACCATGATCCCCTGTTGCAGCCCCGTCTTGCAGAACTGGCGGCTCATGGTGAGCACGGCATCGGCCACCACGATGAGCGCCAGCAGCTTGAGGCCGTGCAGGGCGGCATCCAGCCAGACATTGGCGCCCAGATAGCCCACGCCGATGGCGGCGGCCAGCAGCAGCAGGAAGGAGGGGAGGGTGAAGCCGACGAAGGCGGCCAGGGCGCCGCCGAACCCGGCGCGGTGGCGGCCGATGGCGAAGCCAAGCTGGCTGGAGGCGGGGCCGGGCAACAGCTGGCACAGGGCCAGCAACTGGGCGAACTCGGCCTGGGTCAGCCAGCGCAGGCGCTCGACGAAGGTGCGCTGAAAATAGCCGATATGGGCTGCGGGCCCGCCAAAGCTGACACACCCCAGCCACAGAAACTGAATAAACACCTGCCCCACGCCACCACTCCTGTCTCGTTATCAAAGGCTCTGCCGGGATGATATGACAAAGGGATGAACCTGTTATGACTATTCGGGCTATCCCGTTTGCACAGTGTGTCGCCCCGCGAACGATGACTTGTGGGGTGGGCTGGCTCGGCGTTGGCAGGTAGTCGCGGTTCGCCAGCCAGCGGGCGATGGCTTATGGGGTGGGCTGGCTCGGTGTTGGCAGATAACAGCGGTCAGCCAGCCAGCAGGCGATGGACTGGCGACTGGCATCGAAATGAGGTTCGGGCAGGACCTCGGGGTCGCACCAGACCCAGCCCTCGCACTTCTCCGGCTCCAGCAGTTGCGGCTCCCCTTCCACCTCGGCCAGCAGGGTGACAGAGACGTAGTGCAGGCCGCTCTCGCGCCAGGTTTCCAGGTTGTTGGTGACGGCGATGACGCGGGGATGGTGGATGACGAAGCCCGTCTCCTCGGCCACTTCCCGGATGGCCGCCGACTCGAAGGTCTCCCCCAGCTCCAGATGGCCGCCGGCGATGGACCAGTAGGGGGCATGGCTTCCCTTGCGCTTGCCGAGCAGCACCTGGCCCTGGCGGTTGGTGAGGATGACGCCGACCCCGACGCGGGGATAGGGAGTAGACATGGGGACGCTCCTGGCTGTGGCTGTACGACGAGGGGGATCCTGGCGCTGCACGATGGCTCCACCCAAAAACGGGCCCACCTTAGGACGGATAAGGGCGTTTCGCAAGCAATGGCCCCGGGGATCTCGATTGTCCACCACCCAGCCGGATGGGGGCAGGTGGGCCAACTGTCTTGCGTGCAAATTATTCAGCCCTCACTACTCATGGGGTATACTGCCCCCAGTCGTCAGCGGGGTGCCCCATGAGTGAATTGAAAAAGCAGGTCTGTTTTGCCCTCTACAGCGCCTCCAATGCGGTGATGCGGGCCTATCGGCCACTGCTGGACAAGCTGGACCTGACCTATACCCAGTACCTGGTGATGCTCGCGCTCTGGGCCCGGGACGACGTGAGCCTCAAGGAGATTGGCCAGGAGACCGGGCTGGATGCGGGTACCCTGACCCCCATCGTCAAACGTCTGGAAACCAAGGGGTGGCTGACCCGCACCGTCTCCCGCGAGGACGAGCGGCAAAAATGCATCCGCCTGACCGAGGCGGGGCGCCAGCTGCAACAGGAGGTCAGGGCCTGCTGCCTGGGGGACAGCTTGCGCAACCAGGTGGATCTGGCCGATGCTGAGCTGGCCCAGCTCAAGCAGCTCTGCGATCGTGTATCGGCTCAGCTGGGGCGCTGATCCCTTTTCCTGTCTGGAGTCATCCGATGAAGATCATGATCCCCTTGTTTGCACTCCTGCTGGGCGCCTGTGCCGGCTCCGGCAAGGGCCCCTCCGAACTGCGCATCGACGATGCCGATGCCTGGCAGGCCGTTTGCAAGGATGGCGTTCGCGTCAGGGCCATCAGCGACGAGGGGATTTGTGCGGCGCATCGCGGCGTGGCCATGTGGATGAATAAACCAAGGGCCGTGCGGATGGCAGAAGAAGCGGCCAAATAGTGTGATCAAGACGCCATAAAATGACAAAGCCGACCCTGGGGTCGGTTTTTTTTCGCGATCTCGCCAGCACTTTGGCGCCTTGTTCATGGTGCGCTCATTGTTCTCTTCCCATACTGGCCCTCAAGTGCCAAACGAAAAGGAGAGAGAGATGCAGTCATCCATCGTCGGGCTCTCCATTCTGTGGGGACTGGCCAGTTTTGGCGTGCAGGGGGATTTCATCGAGAGTCGCGAGACCGTGGTCCCGTCCTGGCAAGCCGAGTCCAGAGTGGAGATGGAAGGATATTTGATCGCGTCCCTGGGGGCGGATCGCTGGGTGTTCGACAACGGCAGCGAGAGCCTGGAGATCGCCCTGCCCAAAGGGCAGTGGGTCTCCACCGGCGAGCGTCTGCGCTTGAGTGGCGAACCCCTGCAGGAGCAGAATGGCTGGTTGCTGCAGGTGCAGGACGTCAGCCCGGTCGAGGCCTGACAGCGGGCTCTCGGCGCCAGAGACGACAAAGAGGAGGCCATGGCCTCCTCTTGCTTTTTGTACCTGTCAGCCCGGGGGCGGGCGTCAGCCCAGGTGATTGAGGGGCAGGGCCGTCTTGTGCTTGATGCGGCGCAGCACGAAGCTCGAGCGCACCCCGGTCACCCCGGAGATGTGGGTCAGCTTGTCCAGCAGGAAGTGCTGGTAGTGTTCCATATCCCGCACCACCACCTTGAGCTGGTAGTCGGCGTCGTTGCCGGTGATGAGGTCGCACTCCAGCACCTCGGGCAGATCCTTGACGGCCCGATCGAAGTTCTCGAAGCGCTCCGGTGTGTGCCTGTCCATGGAGATATGAATGTAGGCAGTGAGGGTGAGCCCCAGCTGGCGGGCGTTGAGCAGGGTCACATGGGTGTCGATGAGACCGGCATCCTCCAGCGCCTTGACCCGGCGCGAGCAGGGGGAGGGGGAGAGGCCGACCAGCTCGGCCAGCTCCAGGTTGCTGATGCGGCCATTCTCCTGCATCAACTCCAGAATATGCCTGTCTATACGATCAAGTTTCAGCATTCTCCGTTCCTCGTTGCAATTACTAATCCACTTTTCCTAGATTAAGGGTGAACTATTGCAAAAACAACTGAAAATACCTGCTACTTCACAACCACTCACCGCATGGCCGGGGGTACTATGGTGTCATCTTCCGGTGGCAAGACAGATGCCCAACCAGGCGCCTGTGGTGAAGGACCTTACCGGGTCACCAACCCCATCAGCCGTTCGACCCAACCGGGAAGCGACGGGCTGGAACGAGAGCACCCTCTCCCCGAAGGCAACAAAGCAGGCATCCCGGCGCCTGCTTTGTTGTTTTTGCTGCCCGCCCACTCAGGGCTGCGGCGGCCGGATGCGATAGAGGCAGCGCCTGTCCCCGTCCAGCAGATACTGCTCCCGCTCCACCTCGGCCGGCGCCAGCAGCGCGCGGAACATCGCCAGCTCGCTGCGACAGAAGCCCCGGCAGGCCCTGGCCGCGCTGCAGATGGGGCAGTGGCTCTCCCACCACAGCCAGCTGCCGTCCTCCTCCTGTGACATGTCTGCCATATAGCCCTCCAGGCTGCGCATCACCTTGAGCTCCGCGAGCCGATCCGCCAGTGCCGGCTGGGTCAACCTGGCCTGATAGCGGTGCAGCATCTGCTGCTCCCGCCGGGCTATGAGCTGCTCCATGCCCTCCTCACCAAACAACTGCCTGACGTCGTCGATCAGCTGCAGAGTCAGCTCGCCGTGAGTGTCGGGGAAGCGTTGCCAGGCCTGCTCTGTGAGCTGCCACAGGCGTACCGGACGGCCACGGCCGCGGGCCTCGTCGCTGAAACTCACCCAGCCTTCGGACTCCAGGGTCATCAGATGCTGGCGCGCCCCCATGGAGGTCATCTGCAGCTGCTCCCCGAGCGCGGCGGCGCTCTGGGGGCCCCGGGTCTTCAGGAGGTGGAGGATCTTGTCGGTGCTGGCGTTCATGGGATGACTCTGGTTGTGGAGATCGGGTCTGAGAGGCCCGGCTAGGGTCATTATGGGCAGGGGATCCATTTAAATCAACAATATGCTTTACTTAATACCCGAGTCCTTACAATATAAATAAACAAATAACTTTATTTAATGAGGCTGACATGGAAGGGATCAAGGGACAGGCGACCCTCTGGGTGCTGGTCATGACGGTGACGCTGGCGGTGGCGGGATTCAGCCTGCCGTCCCCCGTGCTGGCACCGCTGATGCTGGATCCGGCCCAGGGCATGCTGACGCCGGAAGCGTCGGACTGGAGCCGCAAGGTGTGGCTCGGTGTCATCATGGGGCTGTACCCGCTGTTTCAACTGCTGGGGGCCCCCTGGCTCGGCAAGCTGTCGGATCGGCATGGCCGCAAGCCGGTGCTGACCCTCTGCCTGGTGGGCGTGCTGGCGGGATATGTGCTGATGGCGTTGGGGATCGCCTGGCGCTCCCTGCCGCTGTTGCTGCTGAGCCGGGTGGTGGAAGGTTTCTTCAACGGCGACATCGCCATCGTGCAGGCCATGGCGGCAGATATGAGCACGGCGAAAACCAAGGCGCGCAACTTCGCCCGCATCAACATCGGCATGAATCTGGGCTGGGTGCTGGGCCCCATGATAGGGGGCTATGCGGCCGTGGTGTCGGGGGATTACAGCCTGGCGGCCTGGCTGGCGGTGGGGATGACGGTGATCAACCTGCTGCTGGTGCTCTGGCTGCTGCCAAATCGGCCACCGGTGGCGGCTGCGCAGGACGACATTCCCCTCACGACCCGCCAGCTGCTGCTGCAACCTCGCCTCCTGCCCTACTTCGCGCTGACCCTGGCAAGCTACGGGGCGGTGCAGCTCTACTTCACCTATTTCAACGTCTGGCTGGTGGAGCGGCTCGCCTGGGATCCGGTGCAGCTGGCCCAGGCCGCCGTGCTGGTGAGCGTGCCCATGATGCTGGGTTCCTGGATCGGGGAGCAGCTGGCACGCCACTGGCGCGGCAGCTCCCTTGGCATCGTCGGCCACCTGGTGATGGCGGCGGGCATGCTGATGTTCATCCTGCCGACCCAGTGGTGGGGGCTGGCGCTCACCTTCATCCCGGCCGGCATCGGCATGAGCCTGGGGGAGCTCGCCACCTCGGTGGCCGTCTCCAACCGCAGTGATGCCAGCCAGCAGGGGCAGGCGATGGGGATCTATCGCGGCCTGGCGGTGGGCAGCGAGATCCTGGCGGTGGTGCTGGGCAGCCTGGTGTTGCTGGCGGGCAC
This sequence comes from Aeromonas sp. SrichE-2G, assembly GCF_017939565.1. Taxonomy (NCBI): domain Bacteria; kingdom Pseudomonadati; phylum Pseudomonadota; class Gammaproteobacteria; order Aeromonadales; family Aeromonadaceae; genus Aeromonas; species Aeromonas sp. SrichE-2G. The sequence goes on from NZ_JAGKRG010000007.1 coordinate 17,347, forward strand.
CGAGTGGCCCTTCTACCTGGCGACGCTCTGCGGTGTGCTCTGTGCCCTCGGCTTCTACGGGCTGCGCCGGCGGGCGGACAGGAGAGAGGCCGTCACCGGGTGCGCGGAGGCGGGCTGATCCCGACGCAGCGGGATCACAGATTGGTGCCGGGGCGGCAGCCCGGGCTTGCATCGCGGCGCCGAGTCTGGGACGGTATGACTCCTTGCTCCGATTTACCCCGTCGCCCGGCGACCGCTTTCTCCATCATGCGCCCCGCGATGCCCACTCTTTGGAGGTGATATGAGTCGTTTTCAGGCCATTGCACTGGAAGCGGGACAGTATGGTACCCCAGCCGTTTCGACACTCTTGGAGGTGATATGAGCCGTTATCAGGCCATTGCACAGGAAGCGGGACTGTATGGTACCCCAGCCGTTTCGACACTCTCGGAGGTGATATGAGTCAATATCAGGCCATTGCTCTGGATATGGATGGCACTCTGCTGACCCGGGATCACAAGATCTCGTCTGCTACCCGGGCCGCCCTGGCCCAGGCCCGGGCTCACGGCATCAAGGTACTGCTGGTGACCGGCCGTCACTTCATGACGGCGCGCCCCTTCCACCACGAACTGGCCCTCGACACCCCCATCATCTGCAGCAACGGCGCCTATCTCTATGATCCGGCGCAGGAGAGGATCCTTGCCGGGGATCCCCTGGCGGTGGCGCCGCTCACCGCCCTGCTGGCCGAGGTGCAGTCCCAGGAGATGGGGGCGCTCTTCCATCTGGGGGACGGCATCGGCTACCTCGGCTGCGAGGAGCACGTGGGCCGGATGCGGCGCTGGTCCGCGAACCAGCCGGATCACCTCAAGGTCTCCCTGTTGCCGGCCCAGGATCTCGACGCCTGGCTGCAACACCCCATCTGGAAGCTGGAGCTGTTTCACCAGGATCCCGGCCGGCTGCATCGTTTCGTGGGGGAGGTGGTGCAGGGGTTGCCCTTCACCCAGGACTGGGCTGCCCCCTATGCGGTGGAGCTGGTGCAACCCGGCTGCAGCAAGGGCAACCGGCTGGCCCAGTGGGCGGCGAGCGAAGGGATTGCGATGGAGAACCTGGTGGCGTTTGGTGACAACAACAACGACATCAGCATGTTCGAACAGGTGGGGCTGGCGGTGGCCATGGGCAACGCGGCCCCCCAGATCCAGGCCCATGCTGACCGGGTCACCGCCGACCACAACGAGGATGGCATCGCGCTGGCGCTGCAGCGCTGGGTCCTGCCCGCCTGAGGGGGAAGAAACAGATTGCGGCAGAAACAGAAAGGGGCCATGTCGGCCCCTTTCTGTTTGTCAGCTCCCGAAGGAGAACTGGATCACCCGATCCGGGAAGCGGATGCGGTTGTACTCACGGCGCACTCCCTCGTAATGGCGAATGGCGCGCTCGCGCTGGGCACGGTAGTAGTCGCGCTGCTTGCTGTCGCTCTCGCTGCGGATCTGTTGATCGAACTGGTAGATGCTTCGCTCGGTGCGCTCCAGCTCCTGTTGCAGTTCGGAGAGACGCTGCTCCAGCAGGTACTCCTTGCGACCGCGCTCGAACTGGGTGAGGAAGCTGGTGTCATTGGGGCAGACCCCCAGGTATTCGCTTCCCCCCCGCCCCTTGGTGTAGGCGAGCTCGGGGATGCAGTAGAGCTCCAGCCCCTTGGCGTAGCCGCGCTGCCACTCGGCCTCGTCCACCCTGAGGCCGTACTCCCCGCAGGTTTTCTTGTAGTCGCCGGTGGCGGCCCGGGTCTTGCCCTGCTCCCCGTCCTGATAGCCCTGGTTGTACCAGCTCATGGCACGGCACTCCTCCTCCGACAGGGAGCTGCACCCGGCGAGCAGCAAGGGGAGGGTCAACAGCAGGATCTTGGGGGACATGAAGGGGCTCCGAGAGTAAGGGTGGAGAGGCATTCTAGAAGAGGAGGCCTGCCCGGGACAAGGGCCGGGCTGCCAGGCGGTGTCATGATGTTTTTGTCAGTATTTTCAAACCGTTGCGAATGGACTGTCGGCAACCTTTTCTTGCCGGGGGAGGCAGGGTAAACTGCGCCTACTTTTAACTGGCATGTAACAAAAAAACAATGAAAGTCCTGACCGTCGATTATCGCTCCCCCGACGCGGCCGAGCGTTTCACCGAATCCCTGCGGACCACGGGGTTCGGGGTGCTGACCAATCACCCCATCCCGAAAGAACTCGTGCAGTCCATCTATGACAACTGGTATCGCTTCTTCATGAGCGAGCAGAAGCAGGATTTCCTGTTCAACCGCGAGACCCAGGACGGCTACTTCCCGCCCTCGGTGTCCGAGGTGGCCAAGGGGCACAGCCAGAAGGACATCAAGGAGTACTTCCACATCTACCCCTGGGGCCAGATGCCGGAAGAGCTGAAGGCGCAGGCGATGGAGTACTACCGCCTCGCCAACGGTCTGGCCGCCGAGCTGCTGGGCTGGGTGGAGCAGTACACCCCGGGCGACATCGCCGCCCACTACAGCTGCCCGCTCTCTTCCATGATTGAAGAGAGTCAGAAGACCCTGCTGCGGGTGCTGCACTACCCGCCGTTCGACGGTACCGAGGAGCCGGGTGCCATCCGCGCCGCCGCCCACGAAGACATCAACCTGCTGACCATACTGCCCGCCGCCAACGAACCTGGCCTGCAGGTGAAGGGGTCCGATGGCGAGTGGATGGATGTGCCCTGCGATTTTGGCACCCTCATCATCAACATCGGTGACATGCTGCAGGAGGCCTCCCGCGGCTACTACCCCTCCACCACCCACCGCGTCATCAACCCGACCGGGGGCAGTGCCGCCAAGTCGCGCATCTCCTTGCCGCTCTTCCTGCACCCCCGTCCGGACGTGGTGCTCTCGGAGCGCCACACCGCCCACAGCTACCTGATGGAGCGGTTGCGGGAGCTGGGGGTGATCTAATCCCGCCAGACCCAGGCAGACAACAAACCGGAGCATCCCCGCTCCGGTTTTTATTTTGTGGCATGATTGGTGGGTTATCCGAATTTTATTGGTTAATGATGCTAAAAACTGAGTTTTATATCGGATATACGCCGAGTGATTGCGTGCCCGCGGGCGTACTCTGAGCGCCATTTCGGGCCTCGCTGGCAGGCCCCTCGCGTGGAGTTCTTATGAAGCAGTCCCAATGGTCATCCCGGCTCGGTTATATCCTGGCCGCCGCAGGTTCCGCGGTCGGTCTCGGCGCCATCTGGAAGTTCCCCTATGTGACGGCCGCCAACGGTGGCGGCGCCTTCCTGCTGGTCTTTCTGCTGTTCAGCTTCACCCTGGGGGTGGCGGTGCTGATGGGGGAGACCCTGATCGGCAGCCTGACCCGGCGCGGGGTGGTGGGGGCCTTTGGCGAACTGATGGGCACGCGCTGGCGCTGGGTCGGCGCCATGGGCTTGCTGTGCAGCCTGCTCATCTTCTGTTTCTACAGCGTGGTGGGGGGCTGGACCCTGGGATACACGGGCATGGCCCTGGCGGGTGAGCTGCAGCACGGCGACGGCGCGGCACTGACCGCCCGTTTCAATGACTACGTCGGTGATCCCCTCTGGCCGGTGCTGACCCATCTGCTGTTCGCCGGATTGACCTGGTGGTTCGTGCGGGGCGGCGTGCAGCAAGGGGTGGAGCGCACCCTGCGCTGGATGATGCCTGCCCTCTTCATCATGATCCTGCTGCTGGTGGCGTTCGGCCTCACCCTGCCCAACGCCATGGCCGGGGTGCGCCACTTCCTGATGCCCGACTTCAGCAAGCTCGGCATGTCAGGTGTGCTGGACGCCATGGGGCTGGCCTTCTTCTCCCTTTCCATCGGCCTTGGCATCCACACCACCTACGGCGCCTACCTGCCCTCCAGCGAGGGGGTCGGCCGCTCCAGCCTCTGGGTGGTGCTGCTGGCGAGCGTCATCGCCGTGCTGGCGGGCCTGATGATCTTCCCGGTACTGGCGGCGACCGGCATCGATCCCGCTTCGGGTCCGGGCCTTACCTTCATGACCATGCCGGCGGTGTTCCAGCAACTGCCCTTCGGCCAGGGGCTGGCGGTGGTGTTCTTCTCCCTGCTGGTAGTGGCGGCGCTCTCCTCCTCCATCTCCCTGCTGGAGCATTTGCAGTGCTTCCTGTGCGAGAGCCTGGGCTGGTCGCGCCGTGCGGCATGCACCTTCGTCATCGCCCTGGTGATGGCGGGCGGCATCCCGGTCAGCCTGTCGTTCGGTCCCTGGGCCACCCTGACCCTGTTTGGCAAGAACATCTTCGAGCTGCTGGATTTCATCACCTCCAATCTGATGATGCCGCTGTTCGGGCTGGCCCTGACGCTGCTGCTGGGCTGGCAGCTCGGTCGCCGGGCGCTGCCTGCCGGGCTGGCACCGCACTGGCGGACTCTGCTGATGGGCTGCTGGCGCTGGCTGGCCCCCTTGCTCATCGGTGGCATCCTGGTGCGCGGGCTGGTGTAAGGCAGGGCAAGTGGCGGGCCCGGGGCCCGCCATCAGGGCATCTCCGGGGGATTGCGCCAGACCGGGCATGTCTCCTGCGGGATTGACACTATATAAAAGTCTGTAAAATAGAAGATATTCAAAGTATTCATCATGAATATCTTTGTTTTATGTTTTTATATTCCATTTTTAGTGCCTTTGTTGACGAATAACTGTCAACTTCTCTTGCCATGGTTTAGGCTGTGGCCCCTTTTCCCGTGCAGGCGGCGCGTATCATGTCACCCCTCATCGCCCTCTTTGGCCGATTTTTACGCTCGCAAGAGAGGTGACCTTGCACGTGCCGTTTGTCTGAATGCCCATTGCAAAGGTCGCCGCCAGGCGGCCTTTTTTGTTGTGACGCAGAGCGCGTCTACCCATGGAGTATCGATGTGATGTTGTCTTGCCCGGAGGTTGTATGAGCCAGGTTCAGTGGTCTTCCCGTCTCGGTCATGTGCTGGCTGCCGCCGGCTCGGCGATCGGTCTTGGCGCCATCTGGAAGTTTCCCTATGTGACCGCCACCAACGGCGGCGGCGCCTTCCTGCTGGTGTTTCTGCTGTTCAGCTTCACCCTGGGGGTGGCGGTGCTGGTGGGGGAGACCCTGCTCGGCAGCCGCAGCCAGCGCGGGGTGCTTGGCGCCTTCCACAAGCTGGTGGGGCCGAACTGGCGCTGGATGGGCTACATGGGGATCCTGTGCGGCTTCTTCATCTACAGCTTCTACAGCGTGGTGGGGGGCTGGACCGTGGGGTACGCGGCCCTGGCCATCGGTGGCGAGCTCAACCTCGGTGAGGCGAGCGCCCTCACCGCGCTCTTTACCGGTTACGTGAGCGATCCCCTCTGGCCGGCCATCACCCACCTCATCTTCGCCGGGCTCACCTGGTGGTTCGTGCAGGGGGGCCTGCAGAAGGGGGTGGAGCGGGCGCTGCGCTGGATGATGCCGGCCCTGTTCGTGATGATGCTGCTGCTGGTGGTGACCGGTCTCTCCATGCCGGGGGCCATGGCCGGGGTGCGCCAGTTCCTGCTGCCCGACTTCAGCCAGCTCACCGGCCAGGGGGTGCTCGATGCCCTGGGGCTGGCCTTCTTCTCCCTCTCCATTGGCCTGGGGGTACACACCACCTATGGCGCCTACCTGCCAAACAGTGAGGGCGTGCTGCGCTCCGGGGTCTGGGTGGTGACGCTGGCGAGCCTCATCTCTGTATTGGCGGGGCTGATGATCTTCCCGGTGCTCGCCTCCACCGGTATCGATCCGACCGCCGGCCCCGGCCTCACCTTCATGACCATGCCGGCGGTGTTCAACCACCTGCCGTTCGGGCAGGGGCTGGCGGTGGTCTTCTTCCTGTTGCTGCTGGTGGCGGCGCTTTCCTCCTCCATCTCCATGCTGGAGCACCTGGTGCGCTTCACCACCGAGGAGTGGGGCTGGTCGCGCCGCAGTGCCTGCCGGGTGCTGACCCTGCTGATCATGGCCTGTGGCATCCCGGTGAGTCTGTCGTTCGGCCCCTGGGCCGAGTACACCCTGTTCGGCAAGACCCTGTTCGATCTGCTGGACTACCTCACCTCCAACCTGATGATGCCGATGTTCGGTCTGGTGCTGACCCTGCTGCTGGGCTGGCGGCTCGGGGACAGCATGGTGCCGGCGGATCTCTCGCCGGGGCTGCGCCTGGCCCTGCTCTGGTGCTGGCGTCTGGTGGCGCCGCTGCTGATCGCCGGGATCCTGGTGCGCGGTCTGCTGTGATCCGGGGCCGCATAACGGAGACCTTGTCCCTTGCGCGGTGTGTTGCTTATTCAGAAAGACAAGAGGGGTTGGCCTGGGCCAACCCCTCTTCTGTTCTGGCGGGTTATTGCAGGCCAGGGCCCCTGGCGGAGAAGGGGCAGTCGCGCTGCTGGATGAGGCGGCTGCCCGGCTGGCCCTCTCCCTGCCAGGCGAGTTCGAGCTGACCGAGGCGACCGAGGTGGCGCAGCTCGAACTCGTAGCGCAGGCAGGGCTCGTCGAGGGGCAGGCTGGCCATGCCGGCCGGCAGGCGGTAGTCGTAGCGCAGCAGGGGGCCGTCCTGCAGCCGGCTCTGCACGGGCACCAGCCCTTCCGCCGTTGGGGCGGGGGCCTGGAGGTGGCGGCGCAGGGTCACAGGCGCATCTATGGCCTTCTGGTAGTGCAACCCGTTCATGGCCGCCAGCTCCTCCTCCAGCCGCGTCAGCTCCCCTTCCAGTCCGCTCAGGGCTGCTCCCAGCTGTTGATGGGCGGGGGAGGCGCAGCCTCCCAGCAACAGGGTGACAAGCAGCAGGACGGGGCGGATGACAGACATGTTCACTCCTTGTGGCCGGGTCGATGACTATAGTAGGGGATTGGTGGGCGGCGTGGCGCGCAGCAGGCTGGCGAGCCGCTCCAGCCCTTCCGCGACGCGGGCGTCGGTGGCGGGCTGGCTCAGGCTCAGGCGCACCCCCTGGGGGGCGGCGAACTGGCCGGCGGCGAAGTGTTCTCCGCTCGCCACCCCGACGTCAAGGGTGTTGGCGGCCTCGGCGAACTCCTGGCTGCGCCAGGGCTCCGGCAGCGGCAGCCAGGCGTGCATGGAGCCCGCCTGCCAGCGGGCTCCCGGCAAGAGGTGGCGTAGCAGCTCACCGCGACGTGCCAGGATCTGCCGCTGCTGCTCGACCAATGGCATGATCTGGCGCTGGCTCACCAGCTTGCAGGCCAGCTCGATGAGGAGCGGGCTCACCATCCAGCTCGACAGTCGCATCGCCTGGGCGAAGGCGCCGCGCAAGTGGGGCGGGGTCAGCACGAAGCCGACCCGCAGACCGCCACAGGCGATCTTGGCCAGGCTGCCGAGGTAGATGACCCGCTCCGGCGCCAGGTTGACCAGGGGCGTCACCGGCTGCTGGGGCAGCAGGCCGTTGACGTCATCCTCGATGATGAGCAGGTCGTGGCGACGGGCGATGGCGACGATGGCCTCCCGCCGCGCCAGGCTCATGGTGGCGGTGGTGGGGTTCTGCAGGGTGGGGGTCAGGTAGAGCAGCTTGGCGCGACGGGTGCGGCAGGCCGCCTCCAGCGCCTCGGGCAACAGCCCCTCCTCGTCCATCGCCAGCCCCACCACCTGGTTCTTCAGCTGGCGCGCATTGCCCAGCATGCCGGGGTAGCTGAGCCCCTCGCAGAAGAGGGTCTCCCCCACGCAGCCGGTGGCCAGCAGGGCCAGCATGATGCCGTGCTGGGCGCCGTGACTGAACAGCAGGTACTCCTCGCGGCCCTCCACCCCCTGCTCGGCCAGCCAGTCGATGAACAGCTGGCGCTGGGCGGGCTGGCCCGCCTCCTTGTCGTAGCCGAGCAGGGCGTTGAGATCCCCGTCCGCCACCTCCGCCAGCATGGGGCGGATGATGGCGGCCCGATCCAGCTGCACCGGCAGGTTCTGCCACAGCTCGATGCGGTGCCCCTCCTCCTTGCGGATCACCCAGGCGTTGGCCGGATCCTCGCTCTCTCCCTTGACCCAGGTGCCGTGCCCCACCCGGGCGGCCAGCAGGCCGCGCCGCTCCGCCTCGCCATAGGCGCGGGTGACGGTGCCGACGGTGACCCCCAGCTTGTCCGCCAGCGCCCTGTGGGTGGGCAGCCGGGTCTCGGGCGGCAGGGTGCCGTCCTGAATGGCCTGCTCGATGGCCTTGACCAGCTTGAGGTAGAGGGGGCCAGCGAAGGGGGTGAGGTCCGGGGTCCAGATTGTCATGGTGACAATAAATCCATTGATCGAAGTGTATCGGCAATATAGCGTGAATTCAGACCGAATAACAATCAAGTACGGCACATTGTATCGATACAATGTGGCGGTTCAGGAGTACAAGAAGATGACGATCGAATGGTATGCCACCCTGTTTGGCTTTGCGTTGCTCACCTGCGGCACACCAGGCCCCAACAACCTCATGCTGACCGCGTCCGGCGCGAACTTCGGGGTGCGCCGCACCCTGCCCCACCTCATCGGGGTGGCCGTGGGCCAGCCCGTGCTGCAACTGGTGCTGGCGCTGGGCTTCTATCCGTTGTTCGAGCGCTGGCCCCTGCTCAAGCTCAGCCTGCAGGTGCTGGGCAGCCTCTATCTGCTCTGGCTGGCCTGGCGGATCGCCGTGGCCGGGGCTCCCGGCGATCCGGCCAGCCGTGCCCGCCCGCTGACCCTGCTGGAGGGGCTGGGGTTCCAGTTCCTCAATCCCAAGGCCTGGATGATGGGGATCTCCGCCATCAGTCTGTTCAGTCTGCCGGGGAGTGACTACTGGCCCAGCATGTGGGGCATCATGGCCGTCTTCCCCATGGCGGGGTTCCCGGTCTGCTTTGCCTGGGTGGTGTTCGGTCATCAGCTCAGCCGCTGGATCAACTCGGACAAGGGGTGGCGCCGGCTCAATGGCAGCCTGGGGGCGCTCACCGCCCTCTGTGTGGTGATGCTCTGGTATTGATGCCTGCCTGACTATTCATGCAAAGAAAATGCATTGCCGGCCTTGTCGTCAGGGCGCCGGCTCTGCATATTAGGAGGCTTGCCGTATCTGAAAGAGGTTGAGATGGATCTGAACTGGTTGCTTCCCCTGGCGGGCTTTGCCCTCATCACCTGTGGCACGCCGGGCCCCAACAACATGCTGCTCACCAGTGCCGGGGCCGCCCAGGGATTTCGCCGCAGCGTGCCCCTGCTGGTGGGGGTGGTGGGAGGCATCAACCTGATGATCCTGGCCACGGCCCTGGGGCTCGGAGTAGTGTTCGAGCAGGTGCCGCTGCTGCACGACGGCCTCAAGCTGGTGGGCTCGGCCTACCTGCTCTGGCTGGCCTGGAAGGTGGCCAACGCCAGTGGCCCGGCGGAGGGCAACCGGCCGCTCATCCCGGCCCATCAGGGGGCCATGCTGCAGCTGCTCAACCCCAAGGCCTGGATGATGGCGCTCTCCGCCATCAGCGGCTTCACCCTGGCGGGGGAGTCCTACTGGCCGTCTGCCGGCTGGGTGCTCGGCATCTTCTTCGTGACCGGCCTCTATACCGGCGCCTTCTGGGTGTTGTTCGGTGCCCAGGTGCGCCGTCTCATCCGTACCGCCAGGGGCTGGCGTCGTTTCAATCTGGGCATGGGGCTCGCCACCGCGGCCTGCGTGCTGATGATCTGGGTTTAGGCCTCGGCCTGAGCCTTTACCGGCTGTCTTGTTGGCCCTTCGGGGCCTTTTTTTATGCCGTCGGCGGTGCACCATGAGGCGAGCACTGCCCTGTGCCCCGAGGGGCAAGGAGGTCCCATGAAATGTATCGGTCTGCTGGGTGGCATGAGCTGGGAGTCCACCGTCAGCTATTACCAGGCTCTCAACCGGGGCGTGCGAGCGCGCCTCGGCGGCCTGCACTCGGCGCGGGTGCTGCTTGCCAGCGTCGACTTCGCCGAGATAGAGCGGCTGCAGCACGCCGGTGACTGGCCCGCCACTGCCCGCCTGCTGGCGGCCGAGGCCAGGGCCATCCAGGCTGGCGGCGCGGATTTCCTGCTGATCGGCACCAACACCATGCACAAGGTGGCGCCAGAGATCGAGGCCGCCATCGACATCCCGCTGCTCCATATCGCCGATGCCACCGCTCGTCAGCTGCAGGCGGACGGGATACAAAGGGTCGGCCTGCTCGGTACCCGCTTCACCATGGAGCAGGATTTCTACAAGGGGCGGCTGCAGGAGCGCTTCGGGCTGGAGGTGCTGGTGCCTGGTGACGCTGCGCGAGAACGGGTGCACCGCATCATCTATGACGAGCTCTGCCTCGGCGATCTTCGCGAGTCGTCCCGGGCCGAGTACCTGGCCATCATCGCCGCCCTGGCCGCGGCGGGTGTCCAGGCGGTGATCCTGGGGTGCACCGAGATAGCCCTGCTGGTGGGGGAGTGCGAGGCCGCCGTGCCCCTCTACGACACCACCGCCATCCACGCCGAGGCCGCAGTGGCGCTGGCCCTTGCCTGATGTGATGCGGGCGGGGTGAGAGGGCCTGCTCCCTCTCGGCGCCCCGCCGGTTTTCCCTCCTTTCATAACTGTGAGTCAGCCTTCACTTCAGCAGGGCAAGTGCCGTTTTTATTGTCAATCGGCTCACATTTTCCCCTTTTGTCTCTTGAGTCCGGGGCATCAGACGCCTAGTTTTTGATCACTGAAACGATTCAGCTTCTACAAAAACAAGAGACACGAGGATAAAACCATGTTGAAGAAACTCTCCATCGCCGTGCTGCTCGCCCTGGGCACCACCGCAGGCCATGCCGCCGAATTCCTGCTGACCGACTCCCAGCAGGGACTGGACGTGGGGGACTGGAAGATCACCAGCGACAAGCTGGGGATCAAGAGCCCGACCCCCTTCACCATCGAGAAGAAGCGCCTGCACGGCGGCCGCCAGGAGGGGGTGGATCTGCTCATCGTCGACAACGGCGTCATGAAGATCACCCTGGTACCGACCCGCGGCATGGGGATCAAGGAGGTCAAGGCGGCCGATCTGCGCCTCGGCTGGGATTCGCCGGTCAAGGAGGTGGTCAACCCCGCCTTCATCGATCTGGAGAGCCGTGCCGGCCTCGGCTGGCTCGACGGCTTCAACGAGATGCTGGTGCGCTGCGGCTATGAGTGGACGGGTCACCCCGGGGTGGATGACGACGGCCGCCTCAAGAGCCTGCACGGCCGGGTGCAGAACATCCCCGCCTCCGTGGTCAGCGTGACCGTGGACGAGGAGCCCCCCTATGCCATCCATGTGTTGGGCCGGGTGGACGAGCGCACCTTCAAGATGAGCGAGCTGGTCACCTGGACCCAGCTCAGCGTAGTGCCGGGCCAGGCGGAGTTTGCCCTGCAGGACAAGCTGACCAACCACGCGGACTACGAGAACGAGTACCAGATCATCTATCACGGCAACTTCGGGGCTCCCATTCTGGAGGAGGGAGCCAAAGTGAGCACGCCGGTGAAGCAGATCTCGCCGTTCAACGACTACGCCAAGGCCGGGCTGAAGAGCTGGCAAACCTATCTGGGGCCGACCAAGGGCTTCGACGAGATGGTGTTCAATCTGGTGCCCTACAGCGACGCCGACGGCAATACTCTGGCGGTGCTGAACAACAAGGCCGGCAACGCCGGGGTGGCGGTGGGCTACAACACCAAACAGTTACCTGTGCTGACCCTCTGGAAGAACACCGACACCCGGGCCCAGGGCTATGTGACCGGCATCGAGCCCGGTACCAGCTATGCCTACAGCACCAAGTACCAGCGTCCGCTCGGGCTGGTCCCCAAGATCCAGCCGGGGGAGACCAAGACCTTCGATCTGACCTATCGCCTGCTGCAAAATGCCGACGAGGTGAACGAAGCCCTGGCCCGGGTGGAGAAGATCCAGGGCGGTCGGGCCACCGAGCTGCGCGAGCAGCCCCTGGTCAAGTTGCCCTGAGTCGCAGGCAGACAGCCACAAGCCGCTCCATGAGCGGCTTTTTCATTGTCCTGCCCCCGGGGGCGGGAGCACGGGCGGGTCAGCGGGGTTCCGGCTTCATGAGGGAAGGTTGAGGCAGTCCCGCCAGGCGCCGCAGCTGGGTCAGCAGGTAATCCCGGTAGCACTGCCCGAACAGCTTGCCGGGCTCAAGGGAGGCGAGGATTGTCTTGCGCAGCCGCTCCCGGTTGCCGGGCAGGCGGCGCACATGGGTGTCGATCCAGACGATGTGGCCGGAAGGGGAGAGCATCAGGTTGCCCAGATGCAGATCCCGGTGGTAGTAGCCGTGCCTCGCCAGCTGATAGATGTCCCGGGCGAGCCGCTGCAGCAGGGCCAGGCGAGCCGCCTCGTCGGCCTGCTCGAAGTAGTGCTCGCCGGAGCAGTGTTCCGCCAGGTAGTGCACCGCCAGGAAGGAGGCGTGGGGATTGAGCGGGTTGAGGGCGATGCCGGCCGCCTTGCACTGGACGGTCCGGAGCCCGGCCTTGCGCAGGCGGCGATTGCTCTGCCACTCGCGCAGGGCGTCGATATGACCGACCAGGCGCTTGCTGAGCTGGTCCCGGCACCACCAGCCGAGAGTCCAGCGCGGGTACTTGTCGGGCACTATCTTGCACAGGCTGTTGCTGGCGGGATGAAGCCAGAACTGGCTGCTGGCGATGCGCTCCAGGCGGCGGGTCTGGTCGGTCTGCTGCAGCGACCAGTGGTCCAGCTCGAGCTGGTCATGGAGCAGCAGGTAGTAGTGTTTCTTGCCGTGCAGGTCGAGCTTGGTCAGCTTCATGGGAATGGGCGTTGAGTGGCGTGATACATCGCTTCCTCGAAGGAGGCTCCTTGTCAGGTGTGCCAATGTGCGGTGTCGTGGCTGACTGGCGCTGAACGAGCAACAAAAAAGCCGCTCATGGAGCGGCTTTTTTGGCGGTGCAGAGGCAGTGTCAGACGTGGCTGTACATGGCCTCGATCTCGCGCTGGTACTTGGCCTCGATGATCTTGCGGCGCAGCTTCATGGTGGGGGTAATCTCCCCGAGCTCCATGGAGAAGGCGCTCGGCAGCAGGGTGAACTTCTTCACCTGCTCGAACTTGGCCAGCTCCTTCTGCAGATCCTGGATGCGGGCCTCGAAGAACTCCATCACCCTGGAATGGCGCAGCAGCTCGGTCTTGCACTGGTATTGCAGATTGATGGAGCGGGCGTACTCCTCCAGCGACTCGAAGCAGGGCACGATGAGCGCCGACACGAAGTGGCGGGCATCGGCGACGATGGCGATCTGTTCGATGAAGCGATCCTTGCCCAGGGTCCCTTCCACCAGCTGGGGGGCCACGTACTTGCCGTTGGAGGTCTTCATCAGCTCCTTGAGGCGCTCGGTGAAGTAGATGTTGCCCTGGCCGTCCAGCTCGCCGGCATCGCCAGTGCGCAGGAAGCCGTCCTCGGTCATCACCTCGGCAGTGGCTTGCGGCTTGTTGTAGTAGCCGCGCATCACGGTCGGGGAGCGCACCAGCAGTTCGTTGTTCTCACCGAGTTTCACCTCGATGCCGCCGAGGGCCGTACCGATGGAGCCCAGCTTGAACCGGGTGTCCTCGTAGCAGCAGACGGTGGCGGTGGTTTCTGTCATGCCATAGCCGTACTTGAGGTTGAGCCCCATGGCCTGGAAGAAGAGGTTCACCTCGTCGGCGAGGCGGGCGCCGGCCACCGGCAGGAAGCGGGTGCGGCCGCCGAAGCGGGCGCGCAGCTTGCGAAATACCAGGCGCTCGGCGAGCCAGAGCTGGCCGTAGAGCAGGGGGGAGGCGGTCTTGCCCGCCTGGCGGGTGGCGACCATCTGCTTGCCCACCCGGGTGGCCCAGCCGAACAGGGCGCGGCGTAGGGGCGGGGCCTCGGCGACCTTCGCCTGGATCATGGCGTAGGCTTTCTCGTAGAGGCGGGGAACGGCGCACATCACGGTGGGTTTTACCTCGCCGATCACCTCCATCACCTTCTGCGGGTCTCGGATGTAGACGTTCTCGGCACCGCAGTAGAGCACGTAGTAGGTCCAGGCGCGCTCGAACACGTGGCTGAGCGGCAGCATGCACAGAGACACATCCTGCTCGCTGAGGTCGAGGCGGCGATCGTGCATCTCGAAGCAGGCGGCCATGTTGGCGAAATCGAGCATGACCCCCTTGGGCTCGCCCGTGGTGCCCGAGGTGTAGATCAGGGTCAGCAGATCGTCCATCCGGTACTTCTGCTCCCGCTCCTGACGCACCAGCTCGCTGGGCTGATGGTTGCCGGAGACGAGGAAGGTCTGGAAGTGGCTGGCCGCCGCGCAGCCGCGCAGATCGACGGTGCCGTCCAGGGCGACAATCTGGGCGATCTCGCCCGCTTGCAGCAGACTCAGCGCCTGATCGAACTGGGGCTGCTCCCCCACGAACAGCACCTTGATGCCGGCGTCCTTGACGATGTAGCGCAGCTGATCCTGGGTGCTGGTGGGGTAGATGGGCACGCTGACGCCGCGGGCGGCCAGGATGCCGAGATCGGCCTGGGTCCACTCCGGCATGTTGCGGGCGTAGATGCCGACCATCTCGCCGGACTGGTGGCCGGCGCGGATCAGCCCCTGGGCGCAGTAATCCATGGCCTGGCCCAGGGTTCGCCAGCCGATGGCGCGCCATTGACCATCCTGCTGGACGCGCAAGGCTGCCTTGTTGCCAAGGCGCGCAATACGCTCGCGCATCACTCTAACCAGATGAAACTGCGACATCTCACTCATCCTCAAGTAACAGTTGTGCGCCCGCAGGGGCACTGAAAACGGGGCTGGAGTTTAAACTCTACTATTACAGCTTACAAGTGTTCGCCATTTGTTCTGGATCACAAAGTCGTCAATCCGGGGAGAGTGAGGCATGATGAAGGCAGGGAGCGGATTCATTCAGGGAGTCGAGCCATGAACATCGGGATCAAGAGTCTGTTCACCGGAGCCTTGCTGCTCCTGGCCGGGGCCGGCGCGCTCTGGTTTGCGCTGGGTGGGGGAGAGGGGCAGGAGAATCCCTGGCTGAACGGGGCCGAGGGATACGAGCAGGCGCAGCGCCTGGCCCTGAGCGAGGGCTATCCCCTGCTCTATGTGATCGAACGCGCCCAGTGTCGGCGCTGCAAGGCGCTCGACAAGCTGTTGTGGCGCGCCCCCGAGATGCAGTCCGCCCTGGCGGGGCTGGCCAAGGTGCGGCTCAATCCGGAGGCGGGGGATGGCAGCGAACATATCCTGCGCCGCTTCCCCAGGGTGGCGACGGCCCCCGGCATCTATGTCCAGCGCCCCGGGGAGCCTCTGCGCCCCGTCAAGATAGCGGTGGATCTGGAACAGATCTGGATGCCGGGTGTCACCTATGGTCGCGGCTTCTTCATGCCGCTCTCTGAACCCGCCTTCGAGGCCGTGCTGAGGGTGACCCTCAGCCTCGAGGATCCCGCCATCGACAATGCCCCCCTGCCCTGAGGGGCGAACGGGGTGTCGGGATGAGGAGAGCGACAAGGGGACGGTATCGTCCCCTTGTCTGTTGCGGGCGGCCTCTTAGCCTGAGCCGAGCGGCATGGGATCAGCCGAAGTCGAACAGGCGGGACATCAGCACGGCATCTTCCCGATCCTGGCCGGTGCCGTAGTAGTCGGCGCGGCGGCAATACTCGGCAAACCCCTCGCTCTCGTAGAGGTTGATGGCGGTCTGGTTGCCGGCCCTGACCTCGAGGAACCAGGCCTCGGCCTTGCCGGCCTTGCTGCGGGCCAGGTACTCCCGAAGCAGCGCCCGGCCCAGCCCCTTGCCCTGGAAGTCGGGGTGCACGCAGATGTTCATCAGGGAGCTGTCCCCCGCCACCAGATCCGAGATATAGAAACCGGCGGGGCGGTTGCCCACCAGCATCAGGCCGTTGAGATAGCGGGGCCCGAAGCAGGAGAGCAGGTTGGCCTGGCTCCAGGGCTCCCGATGGGCGGCCTGCTCTATGGGGTAGATGGCCTCGAAATCGGATTCGAGCAGGGGGCGAAAGCTGGGTGAGAGGTCAGACATGGTGACTCCGGGCGGGATTCGGACTTGCGAGGGATACCATGGCCGTGCCATGGTCGTTGCGTCAGGGGGCCCGGTTCAACCGGGCTGGCGATGCCGGCACTGCTGCCATAGGGCGCGCTTGTGCGCCGCGTCCGGGGCGAGCGGGCAGATCAGGGCGTCGGGCCAGCGGGCATCCGGCGCAGTGAGCCAGATCAGGGGAGGCGTCGTCCCCTCGGGCAGCGCGGGGATACTGGTCAGCAGGGAGACTTCGTCCGTGCCAAGACCCAGCCAGCGGCAGATATCTCCGAGCAGGGACGGGGCGGGCAGGGCGTCGGCCTGCAGCCAGAGCCTGCCGGGGGGCAGCGCGGCCGCCACCGGTGAATGCCCGGTCTCTGCCTGCGTCGGCTCGGTTTCCTGCATCGGATCCGGCGTCTGGCCCGGCAGGGCCTGGCCTCTCAGCTGCCAGACGGCGATGCCCATACGGGCCAGGATGCGCTGGCGCAGCGGGTCCAGCAGGGGATCTTGCATGACGAAGGCTCACTCTTGATCTGCATTGGGGTAAATTCTGATGCGCAGAGTACACTCTCGCGGGTTTTGCTGCACCCCGGACGTTGCCTTTTCGCCTCGCGGCGATGACGGATGAACGCCGGCCGAGGGGCAGAGATGACAGACAATGACGGCGGGACGGGGCCAGAGGCCGGACCCCGAATCCCTATGACCATACCAGCTTCGGAACTGTGCCTATGCCGCCTTTAGCCCAGAATACTGTTCGTGCCACCCCCATCCATGAGCGTCTGCCCAGGTTGCTGGCCGCCCTCGGAGAGGGGTTGTACGAGCGCCAGGATGCCCTGCGGCTCGGCCTCCTGGCGGCCCTGTGTGGCGAGAGCGTCTTCCTGCTGGGGCCCCCCGGCATCGCCAAGAGCCTGATCGCGCGGCGTCTCAAGCTGGCCTTCCAGGATGCCCGCCACTTCGAATACCTGATGACCCGCTTCAGCACGCCGGAGGAGGTGTTCGGCCCCCTCTCCATCCAGGCACTCAAGGAGGACGGCAAGTACCTGAGACTGACCAGCGGTTACCTGCCGGAGGCCGAGGTGGTCTTCCTCGACGAGATCTGGAAGGCGGGGCCCGCCATCCTCAACACCTTGCTCACCGCCATCAACGAGCGGCAGTTTCGCAACGGCGACAGCCAGCGCCCCATCCCCATGCGGCTGCTGGTCACCGCCTCCAACGAGCTGCCCGCCCCGGACAGCGGGCTGGAGGCACTCTATGACCGCATGCTGGTAAGGGTCTGGATGGACAGGGTGCAGGAGAAGTCCAACTTCCAGGCCATGCTGGCGAGCGATGGCCAGTCCCACCAGAACCTGACCCCGGCGGTGCAGATCCGCGGGGAGGAGTACGCCGCCTGGCAGGAGGAGATAGAGCAGGTGCGCCTGCCCGACGCCTGCTTCGAGCTCATCTACCAGCTGCGCCAGCAGCTCGACAGCCAGCTCGGACACGGCTGCTATGTCTCGGATCGGCGCTGGAAGAAGGCCGTGCGGCTCATCAAGGCGAGCGCCTTCTTCAATGGCCGCGACGAGGTGGCGCCGCTGGATCTGCTGCTGTTCAAGGATTGCCTGTGGCACGACGAGGCGTCCCGCACGTCGCTGCTGGAGATGATCGGCGAGTTCTCCCGCCTCTACGGCTATCAGCAGCTGGCGCTGACCCGGGAGCTGCTCTCCCTGCGCGAGGCGTTCAAGCAGTTGCAGGGGGCCGTCGCCCAGCGCATCGGCTGCAAGGCGGTCAAGCGCAAGCAGTGGTTCGGTCGCCGTGCCCGCGGCACCGAGCTGCCGCTGGCCAACGCCAGGCCGTTCGGCAAGCTGGTGCATTTCCAGCTGCTCACCCCGGCGCCCCTGGATGGCAGCGACCCGGAGCGCCTCACCGGCACCCTCACCTTCGATCGCGCCCTGCTCTCCCACTGGCACCCCACCGGGGAGGCGCTGGTGGGCTGGCCGCTTGGCAACCCCAAGGAGGGGCACTACGAGCTGGTGCTGGACGAGCAGCTGCGGCTGCACGTGCTGGACATCCAGCGCCAGCCCGTGCCCCTGATGCTGGTGGAGCGGACCCCCATCCCCGAGGTGGTGATGAGCCCCTGGCTGGCAGAACTGGGGGAGCTGGCGAGCCGGGTGAACCGGGTGCAGCAGAGCCTCAAGGGGCAGCGCAACCTGTTCGAGCGCCACCAGCCCCACCTGTTCGTGGGGGAGCACTGGCTGCGGCAGGTGGAGGACAGCTTCTTCGTGCTGAACCGGGATCTGGAGCGCCTGGGGGCCGAGTTGCAGCAGTGGCGGGATCGCCTGCCGGGTCTCGACGGGTGAGGTGCCTGTCGCCGACGGCCCGGGCCGGGATGCCGCGAGTTGAGCGGCCCGGCGACGCCGCGCGCCACCTGAACGGGAGGTGCGGATGCTGGAGATAGGCATGATGGATCTGGGGCTCCTCATGGGAGAGGGGGAGCTGGCGGGGGAGATGGCGCTCTTGCTCGCCTCCAGCCCCAAGATCTCCGAGTTTCTCAAGCGCTCGCCCCTGCAGGGCAAGTTGCTGCAAAAGCGCATCCGGCGCTGGAGCGAGCAGCTCGGCGAGGAGATGCGCCACAAGCCGGTGCCGGTGACCCTGGAGCGGGAGTACCTGCTCTATCAGGCGCATCGCCAGTTACCCCTGCCGGAGCTGGTGGGGCGGCTGCCGACCCTGCTGGAGGCCCTGGAGCAGCACAGCCCCTTCGCCGGGGACGCCCGCAGCCTGGTGCGCCAGATAGTGGCCCAGCCCACCGAGAGCCTGCGCCAGCTCTTCATCGAGAAGTGGCGCGCCAGCCTGGTGGGCAGCCTGCTGCAGTTGCAGCAGCAGATCGCCGAGGCGGAGCGGGAGAAGCAGCGCCAGGAGATAGAGGATCAGCTGCTGGCGAACCGGACTCTGGCCGATGCCCTGGATCCCCACCAGATCTCGGCGGGCGGACTCTGGGATCTGGCCCAGGGCAGCTGGCACAAGCGCAGCCTGGTGCTGGTGAAACAGTACGCCCGCATGTTGCAGCAGGAGCCCCTGCTGGCGGAGATCGCCGCCCTGCTGGGGCGCAGCGAGCGGGAGCAGCGCAGCGAGGACAGGACCCAGCCGCCGGTCCCTGTCCATGAGCTGGAAGAGGTGCAAAGCGACGACGTGCCTGACGATCTGGTGGGAGTGCACCCGGCCAGCGATCTGATGCGGTTGCTGCCGAGCGAGGCGGTGATGCTGGCGCTGCCGGAGCTGGAGCTGGAGTTCTATCGCCGCTATCTGGAGCGGCGCCTGCTGAGCTACCAGTCCAGGGGCACCCTGCCGCGGCAGCGCCTGATGCTGCGATCCCCCGAGCAGGGGGGGAAGGAGGTGCAGCCCCGCGGCCCCTTCATCGTCTGCGTCGATACCTCGGGCTCCATGGGGGGGTACCCCGAGGAGTGCGCCAAGGCGCTGTTCCTGGCCCTGCTCAAGGTGGCGATGGACGAGAAGCGCGGCTGCTATCTGATGCTCTTCTCCACCGAGGTGGCGACCCTCGAGATCACCGCCGACACCGGGCTGGAGAAGGCGGAGCGCTTCCTCTCCATGAGTTTCCACGGCGGCACCGATCTGGTGCCCTGCCTCGAGCAGGCGCTGATCCAGCTGGAGCAGCCCGCCTTTGCCAAGGCCGACGTGCTGGTGGTCTCCGACTTCATCGCCCAGAGCCTGCCCCACGACCTGCTGGCGCGGATGAACCAGCGGCGGGCGCAGCAGACCCGCTTCCACGCCGTGGCCATGTCCCGCCACGCCAAGGCGGCCATCCTGCGGGTGTTCGACAACAGCTGGCTACTCGACTGCGGCCTGCGCGGTCGCCTGCTGCGCCGCTGGCAGCGCAGCTGACACGCGCCGTGCCGGCAGACTGGCCAGCACCACCCCGACACACAAGAGGCCAAGCGCCAGCCACACCGGCGGCGTGACGGTTTCCCCCAGCAGCCACCAGGCCAGCATGGCCGCCATCACGGGCGTGAGGGAGCCCAGCGCCGAGCTCACCTCGGCGCCCAGGGTGCGGATGGCATGGGCGTAACAGAGCGCCGCCAGCAAGCCGGCGCCTATCCCTTGCAGCAGGCCCTGCCACAGCCAGACGCTGGCATGGCTCACGGTGGGCAAGGGGCTCCACAGGAGCGTCGGCAACAGCAACAGGGCCGAGGGCACCGCCACCAGCGCGGCGGCATCCAGCGCCGCCAGCCCGCTGCGTCTGACCGCCAGCGTAAACAGGGCCCACAGCAGGGCCGCCCCCAGAAAGCAGAGTTGTCCCTGCCATAATCCCGGTTTTCCGCCCAGCAACAGGATGGCGGTGGCCAGGGCGATGAGGGCGAGCCCCCAGCGTCGCTGCACGGGGCAGGGGGCGCGCCACAGCAGCAAGCCCAGCAGGCTGACCATGAGGGGCACAGTGCCCGGGATCAGGGCGCTGCCCTGCGCCACGGGGGCCAGCTGCATGCCGGTGGCGCCGAGCCAGAAGAAGGGCAGGCCGGCCCCCGCCAGCATGGCCAGCTGCCAGCGCAGGGGCGTGCGGCGCAGGCGGATGCGGTGACGCCAGTAATAGGGGAGGAGCAGCAGGGCCGGGATGCCAAAGCGCAGCAGCGCCAGCGCCTGCGGCGGCAGCTTCTCCTCGGCGCCCAGGCGCAGGGAGAGAAAGAAACCGGACCAGAGCAGCACGGTGGCGAGGGCGGCGGCCCAGCCGCTGCAACGGGGTGATGGTGTGAATGACATCGGGCTCCCTCCATGGTGTGTCCCGGGTCATTATCCCGCCAGGGGGGAGGGTGTTGCAGGGCAAACTGTTTGAGAAATCCGGGGGTAATTGCTAGTTTCAGCCAATCCAAAAGGGATTTTTACCGGATATCACCAAGATGCTCGACAGGATTGATTTACATCTGCTGCGCTTGCTGCAACAGGATGGGCGCCTCACGACCGTGGAGCTGGCGGAGCAGGTCGGCTTGTCTGCCTCCCCCTGTGCCCGGCGCCTGAAGCGGCTGGAGGGGGAGGGCCATATACAGGGGTATCGCGCCGTGCTGGCGCGGGAGAAGCTCGGGCTTGGCATCACCATCTTCGTCAACGTGCGGCTCAGTCAGCACAGGGAGCCGCTGGTGGAGGCCTTCGAGCAGGCGGTGGCGGCCATGGCGGAGGTGATCAGCTGTCACACCGTCTCCGGCAACTACGACTACCTGCTGGAGGTGGTGGTGTCCGACCTGCCCGCCTACGAGCAGTGGATCCGGCGGTTGCAGTCCCAGGACATGGTCAACGACATCAGCAGCCACTTCGCCATTCGCGCGGTCAAGGTGATGGGACCGCTGCCCATTTGACCCTCTTCAGGTGTTGGGCCTGTGGTAGAGACCCCGCTCGTTGACCTGTTCCTGATCCAGCAGTGGCTGACCGCTCGGGTGGGCGATGTGGAAGCCGTGCTTGGTGCCGCGCTTGACCCGGTACATGGCCTGGTCGGCCCGGGCCAGGGCCGTGCTGAAGTCGTCCTGGGGCCGGATGGCGGCAATCCCCATGCTCAGCCCCACCGAGGCGTCACCGTTGGGCAGCTCGAATGGCGTGGCGATGGCGTCGATGCACTGGCGGGCGAGGTGACTGGTCCTGGGATCGTCGCTCGGCCAGGGCAGCAGCAGCACGAATTCGTCCCCGCCGATCCGGCCGAGCCTCACCTCCTCGCCGCAGCAGTGGCGAAGGCGCTGGGCGAGGGCAATCAGCAGTTCGTCGCCGGCGCGGTGACCCAGGTTGTCGTTGACCAGCTTGAAGTCGTCCAGATCGATGAAGCAGATGGCCTGATGCTCGCCGGGGAACTGGCGGTGCAGGGCCGTGCGGTTGAGCAGGTTGGTGAGGGGATCCCGGTGGGCGAGCTGGGCAAGCTGCTGCTCGTACTCCTTCTCGTGGGTGATGTCGATGTGGGTGCCCATCACCCGGACGGGGTTGCCCTGCTCATCCCGCTCCACCACCCGGCCCCGGTCCAGTACCCAGGTGGTCTTGCCATCCTTGGCGATCATCCGGTGCATCGCCTGATAAAACGGGCTCTTGCCCGCCAGGTGATCGAAGAAGGCCTGCAGCACCTGTTCCCTGTCCTCCGGGTGCAGGTGTTCGCGCCAGACGTCGAAGTGGGCCGACAGCTCCTTGGGCTGATAGCCGAGCATGGAGCCCCAGCGCCGGTTGAAGATGATGAGTTTGCCGGTGGGCACATGGTTCTGCCAGATGCACAGGCCGGTGCCGTCCATGGCGGCATCCAGCTTCTCCCGCGCGTCGTCGGCGATGCGTTTGAGGCGCTCGTTCTCCAGCAACAACCTGTCGTAAGCCTCCCGCAGCTCCTCGTAGGTCATTCCCCATCCCTTCCCAGTTTGAAAGCCTATATAGTCGATGCAGACTTTCCTTCTGTAAAGAAGGAGATAGCCGGGGGAGGTTTCGTGGGCGATGAAGGTCTCGATGCCCTGGCGACTGTGCGCCCGGAGGGCAGGAGGGATATGATTGGAGCGGTGAACGCGGCATCCTGGCCGGCGAACGGGGGGAGTGAATCTGCATGAAGAGTCTGATGGGATTGAGCCTGCTGCTGTGGCTGGGGATGACCCCTGCCCTGGCGCAGCCCTCGGGGCTCTCCGGGCCCGAGCTGCTGCATGAATTGCAGCAGCTGGAAGACTCGTCGCTGCCCGTCCAGCACTTTCGCGAGCGCGTCGCCGCCCTGGCCGCCGCAGAAGCACAATATCCGCCCGAGGTGCAGGGGCGCCTCGTTCGTCTGCAGTGCTGGGCCCAGCCGAGCGAGCGGGACGACGACTTCCGGCGCGCCGTGGCATTTGCCGAGCAGGGGCTGGCCGAGGCCAGAGCCCGCAAGGACAGGGTCACGGAGGCGGGCCTGCTCGCCTGTCGCGGCTATCACCGCCAGCTGCTTGGCAACATGGTCGAGGCCAGAGAGGATTACGACGCCGCCCTGACCCTGGCCCGCCGGCTGGGGGATGAGCGTCAGCGGGCCGACACCCTCAACCTGCGGGGGGAGATGTACGCCTATCAGGGAGAGCTGGCCGAGGGGCTGATGGATCTCATCGATGCCCACCGCCGCTACGAGTCCCTCGGACTGGAGGCCAAGGGGCGCGAGGTGCTGACCCGGATCGCCAACACCTACCGCAGGATGGGCTTCTACGAGCGGGCCGAGAGCTACTTCAAGGATCTGGAGCACGACTACCGGCAGCTCGAAGACGAGGAGCATCTGGTGGACATCCACAGCCAGCAGGGGCTCCTCTATATGGAGACGGAAGAGTACGGCAAGGCGCTGCCCCTGATGGCGGAGGCGGAACGCTACTACCTGGGGCAGCAGCAGGAGGCCATGCTGGCCTGGACCCGGATCGAGATGGCCACCATCCTGCTCAAGCAGGGCAAGACACCGCAGGCCAAGACCAAGCTGGCAGAAGCCGCCGCTCTGCTGCACCAGAGGGAAGGGGCCGATAGCGTGACCCTGGGCCACTGGCACATCGTCATGGCCATGGCCCTGGAGGCCGAAGGCAAGCTGGCCGAGGCCCTGCAACACCTCGGGAAGGCGGAACCCGTCTTCACCCGGGAGCAGAACCTGCGTTTTCTCGCCCGGGTGCATGAGGTGCGTGCCCGGGTGCTGGAGCGCCAGGGGCACATCCAGGCGGCGCTGACCAGCCTCAAGAGCTTCGTCCAGACCCGTCATGCCCTCGAGCAGCGGCTGCGGGAGCAACGCACCCTGCAGATGCGCTTCGAGTTCGATCTCTCCCGCAAGGAACTGGAGAACCAGACCCTGAGAGCGAGCCAGCAGTTGCAGGCCGAGAAGCTCAAGCAGTTGCAGGAGCGGCGCTACTGGCAATACCTGGTGTTGTTCCTGCTGCTGCTGGTGATGGGCATTCTGGTGGTGCACCAGCGCGGACGCACCCGCAAGATGCAGCGCCTCGCCATGACGGACGAGTTGACGGGCATCCACAACCGGCGTCAGATCCAGGCCAAGGGGCGCAAGTGGTTCATCCAGGCGCGGGAGGAGGGCAAGCCCCTGTGCGTGCTGCTGCTGGACATAGATCACTTCAAGCGGGTCAATGACACTCTTGGCCACCACGTCGGGGACAGGGTGCTGACCGCCGTGGCCCAGTGCATCGAGTCTCAGCTGCGCAGCCTGGACAGGGTGGGGCGCAACGGCGGTGAGGAGTTTCTGGTGCTGCTGCCGGACACCCGTCTCGACGAGGCCGCCGAGGTGGCGGAGCGGATCCGCCAGGAGGTCGCCCGTCTCGTCATCGAGGAGGTGCCGGCGGATCACCCCATCCGCATCAGCATCGGCTGCGCCGAATACAAGCGCGAGGATGACAACCTGGGCGAACTGATCCGCCGCGCCGACGAGGCCATGTACGAGGCCAAGCTGGCGGGCCGCAACCGGGTGATGAGGGCGTCGTGATCCCGCCCGGGCCGGCGCCGTCGATGCCGGGCTGGGTATTTTTCACTCGCGCGGGTATAATGCCGCGCAATTTTGCTTTGGCTCAGGCGAGAAGACCCATGTAACGCAACCCTCTTCCTTGTTTCCACCGGCCGGTCCCTGACCCGCCCGCGTGGCGCTGTTGCCTGCATGGGCGCCCTGATCCCGAGGTGCTGTCCCGCATTTATTCCCACGGTGGCCCGTGCCGCCGCTCAATAGAAGAACGTCGAATTATGTCAGCTGAATTTCTGAGTGAAGTCTCCAAGAGACGCACTTTTGCGATCATCTCGCACCCGGATGCGGGTAAAACCACCATCACCGAAAAGGTCCTGCTGTTCGGACAGGCCATTCAGCGCGCCGGTACCGTCAAGGGCCGTGGCTCGGGCCAGCACGCCAAGTCCGACTGGATGGAGATGGAGAAGCAGCGCGGTATCTCCATCACCACCTCCGTGATGCAGTTCCCCTACGCCGACTGCCTGGTCAACCTGCTCGATACCCCGGGTCACGAGGACTTCTCCGAAGATACCTACCGTACCCTGACGGCGGTCGACTGCTGCCTGATGGTCATCGACGCCGCCAAGGGTGTTGAAGACCGGACCCGCAAGCTGATGGAAGTGACCCGGCTGCGGGACACCCCCATCCTCACCTTCATGAACAAACTGGACCGCGAAGTGCGCGATCCCATGGAGGTCATGGACGAGGTGGAGCGCGAGCTCAACATCATGTGCGCCCCCATCACCTGGCCCATCGGCTGCGGCAAGTCCTTCAAGGGTGTCTACCACCTCTACAAGGACGAGACCTATCTGTATCAGAGCGGTCAGGGCCACACCATCCAGGAGAAGCGGGTGGTCAAGGGGCTGAACAACCCCGAGCTGGATGCCGCCATCGGCGAAGATCTGGCAGCCCAGCTGCGCGGTGAACTGGAGCTGGTGCAGGGCGCCTCCCCCGAGTTCGATCACGACGCCTTCATCGCCGGCGAGATGACCCCGGTCTTCTTCGGTACCGCGCTCGGCAACTTCGGTGTCGACCATATGCTGGACGGCCTCACCGACTGGGCGCCGGCCCCCATGCCGCGCAAGGCCGAGAGCCGCGAAGTGGTGGCGACCGAGGAGAAGTTCTCCGGTTTCGTGTTCAAGATCCAGGCGAACATGGACCCGAAACACCGCGACCGTATCGCCTTTATGCGTATCGTGTCAGGCACTTACAGCAAGGGCATGAAGATGCGCCACGTGCGCATCGGCAAGGACGTGAACATCTCCGACGCCGTGACCTTCATGGCCGGTGACCGCGAACAGGCGGTCGAAGCCTGTGCCGGCGACATCATCGGCCTGCACAACCACGGCACCATCCAGATCGGTGACACCTTCACCCAGGGTGAAGATCTCAAGTTCACCGGTATCCCGAACTTTGCACCGGAACTGTTCCGCCGCATCCGCCTGCGCGACCCCCTCAAGCAGAAGCAACTGCTCAAGGGGCTGGTGCAGCTCTCCGAAGAGGGGGCGGTGCAGGTGTTCCGTCCGCTCATCAGCAACGATCTCATCGTCGGTGCGGTCGGTGTGCTGCAGTTCGACGTGGTGGTCTCGCGCCTGAAGAGCGAGTACAACGTCGAGGCCATCTACGAGGCGGTCAACGTCGCCACCGCCCGCTGGGTGGAAGGGACAGACGTCAAGAAGTTCGAAGAGTTCAAGCGCAAGAACGAGGTCAACCTGGCCCTGGATGGCGGTGACAACCTCACCTACATCGCACCGACCATGGT
Organism: Aeromonas sp. SrichE-2G; assembly: GCF_017939565.1. Lineage (NCBI taxonomy): Bacteria > Pseudomonadati > Pseudomonadota > Gammaproteobacteria > Aeromonadales > Aeromonadaceae > Aeromonas > Aeromonas sp. SrichE-2G. Next base: position 43,396 of record NZ_JAGKRG010000007.1, read on the forward strand.
GAACCTGCGCCTGGCCCAGGAGCGTCACGCCGACGTCCAGTTCCGCCAGACCCGCGAGCACTGATCACCCCGCCCGCGCCCAGCGGGTAGCTGATGACCAGAGAGACCCCGCTTCGGCGGGGTTTTTTGTTATGGGGCGTTTCCTGGGAGGGGGCGGCGATCCCTATCCGGGGCTTGATGGGTGAATAAAAACAAAGGATAAGTGATTTAAATTTTATTCATGGAGAGGAACATGTCCGTCATCCAACCCGTAGAGGCGCAGTTTGCCGCCTACAATGCCCACGACCTCGACGCCTTCGTGGCCTGCTTTGCCACGGATTTCAGAGGCTATCGCATGCCGACCGAAACCCCCTCCCTCGTCGGCAGGGAGGCGCTGAGAACCTTCTATGCAGAGCATCGCTTCAACAACCCGAAGCTCAAGGCGGAGTTGATCACTCGCACCCTGCTCGGCAACAAGGTGTTCGATCACGAGCTGATTTATGGCCTCTCTCCCGAGCCCATCGAGAGCGTGGCGGTATTCGAGGTGGAGGACGCCCTTATCAAGACCGCCTGGTTCTTCTTCCCCTCCTGACACGTCCGCCCTGCGCTGCCGCACGGGCCTGCCGGCGACAAAGCTGGTATAAGAGAAAGTTCCCCGCGGGCGCCTTTGCCAGCCCGCGTCTGGACGACAACAAGGACAACAACAAGGAGTACATCATGCTTGGACGCATCACCCAGCTCTTCCCGCTCTGGGCCCTGTCATTTTCACTGCTGGCCTACTGGCAGCCCGAGCCCTTCGTCGGTCTCAAGGGCCAGATAGTGCCACTGCTGACCATCATCATGCTGGCCATGGGGCTGACCCTCAGACCCCAGAACTTCCTCGACGTGGTGCGCAACAAGAAGGCCATCGGCCTCGGCCTGGTGCTGCAGTTCAGCGTGATGCCGCTGGCCGCCCTGCTGGTCAGCCTGCTGCTGGGCTTCGATGCCGAGCTGACCGTGGGCATGGTGCTGGTGGGCAGCGTCGCCGGCGGTACCTCCTCCAACGTCATGTGCTACCTGGCCAAGGGGGACGTGGCCCTCTCCATCACCATGACGGCGCTTTCCACCCTGCTCGGGGTCGTCGTCACCCCTCTGCTGGTGCAGCTGCTGGCCGGCAAGAGCGTCGACGTGCCGGTGCTGGACATGCTGCTGAGCCTGGTGAAGATAGTGCTGATCCCCGTGGTGCTCGGGCTGGTCGCCAATGTCTTCCTGCACTCCCTGACCGCGCGCATCGAGCCCGTGCTGCCCCTCATCTCCATGGCGGCCATCGTGATGATCATCGCCATCGTGGTGGCGCTCAACGCGGGCCAGTTCGCCAGTATCGGCCCCATCGTGGCGCTGGCGGTGATCCTGCACAACGGCATCGGCATTGCGGCGGGTTACTGGGTCAGCCGCTGGCTGGGCTTCGAGGAGCGGATCTGCCGCACCGTCGCCTTCGAGGTGGGGCTGCAGAACTCGGGGCTGGCCACGGCGCTGGCCATGAAGTTCTTCACCCCGGCCTCGGCCATGGCCGGCACCCTGTTCTCGGTCTGGCACAACCTCTCCGGCTCCCTGCTGGCCGGGGTCTGGGCCAAGCGGCCGCTCTCCCGGTCCGCCCGGGCGCTGGAGCAGAGCGCTGGCTGAACAGGGGGCGACAGATGAAACAACAAGGGGCCAGAGGCCCCTTGTTGTCTTCCTGACTAGTCGAGCGCCAGCACCATGCAGATCTCGCAGGCGTCGTGACCGGTGCAGCCCAGGGGCCCCGGCAGGTGCTCGAAGCCCAGGGACTCGTAGAGGCTGGTGGCCTCGCGCAAGACTTCGGTGGTCTCCAGATAGCAGCGCTGATAACCCAGGATGCGGGCCTCGGCCAGGGCCTGCAACACCAGGCGCCGCCCCAGCCCGAGCCCGCGCAGGGCGGGCAGGAAGTACATCTTCTGCAGCTCGCACACATCCGGTGCCCCCGCCAGCGGCGCTATGCCGCCCCCGCCGAGAATGCTGCCGTCAGGTCCCTCGATCACCCAGTAGCGGCTGCGCTCCCCCTGATAGGTCTCGTGGAGGAAGTCGAGATTGGGATCCGCCACCCCGTACCCCTTGTCGGCGGTGAGGCCGTATTCGGCGGAGACGGCGCGCACCACGGCGGCGATCCGGGGATCGTCGTCGGCCCGGATGGGGCGGATGAGGTAGCCGTGCTGACGGCGGGCGCGGGAGAGGGCGCTGCGATAGAGTCGCATCCCCTCCCAGATCTGCTCGCACTCGGCGGGGGAGAGCTGGGCCAGGGCGCCGGCCATGGTCTCGTCCATCTGCCGGTGCAGCTCCTCGAGCTGTGCCGCGCCCTGTTCTGTGAGGGTGGCCTCTTTGCTGCGCCCGTCCGAGGGGTGGGGCTGCCAGGCGATGAGCCCCCGCTCGGCGAGGCGGGCCAGGGGGCGGCTGGCGTTGGATTTGTCGATGCGAAGGCGCTCGGCCAGCTGCTGGTTGGTGGCGGGGCCGTTTTCCAGCTCGATCAGCAGGTGGGCTTCCAGGGGGCTGAGGGCCAGGGAGCCACATTGTTGGGAGAGCATGCCGAGTTCGCGTACCAGTTCCCGTGACAGGGCGCGCAGGGGGCGGGGATCCATGGATGAGTGTCCTTCTGGTGATATTGGTTGTGATACGCAACCAATATAGTCTTTTGGTTGTTGGTGACAACTATTTTTTCGGTGGGCAGAAGGGGGCGAACGGGCGGAGAAAAACGGGCAGAAAAAAGGGCCCGGGAGGGGGCCCAAACATTGGAAACCCGCGCCGGGGCGCGGATCCCATCCTTGGTCAGTGACGTTGCCCGCCACACCTGCTTAGCCAGCCAGGTGTCGGCTGCGGAGTGGTGTCAGGGCGTGGCTTATACCAGTTCCGCCAGCATGGTGTCGGCATAGGGAGTCAGCGCCTCCCCCTTCTTCACCTTGGCGAGGTAGTCCGGGTTGGCGATGAGCGGGCGACCGATGGCGATGAGATCGAAGCGCTCGGCCTTGATGGCATCGAGCGCGGTCTCGGCGCTGTAGTTGCCCACCCCGACCAGGTGGCCGTCGTAGCGGGCACGCAGGTAGTCGGAGGCGCGGCCATCCAGGTAGTCGAAGGTGAGGCTGTCGTCGAAGATGCCGAGGTGCACATAGGCCAGGGTGCGCTGGTTCAGCTCGGCCAGCAGGTGGTCGAACACGGCGCGATCCCGCGCATCCCCTGCCAGGTGCACGTAGGCGCCGGGGGAGAGGCGAAGGCCGGTGCGATCCCCGCCGATGCGGGCGGCGATGGCATCCACCACCTCCAGGGCGAAGCGGCTCATCTTCTCGGGGCTGCCGCCGTAGCTGTCGGTGCGCAGGTTGCTTGAGTGGTGCAGGAACTGATCGATGAGGTAGCCGTTGGCACCGTGGATCTCCACCCCGTCGAAGCCCGCCTCGATGGCATTGGCGGCGGCCTGGGCGTAATCCTCGACCAGCTGGGCGATCTCGGCTTCGGTCAGGGCGCGGGGCACCTGGTAGATCAGGTCGCGCATGCGCGGCACCGTGCCTTCATGGGCGACGGCGGAGGGGGCCAGTACCTCGGCATTGTGGAAGAAGGGGTGGGAGAGACGGCCCACGTGCCACAGCTGGGCGAAGATCTTGCCGCCTCTGGCATGCACGGCGCCGGTTACCTTCTTCCATCCTTCGATCTGCTCGGCGCTGTAGAGCCCCGGTGTGTTGGGGTAGCCCTGGCCGTCCGGACGAATGATGGTCGCTTCGGAGATGATGAGGCCGATGTCGGCGCGGCGGCCGTAGTAGGCGGCCATCTGCTCGGTCGGCACCAGTCCCGGGCCCGCCATGCAGCGGGTGAGGGGAGCCATCATGAAACGGTTCGCGAGGGTGAGAGTGTCGTTGAGGCGGTACGGCTGAAACAGGGTATCCATGGTCGTCTGTCCTGAGGGGATGATTCTTGAATGCGCATTCAAGACGTTTTTTGGTTTGTGTGCAAGTCTTTTTTGAGCAAGCATTCAACATGGATTGGACAGGTCTGCTGGGGTAAACTTGCCGCCCTGTTTTTCACCGTCCTGCGGGACCATAGCCAACGGAGACCCCATGCGCACTGCCGAATACGATCGGGCGTTTGTCCTGCGAAGCGCCATGGAGGCGTTTCGCGCCAAAGGGTATGCCAAGACCACCATGCAGGAGCTGGTGGCGGCGACCGGTCTGCACCCGGGCAGCCTCTACGCGGCCTTTGGCAACAAGCGCGGCCTGCTGCTGGCGGCGGTGGATCACTACGTGGAGGAGAAGGGTTCCCTGCGTCGCAGCTGTTTTGCACAGGGGAGTCCGCTGGTCGGGCTGCACGCCTACTTCACCCGGCTGGTGGACGATGCCCTCTGCGGCACCTGCCTAGTGACCCGCACCCTGATGGAGCTGGCGGCACAGGATGAAGAGCTGCACCAGCGCTTCAAGGCCATCTATGGGGAGCTGGAAAGCGACCTGGCCTGGCTGCTGGGCCAGGCGAGCGAGCAGGGGGAGCTGGCGGCCGGGTGCGATGTGCCCACCCTGACCGCCTTCCTGCAGGTCAATATCCAGGGGCTGATCACCTTCGCCCAGTGTCACCCCGATCGCGCCCTGCTGGAGGGGGTCGTCAACCAGGTGATGGCCGCCCTGCCCAGAACGCGCTAACGCGTTATTCTACCGCTCATTTTTCCTCTTCCCCCTTGCCCTTGCGGCGCCCCTCTTCCATCTTGATGGGGGGATCCCGTGGAGGAAGATGAAATGCCCAAAAAGTCCAAGTCACAGGCGATGTTGCTGCACTTCACGTCGCCGCGCCTCTCCATCGAAGAGCGCTTTGCCGCCGGCAAGGCGCTGCGTGAACACGTTCCTCGTGAATCCCATTCCCTGTTGCCAGCCCCCCATCCGGGACGGGATCCCATTGCCGTGCTCAAGGCTCAGGCCGCCACCCGGGTGCAGTGGCTGGTGCCGGTGCGCCACGCCCGAATGCAGGAGTCCCCCTTCGCCTTCCTGCGGGGGGCGGCGGCCATCATGGCGTCCGATCTGGTGGACACCCCGAGAACCGGGCTCATGGTGCAGGCCTGCGGTGACATGCACGTGGCCAACATCGGCCTCTATGCGAGTGCCGAGCGCAATCTGGTGCTGGCCATCAATGACTTCGACGAGACCCACATCGGACCCTGGGAGTGGGATCTCAAGCGCCTCGCCACGAGCGCCCTGGTGGCGGCGGACTACCTCGGGGCCAGCGCCGCCCGCCAGCGGGAGGCGGCCAGGATGATAGTGAGCGGATACCGCACCCGGATGCGGGAGTACGGCAAGATGGGCTTCATGCATGTCTGGTACGATCGCATCGATCAGGCCTCCGTCCTTCACGCCTTCTCCGAGGATGCCCACCGCAGCGTCGAAGCCGCCTTCGCCAAGGCCAGGGGGCGCAACCACCTGCAGGTGCTCGGCAAGATGACGGATCTGGTGGACGATCAGCACAGGATCCGCGAGCTCCACCCCTTCGTCATCCGTGAAACTCACACCGAGAACGGCGAGCCCATCGACGTGGTGCTCGGCGATCTGCTGGAGGCCTATCTGGCTTCCCTGCCGGCCGACAGGCGCATACTGCTCAAGCGCTATCGCGTGGTCGACGTGGCCCGCAAGGTGGTCGGGGTCGGCAGCGTGGGCACCCGGTGCTGGGTGATCCTGATGACGGGGGCCGACGACGACGACCCGCTGTTCCTGCAGGTCAAGGAGGCCCAGCCCTCGGTGCTGGCCCCCTATTTCACCTCCGAGGATGACAGCGGCAACCAGGGACAGCGGGTGGTCAGGGGGCAGCGGATGATCCAGGGCTCGCCGGATATCTTCCTCGGCTGGTGCGAGCTGCGGGAACGCCACTACTACGTGCGCCAGCTGCGGGACATGAAGGGGGGCATGGATCTGACCCCAGGCACGGTCAAGCCCCGCCACTTCGTGGAATATTGCCAGCTCTGCGGCTGGGCGCTGGCCCTGGCCCATGCCAAGTCCGGGGATGCGGCCCGGATCGCCGGCTATCTCGGCAAGTCGTCCGTGATGGACGAGGCCATCACCGAGTTTGCGGTGGCCTATGGAGAGCGCACCCGGGAGGATCATGGCCGCCTGCTGGCCGCCATCGCCTGCGGCGAACTGGAGGCGGCCAGCGAGGCCCGGTGAGCGTTTTCCCTCACCCTGGCCCTCTCCCGGAGGGAGAGGGAACCGATCGGAGGAGCGTTGAGAGTGAGGCCCGAAATAGGCCAAATTGCCGAAGAGCTGGAGTCTTGGCGCCTTGAGCCTTTTTTGTCTTGGCGTGTCGGTTGCCCCTAGTTTTTCCACTGAACGCCGATCCGCTCCCTTCTCCCCTCGCGGGAGAAGGGGTGGGGATGAGGGGGAAACCAGTCACAGCAGTGATTGCCTAATAAATGCCAGCACGGCATTCATGCGGCCCAGCACGTCGTTATTCCATACCCGGATCACGTTGAACCCCTGACATGACAGATAGGCCGTTCTTGCCTCATCGTAGAATTGTTCTGCCGGCTGGTTATGCTGTCCACCATCGACCTCGATCACCAGCCGCTGCTCCAGACAGATGAAGTCCACTATGTAGGGGCCAACAGGGAACTGGCGACGGAACTTTAGCCCCTCAAACCGGCGGTTGCGTAGCTGAAACCAGAGTCTCTGTTCGGCCAGGGTGGCTTCGCTTCTCAGTCGTTTGGCATGGGGATTGGTTTGCATGGAACGGCTCCGGCTCGATTGGATCTTTATAGGTATAGCCAGCCCCCATCCTCGGAAGAGTCTGCCCTCACCCTGACCCTCTCCCGGGGGGAGAGGGAATTGATCGAGAAGCTGGAAGAGCCGAGGTTAAAAAAAGTGTTCACCTGTTGGTTGCCACGATTTATCCGCAGGCTGCTGATCTGCTCCCTTCTCCCGCTCACTTGAAAAAGAATGGGGCAAGGGGGGATGAGGGGCGGGACCATATGTCGAATGCCTGACAAGATTTTGAGCCGTAGTACGTTATGCCGGGCCTATCTCGGATTGACCAGTTCCTTTCTCAAGACCTTGAGCCATGGGCGGGTTGTTGCGCAGGGTGTCAGCCGCAGTCTGTTGGGCTAACTCGGTTCCTGATTGACCAACCCCTTCATCAGATCTTTTAGCCAGATCAAGGCAGGCTGCTGCGCGTGGTACCTGGCATGCCAGACGCAGGGGGTTACTCCTGATTGACCAGCTCCCTCATCAGCGCTTTCAGCCAGATCAAGGCCGGCTGCTGCGCATGAACCGGATGCCAGACGCAGTTGAGGTGGTAGTCCGGCACGTCCTCGGGCAGGGGCAGGCTCTTGAGCGGCCAGTGGTGGGCGAGCAGCTCCGCCACCATGCTCGGCAGCACCAGCAGGTGATCGCTCTGGCTCACGATGGCGGCGGCGGACATATAGCTCTGGCTGTTGACCGAGATGGTACGACTGAAGCCAAGCGTCTTCAGGTAGCGATCCAGGCTCGCCTCGGAGGTGCCCAGCGGCGAGTGGAACACGTGGGGCATCTCGATCAGTTGCGCCAGCGTGATGCGCTCCTGCGCCAGGGGCAGGGTGTCGCGCACCAGCCCGGCCAGGGGCTCGGTGAGCCAGGTCTCCTTGCCCAGATACCCCGGCACCTGCATGTATTCGTCGAATCCCAGCACCAGGTCTATCTCGCCGCTCGCCAGCTCCGCCTCCGGCAGGGTGTCGCGCAGGATGCGGATCTCGATGGTGACGCCCGGCGCCAGCCTCCTGAGGCGCTGGATGAGGGGCGGGATCAGCACGCACTCCACGTAGTCCGTGGTGCAGAGCACGAAGCGCCGCTTCGAGTGGCGCGGGTCGAACTCGTCCTCCTCGCTGAGCTGCTGCTCCAGCAGCCGCAGCGCCTGCTGCACCCCCAGGTGCAGGCGCTGGGCGCGGGCGGTCGGCAGCATCCCCTGGGGGGTGCGCACCAGTAACGGGTCGTCGAAGAAGGTGCGCAGGCGATTGAGCGCGTGGCTCATGGCGGGCTGGCTGACGAAGAGCGATTCGGCGGCGCGGGTCACGCTGCCTTGCGTCATCAGGGCGTCAAAGGCGAGCAGCAGATTGAGGTCGAGCTGGTGCAGTTTCATGGGGGGATTATTCGCCATATCTATGGGACAATCCATCCTATTCATTTGATGGATGGGCGCGCAACTTCTTACACTGCGGCTCACTCTTATTTTTCCAGGGTTCCCGTCTCAATCCGGGGGCCTCAATCCATGCAAGGAGCCTTGCGATGAGCATCAAGACCATGAACACCACGCCGGCCGCCGACGGCTTCACCATGCCCGCCGAGTGGGCGCACCAGCAGGCCGTCTGGATGATCTGGCCGTTCCGTCCGGACAACTGGCGTGAGGCCGGCCGCTTCGCGCAAGCCACCTTCGCCAAGGTGGCCGATGCCATCGGCGGCGCGACTCCGGTCTTTATGGGGGTGCCGGCCCAGTTCATGGAGCAGGCCCGCGCCGTGATGCCCGCCCACGTCACCCTGGTCGAGATGGCCAGCGATGACTGCTGGGCCCGCGACAGCGGCCCGACCGTGGTCACCAACGCCGCCGGCGAGTGCCGCGGGGTGGACTGGGGCTTCAACGCCTGGGGTGGCCACAAGGGCGGCCTCTACTATCCCTGGGATCAGGACGAGAAAGTGGCGGCCCAGATGCTGGAACAGCACGGCATGGATCGCTACGACGCGCCGCTCATTCTGGAGGGGGGCTCCATCCACGTGGACGGCGAAGGCACCTGCATGACCACCGCAGAATGCCTGCTCAACGAGAACCGCAACCCGGATCTCACCAAGGAGCAGATTGAAGCTCACCTGCGCGACTATCTGGGCGTCACCAGCTTTATCTGGCTGGACGAGGGCGTCTACATGGACGAGACCGACGGCCACATCGACAACATGTGCTGCTTCGTGCGCCCGGGTGAAGTGGCCCTGCACTGGACCGACGACGAGACCGATCCCCAGTACGCCCGCTCCCTGGCCGCCCTCAAGGTGCTCGAGGCTGCCGTGGACGCCAAGGGTCGCAAGCTTAAAGTCTGGAAGCTGCCCCAGCCGGGCCCGCTGTTCTGCACCGAAGAGGAATCCGCCGGCGTCGAGAGCGGCACCGGTGTACCGCGTGAGGCAGAGGGTCGTCTGGCCGGCTCCTACGTGAACTTCCTCATCACCAACGATCGCATCGTCTACCCGCTGCTGGATGCCGCCACCGACGGCGAGGCCCAGCGCATCCTGGAGGAGATCTTCCCGGATCACAAAGTGGTCGGCGTGCCGGCCCGCGAGATCCTGCTGGGCGGTGGCAATATCCACTGCATCACCCAGCAGATCCCCTCCGGCCAATAAGCCGCCGGGTAACGCCCCCCGGTCTTGGGGGGCGCTGATTGCTATCGTGGTCGCATCGGCAGAGCAGCCGCTGCGACCACTGCCTCACGGCGCCAAGCCTGCCCCGTGCGGCCCATATCCTGACACCGTCACCCTATTGCAGGAGATCCCAAAAATGATCGAAGTGACCGAGGTTTCCATCGCCGAGCTGCGTGCCGCACTCGAATCCGGCCGCACCACCGCGGTCGAACTGGTCAAGGCCTATCAGGCCCGGATCGCCGCCTATGACGGCCCCGAGACAGACACCAAACTTAACGCCGTCGTGGTGCGCAACCCCGATGCGCTGAAGGAGGCCGAAGCCTCCGATGCGCGCCGCGCCCGTGGCGAAACCCTGGGGCCGCTGGACGGCATCCCCTACACCGCCAAGGACAGCTACCTGGTCAAGGGGCTGACCGCCGCCTCCGGCAGCCCGGCCTTCAAGGATCTGGTGGCCCAGCGCGATGCCTTTACCGTGGAGCGCCTGCGCGCCGCCGGTGCCATCTGCCTGGGCAAGACCAATATGCCGCCGATGGCCAATGGCGGCATGCAGCGCGGCGTCTATGGCCGTGCCGAGAGCCCCTACAACGCCGACTACCTGACCGCGCCCTTTGCCTCCGGCTCCTCCAACGGCGCTGGCACCGCCACTGCGGCCAGCTTCTCCGCCTTTGGTCTGGCCGAAGAGACTTGGTCGAGCGGCCGGGGCCCGGCCTCCAACAACGGCCTGTGTGCCTACACCCCGTCCCGTGGCGTCATCTCGGTGCGCGGCAACTGGCCCCTGACCCCGACCATGGACGTGGTGGTGCCCTACGCCCGCACCATGTCAGACCTCTTGGAAGTGCTGGATGTGGTCGTCGCCGACGATGCCGAGACCCGTGGGGATCTCTGGCGCATGCAGCCCTGGGTGCAGCTGCCCAAGGCCTCCGAAGTGCGCCCGGCTTCCTACCTTGATCTCGCCGCCGGTGCCTCCGCCCTCAAGGGCAAGCGCCTCGGCGTGCCGCGCATGTTTATCAACAAGGATGAACTGGCCGGCACCAGCGACAGCCCCGGCATCGGCGGCCCTACCGGCCAGCGTATCCAGACTCGCGACTCCGTGATTGCCCTCTGGGAAGACGCGCGCAAGGCCCTGGAAGCGGCCGGCGCCGAGGTCATCGAAGTGGACTTCCCCCTGGTCTCCAACTGCGAAGGGGACAGACCCGGCGCGCCCACCGTGTTCAATCGCGGCATCGTCACCCCGGAATTCCTCAACGACGAGCTGTGGGAGCTCTCCGGCTGGGCGTTCGACGACTTCCTGCGCGCCAACGGCGATCCCAAGCTCAATAAACTCGCCGATGTGGACGGGCCCAAGATCTTCCCCCACGATCCGGGCACCCTGCCGAATCGCGAAGGGGATCTCGCCGCCGGCATGGACGAGTACGTCAATATGGCCAAGCGTGGCCTCAAGCGCTTTGACGAGATCCCCACAGTGCCGGACGGCCTGCGCGGTCTGGAGCATACCCGCAAGCTGGATCTGGAGGACTGGATGGACGGGCTCAAGCTCGACGCCGTGCTGTTCCCCACCGTCGCCGACGTCGCCCCGGCTGATGCGGATGTGAATCCGGCCTCCGCCGATATCGCCTGGAGCAACGGCATCTGGGTTGCCAACGGCAACCTCGCCATTCGTCATCTCGGCGTGCCGACCGTCACCGTCCCCATGGGGGTGATGGCCGATATCGGCATGCCGGTGGGTCTGACCTTCGCCGGTCGCGCCTACGACGACAACAACCTGCTGCGCGTTGCCTCGGCCTTCGAGTCCACCGGCAGCAAGCGTATGGTACCGCCGCGCACGCCGCCGCTGGGGTGATTGCTGTTGTGAGTTAAATTTTTCTGGTTTATCCGAAGATAATGAAAAAACCACCCGTTATACGGGTGGCTTTATTTTATCAAAACAATATTTTAATATAATTAATTGACAGATGGTTAAATTCTTTCATAGGTGTTCATCACTTGTACCTTTCTAAGTTTTTAATTAATTTTTTCCGTTCAGCTAATAATTCAGCATGCATTTTTTTCGCCATGGGAGTGGTAAGGTCAAAAACCCCCACTTTCAGATTTATCTTTTTTATTCCATCAATTAAAGATGTTCTCACTAGTTCTTTATCATCCTTGTCGTTAACATTGTCCATTAAGCCAAGGATGTCTTTATGTAAACCAAGGAGCATCGGATAGATAAGTGTGGGGGAGTTTCCTTTGTGATTCTTCGTTCTGTTGCTGATATCATTTATTTTTTTGTTGATATTATGTAATGAACCTATAACGCCTTTTCTCGCTTCAATTCGTATTATCTCTTTTTTATATCTTGAATCTGTTTGGAATAACACTTCTGAATTTACCATGTCACTTAATTTCACGACATCAGATAATATTGTTTTTATCCCGTCACGGTATTCAGGGTATTGTGTTATAGCACTGCCTAAAGGATTTAATGCACTCAATAATACACAGACTTTTCCATAGGCGGTGATCTTTGCTTTTATTGAACCTTCTTCAAATTCAACATTAACGATAATGTCATCGTAAAGAAAGAACTTCATTCTTTCTTGTGCGTGCTTTGTTATTATCTTTTTGAGTGCTTCGATTTTCTCTGCTTTATCTTTTCCGCTAAGAGAGGTTAGCCACTCAGGCTCAACATGAACATAAGATTGGCTAAGGATATTTTTATTTATATAATCGGCCATGTTAATCCTTTAAATTCTTGGCAGTGATTTATATTTTATTATTTATTAACATACTATTGTGAAGGTCTTGTCTGAAGCTGTTTAACTTCAGGGTGTGATGTGCAGCAATAATTTTGTGACTTTCTAGGATCGTGAGTTCGAATAGCGAAGCGTATTCGGACGATCGCGGGGCTGGATCGCCGAGAGGACACAGGTATCAAAGGCTTTTGGCTTTTCTTGTCATCGCTATGTTCGTGGTGAACGGACTATTACGCTCCTCTTACCGTCAATCGACATCTTTGTCGTGACTCGCTGCTGATTTTTCCTGACGTCCCCCGACTTCACCCTGGCTTCACACAGCCTCATTTTTTCCTCACAAAGCCCTTCTATCTTCTGCCCACTGATAAATGGGTCTGCTTGCCACAGAGTGGCGAGGGGCAGGTAGAGAGGTGGGCAAGACGATGAAATCCTGGATCAAATACGGGTTGGCCGGGGCCTTGATATTGGTGGCGAGTTTCTGGGGCGGCAGCGTGCGGGCGGCGGGGGCGTGGCCCGCTCAAGGGGGCCCGTGCCCGCCTGTCCCCCAATTCCCCTTATATCAATCGGCAGCCAATGGCTGAACGTGCCGGGCTGGCCGTCAACGGAAGCGAAACAGCTCCCGGTGCAGCGGGGCGGCCAGATGGGCATCCAGGGTCTGGGCCATGGGCTCGGGACCGCAGAACCACACGGGGGCGTGCTGGCGCTCACCCAGAGCGGCCAGATCCAGCCGGCCGCGTTCGGCCTCCAGGTGCAGGCGGTAGTCTATTCCGGCCCGGCGGCACAGCTCGGCCAGCCGGTTGTGATAGGGGGCGGCCTCGGCGGTGGGGGCGCATTGCAGCAAGGTGGTGCCGGGGCGTTTTTCACCGCGGCGCACCAGGGCCTCCAGCCAGGCGACGAAAGGGGTGATGCCGATGCCGGCCCCCACCCAGAGCGCGGGGGCGGGATCCGGCAGGGCGAAGGCGCCATAGGGGCCGGTGACGGTGACGGCATCCCCCGCCTTGAGGTGCTGGTGCAGCCAGCGGGTGTGATCCCCGAGGGCGCGCACCGCCAGGGTGAGGGTGCGGCGGTCCGCCGAGACGTCCACCAGGGTGTAGGGGTGAGGCTCGCCGCGCCCGGCAAAGTCGAAGAAGGCGAACTGCCCCGGACGATAGTGAGCGAGGGGGCTGGCCAGGGCGACCCGGATCTCCAGGGTGCGATCGTCCAGAGGGGCGAGGGCGCTCACGGTCCCGCGGTGGCGCTGGTCGCGCCCCACCCGGCCAAACAGGGAGTAGAGCGCCCCCAGGGCGCCCATCCCGCCGCCGACAAGCAGGGTCAGGCCGACCGGGGTCAGGGCGCCTATGCCCGGCAGCAGGCAGAGCCCGTGTACCCAGCCCATCAGATAGATGACCGGGGCCAGCCGGTGAACCACCTTGAAGCGCTCGTAGCGCACCACCGCCAGCAGGCTCACCACCACCAGGGCCAGCAGCAGATAGAAGCCCCACTCGCCCAGGGTATTGCCGAGTTCGTGCCAGAGGGCATCGTGGCCGGCTCCGGCTCCGGCTCCGGCTCCGGCTCCGGCTCCGCGGCGCGCCGGCCGGGCCAGCCAGCCGGCGGTGACGGCCCATTTGGGCGCCTCTACCAGCAGCCAGTGGGCCACCAGGGTGCCGGTGGCCCAGAGGGCGCTGGTCCGGTGCAGGCGCAGCATGCGATCCAGCCCCCCGCACCATGCTTCGAGCCTGGGCAGGCGCAGGGCCAGCAGCAGGGAGAGGGTCATGGCGCCGAGGCCAAGCACGCCGGTCAGGATCAACAGTTCATGGCGCCAGGGCCAGATGCCGGTGGGCCACTGCGCAAGGCCAAACAGCCAGAGCAGGGTGAGGATCAGGGGCAGGGTCCAGGCGAGGGTGGCGGGTTTCATGGTGTCCTCCTTGTCCATGTCCCTATTGCACACCCGCTTTGTGGCGAAAGTGTGCCCTTGCACTACCTCTTTTGTAGCAGATTGTGGCAAGGACGGGACGGGAGGAAACAAGGGGCTGGCCCCCTGAAAGCCCCCCGGCGGAGCAGGGGGCGGGCGGGTTTCAGCGTCGCTTGCCCCTGGCACCGAGGGCCTGCTGCCTGGCCTTCTGCTTCTGGGCGCCCTTGCTGTTGCGACGCGAGACGGGGGGCTCGCGGGTGAGATCCGGCTCGAAGCCCGGGAACCACTGCTGGGGCAATCGGGTGTCGAGCACGGCCTCCACCTTCTCCAGCAGCGGCGTGTCCTCCGGGCTGAACAGGGTCACGGCCAGCCCCTTGTTGCCGGCGCGGCCGGTGCGCCCGATGCGGTGCACGTAGTCCTCGGCCTGATGCGGGAACTCCACGTTGATGACGTAGTTGAGATCGCTGATGTCGAGGCCGCGGGCCGCCACGTCGGTGGCCACCAGGGCCTGCAGGGTGCCGGCGCGAAACTCGATCAGCACTTTCTCCCGCGCGCTCTGGGAGAGGTCCCCGTGGAAGGCGAGCGCGTTGATGCCCCCCTTGCCAAGCTGCTGGGCCAGCTTGTCGGCCCCCTGGCGGGTGCGGCTGAAGATGAGCGCCGGCGCCCACCCCTTCACCTTGATAAGGTGTTCGATCAGTTCCACCTTGCGCTCAGCGTCCACCGCATAGACCCGCTGCTCCACCTCGGCCGCCGTGGTGTTGCGCGGCGCCACTTCGATAAGCTCGGGGTCGCGCAGCAATACCTTGCTCAAGGCAAACAGGTTGTCATCGCAGGTGGCCGAGAAGAGCAGGGTCTGGCGATCCTCTGGCAGGTGCTTCAGCAGCGCGGTGATCTCGTCCATAAAGCCCATGTCGAGCATGCGGTCCGCCTCGTCAAACACCAGGTGGGCCACGGCGCCGAGGCTCACCGCCCCGTGGCGCAGGTGATCGAGCAAGCGCCCAGGGGTGGCGATCAGGATATCCACGCCCGATTTGAGTGCCTCCACCTGGGCGGCGATGCTGACCCCGCCGTAGACGAGCGTGCTGGTGAGGCTGGAGCCCCTGGCGTAGCGCACGACGCTCTCTTGCACCTGCACCGCCAGCTCGCGGGTCGGTACCAGCACCAGGGCGCGCACCGGGCGGGTTTCGCCGGCCGGGGCCTGCTGCAGCCGTTCGATGAGCGGCAGCACAAAGGCGGCGGTCTTGCCGGTGCCGGTCTGGGCCCCCGCCAGCAGATCCCGCCCCGCCAGAATGACCGGGATGGCGCTGGCCTGAATGGGGGTCGGCGCGGCGTAACCGAGTTCACTCAGGGTCTGCTGCAGGCGGGGGGAGAGGGCCAGATCGGCAAAGGAGGCAATGGACATAGGGGCACCAGATAGGGTTATCGCGGCCGCGCCGCGATGGAAACAGTCATCGTGGCGGGGATGGTAACAGATACAGCGGTACTGGCAGAAGGCGGACCGGCGGGGCCGCAGGGTCAGATGCAGTGAAATCCCTCTGACCGCGCCTCGGCAGACTCTTCAGGCCGGGCTGGCTCAGTCGACCAGGGCGACGCTCCCGGCATCCAGGTGGTGCATCCATTCCCGCAGGATCAGCAGGGCGGCGGCCACGCGTCTCTCCCTCGGCAACTGGGCCGACGCCAGGGGATCCCCCTCCATCATGGCGGCCAGCTGGCCGAACAGGCGCTCGACGATCTCCCTGCTCTGCACCCGGCCGCCGAGCACCTCGGCCAGGGGCACGGGGCTTTGCAGGTGCAGCACGGGGTGGGGCGGGATCCGCGCCGCGAGCGGCATCAGCACGTCCTCCACCACCATGATGGCCTGCTCAAGCTCCAGAGGCGTCGGCGGGTCCCGGCGAAAGGGGCCGGGCGTCACGGCATCCAGGCCCAATGCCAGCGCAAATGCCTGGCTGGCGCCATCCTCCCCGGTGATCTGTACCCGGCTCTGGGTGTCACCCAGGCTCAGCAATACGGTGTCGTGCCCCTGTGCTGTCATGTCGTGGTCTCCTGCGTGTGAATAGCCCATGGATACACCCGTGCGGGCCGGATTGGCGAGTCATTTCGCCCCCCATTCGGGCATCAGGGGTTGCAAAGAATTTCCTGAATGGCAATCTGGACGTCCAAACGTCTTTCAAAGGAGCCCTGACATGGATATTCGTATCGTCCCCCGCGCCCTCGTGCTCGCCCTTTCTCTAGTGGGATCAGGCGCCTTCGCCAACGAAGCCCTGGTATTCCAGACCGACTTCGGGCTCAAGGATGGCGCCGTCTCGGCCATGAAGGGGGTCGCCTTCGGGGTGGACCGCACCCTGCCGCTCCATGATCTGACCCACGAGATCCCGGCCTACAACATCTGGGAAGCCTCCTACCGCCTCTATCAGACCCTGCAATACTGGCCCAAGGGCACCGTCTTCGTGAGCGTGGTGGATCCGGGCGTCGGCACCGCTCGCAAGTCGGTGGTGCTCAAGACCAGGAGCGGCCACTACATCGTCAGCCCGGACAACGGCACCCTGACCCTGGCGGCGGAACACTTCGGCATCGAGGCGGTGCGCCAGATCGACGAGAAGACCAACCGTCTCAAGGGCTCCGAGAAGTCCTACACCTTCCACGGCCGCGACGTCTACGCCTACACCGGTGCCCGTCTCGCCTCCGGAGCCATCAGCTTCGAGCAGGTGGGGCCAGAGCTTCCCGCCGAGGTGGTGACCATCCCCTATCAGCCGGCAGTGGCCGAGCAGGATGGCACCCTGAAGGGCACCATCCCGATCCTGGATGTGCAGTACGGTAACGTCTGGACCAATATCGACGACGCCCTGCTCGGCAAGGCAGGCATCCACAAGGGGGACAACGCCTGCATCAGGATCAGCGAAGGGGATGCGTTGAAATACGAGGGCAAGGCCCCCTACGTCAGCAGCTTTGGCGATGTGCCGGAGGGCCAGCCCCTGGTCTACCTCAACAGCCTGTTGCAGGTGTCGGTGGCCCTCAATATGGACAGCTTCGCCGCCAGACATCAGGTGCAATCCGGCGCCAACTGGTATATCAGCCTGAAGAAGTGCGGCTAGCGGGAGGCTGTCAGAGGGTGCAATCCGGTACAAACGGCATACCAGCCTGAAGAAGTGCAACTAGACGCTGCCATCGGGCGCTATCCGGTACAAACGGGCATATCAGTCTGAAGAAGTGCAACTAGACGCTGCCCGCGGGTGCTATCCGGCACAAACGGGCATATCAGTCTGAAGAAGTGCGGATAGGGTTCAACCCTTCTGTCGGCGACATGTCTTTCGGGGCGGTGGGACTGGTGTCCACCGCCCCTTGTCGTTGGCGGTGGCGTCTTGCCGGGCCAGCCGGTTATCTCATCATTTGTCATTCTCGTTTAATAAAGCGCTGCCATGCTGTGGCCGGACGCCGTGATGACGCAATGATTGCGCCGAGATAACAAGGAAAAGCCGATGAGCCGTTTTGACGAGAAAGACAGTGCCAACCACCCCCGCGAGCAGGAGCCGGCGTTCAACCGCCTCATTGAGGCGGGCCTGAGCCGCCGTGGCTTCCTCAAAGGGGTGGGCGCCGCCAGCATGGTGGCCTTCTTTGCCGCGAGCCCCGTGGCCCAGGCCGTGGCCGCCGCCACCCGGCCGCTGCTTGGCTTCCAGGCCGTGCCCGCCTCGGTGGCCGACACCATAGTGGTGCCGCCCGGCTACAAGGCCGAGGTGCTGATCGCCTGGGGAGATGCCCTCTTCCCCGATGCCCCCGCCTTTGCCCAAAGCAACGATGCCAAGGCCCAGGCACGCCAGTTTGGCGACAACAACGACGGTATGAGCTTCTTCTCCCTGGGCCCGGACAGCGCCCTGCTCGCCGTCAACAACGAATACACCAACTACGAATACCTGTTTGAAGATGGCGGCAAGGCCCTCAGTGCCGGCGCCGTCGCCAAGGCCCAGGCGGCCCACGGGGTCTCCCTGGTGGAGCTGGCGCGCATCGATGGCAAGTGGCAGGCCAACCCCAAGGGGGCCCTCAACCGCCGCATCACCGCCACGACCCCCATGACATTGAGCGGCCCGGCGGCGGGCCATGCCCTGCTCAAGACCCAGGCCGATCCCGAGGGGCGCACCGCCCTTGGCACCTTCAACAACTGCGCCAATGGCCAGACCCCCTGGGGCACCTACCTCACCTGCGAGGAGAACTTCAACGGCTACTTCGGCAGCGAGGGCAAGCCGGTGCTGGACCAGCGCACCGCCCGCTACGGCCTGGCCGCCGAGGATGCAGGCTTTGGCTGGTACAAATTTGACGAGCGGTTCGATCTCGCGAAGCATCCCCAGGAGCCGCACCGCTTCGGCTGGGTGGTGGAAATCGATCCCCGCGATCCCGCCTCCACCCCGAAGAAGCGTACCGCCCTTGGCCGCTTCAAGCATGAGAATGCGGCCTTCACCATCAACCAGGATGGCCGCGCCGTGGTCTACCTCGGCGATGACGAGCGGGGGGAGCACATCTACCGCTTCGTCTCGAAGAACAAGGTGGCGCCGGGCAATGACCCCGCCAACCGGGATCTGCTGGACGAGGGCACCCTCTATGTGGCCCGCTTCGAGGCCAGGGAGGGGGAGCTCAAGGGCACCGGCCAGTGGCTGCCCCTGGTGCACGGCGAGCATGGTCTGACCCGGGAGAACGGCTTCGCCGATCAGGGGGAGGTGCTCATCTTCGCCCGGGAGGCGGCGACCCGGCTCGGCGCCACCACCATGGACAGGCCCGAGTGGGTGGCCGTGCATCCCCACAGGGCCGAGGTCTACTGCACCCTGACCAACAACAAGAACCGCGGCATCAAGGAGAACCAACCTCTCGATGGCGCCAACCCCAGGGCCGAGAACCCCTATGGCCAGATCATCCGCTGGCGCCCGATGGGGGACGATCACGGGAGCGACAGCTTCGAGTGGGATCTCTTCCTGCTGGCGGGCAACCCTGGCGTGCACAAGGAGGGGCTGATGGCGGGCAGTGCCAACATTCATCCGGACAACATGTTCAACAGCCCGGACGGCATCGGCTTCGACGAGGCGGGGCGGCTCTGGATCCAGACCGACGGCGATTACTCCAACGAGAAGCAGTTTGCCGGCATGGGCAACAACCAGATGCTGTGCGCCGATCCCGCGAGCGGCGAGGTGCGCCGCTTCCTGACCGGCCCCGTGGCCTGCGAAATAACGGGCCTCACCTTCACGCCAGACTGGCGCACCCTGTTCGTCGGGGTGCAGCACCCGGGTGAGGAAGGGGCTCCCTCCCATTTCCCGGACGGCGGCACCGCCATTCCCCGCTCCGCTGTGTTGCGGATCACCCGGGACGATGGCGGCATCATCGGCGCCTGATGGCCCGGGATAACCGCCTGGCCCGTGATGACAAGAGCCGCCTTCGGGCGGCTTTTTTTGTGGGTGTGGCGGGCGGGAGACAAAAAAAGACCGGGTACGGGACCCGGTCAAAGAACCCGCGCATTCAGGGAAGAAGTGCGGGCGTTCAGGCTTGGTGGCGGGGCCGGGCATCGGCCCCCGATCCGGTGTCGGGGTGAGTGGCGTCCCCCCGGCGTCAATGCGGGCTATTCGCGCTCCAGTGCGTGGATGGGATCCAGCCTGGCTGCCCGGCGGGCCGGGGCGAAGCCGAATATTACCCCGATCAGGCTGGCGCAAAGGCAGGCCACCTCCATGGCGGCAAGGGAGTAGCTCATCCGGACGCCGCTGCTGAAGTGGTCGAACAGTTGGCCCAGCACCAGGGAGAGGACGATGCCGAGCACGCCCCCCAGCAGGCAGATCAGCACGGCTTCAATGAGGAACTGCTGCTGGATGTCCCGGGTCCGGGCGCCGACCGCCATCCGCACCCCTATCTCCCGGGTGCGCTCGGTGACCGAGACCAGCATGATGTTCATCACCCCTATGCCCCCGACGATCAGGGAAATGAGGGCGATGAGGGCGATCAGCGTGGTCAGGGTGGCGCTGGTCTGGCTGATGGTCTGGCGGATGCTGTCGGTGTTGAGCAGGAAGAAGTCCTGGCTGCCGTGGCGCAGGGTGAGCAGGCGGCTGATGCCATCCTGGGCGGCGTCCAGGCTCACCTCGTCCCGCACCCGCACGCTGATGCTGCGCAGATGGCTCTGCCCCAGCAGGCGGCTCATGGCGGTGGTATGAGGGATCCAGACGTTGAGGGTCTCGTCGCTGCCAAAGCCGCTCTGGTTCTTGATGGCGACCCCGATCACCCGGCAGGGCAGATCCCCCAGCAGGATCACCTGGCCCAGGGGGGACTGGGTCGGGGCGAACAGCTTGTCCCGGGTGTGCTCGTCGATCACCACCTCCTGGGCCAGGCTCTCCTCGCTCTGGCGATCAAAGCCCATGCCCTGGGCCAGGCGATAGCCCCTGACCTGGAAGAACTCGGCGCCGACCCCGTTGATGGTGCCGGAGACGGCTGTGTTGCCAAGGCGCAGGGTGGCGCTGGTGCTGAGGCTGGGGGTGACGCTGTGCACGTAGTCCAGCCGGGCGATGGCCTCGGCGTCCCCGATCCGCAACGTCTGTATGGTAGCGGAGCGCATGTCCCCGAAGCCGCGGCCGGGGAACACCTCCAGGGTGCTGGTGCCCATGGCGTTGATGTTCTCCAGCACCCGCTCCCTGGAGCCCTGCCCGAGGGCCACCACGGTCACCACCGAGGCGATACCTATGATGATGCCGAGCATGGTGAGAAAGGTGCGCAGACGCTGGGCGACCATGGCCTTGAGGGCCATCTGCAGGGCATTGCCGAGCCCCGCCATCCGCGGGGTCTTCCTCCTGGCGGACGTCTTGGTGGCTGCCTGGGTCGCCTGGGGAAGGGCCTGTGGCTCGCGGGTGCGGCGATCGGCGATCACCCGGCCATCCTTGAGCTCGATGATCCGCTCTGCGTGGCGGGCGATCTCCATGTCGTGGGTGACGATCACCAGGGTGTGGCCCTGGCGATGCAGGGCTTGAAGGCTCGCCATCACCTCGGCGCCGCTCTGGCTGTCGAGGGCCCCGGTCGGCTCGTCGGCCAGGATCACCTCGCCGCCATTGATGAGGGCCCGGGCGATGCTGACCCGCTGCTGCTGGCCGCCGGAGAGCTGGCTTGGCTTGTGTTCGAGCCGACTGGCGAGGCCGAAGCGGGTCAGCAGGGCCTCGGCCCGCTGGCGTCGCTCGGCCGGATCCAGACCGGCGTAGAGGGCGGGCACCTCCACATTGGTGCGGGCATCGAGATCCGCCAGCAAGTGATAACGCTGGAAAATGAAGCCGAAGTGCTCCCGGCGCAGGGCGGCGAGCTCGTCCCGGCTGAGGGTGGCAGTGTCGCGCCCGGCCACCAGATAGGCCCCCTCGCTCGGCTGATCCAGGCAGCCCAGCAGGTTCATCAGGGTGGATTTGCCGGAGCCCGAAGCGCCGACGATGGCCACCATCTCCCCACGGGCGATCGCCAGATCGATGCCATCGAGCACGGTGACTGTGCGCTCACCCTCTTTGAAGTGGCGGCGGATGCCCCGCAGTTGCAACAAGGCGCCCATGATCACATCCCCATGGGGGGCGGCATGCCCCCGGCGGCGTCGCTCTGGCCTGCGCTCACTTCGCTGACGATGACCCGCTCACCGGTGCTCAGGTCTGACAGGATCTGGGCATCCACCTTGTTGTTCAGGCCGACCTTGACCCGGCGCAGGCTGATCCGGCCTCCGTCGTCGACCACCCTGACCTGATCCCCCTGCAGGGCGATGGCCGGGATCACCAGCGCATCTTTGAGCCGGGCGACCACCAGATAGACCTGGGCCGTCATGCTGATCCTGAGCTGGCCATCCTGATTGGGCACCTCGAACAGGCCGTGATAATAGATGGCACTGCTGTCGCTGCTGCTGGTGGTGTCGTCGTCATTGATGGTGTCGGGGGCGGGCTCGATGGCGCGCAGGGATCCCTCGAAGCGGCGCTGGCTGTTGCCAAGAATGGTGAAATAGACCGGCATGCCGACCCGGACGTTGATGACGTCGGCCTCGGAGATCCTGGCCTCCACCGTCATGGTGTCGAGCTGGGCAATCTTGAGCAGGGTAGGGGTGCTCTGGCTGGCGTTGAGGGTCTGCCCCTCCTCCACCGGCATGGCCACCACGGTACCGGAGAGGGGGGCCAGGATCCGGGTATACCCCAGGTTGACCCGGGCGGTGTCCACCGCGATCTCGGCCTGCACCCGCTGGGCCTGGAGGGCCCGGATATCGGCCAGGGTCTCGTCCAGGGTCGCCTTGGCGCTGTCATGGTCGGCCGTGCTGCCAAGGCCCCTTGCGACGATCTGCTGCTGGCGCTGGTACGCCAGGCGGGCGTTGCGCAGGGTGGCCTCTTTGGAATCCAGCTGGGCCTGGAGGTTGTCGCGCTGGGCCAGGGCGTCCTTGAGGGTGTTCTGCTGGGTCAGATCGTCGATCTCGACCAGCAGATCCCCCTGTTTGACCTCCTGCCCCAGGGTCACGTGCAGCCGCTTGATCTGGCCAGACACCTGGGCGCCCACGCTCACCTGCTTGCGCGCCTTCAGGGTGCCGTCCGCCATCACCAGCTGCTCCAGATCCCGGCTCTCGGCGGTGGCGGTGATGTAGTCGCTGGCGGGTGCCTTGGCCTGGGGGCGCCAGGCCAGCAGCAAGGCGAGGGCGCACAGGGGCAGGAGCCAGAACAGACGAGGGGAGAGCTTGGGCATGACAACCTGTATCCTGAATGACGATAACGGCGGCACTCTACCCCAGAGCCGGGTTAAGGCTCTTTGCTTCAAGCGTAAGGGTTTCGTAAAAATGGCTGCCAAGGGCGGAGCAAGCGGCGAAAATGGCCGCCGACAAGGGAGACCGTATATGAAGATCCTGCTGGTGGATGACGACGCCGAACTGGGCGCCATGTTGAGTGAATATCTGGGGGGAGAGGGGTTCGAGACCACCCAGGTGCTGACCGGAGGGGAAGGGGTGCACCATGCCCTGTCCGGCCGTTACAGCGCCCTGCTGCTGGACGTGATGCTGCCGGATCTGGGGGGCACCGAGGTGCTGCGCCAGGTGCGTCAGCGCAGCCGCCTGCCGATCATCATGCTGACCGCCAAGGGGGACAACGTGGATCGGGTGGTGGGGCTGGAGATGGGGGCCGATGACTATGTGCCCAAACCCTGCTACCCCAGGGAGCTGGTGGCCCGGCTGCGGGCCGTCCTGCGGCGGGTCAACGAGGGGAGTACCCCGGCACCCTCTCCGGAGGCCCTCATCCTCGGGGCCCTGACGGTGAACCCGGCCAACCGCGTCTGCCTGTGGCAGGGAACGCCGGTAGAGCTGACTGCCACCGAGTTCAACATGCTGGTGCTGCTGCTGCGCACCCCGGAGCAGGTGGTCACCAAGGACACCCTCTCCCTGCAGGGGGTCGGACGCCCCCGTGAGGCCTATGATCGCAGCGTCGATGTGCACATCTGCAACCTGCGGCAGAAGCTGCAACAGAAGGCGGGGGAGGCCGTCACCATAGAGACGGTGCGCAGCATAGGGTACAAGATACTGTGATCCTCAAGGGCCGGTTGTTCTGGAAGATATTGCTGGGGTTCTGGCTGGCCATCGTGCTGGTCAGCCAGCTGCTGTGGATCGGGTTCAGCGCGCAGCGTGAGCGGCCGGAGGATCGTCTCGCCCACCGGCTGGCGACACGGCACCTGGACATGGCGGCGGCCGTGCTGGCGCAGGGGGGCATAGAGGCCGCGACGGCATTGAGCGAGACCATGCCGCCACCTTTGCTGCAGATAACGCCCCTCGATGCCGCCGATGCGCCTCCCCGGCCAGCGCCCCAGGCATCCGGGCTGCCTGTCCCCGGGGAGCCGGGCCCGGGCGCCGTGCTGACGCGCACTGTGATCGCCAACGACGGGCAGGCCTACCAGCTGCGGGCAGGACCGGATCCGCTCATCACCCCGAGGGGACCGGAGCCCGGCCCCCTCTCCTGGCTCAACATCCCCCCGCCCATGCTCTGGATCGGCGGCCTGGGGGGGCTCCTGTTCAGCATCCTGTTCGCCTGGCATCTGACCCGGCCCATGAACGCCCTGCGGCGCAGCTTCGGCCAGGTAGCCAGGGGGGATCTGGGGGTTCGGCTGTGGCCCGCCCTGCGCTGGCGTCGGGACGAGCTGACCGAGGTGGCGCAGGAGTTCGACCTCATGGTGGAACGGTTGCAGCAGCTGGTCGAGGGTCGCGAACAGCTGCTCCACGACGTCTCCCACGAGCTGCGCTCCCCCCTGGCCCGCATCCAGATGGCCATCGGCCTGGCGGAGCAGAGTCCGGAGAAGGTGAGCGATGCCCTGGCGCGGATCCGGCTCGAGACGGAGCGGATGGACAGGATGATAGGGGAGCTGCTGACCCTCTCCCGCGCCGAGCAGGGCCACGGCCTGGGGCAGAGCCATTACGACCTGCTGGCGCTGGTGGACACCGTCATCCAGGATGCCAGGTTCGAGGCCCAGCAATCCGGGGTCGAGATCGAGCTCGAGCAGACGCTGGGGGAGGGCTGCCTCCTGCTGGGCCATGCCGAGCTGGTGCGCCGCGCCGTGGAGAACGTGGTGCGCAACGCCCTGCGCTTCTCGCAGTCGGGCCAGACGGTGAGTGTCAGCCTGATGCGCCTGGGCCAGGAGGTGCAGCTCTCCATCGCCGATCGGGGGCCCGGGGTGGAGGAGGGCAAGCTGGCGGGGATCTTCGACCCCTTCGTGCGCATCGGCTCACCCCGGATGGGCAAGGGCTACGGGCTTGGGCTCGCCATCGCCCGCAAGGCGGTGATCCTGCAGGGCGGCAGCATCCAGGCCCGCAACCGCGCTCAGGGTGGATTGAGGGTAACCATGACGCTGCCCCTGCATGAGCCGTCCTGAGGGGCGCGGCTCTGGTTTGAGTAAGGGGGAAACCCCGGGAATAAGGAAGGGGGCCTAGGCCCCCTTCTCGTATCTGTTCCACCCTGGTCTCAGCGCAGCGCCGCCGGTGGCGGCACCTCGGTGTAGCGCCCGTCTATTTCCCGCAGGTAGTAGTGACCCTCCTTGACGTAATAGCGGCGGCCGTCCAGATCCAGGGGGACCAGGCCCGACTCCGCTGCGACCAGGACCTGAGGGGGCGGGGAGACCACCACATAGTGGTTCTCCTGCTGCCGGTAGAAGATGCCGTCGAGCACATAGTAGGTGAGCCCGGCCAGCAGCAGGGTTTCCACCCCTCCCGGCAGCCTGTCGACGCGGTGACCGGGGCCAAAGCCGGGGCCCGCATCCATGCCGTGCCGGGGGGCCGGTCTCTCCCACCCGCCCGGCCTGTCCATGTCACCGGGACCCGCGAGGGCGGGCAGGGTGATGAGCATGGAGAGCAGCCAGAATGAGGCGCGGCGCGTGCTCATCTCACTGCCCCTTGAGCGGTGCGCTGGCGGGTTGGGGTTTGGGCGGCTGTGGCGGCAGCTCGCGCACGCTGACCATGACCTCGTAGCGGGTATCCGGCCTGGCGGCATCAATGTTCTTGGACAGCGCCTGTACCAGTGCCTGGGGATCCGTGCCCTGCTTGCTGGCGTGGTAGAGCACGGAGGGGGGCGGCGCCATGGGGCCTCCCTGGCGGGCGCCCATAGGGGGCGGCATCTCGCCGGCATGCACGAGCGTGGTGCCCAGCAGCAGGGCAAGGGCGATGGGATAGCGTGACATGATGATGACTCCATTGATGGGACGGCTTCCATCAAACGCGACTCCCGCGCTCGGCTCAATCACCTTTACACCCTCTTTTCGCCCCCTTTACAGACGTGACAACGGGCGCCGTGGCGCCCGCTGTATCTTGCGTCTGTCTCTAACTCAGAACTCGTTGGAGAGCGCCTTGTAACCCTTGACCAGGTCGATGTTGGTGTGGGCCACGTCCTCGGAAAATTCGGTGGCGTCCACGGTGACGCGGGGGATCTGGGCCAGATCACTCTGCTGGTTGATGCGGGTGGTAGAGGGCACGTAGAAGCCGGGGGGGATATCGCACCCGTCGACCACGGAGTTGTGGCGCACCACGGAGCCGTCGCCGATGTGGCAGTTGAACAGCACGCTGTTGAAGCCGATGAAGACTCGGTTGCCCACCTCGCACGGCCCGTGGACGATGCTGCGGTGGGCGATGGAGCTGAACTCGCCGATGGTGACGGCGGCGCCGGACTTGGAGTGGATCACCACGCCATCCTGGATGTTGGAGTTGGCGCCGATGATGATGGGTTCCATGTCACCGGTCTCATCGACCTCGTCGGCACGGATCACGGCGTAGGGGCCGACAAAGACGTTCTCCTTGATGATCACCTTGCCGCAGATGATGGCGGTCTTGTCGACATAGGCGGATTCGTGGATGACGGGCAGGTGACCTGAGGGATTCTTGCGGATCATGTTACATCCTGTTGCTGATGAAATCGGGGAAAAGTGGCGCGTCATGAGGGCCCGCCGGAGAGCCAGCTTACGCCTCTGATCCGGGAGGGGAAACCCTTTACTGGTCTGACCCATCTTTCATAGGGGCATTGCTCGTGGTTGTTCTTTGACTCCCTGTTATGGGAGCATGAGGACGGTTTCGAGCATGCAACTGCGTGCCGGCAGAGAGGAGACGAAGGTGAGGGGGAGCGGGAGATGAGACGGATCATGGTGTTGCTGGCAGGGGCCCTGCTGTGGGTCTCTGCCGCAGAAGGCAAGGGGCGTGCGGGGGAGTTTGACTATTACGCCGTGGCGCTCTCCTGGTCGCCGGAGCATTGCGCCATCAAGCCGGCGGATCGGGAGCAGTGCAGTCGGCAGCTGGGGTTCGTGCTGCACGGGCTCTGGCCCCAATATCAGCGCGGCTACCCCAGCTCCTGCACAAGCGAGCGGCTGGATCCTGCGATGGAGCAGCGGTTTGCCGGGCTCTACCCCAGCCGCTTCCTCTATCGCCATGAATGGGAGAAGCACGGCACCTGCTCGGGTCTCAGCCAGGTTGACTTCCATCAACTGGCCAGCGACCTGCGTCAGAAGGTGCAGATCCCGCAGGCCTATCGCGCCCCGGCGGAGCCCCTTCGCAAGAGTGCCTTCCAGCTCAAGGCGGATCTGGCCGATGCCAACCACTGGCTGACCCCCGACAGCATCACGGTGGCTTGCGCCGATGGTGGCCGTTTCCTGCGGGAGATCTATGTCTGCATCGACAAGGAGGGGAGCGAAGCCGTTCCCTGTTCGGACGAGATGCAAAAGCGGGAACGCCGCTCCTGCGGTCAGCCCGATTTTCTGCTGCGCAGCGTGCGTTGAACCCGGTGATCCCTGTCAGGCCCCTCGCGGGCCTGATGTGCAATGAACCCTGTGGCAAGGAGTCTGATGGATGAAAGGCAACGAAGGATTTTCGGCAGAGGAGCGGGCACTGCTGCTCGCCGTGAAAGGCGTGGGGCCCACCGTCATCGGCCGGCTCGAACAGCTTGGCTACCATAGTCTGTCGGCATTGGCCGACGCCGACACGACTCATATCGTGACACTGGTCGCCAGCATGCTGGGCTCGACCTGCTGGCAGAACAGCCCCCAGGCCCGCGGAGCCATCGATGGGGCCATTGCGCTGGCGCGCAGCCAGATCGCCCGTGGCAGGCAGGACGTCGCCCCATGACGCTCTTCGCCGAGCTGGGGATGCGCTATCCCATCATCCAGGCGCCCATGGCGGGCGTACAAAACAGCGCCCTGGCGATGGCGGCAACGGGGGCGGGAGCCCTGGGGTCCCTGCCGGCCGCCATGCTGAGTGGTGACGAATTGCGCCAGGAGCTGATCCGCCTCGCCGCCAGCGGGCCAGGGCCATTCAACATCAACTTCTTCTGTCATCGGCAGCCTGAGCCGGATCCGGCCCAAGAGCGCCGCTGGCGCCAGGTGCTGGCACCCTATTACGCCGAGTTCGGGGTAGATGCTGCCGCGCAGTCGCGCGCGCCCGGCCGGGCCCCCTTCAATGGCGAACATGCGGCCCTGCTCGAGGAGTTCAGGCCGGCCGTGGTCAGTTTCCACTTCGGCTTGCCCGAGCCCGAGTTGCTTGCCCAGGTGAAGGCCTGCGGGGCCAAGGTATTTGCCAGCGCCACCACGGTGGCAGAAGCGCAGTGGCTTGCTGACCACGGAGCCGATGCCGTCATCGCTCAGGGGCTGGAGGGCGGTGGCCATCGCGGCCACTTCCTCGACGAGGATCTCGGCCTGCAGCAGGGCACCTTTACCCTGTTACCACAGATAGTGGCGGTGGTGGATCTCCCTGTCATCGCGGCGGGAGGCATAGTCGACGGCAAGGGGATCCGGGCCGCGCTGGCGCTGGGGGCAAGCGCGGTGCAGATGGGGACGGCGTTTCTCTGTTGTCACGAGGCTACTACCTCAGCTCTGCATCGGGCGGCTATCCGCGACGAGGGTAGCCATCACACCGTCCTGACCAATCTGTTCAGCGGCCGCCCGGCGCGCGGGATAGTCAACCGCCTGATGCGCGAGCTGGGTCCGTTGTCCGCAGCTGCGCCTGCCTTCCCTCACGCCAGCGGTGCATTGGCTCCGCTGCGTGCCGCAGCCGAAAAGGTGGGTGACAGTGGCTTCTCGCCGCTCTGGGCTGGCCAGAATGTGTCGGGGTGTCATCCCATGGCGGCCGCCGACCTCATCGCCGCCTGGGTTGTCGAGGCCGGGCTGGTTTGAGACGCCCGCCTCTCCTTCGTGCTGCACCTTATGGGTGTTGCTTCTCTGGGGGCGAGGAGGACAATGGCTGACAACCTCCCTAGATAGCCTTAGGTAGCCATATAAGAAGCAGAGTTTGGGGTTGTTTGGCGCTCGGCTGGGTGGGCTTCTGTGGATAAGTTTGTATAAAAGCTGTGCTTGGATATGAATAACTAAAAAAGAGCACTTTTTTGCAATTTTATTGCGATGCAGGCTTGCCAATGTGATCAATGTCTCTATAATGCGCCTCCATCGACAGGGCAAGCGGCAACGCAAACAAGCCGGTCGGTGGCCTCGAAAAAGCCTTTGCAAATAAGGCTTGACTCGAGAAGGCGGTTGAGTAGAATGCCACTCCCGCAGCAGCCAAAAGCTGCGTCGCTCTTTAACAATTTGAATCAAGCAATCTGTGTGGGCACTCACAGCATCGAGCATCAAAAACAATTTTTGATTTTCAATGTCTGATGAAGTGACCAAAGCAACTTTTAAGTTGCAGCAGTTAATTCAGCAATTCATTGAGCCGCCTTTATAGGCAACCAAACTTAAATTGAAGAGTTTGATCATGGCTCAGATTGAACGCTGGCGGCAGGCCTAACACATGCAAGTCGAGCGGCAGCGGGAAAGTAGCTTGCTACTTTTGCCGGCGAGCGGCGGACGGGTGAGTAATGTCTGGGAAATTGCCCAGTCGAGGGGGATAACAGTTGGAAACGACTGCTAATACCGCATACGCCCTACGGGGGAAAGCAGGGGACCTTCGGGCCTTGCGCGATTGGATATGCCCAGGTGGGATTAGCTAGTTGGTGAGGT
>NZ_JAGKRG010000051.1:0-408 GCF_017939565.1 Aeromonas sp. SrichE-2G
GAAGAAAACAGAGTTAAGAATCAGTTCTTAACTCTGCATTCTTGTTAGCAAGAAGAGAAGTGGCGTCCCCTAGGGGATTCGAACCCCTGTTACCGCCGTGAAAGGGCGGTGTCCTAGGCCTCTAGACGAAGGGGACCCAAAATCGCCTTTGCGCTGCGTTAGCAGTGCAGATTTTGGGTAATGGCGAGTGCCGAGCCTGCGAGGCCGAGCGCCATTATTCACATCCCAAAACCCAACGAACGGGCTTCTCTCATTCAACCGAAGTTGAATAAGCACTGACGCTTTCGCATCAGGTCTTTGCTCTAACTACTTTGAATCAAGGCAATCTGTGTGAACACTCAACAACTTCGTCATCTTAAGGTAAGGAGGTGATCCAACCCCAGGTTCCCCTAGGGTTACCTTGTTACG
>NZ_JAGKRG010000052.1:0-277 GCF_017939565.1 Aeromonas sp. SrichE-2G
TCACATCTAACTTATCCAACCGCCTGCGTGCGCTTTACGCCCAGTAATTCCGATTAACGCTTGCACCCTCCGTATTACCGCGGCTGCTGGCACGGAGTTAGCCGGTGCTTCTTCTGCGAGTAACGTCACAGCTGTTGGGTATTAGCCAACAACCTTTCCTCCTCGCTGAAAGTGCTTTACAACCCGAAGGCCTTCTTCACACACGCGGCATGGCTGCATCAGGGTTTCCCCCATTGTGCAATATTCCCCACTGCTGCCTCCCGTAGGAGTCTGGACC
>NZ_JAGKRG010000053.1:0-474528 GCF_017939565.1 Aeromonas sp. SrichE-2G
GAGAATAAAACCATCCAGATTGGCCAAATTTCCACCAAACAGAATTATTTTCAAACTTTTTCACATCCCCCCACTTGAAAAATTCGGAAAACTGTCCATTTACTAATTATGAGAGCTATAAATTAATTTTTTCCATTTCAACATTCCGCTGCTGCGCAGCGAAGAGAAACCAGTTTTACTACCCCCCCATAAGCTATTTTTTTAAATAAATGAAATTTAAAGAGCACTGATAAATTAAAGTTCCTTAACTTAGCTTAAGATATCAATGCTCCATCACTCAGTAATAAATTAGATTTATATAAACAGAAAACAGAAAACAGAAAACAGAAAACAGAAAACAGAAAACAGAAAACAGAAAACAGAAAACAGAAAACAGAAAACAGAAAACAGAAAACAGAAAACAGAAAACAGAAAACAGAAAACAGAAAACAGAAAACAGAAACAGAAACAGAAACAGAAACAGAAACAGAAACAGAAACAGAAAACAGAAATGTAACCTCAGTTAAGATGTGGTTATATTCGCCCTGTAGGGCGGAAAATTTAAAAGGTGTTTTTGCTAGGGAAGGTGCGAATAAGCGGGGAAATTCTTCTCGGCTGACTCAGTCATTTCATTTCTTCATGTTTGAGCCGATTTTTTCTCCCGTAAATGCCTTGAATCAGCCTATTTAGACCGTTTCTTCGCCATTTAAGGCTTTATTCCCAGTTTTTAGTGAGATCTCTCCCACTGACGTATCATTTGGTCCGCCCGAAACAGGTTGGCCAGCGTGAATAACATCGCCAGTTGGTTATCGTTTTTCAGCAACCCCTTGTATCTGGCTTTCACGAAGCCGAACTGTCGCTTGATGATGCGAAATGGGTGGTCCACCTTGGCCCGGATGCTGGCTTTCATGTACCTGATTACCCATGACCCTCAGCCAGCTTCAAGAGCCGATATGGCATCGGAGGGCTTGCCACGACTGCATGCCCCAATTCAACCAACATGCTCTTGAGGTCAAAACGATGATTAAACCGGAAGCAGTATTCCGCAAGATGCCTTGGTAAATGCTTCGCTCCGAGCGTATGGCAACTGCCCCGCAGCGAGTTTTTCACATTTCCTATCATCGTGTTTACCCAGTTGAATGCCGGATGATCCAGCCAGTCCAGGTTGCCCCCGGTGACAACACCCAGGTGCTCACAATTGGCCTCCTTGACCGCTTTGAAACAGGCCAATCCATCGGATATCACCGCGCTACCACTGGCAATATGCCGTTTTGCCCAATCAGCAACGGACTTGGTTTTGAAACCATCGACCACCGTCATCCGCATCTTGATTGGATGTCCTTCCTTGTTCAGGGCCACTGCTGCCACAAACGGCGTCTTGCCTGCCGCGCCCCGACCCCGTTTGCCACCACGGCGCTCGCCACCCCAGTAGACATCATCGAGCTGAATGATGCCGCTGATGGGCTGCTTGTCATCGGACTCTTTCATGGCTTGCAGCAGCTTGTGCTTGAGCATCCAGGCGGTGTCATATTTGACGCCCAACTGGCGCTTTAGCTCCATCGCTGACAAGCCTGTTTTGGTTTGTGACAACAGGTGCATTGCCAGAAACCACTTGGTCAGTGGGAGCTTGGTGTTTGCGAAAATCGTGTTTCCAGTCAATGACATCTGGTGACGGCAGTGATTGCATTGCCACACACGTGGCCGCCTTCTCAGGCGACAACAGGTCTTGTTGGCACATTCAGGGCAGACAAAGCCGTTAGGAAAACGCCAAGTGAACAGCGCGTTTTCGCACTGAGCCTCAGTGCCATAGTCCTTGAGAAACTCAAACAGGCTGTAGCCTTTCTGGAATTGGATTTTGCTTTTGGCCATGATCTCGCACCTCGATAACTGTACGTAAGATCAGTATAGTTCGTGGTAACTGACTGCTAATCATGGGTAATCAGGAAACCATTTAGTTCCGGTAGCGTTACAGTTCAACCATCTCGTGGCCTGTGGCAGGCAAGCTACTTAGGGCAGAAAGTCCCATAGCGAAGCGCGGTTTGGATCAATGGCAGAGACCCTTGCTCACCGGGCTTTGTTAAAATTGCAGGCAGGTAACTCTGACCCTGTGTCCGACGATCTGCAATTTAAGCTGCCATGGCGAATGCTGGATGCTGCCAGGCAATTGGGGCTCTCATTGGGCCAACTGCGGCAGTGGATGCTAACTGGAATGCTCAACGGACATGAGATTAAACCACCAATGCGTGACGTGAAAGGCGTTGACCGAATCACCGGTTGCGAATTGATGATGGCGCAAGAGCGCCTTGCTGAGTGCAAATCCGGGTTGTCACTTTGCAATGGGTAATTCGTCTAATGCCGTGGTATAGCGGGGACTGAGTTTTTCACGCCTCATAATCCAATCACTGTTGTCTCTCCCACAAGATCCAAAATGAATTTTTCCTAATCGTCCCTGGTTGATTCGGTCGATCATCTGCATTAGGTCCTGACTGCGGGGCTTATGTTGATGATGGTCGAACAAATCTCCCTGCTGGCTGCCGATAGGAGTGAAGTCGGCTAGCATCACGCCCCCTTTTTGGTAGCGGTGCCCATCCCGCCAGATATGAGAGAGCAGTGAGTGGATCACTCCCAGCAGCTCCCTGGTATCGTTGGTAGGCACAGCCAGCGTGGTGCTCACTTGGTTGCCGTAGTAGGGCTCTTTGTCATTGAAGGGGCTGGTACGAATGAATAGGGTGACATGGCGACAGCACATTCCCTCTGCCCGGAGTTTTTCAGCTGCACGTTCCATATATCCTGCGAGGGCTTGATGCATGGAATTCATGTGTGTGATCCGTTCACCGAATGATCGGGAGCAGATGATCTGCTGTTTGGCTTGTGTGTCCTGCTCCAGGCTGGCGCATGGATAGCCGCGTAGCTCTAGCACGGTTCGCTCAACAACGACCCCATAACGATGCCGTAGGTTTTTACCATCGACAGCGACTAGGTCCGCCACACTATTGATCCCGTGCGCTTCGAGCCTGGTGGTCAGTTTTCTACCTATTCCCCATATTTCCCCGACCGGAGTGATAGCCATCAAACGCGCACGACGTGCCTCATCACGCAAATCAACCACTCCACCAGTCGCAGGCCACTTCTTTGCGGCGTAGTTTGCCAGCTTGGCGAGTGTTTTGGTTGGCCCGATCCCGACGCCGACTGTGAGTCCAGTCCATTGCTGTATTCGTTCACGGATCTGACGACCATATGCTGTTAGGTCTCCCGCCCATGATTCGTTCAGTTCAACAAACGCCTCATCAACACTGTACACCTCGACAGTTGGCACCATGCCTTCCAGCGTGGTCATTACGCGCTGTGACATATCACCATAGAGGGCGTAGTTGCTCGAGAACCAAACACCGCCTACGGCCTCGAAGAACTGACGGATCTGGAAGTAGGGAACACCCATCTTGATGCCAAGCGCCTTGGCTTCTGCCGAGCGAGCCACAACGCAGCCGTCGTTGTTCGATAGCACCACGATCGGGCGCCCCTTGAGGTCTGGCCTAAACAGGCGCTCGCAGGACGCATAGAAGTTGTTCACATCGACGAGGGCAATGGCGTTGGGCATGGTTTACCCCAGTTTGGTCTTGTGGAGCACATAGGTTACGACGCCAAAAATTTCTAGTTCCTGCCCGTCCAATAGATGGATGGGTTGGAAATCCGGATTGGCGGGTAGCAGGGCAGGGAACGGGCGTTCTTGCAGCTGTTTGACAGTGAATTCTCCATCAAGGCAGGCTAGAACGATAGCGCCGTGGCGGGCCTTGAGCGCCCTATCTACGATCAAAAGATCCCCGTCATTGATGCCCTTTTCCACCATGCTGTGGCCACTGGCCCTGACATAGAAGGTGGCAGCGGGATGCTCAATACAGATCTGGTTCAGATCTATGGTTTGCTCAATATAGTCCTGTGCTGGGCTAGGAAAGCCGCAAACCACAGGGGACAGAAAAAGCGGCAGCTCTAGAGCGTCCGGGGTTGGATGTGGGATGGCGAACATGGTGGCTCACTGGTTACTGTTTTTATATACAGTATAGCCGTATTGCATAACGTGTGCATCCGGTGTCAGTTGACATACCGCACCCATTAGCTATGTTCGGTTCACATGGTACTGTGTTCATAGGACGCGTGATGGAATCAACAGTTTTTAGGTGTGGTCGTGGCTAGGGGGTATACCTGCCCGAGGCAGTGGCCCTGCCAGATGAGGTCACGCATGTTGAGATCGTCGTGGTTGGTCGTACTCGCATAATCACACCTGTAGGTGAGTCCTGGGATAGGTGGTTTGATGAGCCTGGTATGACCGCCGACTTCATGGCCGAACGTGAGCAGCCAACCGCCCAGGAGCGAGAGAAACTCTGAGGTTGGTCCAGCAGGGTAACTGAGTTGCGTAGCTGAGAGGGATTGTTTTTATATATATAGATAAAGCGTATCCCTCTCACCTGAAAAGGTGAATAGCTATGGCTATCATTCTCGCGTAGCGAGGATTGTTCATAGATCTGTCGGTACTCGCCCCCCAGGCAGGATAGCTCAGTAGCCATTTTTTCTAGGTTGCACCACTGGTCGTGGTGCATGTGATCCAGTTATCTACCCGTGGTTTCCATTGGACCATTCGTTGAAGGTGTTTTGGTGGCACTAGAGCTGAGGTGCACAGCTGAGAGGGATTGTTTTTATATATATAGATAAAGCGCACCCCTCTCACCTAACAGGTAACGATGTGGCTACATCATTCTCGCATAGCGAGGATTGTCCATAGATCTTTCGGCGCTGGCTCTCCCAGGTAGACAGGATAGCTCGATAGCAATTTTCAATGTTGCACCACTGGCGTGGTGCATCTGATCCAGTTAGGGAAGGTGCGAACAAGTCCCTGATATGAGATCATGTTTGTCATCTGGAGCCATGGAACAGGGTTCATCATGAGTCATCAACTTACCTTCGCCGACAGTGAATTCAGCAGTAAGCGCCGTCAGACCAGAAAAGAGATTTTCTTGTCCTGCATGGAGCAGATTCTGCCATGGCAAAACATGGTGGAAGTCATCGAGCCGTTTTACCCCAAGGTTGGTAGTGGCCGGCGACCTTATCCGCTGGAAACCATGCTACGCATTCACTGCATGCAGCATTGGTACAACCTGAGCGATGGCGCGATGGAAGATGCTCTGTACGAAATCGCCTCCATGCGTCTGTTTGCCCGGTTATCCCTGGATAGCGCCTTGCCGGACCGCACCACCATCATGAATTTCCGCCACCTGCTGGAGCAGCATCAACTGGCCCGTCAATTGTTCAAGACCATCAATCGCTGGCTGGCCGAAGCAGGCGTCATGATGACCCAAGGCACCTTGGTCGATGCCACCATTATTGAGGCACCCAGCTCGACCAAGAACAAACAGCAGCAACGCGATCCGGAGATGCATCAGACCAAGAAAGGCAATCAGTGGCACTTTGGCATGAAGGCCCACATTGGTGTCGATGCCAAGAGTGGCCTGACCCACAGCCTGGTCACCACCGCGGCCAACGAGCATGACCTCAATCAGCTGGGTAATCTGCTGCATGGAGAGGAGCAATTTGTCTCAGCCGATGCCGGCTACCAAGGGGCGCCACAGCGCGAGGAGCTGGCCGAGGTGGATGTGGACTGGCTGATCGCCGAGCGCCCCGGCAAGGTAAAAACCTTGAAACAGCATCCACGCAAGAACAAAACGGCCATCACCATCGAATACATGAAAGCCCGCATCCGGGCCAAAGTGGAGCACCCGTTTCGCATCATCAAGCGGCAGTTCGGCTTCGTGAAAGCCAGATACAAGGGGCTACAGAAAAACGATAACCAACTGGCGATGTTATTCACCCTGGCCAACCTGTTTCGGGTGGACCAGATGATACGTCAGTGGGAGAGATCTCACTAAAAACTGGGAATAACGCCTTAAATGGCGAAGAAACGGTCTAAATAGGCTGATTCAAGGCATTTACGGGAGAAAAAATCGGCTCAAACATGAAGAAATGAAATGACTGAGTCAGCCGAGAAGAATTTCCCCGCTTATTCGCACCTTCTCTAGAGTATAAGTGGCTTACTCAAGGCAACTTTGTACGTGATTGATGAAGTGTCAGGGTTAGGCAAAAAATAATCAACAAACATCTTAGGACCACTAATGGCCGTCAATCAGGCGAAAATTTTCGAACAGCTCGAACAACTGACTCAAGAGCTAGATGTCGATGAATTTATATACAGCTTTCTGACAGTGTTCGGTTTCCCCAAAGCCACTGTCTCACGAATTCGCAATGGCGATGACCCGAGAAATTTAGCAAAAGAAGCAGGTCATGTTGCGCTCAAGAACAAGCTTTACTTCCAGCCAACAGTAGAGAGAGCAGACCTGAATGCCTTGTTGGATGCTCGCTTAAGCGATCCTGCTATTGCTAAACACAAGATCCGATTTGTGTTGGTCACAGATTTTATCCGGTTTCTGGCGTGGGATACTTTAAGCAAAGAGTTGCTCGATATTGAGCTTGAGGAGCTGCACAGCAACTATGGTTTCTTCCTGCCACTGGTCGGACTGGAAAAAGCCATCATGAGAAGCGAAAACCCGGCCGATGTCAAAGCTGCCGAGAAAATGGGCAAGCTGTTTGACCTGATTCGCACTCAAAATGACCTTAGCCAGCCTGCTGACATCCACGCTCTGAACGTCTTTTTGACTCGCTTGCTGTTTTGCCTATTTGCCGAAGATACCGGCATTTTTGCCAAAGGGCAGTTTACTTCTGCCATCCAGAGCTACACAGGGGAAGATGGTCGCGATCTGGACTTCTTCCTCGATCAATTGTTCACGGTGCTCAATAGCGAACCAGGCAGTGCTAAGCGGCAAAATTTACCTGTGCATCTGACGGCATTCCCCTACGTCAATGGCGGACTGTTTTCATCTGATCAACCCATCCCGGAACTGGGTAAGAAAGGCCGCCGGATCCTGCTTGAATGCGGCACCATGGATTGGAGCGAGATCAATCCTGACATCTTCGGCAGTATGTTCCAGGCCGTCATCGACGTAGAACAGCGCAGTCGTCTTGGCCAGCACTATACCTCTTACAGCAATATCATGAAGGTGATTCGACCGCTGTTTCTTGATTCGTTGCAGGCTGAGCTTGATAAACAGCTTCAGGTCGCAGCAAGCAAACGTGCTGTAGGGCTGCAAGCGTTATTGGTGCGGATGGGCCAAATCAAGGTTTTCGATCCAGCCTGCGGCTCGGGTAACTTCTTAATCGTTGCCTATAAGGAACTTCGTAAGATTGAGATGGCGGTAATCAAGGCGTTGAAAGAAGTTGACCCGCAAGGTTTTGCTATGAGTGGGCTACATCTATCACAATTTTATGGTATTGAGATCGACGATTTTGCATGTGAGATTGCCCGGCTGTCGCTGTGGCTGGCCGAGCACCAGCTTAACAGCCTGTGGCAGCAGGAGTTTGGTTTTGCTCCCCCGGCACTCCCTTTGCGTGAAAGCGGTAATATTCACAGTGGTAACAGCTTGCGGTTGGATTGGAACCAAGTATGTCCTAAAAGAAAGGAGGATGAGGTTTATATTATCGGAAATCCCCCATTTTTGGGACATGCAGGAAGAGACGAAACTCAAAAAATAGATTTACAGCACGTTTTTTCTAATATTAAAACCACTAACAAGCTGGATTATGTCACCTGCTGGTTTTGGAAAGGTGCGCAATACATTCAACATTCTAAGGCTGAACTAGCATTAGTAGCAACGAACTCTATTTGCCAAGGTGAGCAAGTATCAGCGCTTTGGCCTGCACTGCTTTCACTTGGACTTAACATACATATCGCATACCCTACATTTGTGTGGGCAAACAATGCTCGCGACAAAGCAGCAGTTCATGTTGTTATTGTTGGGTTGTCATCTCATTCCGTCACAAAGCGGCTTTATCAACAATTAGATGGTGAATGGCATTGCCAAAAAGTCAAAAATATAAATCCTTATCTTATCGCAGGGGACAATGTTATTGTCGGAACACCAAGTAAGCCATTAGTGAAAAACGTCCCCCCTTTATTATTTGGTAATATGCCAAACGATGGCGGCCACCTATTGCTAAACCGTCCTGAGCTAGAGCTCTTATTAAATAATGAGTCTGAAGCACAAAAGTGGATTAAGAAATTACTGGGGGCAGACGAATTTCTTAATGGTAAAGAACGATGGTGTTTATGGCTTAAAACGGCAACTGAGGATGAGATAAACTCCATGCCCACCGTTGCAAGCCGAGTAAGAATGGTCGCAGAGACGCGCAAACGAAGTCGTGATAAGGGGACTCAGAAGCTTGCTGAGCGACCACATCAGTTCCGGGACTTAAATAACCCAGATAATTACATCCTTGTACCTAGCGTGTCTTCTGAGCGTAGAACCTATGTTCCACTTGGTTTTTTCAATGCCGATGTGATTTCTACAAACCTTAACTACATAATACCGAATGGCACTCTGTACGAATTTGGAATCCTCTCCTCACTGTTGCACAACGATTGGATGCGCTTGGTTGCTGGGCGTTTAAAAAGTGATTATCGCTACTCTGCATCGGTTGTTTACAATCCATTCCCCTGGCCGGAAGTCACGGATGCCCAACGCCAAGAAATAGAGCGTTTAGCTGAAGAGGTCCTGCTGACTCGAGCAGAGTTCCTTGGGCGTACCTTGGCAGAGCTCTATGATCCCAACAAAATGCCTGCTGCATTGTTGGCTGCTCATCAGGCGCTTGACAGAGCGGTTGATCGCCTTTACCGCGAGCGCCCATTCAAGGATGCAGCAGAGCGTTTAAGCTGCCTGCTGGCTCGTTACGAGGCTCTCGTCGCACATTGATCAATCGCGCAGGCATTGAGCCTGCGTTGTGTCACCATTATTCGGAAGGATTCACGATGAACAATTTGTTGCATGTCGAGTATGGCCAGACAGGCCAGAGTGCCAGCTTAAATGAAATGGGGATGCGCGAGATGCAGGCGCGTGCGTTTGCCGAGCGTAATAGCCAATATTTGTTGATTAAGGCACCGCCTGCTTGCGGTAAGTCTCGTGCTTTGATGTTTCTGGGGCTCGACAAGTTAGAGCGTCAGGGGCTGCGCAAGGTGATAGTAGCTGTGCCTGAAAAGTCCATCGGTGGATCTTTCCAGAATACGCAGTTAACCGAACATGGTTTTTTTGCCGATTGGGTGGTAAGCCCGGAAAACAATCTCTGTGTGGATGGTAGTGACAGCGGAAAGGTCAACGCTTTTCAGCGCTTTATGAGTGGTGATGATCGGATCTTGGTTTGCACCCATGCCACTCTGCGGTTTGCGTTTGATAAGTTACCAGTGGCCGTCTTCAATGACTGTGTTGTGGCCATCGATGAGTTTCACCATGTGTCCGCAGATGGTGATAACCGATTGGGGAGCCTGATCGATGATCTGATGAATAAGTCGAGCGCCCATATTGTCGCGATGACGGGGTCTTATTTCCGAGGAGATACAGTTCCGATCCTGCTCGCAGAGGATGAGGCCAAGTTTACCAAGGTCACTTATACCTACTACGAACAACTCAATGGCTACCAGTACCTGAAATCCCTTGGCATCGGTTACCACTTTTATCAGGGGCGTTATATCGATGCTTTGCCTGATGTGCTTGATGCCAGCAAGAAAACCATCATCCATATCCCTAACGTCAATTCAGGTGAATCGACCAAGGACAAGCACGGTGAGGTAGATGCCATTCTTGACGTGTTGGGTGAGGTTGCCATGCGTGACCCGGAATCGGGCATTTTGCATATCACTGCCAAAGATGGGCGGATGTTGAAAGTGGCCAACTTGGTAGATGACAATGCCACTGAACGCCCAAAGGTTCAGGCCTATTTACGAGATATCAAACAGGCCGATGATATGGACATCATCATTGCCTTGGGAATGGCCAAGGAGGGGTTTGACTGGCCTTACTGCGAGCATGTGTTGACCATTGGTTATCGCAGCTCACTGACCGAGATTGTGCAGATCATTGGTCGTGCTACCCGTGATTGCAAAGGCAAGAGGCATGCCCAGTTTACCAATCTGATCGCCCAACCTGATGCGCAAGATGAGGATGTTCGGGCATCTGTAAACAATATGCTCAAAGCAATCACCACTTCACTGTTGATGGAGCAAATCCTCGCTCCCAGCATTCAGTTCAAGCCCCGTTCGCAATGGGATGGCACCCCACTGCCGCCTAATACCCTGATTATCGATGACACTACGGCCACACCCGTTTCTCAGAAGGTATTGGACATTTTGAACGGTGACAGGAATGAGTTGATGGCTGCGCTTTTAACCAAAGAGCAGGTGGTGAAAGAGGCGATCACAGATACCACGCCAATTGAAGCCGTGACACAGGTGGCGCTGCCTCAAGTGCTCCAGACCCTCTACCCGGAACTGAGCGAGGAAGAGCAGGAACAGGTACGGCAAGGATTGCTGCAAACCATATTGATCAACCAACAGGGAGGCTTGATTGATGGCAAAGACTTGCCAGAAGGTGCGGACGTCGATTTTGGTAGTGAAGCAGGTCATCAGGATGGCAGCACTGGAAGTGGTGTGGCGGGTAAACAGTTTTTGAAAATGGGTGAGAAGTTCCTATGCATCGACAATCTGGATATTGACCTGAT
The DNA here is from genome assembly GCF_017939565.1 of Aeromonas sp. SrichE-2G. Classification (NCBI taxonomy): domain Bacteria; kingdom Pseudomonadati; phylum Pseudomonadota; class Gammaproteobacteria; order Aeromonadales; family Aeromonadaceae; genus Aeromonas; species Aeromonas sp. SrichE-2G. The sequence continues at coordinate 10,630 of NZ_JAGKRG010000053.1, forward strand.
CGATACAGTTAATCCGTTCCACGGTGCTTATGAGATCCTGTCCAAGCAGGTCACCGCAGCCATGCTGAAGACAATCCAGCAGGCGGTAAGTGCAACCAAATCACAGGTTTCTGAAGAAGAGGCGGTGATCCTCTGGCCAAAGATCAAGCTGTTTACCCGTGAGCATGGGCGTGAACCATCGCTGAATGCAAGTGACCCAATTGAGGTGCGCTATGCGGAAGCGTTAGCCTTTGTGCGCAAGATGAAGCAACAACAGATGGCAGCACAGGGACGTTAAAATGATCCGCTTATCGACAGCCAGGCTCGCCACTAAATCGAGCCTGGGAGATATCCTCGGTGAAGAGGATGACCTGGGGTTGCTGGATGTTCAACCGTTGAAAGCCAAAGCGGCTCCCATCGATCTCGCCAGCGCACAGTTTGCTGAAATCACTGCATTCTATGAGCTACATGGCCGGTTACCGGATGAGGGAAGTGGTGCGCAGCTCGAGGAGAAGCTGCTGGCAAGACGACTTAAGGGGATTTTGGCAAATCCCGCCCAGTGCGATCATTTGCAGGCGCATGATAAATTCGGTCTGTTAAACCGAGGCGAAACAGCTCTAGAACAGAGTTATTTAGCTACTGCGGTTGAGCCTGAAACGTGCATAAGCAAGTCTGAATTAGTGACTTCGCTTGCTGATATTTTTGCCGATGACGATGATGGTTTACTCGACTTTGATGAGCCAGATATATTCAACTTAAGGCATGTCTCTAGTGAGAAAAAAGAACAACCGGATGAGATTGCTCAGCGTCGGCCATGTCATGATTTCCCCCGCTTTGCCCCATTATTTACTGCCTTTCATGACGGCCTGAAGTCGGGGTCTTTTCGTCTAGAGCGGTTCACGCACAAGCTGAAAATTACTGCTGGTGATTTCTTCATACTTAATGGATTGCTCGGTTATGTGGATAGTGTGGGGGAGCGCCTCGAGCAATATAGCGGGTACAATGCCAGGCTTTATCTGGTGTTTGAAAATGGCACTGAGATGCACATGCTCTATCAGTCATTGACCCATGGTTTGGTTCGAGATAACGAAGGTCGAAAAGCTCAGCTCAATGGGCAATCATTGCTGCCATCTTTGGATACAGTGTCGACCGGGGTTGTTTATATCCTCAAAACACTGAGTACAGATCCTGCTCTCATTCCATATAAGCCGAATCTCTACAAGATTGGGTTCACTGAAACGTCGGTGGAAGAGCGGATCAAAAATGCAGAGCTGGACAGTACATTTCTGGAGGCTCCGGTTCAAATAGTTGCCATCAACCACTGTTTCAATCTCAATGCGCAAAAGCTGGAGGCTTTAGTTCATGGTTTTCTTGCCTCACGACGTCTCAATGTAAAACTAAAGGGGCTCGGTGGGCAGGTGTATACACCGAAGGAGTGGTTTTGTGTTCCTATAGAGACAGCTATGGATGTAATTCAGTACATCGTTGATGGCTCTATCTCTCAGTATCGGTTAGATAACACCACTGGCAAGATTGTTGCGAAGCAGTAGGTTATATGACCACGATGCGAATGCATCTTTTCAACCATTTGTTCTAAGAGATTTTTCGCAGCAGTAAAACGAGCAGTTTATTAGGGATGCTTGTACTTGAAGGGTGAGGGGATGATAAACATACTATTCCCTCGCCCTTTAATTGAAAATGGTCGCGTTCTCGCAGAGCGAGGAATGCTCCGACATATTGCCTACCTATGACTCAATCGCGAATCGAGCTATAATTTTTGAGTTTTGCACCACTGTGGTGCATCCACACCAGTTACAATAAATCGCCTCAAAGATCGTTCTTGTCACTAAATAACTGATCCTAATAGTGCTACACCTTTGCTGTGCCATAGCCATTCCCCGGGAAAGGAGACACGGTATCCATGAAGTGTTTCACTCGAGCCAGCAGGTTGGCCATCCCTCTGCATTGATGATTGCGCGTGATGGTTTCATGCAACTTGTGCCACAGCCGTTCTATGTGATTAGAAACCGACCCAGCAGCCGACGGCCCGTTGGATCTTTTTGCGCTTTGGTGGCATCCATGAATATCGACTGGGAGAAGCTCCGCCACAAGTAACGGAGCTAACAGGAGACCAGCAGATCATTTTGGAGGTATTGGGTGAGCGCTATCGGCAAATTTATTCCTAAATCAGGTGCGGAATGTCGGGTTAATCAATGACTTGTTGTATTGAGGCCAGTTGGTGATGGGGTGAAGCGATGTGCCCATGATGCAGACTTGAAGAGGATGGTGGTGATCAGATCACCAAGTTCTCAGTTAGTTCCATTCAAGGCGCATTGATTTGGGAAACAACGCCGTATTTACTATCCAAACTTACCGTTAGTTTTATTTTTTAACAATGATATAGTTTTTGCTCTGTAACTAGGCGGTAGTTTTTTTTCTAGGTCGGATTGTTTAAATCCAATAACCTCAGTTATCAGGTAGGTAATGGGTTTCAATCCCTGGAAAATACTCTTAGCCTCCTCAATGTTTAATTTTGTTTTTTTGTGAGATCTGATAATTTCATCACACAACGGACTTAGCATGTCGACCAGTGTCCCATCCTTACGTATAAGGTGGAAATTTAATGAATTATCCTTATCTGATTTCGAGGGGAGGTGATTTATTTTTATCGGATCAGCGATAACGCCTATGAACTCACCTATACGTCTATTTTGAATAAACCCAAATTCATCGCGATACTTTTTATCATCGGAAACTGATCTTTTTATAACGGGGTAACCACCCAAAAAACCTCTGGCATGATTCGCGAGATAGGAATTTTTAACGTCATTTTGTTGCTGTTTAGCCCATTCGGTAAATTTTATCACTTCATCCTGTGTTAGACTTGAAATGAGTGAGTAATCAGAATCTATATCAACAGTGCCAAGGTGCTCATGTTTGGATTTATATATTGACCTAATGGTTCCGTCCTTGAGTTCTAAATTTTCTTGAATGCTGATTGTTGTACTGAATGTGATTGTTTTTAAGTTTGAATTCAATCTTGCTATTGCCATATTACTAACCTCATAATTTATTGTTTTAATTATTTTATCTTTAATAACTCAATGCCATTTGGGATGGTTCTTCCAGTCCAATCATCAATCCATTTGTTAGCGTTGTGAATTGACGTGACTAACTCCTCCTGATTGGATGATGTAATCACAACGATGTTTGGTGCCTGCGCCTCTGTATCCATAACGTACCCATCGGGTAGGTTTGGTTCCAATCCGTGATTAACTGACTCAAAACCATTCTTGAATATACGTTTTAATGCAGCCGTTATCGCGGCTAAGAACTCCTCAATCACTGAATCGGAAGGTTTTTCTTTCCATTCACATGAAAAATTAAGTTGTAGCAGGTTATGAGCGTTAAATCGTTTATCCCTGTATATGTATGACTTAACCCTACCTATAATTTTCTTATATTGCTTTTGAGTACAGCGAACCAGTGCTATGAAATTTTCTATATATGTGTCACATTTAGATGTTAGTGATTTTTGGTTATGTTTTCTTTCATTTAAACTAACCTCTGATGCTATAGGGATGGTTTGTTTTAAATGTAAATTTGGCTCTGGTGAAATTTTATTGTATTTTTGAAGTTCAGTTATTATTTTTTGTTCCTCTAAATTGTGAGTACGTAACTCTAAAATTTTATCATCTCTAGTTGGTGAGTAAGTAATACCCTGTTCTAATAGCCTGCCCCAGGCCGCACGGCGGCGTTTAACATGCGTTCCTGAAATCCATATCAGTCCATCAACACTGTACATAATGCCTGTTGGGACACCATTTTTTCTACGCACGGCAACCATCACATTATAGCCCCGCAACTTTTTTACGAGTCCAGAGATGGTTCTCGGTCTACATTCAAACACTCTATCTAAAACAGATCTTATAAGATTTTTTGGATCTTGCTGGGCTGACAACGTTCCTCTACCAGAGCCGGTTTTCATGTCTGTGATAGAATATTCAATTCCCCAGTTTTCATTAGGATTTTTTTGTTTAACGAGGCCAAGAATTTTTTCTATATCTCGTACCGCCTGTATGCAACGGTCATAATCGTTGTAGGTATTGACTAGAGTGCGATCTAGTTTTACGCGACATGCAACGATATGGATATGTTGGCAATGAGCGTCATTGTGTATTACAGAGGTCCATTTCGTGTCATTTCCATATCCCATCCGATCCATGAAAATTCGAGCTGACATGAACCAGTGATATGGGCTGAGGCTATCACCAGCAGGTAACGAAATTGAATAATGCGCACATTTCATTTCTCCAGAACCCAAATACAAATTCGCCTGCTGCTCTAGTTCTGTGAGCAGCCCACTGACATTATAATTTTTACCGCTTTCAGTGAGCGCCAACTCTGGGTAGCTGAATACATTTCCGCCAAGATAATTTATCTGTGTTGGGGTCTGTTTTTTATGGTCTTTCTTTTTGTTGTTAGGATTTTTGAATGGAGAACTCCTGAATATATAATTTAGTCTCCCAGAAAAACCTGGCGTCAGATCAAAAACCTCACCGATCATGTTTGCCCTCCGCATGTGCTACGCCTGAAACATTTATCAGTAATTTATAGACGGATTGGATTTTCTGGAGGATCAAAACATTTTTGGAGTGATTATTTTTGACCTCATCAGAATGTAAATGGAGTCTACACTCCAAAATGAATTCGTTGATATCTGCCGCCAGCCTATTTAGCTGAGCTAACCAATGGATCAATTCTACATGACGGATAGCTGGCTTCGAGTCTATTTTTTTCTCGTTGAGCGCAATTGCACGAACGAGTTCGCTAATTTTAGCTACCCCGGATGCATGGCATCGTGCCTTTAATTTCTGATATTCGTCCGCTGTAAACGAAACTCGAACTCGCAGGGTGCGTTTGTCTGAGTCTATTTTTGGGGGTCTACCCCATTTTTGCCTTTTTATCATAAACACCTTCTGATAGTTGTTATTAGTGTTTTTGTGCCTATCTGTGAACAATAAGACCAGATAAGTAGCCACCTAAATATAGCTGGTAAGGAAAATTATCAAGAACATAATAATTTAAGTGTAATCTGTCATAAATATTGATGTTAAGCTACAAGGAAAAGTCTAAATCAATAATCTTGTTTTAATTATTGCAAATTATAAAAATGATATCAACCCTTCCAATGAAAATATTATTGATTTTTGAAAAGTTATTTTTGAGTAAATTTCTAGGTTCGTAATTTTAGTTTTGATGATAGCTATGTCAGTGGCGTGATCACTCATTTTTTGAACGTAATAAATGGTCATTTTTAAATTGATTTTATCGGTAAGGATGGCGAAAACGGTTACAGAGAAATTTTGATCTGATAGCGGGTATTTCTACCACCCTCAGGCATTTTTTCAAGGCAGCCCGGGAATTCAGATAATAAGTGCGACACTCATGGTTAAGCGGTGAGAGGTAGTCAACTGCTGACGGTGGTACGCTTCAGCTCGCCAAAGTAGAAGCAGTATCACCATGAGTTATCAGCAGGTGACTGAAGGGCAACGATACCAGATATCGGCAAAGGATATCCGTTGCCGCCATGGCTCACTCCATTGGTGTTATCGTTCCACTGTCTATCGGGAACTGCGGCGTAACGCCTGCTAAGATAGCTATCAGCTTGGCTGCTGGCCGATCTTCGGCTCGGTGCTTTCTGGCAGATGGATTATCGGTAGCGTGAAATGGAACTCGGCTTGTCCAGCGATGGCGATTGTTGTCAGCTGACAACGGAGTGATCAGTACATCAGTGCCCGCAGTCATCTGCATTATAAGTATCGTGAAATGGAAACCAAGCTGCTGGCTGGCAGCGATTGTCAGCTGACAACGAGGTGATCTGCGCCTCAGTAGCCGCTGAAAACCGCATTATCGGTATCGAGAAATGGAAACCAAGCTGCTGGTTGGCAGCGATTGTCAGCTGACAACGAGGTGATCTGCGCCTCAGTAGCCGCTGAAAACCGCATTATCGGTATCGAGAAATGGAAACCAAGCTGCTGGTTGGCAGCGATTGTCAGCTGACAATGGGGTGATCTGCGCATCAGTAGCCGCTGGAAACCGCATTATCGGTATCGTGAAATGGAAACTAGGCTACTGGCTGGCAGCGATTGTCAGCTGACAACGGGGTGATCTGCACCTCAGTAGTCGCTGGCGACCCCATTATCGGTATCGTGAAATGAAATCCTGGCTGCTGGCCGATCTTCGGCTCGGTGCTTTCTGGCAGATGGATTATCGGTAGCGTGAGATGGAACTCGTCCTGTCCAGCGATGGCGATTGTCAGCTGACAACGGAGTGATCAGTACATCAATGCCCGCAGGCATTTGCATTATAAGTATCGTGAAATGCTTACAGTACATCAATATCGGTATCAGCGATTTTTTCAGAATATCTCCCAGGCACAGGGTTGTTGTTTTCAACGGTTTTGTTGTAGTCACAACGAGAGGATTGAGATACCTGCTGGCTTCCTAATCGGCTGTCTGGGCGATGCGTTTGTGAGTTGTGACACCGACGATTTCCTAAATAAGGTCTCCTTTCCCTACAGGCCTCATGAGAGGACTGCCTAGTATCATCACTACTCTGTGAGGGTCGACGGAGCACCGGATGTAGCGTTTGTGGGCAAACTTCTGGCCGAATGTGACGCATCTCCCTGATGCGTCTGATGACAACGAGTGTGGTTTCGTATGGATCTGTATAGAGCTGAAACTGTACCAAACCAGCTCAGGGCGGTTTGTATGCAGTGATAAGGTGAGGTGTTTGACGTGTTCGAGTTTATTGCAAATCCAGGGCGGGCCATTGGGTAAGAGCAACAGCCATGCTATGGCTATGGCTATGGCAGCAATGATGCAGGCGAGACCCCAAGGGCTTTGGCGATCAGATAAACTTTCTCCAAGGTTACCCTAGTCTCCCCACGTTCGATTTTTCCCATATGACCACGGTCTATACCAGCAATTAGCGCTAGTTTTTCCTGTTGCATACCTCGTGCAGACCGCAGTTCTCGTACATTTTTACCGAATGCAGTTGCGAGCATCGCCAGCTCAAACTCGTCAGAATCCATTTTATCTCCTCACTAGAGGATCTATGGTCTACGTTATACGGCGCACTGTACACGGCCATCAGTACACTTGTATAATGACACGGCATATAAGCATCATTTGAGGGTGGATAATGTCCAATCAACAGATCATCCTGAGCCAGGATCAAAAAAGTGGCACAGTGACATTAATTTTTCACAATGCGGATTTCCTAGCCGCAGTAGGAGATTCGCTGAGAGTGGATTCACTCTTACATGTCACTATCAATCAATCCATATATGATGAATTTGTTAAGAGTGTGATGGGTTCGTTTGTTGCTGAGTTTATGGATTTTAAGAAAAATTGGCCGATACCTCAGGAGCTAAGGAAGTGAACAAGTCTCTGATATGAGATGTTTACACTCATATGGAGCCGCATCTCAGAGGGCCATCATTAGTCATGTCTGGCATTCCAGCCAGTCGGAGTTGTTGCCCAAATTGATGCAGATTGAATGGAACTAACTTAGGGCTCTGTGATCTGATCACTACCATCCCTCTTCAACTCTGCATCATGGGCGCATCGCTTCACCCCATCACTGACGACGGGGACGCAGCCAGCTCTACACCGACCAAACTATCCCTACTTTCCTGATGCCCAAAGGGATTTTCAGCCTCACGCTTCGCGCAACTCAGGGGCTACTCGACTCCTTGTCCGAGTTGATGAACTTACCGCTGTGCGCGCCGGACTATAGCTAATGGGATGGTCGCCCCTCCCCAAAACGGCATCTGATTGCCAAAGTGGCGAATGTAAGTTCCCACTGATGAGAGAGGCGACCACCATGAAGGCTACGACTATCGGCATTGATCTGGCAAAACATCTCTTCCAATTACATGGCGTTGATCAACATGGCAAGACGGTCCTCAAGCGACAGTTGAAGCGGGATCAGATGCTCTCATTCTTTACCAATCTTCCTCCTAGCCTGATCGGCATGGAGGCATGCGGCAGTGCCCATTACTGGGCCAATAAACTGCAAGGAATGGGGCATACCGTCAAACTGATGGCGCCGCAGTTCGTTAAGCCCTATGTGAAGACCAACAAGAACGATGCTGCGGATGCAGAAGCTATCTGCGAAGCCGTCACCCGACCCAATATGCGGTTTGTGCCAATAAAAAATGGCGAGCAGTTAGCCGTGTTGGCGCTACATCGCGCAAGGCAAGGGTTCGTCAAAGCCAGAACGGCACAAGCTAATCAAATCAGGGGCCTGCTGGCTGAACATGGCATCATTGTCCCTAAAGGTATTACACACATTAGCCTACGATTGCCCGAGCTCCTGGAGGATGCAGAGAACAACCTACCCGGAACGTTTCGTCAATTAATTGAGCGTTTAGGGGAGCACCTCAAAGAGCTCGCCAAGCAGGTGAATGAACTGGAAGAGCAGATCTGGTGTTGGCACAAAAAAAACTCGGCAAGCCAGAAGCTGGCTAAGATGCCGGGTATTGGTCCTCTCACGGCCAGTGCACTGGTAGCGTCTATCGGCGATGCAAAGCAGTTCGAAAATGGCCGCCAGCTAGCAGCCTGGCTGGGCTTGGTACCCAAGCAACATTCCAGCGGCGGCAAGCAGACCCTGTTGGGGATAAGCAAACGCGGTGACATCTATCTACGCACACTGCTGATCCACGGGGCCCGCTCCGTGCTCCGGGTCGCTGAGCGTAAGACAGAGTACGCAGGAAGCTGGCTTGCGGGGGTCATGGAGCGACGTAACCATAATGTAACGGTAGTGGCTCTGGCCAACAAGAATGCACGCATCATCTGGGCATTACTTGCCCATGAGCGCGAGTACGATGCTGATCACGCAGTAGCGGCCTGAGCGCAATAGCTAGCACAGGAACGGTGTTTCATAGCAAGCGTGACAAAGTATCGAGTTAACAACCAGCGTTAGAAAGTACCACCGATTGCACGGGCGATCATGACGTGATGGCGAGGCAGGTCAGACCGTGACTGGCAAAACCCGACAGACACAGGGCACTAATAAGTGCGTTTAGCTGATAGAGGAGCCAGTCAGCGAATTCCATCAGGGATAGAGGCTGTTGCCTCGGTGAAATCCGGATCTATGGCTGCAATCTCAACCTGACTCACTTTCATTGATTGAGGGCTTGGCAAACCGGGGCGACCATCTATGTATCCGCCTCGCAAGCACGCGGGGTTATAGAACAAGAAATGAAGCGGTGCTGGCGATGCGCAAGGAAGGTCTGGCGCACTGGAAGAAGATATCGGGATACCACCGTCGCTTGCTGGCTGATTTGGGCAACAACGCCTACTAGCACCTATGAAAAGCTATTTTTGCTTGTTAGTTGTATAGCTAATGATAGTATATTGAGCGTTTTTTTGGTTTCCGTAGCTGAGTTTTCTGTTTAGCTAATTTTAATTGATGAATTAATGTTAACATTTGGATATTTTTATTTTATTGTTCTGTTAGTGGATTGGAAATGGAAACTATATCTTCCCCGAAAAACAAATTTATTATGGAAAGGGGCGCTGGATCGATAAATTTCGATCACGACCAATTTTTAGTTGAAGATCTTTTAGACGAAAATTCGCTAGCTGGATTTTACGGTCCCAGCGGTTCGCGAAAATCGTTCATTATAATGGATATTGCCTGTCGGATCGCATCAGGGAAGAAATGGCAGGGCAGGGAGGTAAAACATGGTGCTGTAATCTATGTTGCTGCCGAGGGAAGCAATGGCATGAAAAAACGCATGCACGCCTGGATTAATAAATACAATGATGGGCATGACCTAGACAATCTGTACCGTATATCACAACCAATATTTGTATCACAACCACAGGTTGTTACTGATTTAATTTTGGCTACAAAGAATGTTCAAGAAGAAACTAATTTGCCTGTAAGATTGATTGTTATTGATACGCTTGCACGTAGTTTTATCGGTAATGAGAATTCTGCTGAGGATATGGGGAAATTCATCGCCGGTTGTGATGAAATAAAATGCAAAACTGGTGCGACAATTCTCATTGTGCATCACACAGGAAAAGATTTGGGTCAGGGAGCAAGAGGGGCATATTCATTCAAAGCTGCATTAGACAGTGAGTATTTTATAGCTAAGATAGAAGGCAATGATGCGCTAACTACTAAATTAGAATGCACCAAAAATAAGGAGGGGAGCGATGGATTAAAAATGGAAATAAATCTAAAAATCGAGGCTATAGGGAAAACCACAAAAGGAAAAACTATTGATACCTTGGTTGTCATAGACCGTGATAGTCGTTTGGTAGGAGCCCAAAACACTAGGAAAGATAAGAATATCCAGCCACCCTGTGAAAATAAAAAAACTAAAGCAATAGTTGATGAAAATTTCTAAAAATAATGACCACAATGTAAAGAATTTTGCTCTGGCTGCCCCATTTTTAGGGCGAATACCTGGGTTGTTCATGCCTATGCCAAGTGGTAAGCGTCCAAAAAATATTATACTAGATATTGAAAGTGGTCATGAAAGACTGTGTGCTGAATTGGCAGAAGGGCTTGATAGCTCAGACCAAAGCGTACTTCTCGCATTAATCGCCCTAGCTGGTATAGAGAGTAAAATAATTTCGTCAGCTAATACCGGACCGAAGTCGACTCTATTGTGGAATAATTTGAATGTAAGTTTTGATGCTGAAACTGAACAATGTGCGTTAGTAACTACTACACAGACCGACATTTTAAACATTCTAGGGTGGAATAGATCGGGTCATGAATACAATAGGTTGAAGAAATGCTTAAATAGATTAAATAATGTTAATTTACTTATATTTAAGGGAGAGAGAAAGTGGAGATCTGGGCTACTGAGTTATCTAATCAACAACACATCAGTCATTGGTGAGGAAGATGTCGTCTATGTTGTGTTGAACTCCAAAATTGCATATGCGGTCGATGGGGGACAATACGCTAGGATATGTTTGGAGGAACGTCGTTTGCTTAGTTCAAATATAGCTAAGCTGCTTCATGCATGGCTTTCATTCAATATCAATCATGGCTACCACTTATCTCCTTATATAGATACACTAGTACAGAGGATTTGGGGTGAGCCATACAAGCCTCACCAACCTAAATCAAAAACAGAGTATGAAAAAAAAGAGATAAGGCGTAAACGTGCTGAGATTGTTACTGCACTGAAGCAGCTCAGCGAGTTGGACGGCTGGAGAGTTCGGTTTAATGACAAGGTTGGCTCGAATAAGCAAGTCCAGGTGAAGCGTTTAAGAGTCATCAATGGGGCTGTAGAAAAGAGTAATCCATGACGTTAAAGCGATGTACGCAATCAGCGTTAAAGCATGGTGCGTCGCTACGTTAATTCATGGTACGAAAATTGATTTTAAATTCTCTTACAGCCCTTGTTCTACAAGGGTCTTAGCCATTTCATGTTCCTGCTGTTTAAGAAGATCTTCTTAAAGGAAGACTCCTCTTATTACGAAAAAAACTCAGTATCTCTATTGCTCAGTGTAAAACACTGAGCATCATGATGGCCAGTTCCTTTTCTGTTCGCTATGATGTCAATCAATGCGTTTTAAGCTTAGTGGCCATACACAGAATTAATACCAGCCATGAAAATGGTATTATCACCCTCAGCCCTCATATTGAGATAAGTGGGTTCATCATAATGATGTTCATAGAAATAACCACCTCTTCATGGAAAATCATGGAAAAGTAGTGTGCCATCGAATTTCAATTTGGCTGGTAAACAATTAACGATTTCCATAACTAAAAATAGTAATGCCATCTGTTCATAAAAAAGTCCCGACCATATACAAGAATTTATGCGGGTGTCAATTTTTTGATAAAATGAGGGCGAAGCCCTAAAATTTTAAAGCGAAGCGCCTAATAATACAAATCGAATAACAACGAAGTGGCACGAGCGTGTGCGAAGCTAACACGCGGGTGTTTAAATTTCAATTGTGCTCAGATATCACTCACTCGCTATGGTAGTGATAGTATTTTTATTCAACGTTAGAAATCTATCTATTTATCATTTTTGTCTTTTTTATTTCTATCCAATTCAGCAGTTCGAATTCGTCTCATAGTTGCATGAGAGTAGTGCCGTTCGATCATTTTTACGCTGTTGCCGACCTGCGCAGCAATGTGTGCAAGCGGCTCTCCCCTAAGTATCTCATTAGTTATATAGGTATGCCTGAACCAATACAATGTTCCTTCAACTTCCATCTCATCAGCGAAAGATCGCCAAATCTCGGCAGGGCGTTTTAGTTCGAATAGGTACTGGGTTGGAGCCTTAGCTTTGGCTTCAGAAATTTTTTCAAATCCCTGTATTTTAGCTAGCGGAGACATGACCTCAATTATAACCTTGCTCTCCTGCCCACTCCTTGAAATAATCATCTCACGGCCCTCTTTTATCGTGCCCTCCATTTTCCCCTTGCGTACTTTTAAGTAATAATCTTTTTCTGTTTTTAGATCATCCCATCTAACACCAAGTGCCTCATTCCCTGTTCTAATACCGGTTAAATAAAGAAACCTGCAATACAAGTTAAAAATTACTCTATCGGTGTTTGTTGGGGATAATGATTGCCATTTAGTTAATTTATCAAAAATTGTTTTTATTTGATTAGGTTCCCAGCACTCTCCTTTTATAATATTTTTAGTTTCTACTTTATTACTCATGTCAGGTATCGAGCTTATGAGGGCTTGTTCTTTGGCTTCAAGCAAGATTCTTCTCAATACAATATGGATTGAGTTGGCAAGTGATTTTCCTGGAGCATCATGAGTCTCACAGTATTTATTCCAAAACAGTCTAACTGATCTATCGTTGATGCTAGCAATCTCTTGCTCACCAAAATATGGAAGGAGGTGATTCTTGAGCAAGCTTATGTAGTATGTATCTATAGGCTTAGAGCGCTTCAAGTAGAATTGAACGATTTCATTCGCTATTGTTTTAAACGTAATACCCTTTTTAAGCGCAACACCACTCGATAATTTAATTTTTAACATCAGTGCTATTTGATGTGCTTCGGACGTTGCATCTCGTAAGTCGAGTTTCCGTGTGCTCTGACGATAGTCATGAATGCCATCTGCTGGTTGATGGACTCTACAGTGCCACCTGGCGCTGCCTTTTTGTTTGAATAGTGTTATGCCCCCGCCCAAATCATGACGATTTTTGAACGTGCTCTGACTGTCAGCCTCGATCCTCTCTGCCAGCATTCTAGCCAAGTCATGTACAGAAAATTTACTCAACACATCGATCAAATCGCTCATGAGAAGCCCCTAATACTCAACGCAGTCTCATACTAGCATTGTGTATAGTTCCATGGATATCAATTTGAAGATTGTTGTAAGTGACTGAATTTATGGCGGTATGTTATGTTGCGTTCTGATTGCAAATCAGGACGGCGCCACCTGATGGCGTCGTAAGGGTTCATCGGACTGGGTGCGACCGTACTCGCCGCAGGGCCACCCGATGGAGTGCACCCAGAGCAGGAGATGGCTCGATACTCTGGAGATACGGGGTGCGAGATTGTACTCGCGACCGCAGCATCATGCAATTTGGGGTGGGGCTATCAGACCGCCGACATGTTCATTTTACGCTCAGACTGTGGATGCTAGGGTGCCATCTACCCGGGATGCCCGAGAGTTGGCGAAGGAATGGATCTTTTCCGCGAAAAAGTCCATCTCCAAGTTGAAATTTTGCCCTACTCGGGAAAGAATGCGCGCTCGGTGATTGGGCTCGGGTGACACGTCACAAGAGCGACCGAGGATGAGCAGGCCAAAGGCCCACAGGTACAGGAAACCATACAGGAATTTTATGAATCCCCTTCGCATTGCCGCTTCGGCCCTTATTTGCACTCTGACCCTGGTCAGCCAGCAGGCTGCCGCCGTTGAATACGCGCTGCCCGCCGCCAACAGCCGCCTGATCGGCGAGAACCAGGAGTACGTGGTGCCTGCGGACAACCGTCCGCTGGAGCAGATCGCCTCTGACTTCCAGCTGGGCCTGACCAACATCATGGAGGCCAACCCGGGCGTTGACCCCTATCTGCCCACCCCGGGCAGCAAGCTGATCATCCCCCATCAGCTGATCCTGCCGAATGCGCCCCGCGAAGGGATCGTCATCAACGTGGCCGAGATGCGTCTCTACTACTACCCCAAGGGCAAGAACGTGGTGCAGGTGCTGCCCATCGGCATCGGCCAGCTGGGGGTGAACACCCCGGAGAACTGGATCACCAAGGTGGAGCGCAAGCGTGCCAACCCGACCTGGACCCCGACCGAGAACATCCGTCGCCGTTATGCCGCCCAGGGCAAGACCCTGCCTGCGGTCTGGCCGGCCGGCCCGGACAACCCCATGGGTCTGCATGCCCTCTATATCGGCAACCTCTACGCCATCCACGGCACCAACGCCACTTTCGGCATCGGTCTGCGGGTGAGCAGCGGCTGCGTGCGTCTGCGCGCCGATGACATCAAGTACCTGTTCGACAACGTGCCGGTCGGTACCCGCGTCCAGTTCGTCAATCAGCCGATCAAGACCACGGTAGAACCGGATGGCAGCCGCTACATGGAGGTGCACGAGCCGCTGTCGCGCACCGAAGAGGAGTTCAACTCCACCGCCGCCGTCCCCCTGCCCATGACCCAGGCCACGACCCGCTTCATCGCTCACGCCGACTCTGACTCCAACGTGGTCAAGCAGGTGCTGGAACAGCGTACCGGCATGCCGACTCGCCTCAATCCGCAGACGTGATGGCCCGGAAGGGTTATTAATGAACAACGGCGACCCTCTGGTCGCCGTTGTCGTTTCTGCGTGTTTCCTAGGAGGCTGGCGGGGCATAGAGGGCCAGCCAGTTCCCTTCGGTATCTTCGATGATGACCCGTGAGCCATGGCCGCTGCCGATACTGTGCAGAGGCTCCAGCACGCGCCCGCCGAGGTGGGGGACCAGCTGCTCCGCCTCTTGCAGCCGATCGCCCAGGGCGAGGTAGATGAGGGGGCCGGCACCGCCGGGCTGGTGGTACTTGTCCATGGGGCCGAGGCAGGCCGCCGCGTTGTTGCCATCGTGGCGCAACATGGCGAAGCGCATCTCCTCCTCCTGGATGGGGGTGACCTGCACATCGAGCAGGGCAGAGTAGAAGTCCATGGCACGATCCAGATCCCGTGTCGGAATGTCGGCCCAGACCAGGGTGTTGTCCATCTTCGTGTTCTCCAGAGGTTTCCGGCCAACATGCGGCCGGTGGCTCTTTGAGGTTAGAAGTGGCCATCGGGAGGCGCCACGGAGGATAAAAAACGGCGCCTGATGGCGCCGTTTTGAGAGTGCAGGGACGAGCCCGGAATCGCCTTACTTGCCCGCGATGCTGAGTCCGCCGAAGCGGATGAGCGGGGCATAGAAGCCCTTGCCATCGTCATGATGCAGCAGGTCGCCGACCGCTTCCAGCTCGCCGAGCAGGCGGTAGAAGTTGCCCGCCACCGTGATGCCGCGCACCGGTGCCACACGCTCGCCATCCCGGCACAGGAAGCCGGAGGCGCCGAACGAGAAGTCGCCGCTCACCGCGTCGGCGCCGGAGTGCAGGCCGTCCAGCTTGACCAGCTCCAGGTACTCGCCACACTGGACCTCACGCTCGCTGTGGGGGCCGAGTCCGAACACTAGGTGGCGCGGGCTCACGTCAAGGGCGCTGCGGGCACTGCGGGCCGCCGCACCATTGCCGGCCACGCCGAAGTGGCGGGCGGTGGCGCTGTTGTGCAGCAGGGCCTTGAGCTCCCCCTCACCGATGAGCAGCAGATCCGACGTCGGGGCTCCTTCACCGTCGAAGGCCTTGATCTTCATCCCCCCCGGCATATGGACACGGCTCTCCAGGGTGAGCCAGCGGGACGCCACGCTCTGGCCGAGCTTGTCGCGCCAGGGGTTGATCCCCTGCTGGGCCCACTTGCCCGACAGCACCGACTGGAAGCAGCCGAACAGGCTGGCCAGACAGTTGGTGCTGAAGATGACGCTGTAGCGACCGCTCGGCACCGCCTCACCCATCAGCAGGCCATCGGCCACGGCATGGATCTGGCGGATGAGGGGCTGGCTCGCCAGCTCGTCGAAGCGACGGCCATATTGCCCCTGATAGTGCATGGACTGGCGGCCGTACCGCTCGATGAGGGCCGAGCTGTGGCAACCGACGCTGAATTCCTGATGCTCGCAGAAGGTGCCCTGGCTGTTGGCGAGCCAGAGGCGGCTCTCCCCCTCGAAGAAGCCGTTGTAGGGGGCGCCGGTCACGTCCGGCAGGGCCAGCATGTCCGATTCGAGGCGCAGGGCCAGGGCGATCTTCTCCTCCACTGGCGTGGTGTCGGGCTGGTTGATCTCGGCGCAGTCTGTAGTGAGCCGGCTGTTGGCGACCGAGATGGCCTGATCCGCATCCACCTTGGCGAAGCGGCTGGCATCGAGCGCATCCTGCACCATGGCGTCCAGCGCCGATGCATCCAGGGACTCCGAGTAGGCGATGCCGACCCGGCCTTCCTTTATCAGGCGAATGCCGATCTGCTGGCTGCTGGTGACCTTGTATTCGCTGAGCTCCCCCTTGTCGGCCTTGAGGGAGAAGGCCTTGTCCTGATTGGCAATGACGTCCGCCTCGGCACCCAGATCGGCGACCTTGTCCAGCAGACGGGTGAGCAGTTGGTTCATGTCGAGCTGGCTCATCAGGCGTTCCCCCCCACCAGAATGCTGTCAACCTTGAGCGGCGGCTGGCCGACCGAGGCGGGAATGGAGCCGGAGACCGAGCCGCACATGCCGGCGGAGAGGGCCAGATCGCGCCCCACCATGGAGATCTCCTTGAGCACTTGCGGACCGGTGCCGATCAGGGTGGCCGACTTCAGCGGTCTGGTTATTTTACCCCCCTCGATAAGGTAGGCCTCCTGCACGTTGAAGTTGAACTCGCCGGTGCCGGGCTGCACCGAGCCGCCCCCCATCCGCTTGGCATAGATGCCGTGCTCCACGGTTGCCAGCATGTCGTCCAGGCTGTGGTTGCCCGGCTCGATGTAGGTGTTGCGCATGCGCGAGGCCGGGGCGAACTTGTAGGATTCGCGCCGCCCGGAGCCGGTGCGAGCGTAGCCGGTGCGAAGGGCGCCCATTCTGTCCACCAGGAAGCCGGTCAGCACGCCGTCCTTGATGAGCTGGGTGTGCTGGGTCGCCATCCCCTCGTCATCGACGTTGATGGAGCCCCAGGCGTTGCCCTGCAGGCCTTCGTCCACCGCGCTGACCGCGGGGTTGGCGATGAGCTGGCCCATCTTGTCGTGGAACACGGATGCCTTCTTGGCTACCGAGGTGGTCTCGAGCAGGTGGCCGCACGCCTCGTGGAAGATGACGCCGCCAAAACCGCTCTCCATGATGACCGGCAGCTTGCCGCTCGGACAGGGGGCCGCCCCCAGCTTCACCAGTGCCTGGCGGGTAGCGATGAGGGCCAGCTCGCGGGGATCGATGCGTTCGGCGTGTTCCCAGCCCATCATGGCGCCGGGGGCTTCATAGCCCACGCTCTGCTCGCACCCGTCCACGGCGATGGTCTGGGCCATGATGCGGTTGTAGTGGCGGCGATCACTCACCTGCCCCCCTTCGCTGTTGAAGATCTCCACCTCCTGCTCCCAGCCCAGCACGTTGCCGGAGAACTGGCTCACCTTGTCGCTCTCGGCGCGGGCCGCGGCGTCCATGGCGTGCAGGTAGGCGATCTTCTGCTCCAGCAGCTTGTCGGCTGACAGGGGCAGGGCGATCGGGTTGCGATCGGTCAACCGGGTGAAATCGAAGGCGGTGGCGGTCACCACGGGGTCACGCCTGTCCTTGGCCGCCAGCAGGGTGACGATGCGCAAGAGCTCGTTGCGATCGGCCAGGTTGGTGTAGCCGTAGAGCACCTTGTGGCCGTAGCACAGGCGCACGCCGATGCCGAAATCGAGGCCACCGCTGATGTTCTCCATCTGGCTGGAGAGCAGGCTGAGCTGGCTGCGGCGCTTGCGCTCCACAAACAGCTCGGCGAAGTCGGCACCCAGCGCCAGCGCGTGATCGAGCACGTCGCGGGCGATGGCGGGGGCCAACAGGGAGAGTGAAGTCATAGAATTTCCTTTTCTGGTCTGTCCGTTTGCTTCCGACACCCGGCTTTAGGTTGTTATAGGGTGTCGAACCCATTGTTGCAGACCAGCAGCAAAAAGTCGCTATAGCGTCAGGCGATGATACCAAACGAGAAAATCGGTGCGGTTTATGCGCCCGTAAGCCGGATTTGAGTCGCGGACAGGGGGAGCGTTCTGTCGGGGATCGAGTCGCTCAAAGCGGGTTCGGCGCAAGGCATCATGCCCTCAGGGCGTGGGACATGGGGAACGAGAGGCGAGGAGCATCGCCGGGCCGTCTCTCGTGAGGCGGCCCGGCAGGGGGTCACAGCAGCTCGTGGATTTCCCCCAGGATCTGGTCGACCCACTGTTCGATACGGGATTCGGTCTGGTCGTACTGGTTGGCGTCGTCGAGGGCCAGGCCGACGAAGTGACGGCCATCGTCGATGAGCGCCTTGGAGGCGTCGAACTCGTACCCCTCGTTGGGCCAGTAGCCCACCAGCTTGACCCCCTTGGGCACCAGCTGGTCGTGCAAGAGGCCGAGGGCATCCTGATACCACTCCCCATAACCCAGCTGATCGCCGAGGCCAAACAGGGCGATGATGCGTCCCTCCAGCTGCAGGTCGGCAATGTCTTCCCAGCGGGACTCCCAATCTTCCTGGAGCTCGCCGAAGTCCCAGGTGGAGATGCCCAGGATCAGGATGTCGTACTCCTGCATGCGGGCGAGGGGCACATCCTTGATGTTGTGGAGATCGACCAGCTCGGGGCCAATGAGGGCGCGGATCTTCTCGGCCGCCATCTCGGTGTAGCAGGTGGTGGAGCCGTAAAACAAACCTATCTTCATCGCTCTTCTCTTGATCGCAGTCGGCAAGGGGCGTGACCGGCACAGCGGCGCCCGGGGGAGGGCGCCAGTCTAGCAGATTGCGCCGGGCTCTTCACCGCCTGAGGGATGTGCAGCCTTGCCTTGCGGCCCGGGTGGGTCGGCACGTTACAATGGCGACCTGTTTCCCCGAGCGCGGCGCACCATGAGCAAAGCTGAATCCCATCCCCTGATCGAGCCATTCCTCGATGCCCTCTGGCTGGAGCGGGGGCTGTCTGACAACACGGTCAGCTCCTATCGCACCGATCTGGAAAAGTTCGCCCTCTGGCTCGATGAGCAGGGCGGCTCCCTGTTGCTGGCCGGGCTGGACGACATCCAGCACTACCTCGCCTGGCGGGTGGACCACCAGTTTGCGGCCAGCAGCACGGCCCGTTTCCTGTCGGCTCTGCGCCGCTTCTATCAGTATCTCAACCGGGAGAAGCTGCGCAGCGACGATCCCACCGTGCTGCTGGAGGGGCCCAAGCTCCCCAAGAAGCTCCCCGCCGACTTGAGCGAGGCCGAGGTGGAGGCGCTGCTCACGGCGCCTCTGGTGGACGACCCGCTGGAGCTGCGCGACAAGGCGATGCTCGAACTGCTCTATGCCACCGGGCTGCGGGTCTCCGAGCTGGTGGGGCTCACCGCCGAGCATATCAGCCTGCGTCAGGGGCTGGTGCGGGTAGTGGGCAAGGGCAACAAGGAGCGGCTGGTCCCCATGGGGGAGGAGGCGGTGCACTGGCTGGAGCGTTACTACCGGGAGGGGCGCACCCTGCTGCTGGGGGGCACCAGCTCGGACGTGGTGTTTCCTTCCAAGCGGGCCCAGATGATGACGCGCCAGACCTTCTGGCATCGCATCAAACTCTATGCCCAGCGCGCCGGGATCAGGGGGGAGCTCTCCCCCCACACCCTGCGCCACGCCTTCGCCACCCACCTGCTCAACCACGGCGCCGACTTGCGGGTGGTACAGATGCTGCTGGGCCATGCAGATCTCTCCACCACCCAGATCTACACCCACGTGGCGAACGAGCGGCTCAAGGCACTACACGGCCAGCACCACCCCAGAGCCTGAGCCTTAGTCTTAAGACGGCAATACCAAAAAAACGCCCCGG
This sequence comes from Aeromonas sp. SrichE-2G, assembly GCF_017939565.1. Classification (NCBI taxonomy): domain Bacteria; kingdom Pseudomonadati; phylum Pseudomonadota; class Gammaproteobacteria; order Aeromonadales; family Aeromonadaceae; genus Aeromonas; species Aeromonas sp. SrichE-2G. The sequence goes on from NZ_JAGKRG010000053.1 coordinate 30,677, forward strand.
CATTGCCGGGGCGTCAAAGCAAGACAACAAAATGCTTAAGGAGTGGTATCGATAACGACGGAGGCCTCGGCACTGGCCTTGCTCCCTTCCTCGTCGGCAAACTCAACCACAACCGCATCACCGCTGGTGATACTGCTGGTGAACTGGTTGAACTGGCTCGGTGTGAAGTTCGGGGCAAACTCGACACTGAAGGCACAACTGTAATCTGCATCCGGATCCAGCGACAGAGTGTAGGTTGGAGGCTCATCTAGATCAGCCGGTTCCACGCAGGCGAGCAGGTTGAAGCTGCCGAAAGAACCTCCCTCATTGGCGATGGCAAAGTTGCCAGGGAGGTTAGCCGCGTTTCTGACTGTCATGCCCAGTATCCTGAGGGATTTCAGGTAGATTTTTTCGAGGCTCTTGTTCTTCACATTGAGGAACACGGTTGCCTTGAGGGCGAAACCACCTTCAATGCTGGGCGGGACATCATCGAAGTTGACGGTTGCCTGATCTTCGTTGGATGTCACCTCAGTATTTTGGGGGGTCGTTGCCTTGACCTGGGCGGTATTCACCAGGCGACCTTCATTCACCTCTGTCTCCGGATCTGGGTCAAGGGCATTGCCAGTGACATCCGCCACCAGGGTACAGACATACGGGGTGCCATAGGCGATCGTTGTGGTGAAGATACACTCATCCGCTCGTTGGGTGCTCGACTTGGTAGCACGGGGACTGGCAAACAGCACATCGTCGATAAAGTCGCTGAGGGTCAGATCCTCCTCGGTAACGGAATTGTTATTGGTGATGGTAAAGCGATACACCACCATGCCACCGGGTTCGTTCACACTGGTTTCTTCGCCAAAGTCTGCGTCCATCACCGTATTGGGGTCTGAGCCGTTTACGGCGGCGACTTCCTTGGACAGCACGATAGAGGGGGTTCCCAGAGTGACGGACTCACTCGCAACGTCACTTGCCGGTCTATCCTCATTGTCCTTGCCACCGACTTCCACCGTATTGGTATAGGTCTGCCCTTGTCCGAGACTGACATTGGCTACGTATCGGCAGGTGAAGGATCCTCCATCCTTGGCGAGCGTCATGCCGTCAGCCAGACTACAGGCCGGTGAGCCCGTGTTATCTTTCAGCAAATCGGCGATGGCGGTATCTGTCAGAGAGGTCAGCAAGACGGCATCGACAGTACTGTTATTGGTAATGGTCACCACATAGGTGACATTCCCTGATGCCTCAATGAACCAGACATCACCAATCTTGTGCAGGCCCGGGCCAGATTCGGCCTCTTTGGTTATCTCGAGGACAGGATTCACGTTGGCCATCTTGACGGTGACCACATTCGTGCAGTTGCCTGCATTATTGTTTGGATCGTCATCGGTGGGATCACATTGATCATTGCCTACTGCCGTGGTGCCATCGACCCTTGTGGCGGTCGCCCGGATGAAGTCCTGATAGAGCTCGGGGCTACCATCGTCCGGCAGATCTTCGTCCTCTATCTTCATCACCAGCTGGCAGGAGAGAGTAGGAGATGCAGTGGTAAGGGTCTGGGGCAGCGCGAGATCATCGCTGTCGCAGGTATTGTCGGTATCACTGCCAAGCAGGGTCAGGTTGCCAATGGTCTGATCGGTGTTGCTGTTCAGATCGAAATTGGCAAGCACAGTGTTATCCGTGCTGGAACGCACAATGTCACGCAGCGACTGGATGATGACATCTGCCGGCACTGCATCCTTGGTAATGGTCAGCCTGTACTTGAAGATGCCTTCCGGTTCGTTCGCCTGATCGGCGCTTAATAGCTCCTTGCTCAGAGTGGGTGGATTGGGATTGACGACGACATTGATATTGAACTTGCCGCAATTGCATTTGGATTTGTTGTTGGGTACCTGGCCTACCACGGGATTGTCATCGACATCGCAGTTGTTACGGCTGATGTTGTCCCAGGCTGCACAGTAGTTGAAATCGGCACGACCATCGCGATCCGCATCTGCGCACAGCATGGTGATGGGTTCGTCATGCAACACATACTGGTCATTGGTCAGCAGGCTCTTCTTGATGTCACCACACTGGTCGCCATCGAGATTGGCAGCCTGTTCTTCACCAGGTTTGGGTATCAACAGGCTACAGTTCTGGGCATTTGCCCCCTGGATGACCTGGGGGCTCAAATCATTGAGCGGCAGATAGAAGGTGGTATCCCAGCGCTCAGCTGCATTTGTCCTGATGGTGACATCGGCATAGAAGGTGAATGTGTCTCCCAGATCACACGCCTCATTGGGGTTGTTGGGGATTACCTGGGTGATCTCGACATCGTTGGCCGTACAGTTGAGAGACTCGCCCAGCGTATTGGACATCCCCTTGCCACCGGCCTTTATATAGGCGTCGGCCATACAGTACTGTTTATTGAGATCTACTCCTGCCGCCTGTACCGGCCCATCCGAATTTTGCCATATATCTGCGATGGCTGGCTGACATAGCAGCAGTGCAGCGGCACAGGCCGTCCGCAGTGGGCTAAACAGGCGGTTGCGCTTGTTTGGTTTCATGACGCTTTCCTCTTCCTATCCTGTGGTTTCTTGCTCCATTTCGCTCGGCTGCGACTGCGTTAACCGAACGGTGCCCCGGGCCCGGGGCTGATCCGGCAGAGGCGTCTCCCTGTCTCGATGACAGGGGAACAGGCTCTGCCCTCAGGACGGGTATCAAGAGGCAGCCTGCTGTGTTCGCAAGGCGCGTACCAGAGATGTAATTAATTGAAAAGTAATGTTTTTTCTTTACTTTCCAGCGGGCGAGGCCAGGGAAGAGGTGAGAGGTGTAACGGTTATGGGGGGGGATAAACGCGATACGCACTTATGGCATTGATACATAACAACTTTTAATTGTTCAGCGCGTTACGAGGATGAAACAGGGGCTTGTCGGAATGGGGGCTGCCAGCCGTCATGTTCCCGGGTGTGCCTGAAGGATGACGAGCGGTAAAAGAGGAAGTGGCTGCGGCATTCATGGCTGCAAGCGGGTCAGAATCCGGCTGGCACCATGATCGGGGGCTGGCGGCCTGGGGGCTGGTCTGTGTATCAAGGTTGAGACAGTGGGGCGTGAGTCCATCAAGGGCACAAGCGCGGAACCCCGTGCCGGCAAGGGGGGAAGTGCGTTCGCCCATCCTGTAAAAGCAGCCATGAAGGGGACTCTGGGCTCCCCTTCATGGCAAGGCTGCACACAGGATGGACGCGGTGCCGCGAGCGGGCTTACTGATCCTGGCGGGACTTGAGCAGATCGCGGATCTCGGTCAGCAGTTCCTGATCCTTGGTGGGGCCGGCGGGTGCAGCGGCTTCCTCTTCCTGTTTCTTCTTGAGGGTGTTGATGGCCTTGAGACCCATGAAGATGGCGAAAGAGATGATGAGGAAGTCGATACAGGTCTGGATGAACTTGCCATAGGCGATGACCACGGCGGGAGCATCCCCTTCGGCCGCCTTCAGGGTGATGGCCAGATCGCTGAAATCCACCCCGCCCAGGATCAGGCCGATGGGAGGCATGATGACATCTCCCACGAAGGAGGAGACGATCTTGCCGAAGGCGGCACCGATGATGATACCGACCGCCATGTCGATCACGTTGCCTCTGGATGCAAAGGCCTTGAACTCTTGAATCAGACTCATTTTTCCCCCTGGAAATGGACGGCGTGTGGCGTGACCACCGCTGGGTTTGAACAATAAAACATCTGTAAAACAGAGGGATGGCTATGATGCCTCCCGTCGTCATGTTTAGCTTGCGGGGCTCAAGCCCGATTGGCAACCAATTGAAGGGGAAATTTTTGCCTCTACCGCTATTAATGCTTCGCTCACTGCAGGGCGGCCTCTGTGGCCGGTGGTGCTTGTGAGGGGCAGGATGGGGGGCAGGCACCCAGCGTCGTCGATGTTATAAAAAAGGGCCATGGTCTGCACCATGGCCCTGTGGTTCACTCGCGACAGGCGCCTGTCATGCCTAAGGAGTCGGGCAATCCGGGCAGCTTGGGCAGAGCGGGCAGGTAGCGGTTGCCGTGTCTGAAACCGGATCCAGACCGAGGACGGCTGGCGGCTTCCCTGTGGCGGTGACGACATCGCTGAAGGATATCTCGCCGGGGTTTATCGATCCGGCTGCGCTCGGGAAGTAGGATCCAGAATAGGATTCACAGGTGTTCGCCGGGAGAGACGAGATCTGCTTGACCGTCGTCGACGAATTCGAGCCATCCTGCACCTCATCCGTGACCACGACGTCATGCAGACCGACATTCGTGGTGTTGCAGACTTCACCGCTGAAGTCGACTCTCACCACCAATTGGTTCGAGTCCGTGATGACCTTGGTCTCACAGGATTTGGTGACATCTATCCCGGGGGTCTTGACGACGGTGGGGCAGTCTGCCGTCGTGGAATCCGTGATCGTCTGTTGCCCGCCATCGCTGGAGGCGGCCTTGACACTGACACCGTTGGTGGGAGCGTTACCGACGGAATCAAAGCTACCGCTGTAGTTCTCCGAACCGCCTTTCGGTATGGAATCAAATGTCGCGACGACGAAGTCATCGTTGGTGTCGGCCGGGGTACCGTTGTCGTCGGTGACGACGACGTCGAAGATGGCGCCAAAGCCGTCGTTGCTGACAGTACCGTTGAAGTTGTAGGTAAAGCCGGTTTCGGCGGCATTGAGGTCACCGTCTGTACATGTCTTGGTGATCGAGACTTTGCACAGCTCGAAGTTATCCAGCACGAAGTCTTTCAAGGCTGCCGTGAAAGAGCTGGAAGAGCGGGTCTCGGCCATGAAGCTGCTGAAACAGCCGTCACTGCTGCCGACGATCTGGCTGAGATTGATCCCCCCCTCGAAGAAGCTCTCGAAGGGGAAGGTGCCCTGAGTTCCGCTCTTGGGGGTGTAATCGCTCCACAGACCGCTGACGCCATTTGCCAGAGAGTTCGGGGGGACGGGCACGTCACCCGTGTTGGTCAGGGCGCAGGCGAGAGTGGTGCCGCCCTGGCTGGCACAGACGACATCATTGGCTCCCGAGCCTTGCAGCTTCAGCCTCAGGTTGGTAGCGGCGCATTGGCCCGGTTGCGGGTCGTTGTTGGTCGCCTTGCTGCAGGTCGGATCCCAGGTCACCACGGCCAGGTAAGGGACGGCATTGCTCGCCTGCGGGAAGTTGATGAGTACCAGGGTGTCCCCCACGGTGTGCATGCCGCTGAATTTGCCGTTGGGCAGGGCGGTGACCTTCTGCTTGAAGAACCAGAAGCCCATAAAGGCATCCCCAACATTGGAGAGCCTGTCGGCACCGAAGTAGAGCAACAGGTCGCTGTTTTCGTTATAGGCGGCGGCATAGGCGTGGGTCAGATCATCCTTGTCGGGCACCGAGCCATCCTTCCAGCTCCATTTATCGATATCCAGTATGTCTTTGTCGCCTCCCCCGAAGATGGTCTTGGGGGCGGTATCCTGGATGATACCGGTGAACTTGGTGGCTGCCCCGCTGTCGGGAGGGGTAGCCCAGTCATCGCTGTTGAGGGCGGGGTTGTCATCTTGCGGGTTGGCATCCAGCTCGAATGGTGACTCCGCCGTGGCAGCCAGTGCCGGCCCGCAAAGCGCCAGCAGCAAGCCCAGAGCGAGGAGACCATGCTGCCAACAGCGTGGCCAGAGTTGCGTTGCTCGGGTATCCATGTTGCATTCCTTCTGCTTGTTAGTTTTCCATGTCGTCCGGTTATGCGTGAACGGCCGGAGGCGCTGTGGGAATGCAGGCTTTATTCCATCAACTTAACCAATTGAAAATAAATAAAAATAATAGCGTTATTGCCCCTTTGGCTAGACGGTTGTTAACCCTGTGAGGGGGGGGCTTGCAGAGGGGACGGTCTACGTGCAGGCAGGGCAAGGAGTGGGAACTTTTGGCGCTGTCTCCAGGGTGGAACAGAGAACAGATAAAGCGTATCGGACACGGCCGGAGACATGAGCGAACATTGAATTCAATAGATTGTTTTTAAAGGGTTTATCATGTTTTAAATCTTCCTTTGAGAACCGGTTATGCCCCTGTTCCATTAGTGGCACAAGTCGACCTTCTATCCAATACTTTGCACAGTGTTTGGCCGCCATGTGGTGGAGGGGGCTGTTGATGGAAATGCGTACGCTGCTGTGTGTCAACACGGACGAAGTGTGGTCGCCCCCATCACAGGTTGCCGCACTGGGCTGGAGTGTCTGCCTGGCGTCGTCGCCCCAGGAGGCTTTCAGTCATTATGTCAAGAAGGCTCCCAAAGTGGGGGTGGTGCTGTTGAGCGAAGACGCGGCCGAGGCCGTGGAAGCGCTCTTTCGCCAGACCTGCGGCACCATGGTCTGGGTTGCACTTGCCCCTCCTCACCTGCTCGCGCACCCCAGGATGCAGGAGCAGCTTCTGAATTATTGCTTTGACTATCATAGCCTGCCGGTCGAGGACGATCGTCTGCTGGCCATACTGGGGCATGCCTTCGGCATTGCCTGTTTGCGGGGCCGTGTGCCACGCCCCTGCGGGCAGGACAAGGAGGAAGGGGGGCTCATCGGGGAGAGTCCCGTCATGCGACAGCTCATGGGCCGGGTGGAGCGCCTCGCCAAGGCGGATTCGTCGGTCGTGCTGCAAGGGGAGAGCGGCACGGGCAAGGAGCTGGTGGCTCGACTGATCCATCGCCACTCGTCGCGAGCAACGGGCCCCTTCATCGCGATCAATTGCGGCGCCATTCCCGCCACCCTGATCCAGTCAGAGTTGTTTGGTCATGAAAAGGGGGCCTTTACCGATGCCTGGCGCCGCCATATCGGCTGTGTGGAGCGGGCACACAAGGGGGTGCTCTTCCTCGACGAGATTGGGGAGCTGCCGGTGCAGATGCAAGTCAACCTGCTGAGGTTCTTGCAGGAGCGCACCATCATGAGGGTGGGGGGCACCGAGCCCATCGAGGTGGATATCCGTGTGATCGCGGCGACCAACCGGGTGCTGGACAAGGAGATGGCGCAGGGGAACTTCCGGTCCGATCTCTTCTACCGCCTCTGCGTGCTGGATCTGGAGCTGCCACCGCTGCGAGAGCGGGGGGAGGACGTCATGCTGCTGGCCCAGTATTTCCTGGGCAAGATGAGGGAGAGCCTGAACCCCAAGGTACACGGCTTCACGGCTGGCGCCATTCACCAGATGATGAGCTACCACTGGCCCGGCAATGTGCGGGAGCTCAAGAACCGGCTTGAGCGGGCGCTGGTCCTGTGTGAGGGATGCCGCATCGATCATCAGGACCTGGGGCTGGCGCTGCCAAAGGCGGAGGGGGGAATCCGTCCCCTGAACCTGGTGAGGGCGGAGGCGGAGTGTGAAGCGGTGCGTCGGGCGCTGGTCCTGTGCGGCAACAACGTGACCGAAGCCGCCCGTCACCTCGGGATCTCCAGGCTGACCCTCTACCGGGTGCTGGAACGCTCTGCTTCCTCCGAAGATCGCCTCGCCTAGACCCGTCCTGCAAACTGAACCATCGCCGATCCGCTCAAGGCGTGTATCATACGGCCTGCCCTGGCTCATCGCCTTAATCGCCCCAGAAGACAGGATAGAATCGATGTCCCTGCAAATCCGTCGTCGCCCGCGCGTGGATGATTCCCATCTGCCCGCCACCTTGCACCCGCTGCTTCGCCAGATCTTCGCCAGCCGTGGCGTCGAGGATCCCGTCCTGCTCGAACGCAGCGCGAGCTCGCTGCTGCCACCCCAGCGTCTGTTTGGCATGGCGCAGGCGGTGCCCCTGCTGGCCGATGCCCTGGCGGCGCAAAAGCGCATTCTCATCGTCGGCGACTTCGACTGCGACGGCGCCACCAGCTCGGCCCTGTGCGTGCTGGCCCTGCGCGCCATGGGCGGCCGCCACATCGATTTTCTGGTGCCCAACCGCTTCGAGTTCGGTTACGGCCTCACCCCGGAGATCGTCGAACTGGCGGTGGCCCGCGGCGCCGAGTTTCTCATCACGGTGGATAACGGCATCTCCAGCATCGCCGGGGTGGCGGCGGCCAAGGCGGCCGGTATGCAGGTACTGGTTACCGATCACCATCTGCCAGGCCAGGAAGTGCCTGACGCCGATGCGATAGTGAACCCCAACCAGCATGGCTGCGACTTCCCCTCCAAATCGCTGGCCGGGGTCGGGGTCGCCTTCTACCTGATGGCGGCCCTCAACACCCACCTGCGTCAGAGCGGCTGGTATGAGCGCCAGGGGCTGCGCGCCCCCAACGTGGCGGATTACCTGGACCTGGTGGCCCTCGGCACCGTGGCCGACGTGGTGGCGCTCGATGGCAACAACCGCATCCTGGTGCACCAGGGTCTGCAGCGGATCCGGGCAGGGCGCTGCCGTCCCGGCATCCAGGCGCTGGTGGACGTATCGGGCCGCGACGGTCGGCGCCTGTGCGCCGCCGATCTGGGCTTTGCGCTGGGGCCACGTCTCAATGCGGTGGGGCGCCTCGATGACATGTCCCTCGGGGTCGCCTGCCTGCTCTGCGACGACCTCAACCTGGCGCGCCAGCTCGCTTCCGAGATGGACAGCCTCAACCAGGAGCGCAAGGAGATCGAGCAGGGGATGCAGCAGGAGGCCTTGGCCACCCTGGAGCAGATCCGTTTTCGTGACGGCGAGGTGCCCTCCGGCATCGTGCTGCACCGGGACGAGTGGCACCAGGGGGTGGTGGGGCTGGTGGCCTCCAAGATCAAGGAGAAGTACTACCGCCCCGTCATCGCGTTTGCCGAGAGCAGCGACACCGAGCTCAAGGGCTCCGGGCGCTCCATTCCGGGGGTGCACCTGCGCGATGCGCTGGAACTGCTCGATACCCGTCACCCCGGCCTGATGGGCAAGTTTGGCGGCCACGCCATGGCGGCGGGGCTGACCCTGCCCAAGGCCAATATCGAGGCTTTCGGCCGGGCGTTCGAGGCGGTCATCGGCGAGCTGGTGACCCCTGAGCTCTTGACCGGGGTGCTGCTCACCGATGGCGAGCTGCTGCCCGATGAACTGAGTCTGGAGCTGGCGGAGCTGATCCGCGCCTCCGGCCCCTGGGGTCAGGCCTTCCCCGAGCCATTGTTCGACGGCGAGTTCGTGCTGGTGCAGCAGCGGCTGGTGGGGGAGAAGCACCTCAAGATGATGCTGACCACGGATTCCGGCCACGCGGTGGATGCCATCGCCTTTGGCGTCGACTTGCAGCGCTGGCCCGACGCCTCGGTCAAACGGGTGCGGCTGGTCTACCGGCTCGATGTCAACGAGTGGCGCGGCAACCGCAGCGTGCAGCTGCTGGTGGAACATCTGGAGGCCGCCGGCCTCTGACTCGGCGAACTTCGACAATGGCCACCCCGGGGTGGCCGTTTTCGTTGGTGGGCCATGCTATCCGGGCCGGAAGCGGGCGCACCGGAGCAGTTATCACCCCAGGTGCTTCGCCATGTTGTAGCCGGTGATGGTGAAACCCAGCGCCTGATAGAGCGCCAGGGCCCGCGGGTTGTCGTGGGCGACCCTCAGCTTGATCTGGTGGATGCCGAGGGGGACGAGCTGCGCCTCCAGGGCGACCATGGCCGCCTTGCCGAAGCCCTGGCCACGATGGGGCGGTGCCACATAGAAGTCGTAGATGAAGGTGGTGCCGGCGGCGCTGTCGAGGGCATGCCAGAGATAGCCCAGGGGCTCACCCGGTGTGTTCGAGGCGCCGCTACCGTCCTCAGGCACCAGGGCGAGCAGGTGGTGACCCGGGGTGGCGACGCCCTGTGGCAGGAGCTGTTGCAACGAGGCGTCGGCCTGACGGCGGGCGTCAGGCAGCGCCATCCCGTGATTGCTGGCAAGATCCCGGGCGTAATCCTCGATGAAGTAGTCGCGATAGGCGGGAAAGTCTGCGTCATGCAGGGGGATCAGGCGAACGGTGAGAGTCGGCATCCGGCACATCACTCCAGAGAAGGGGGGAGTGGCCACGTTACGCCAGGACGGCGCCAAGCACAAAGGGACAACCGGTGTCTGCGAGGGGGATGGAAATAAAAAAGAGCGCCCAGGGGCGCTCTTTTTTCTGCTGGCAGGAATAGAGGCTTATTTGACCTCTTCCCCCTTGGCCTGCAGATCCGCGTGGTAGGAGGAACGCACGAAGGGGCCGCAGGCTGCGTGGCTGAAGCCGAGCTCCATGGCCACGTCTTTGAGCTCATCGAACTCTGCAGGCGGCACATAGCGCTTCACTGGCAGGTGGTGGCGGCTCGGCTGCAGGTACTGACCCAGGGTCAGCATGTTGACGCCGTGTTCGCGCAGGTCCTTGAGGACCTCCACGATCTCCTCGTTGGTCTCGCCAAGGCCCATCATCAGACCGGACTTGGTCGGTACGTGGGGGTGCATCTCCTTGATGCGGCGCAAGAGCTCCAGGGACCACTTGTAGTCGGCGCCCGGGCGGGCGACCCGGTACATGCGCGGGGCTGTTTCCAGGTTGTGGTTGAAGACGTCCGGCGGGGTCTCGCGGAACACCTCCAGCGCCTGCTCCATGCGGCCGCGGAAGTCCGGGGTCAGGATCTCGATGCGGGTCTGCGGGCTGTGCTCGCGGATTTCGCGGATGCAGTCGGCGAAGTGCTGGGCACCGCCGTCGCGCAGATCGTCGCGGTCCACCGAGGTGATCACCACGTACTTGAGGTTCATCTCCTTGATGGTGAGCGCCAGCTTCTTCGGCTCTTCCGGATCCAGCGGCAGCGGACGGCCGTGGGCCACGTCGCAGAAGGGGCAGCGACGAGTACAGATGGCGCCCATGATCATGAAGGTGGCGGTACCGTGGTTGAAGCACTCCGCCAGGTTGGGGCAGGAGGCTTCCTCACACACAGAGTGCAGCTTGTTCTTGCGTAGGGTGCTCTTGATGTGCTCGATCTTCTGGCTTGACGGCGGCAGCTTGATCCGCATCCAGTCCGGCTTGCGCAGCACTTCTTCGTTGGGATCCGGCATGAATTTCACCGGGATCAGGGCCATCTTGTCGCCATCGCGCAGCTTGACGCCCGGCTCCATACGAACGGGTTTGCTCATGATTCACTCTCGGTGTTTGTTATTGTGTGATAACCAATCAGGCTGGCCAGTTCGGCCACCAGGATGGATTGCGCCTCGGCCACGCTTTGCGGGCCGCCCAGGGCGCTGGTCTGGGTCATGGCCATGCCCGCATAGCCGCACGGGTTGATGCGCAGGAAGGGGGTCATGTCCATGTCGATATTGAGTGCCAGCCCGTGGAACGAGCAGCCCTTGCGGATGCGCAGGCCGAGGGAGGCCAGCTTGGCCTCCATGCCGAGCTCGTTCTTCACGTAGACCCCGGGGGCATCGGCCTTGGCATAGGCAGCGATGTCGCTCTTGGCCAGGGTGTTGATGATGGCGGTTTCCAGGCAGGTCACCAGCTCGCGCACCGTCAGCTTGCTGCGGCGCACGTCCACCAATACGTAGAGCACCAGCTGGCCGGGACCGTGATAGGTCACCTGGCCGCCGCGATCGCTCTGCACCACAGGGATGTCGCCGGGGGCGAGCAGGTGTTCGGCCTTGCCGGCCTGCCCCTGGGTGTAGACGGGGTCGTGCTCCACCACCCAGAACTCGTCCGGGGTGTCGCCGGTACGGCTGTCCGTGAAGGCCTTCATGGCGTCCCATACCGGCTGGTAGGGGCGACGGCCCAGTTGTCTGACGATCAGCTGACTGGGGGGCGAGTGTGGCTCGGCGGGCGTTTCGGGTGACATCTTTCCTCACTGACAGGCGCAGGGCCGGTACGATAGTCGGTGCAACCGGGTGGCAGATAATCAGTCGCCCCGGTGACGGGGCGAGAGAGGTGACTTACAGGACGTAGCGAACCAGCTCGATCTTGCCGAGGGCGGTGTACATGGCCTCGATGTGTTCTTTGCTCTGGGCGGTGACCGTCACTCGTACCGAGTGATAGTTACCCTTGGAGCTCGGTTGAACGGTCGGGCTGTAGGTGCCGGGGGCGTGTTGCTGCAGCACTTCCACCACCATGTCGGGCAGGGCGGGATCGGCCACGCCGAGCACCTTGAACGGGAACTTGCAGGGGAACTCCAGCAGTTCATCAAACTTGGTATTCATCTACTTCACCTTTCTGCGTCGCCGGGAAGCGACTTCATCTTTCATCTTGCAGGGCCGACGGAGGCCGTCGGCATGCGCCTGTAGGGGCATCACCCCAGTCTATATGGGCATTGTCCGCACCGGGATCAAGACCCGGTGATTTGGCAAGACGTGGAAATGCTGCTTTTTACCACAAATCGTCAGTCGGCGGAACCTGCAGATTACAGGGTTATTGACTGGACTGACCGTAAAAGACAGCAGCGGCGCCTGTTGGCGCCGCTGTTTGAGGAGGGGAGTATTACTTGAACCAGCTGGAGACCAGCATCACCAGGTAATCCCACAGGCGGCTCATCAGGCCACCTTCCTGCACCTCTTCCAGGGCAACCAGCGGCACCTGCTTGATCTCCTTGTCCCCTTGCTTCAGGAACACGGTGCCGACGCGCTGACCCTTGGCAAGCGGGGCCTTCAGCTCGCTCTCGAGCTGGAAGTCGGCCTTGAGGTTGTTGCCCTGGCCGCGGGTGACCAGCACGGAGACATCCTGGTCGACGCCCAGTTTCACCTCGGACTTGTCGCCCATCCAGATCTTCTGGGTCACCAGCTCGGTGCCGGCCTTGTAGGGGGTCAGGCTCTGGAAGAAGCGGAAGCCGTAGGTGAGCAGCTTCTTGCTCTCGGCGGCGCGGGTGGCTTCGCTGCTCGCGCCCAGCACCACGGCGATCAGGCGCATGCCTTCGTTGTTGGTGGCGGAGGAGACCAGGTTGTAGCCGACCTGGCTGACGTGGCCGGTCTTGATGCCGTCAACCTGCAGGGACTGGTCCCACAGCAGACGGTTGCGGTTGTGCTGGGTGATGCCGTTGAAGACGAAGGACTTCTGGGCGTAGATCTTGTACTCCTCCGGCAGGTCGCGGATCAGGGCCTGGCCCAAGCGCGCCATGTCGTGAGCGGTACTGTAGTGACCCTCGGCATCCAGGCCGTGCGGGTTCATGAAGTGGCTGTCGTTCATGCCGAGCTTGGCGGCCCAGCTGTTCATCAGGCTGGCGAAGGAGTCGGTGCTGCCTGCCAGGTGTTCGGCCATGGCGACGCAGGCGTCGTTGCCGGACTGGATGATGATGCCCTTGTTGAGATCATCGACGGAGACCTGCTTGCCCACCTCGATGAACATCTTGGAGGAGTCGGAGTAGTTCTTGGACCAGGCGTTCTGGCTGATGGTCACCATGTCGGTGCGCTTGATGTTCCCCTTGGCCAGCTCCTGGCCGATGATGTAGGAAGTCATCATCTTGGTCAGACTGGCGGGGGGCAGACGCTCTTCGGCGTTCTGTTCGGCCAGCACCTGACCGGAGTAGTAGTCGATCAGGATGTGGGCCTTGGCGGAGATCTCCGGTGCGGCGGGGACCACCATGGGGGCGCTGTTCAAAGTGGGGACCGGCTGGGCGGTTGGCAGTGCCGAATCCGGCGTCGGAACAGGCTGGTTGGCCTGAGCGGTGGCGCTTAACAGGGAGGCCAGAATAACGGAACGGGCAAATTTGGACATCTTGAAATTCCTGGTGCCTGGATGGGGTGTACCCAAGTTGAAAAAAAGCGGGCTTCACTATACCAGATGTGCTCGTCGGTCATAGCCCGAGTTGCGATCTGGACGGGATTTTATGGGTTTTCCCCCGACCTCACGTCGTATCCCGGCGTGAGGTCGGGGCTGCGTTCAGGGCACGATGAAGGCCTGCTCCAGCCCGCCCTGGCGGATCTGATCCAGCAGGGCAGCCTGCTGATCGGCCGCCACCGGCCCCATCAGGACGCGGAAGACGGCGCCATGGGTCACCACCTGATAGGGCACGCCGTAGCGCTGGGTCATCACCTTGCCCATGGCCTGGGCCCGGGCCTCGGAGCCGCTCGCCAGCACCTGGATCATCTTGCCCTCGGCCGTGCCGGTCTTGGGGGCGGAGACGGTGCTGGTCGCCGTCTCGGCTGGTGCCGGAGCGGCCTTGGCCGGTGCAGTCGGGGCCGGCGTCTCGTTGACGAAGGTGTCGGCGGCCGGCGCCGCAGGCGCCATCGGTGTCATGGGGGCCATGGGCACCATCTCCACCATCTGGTCCGGCTGATCGGTGATGAGCTCGAGGCGTACCCTGGCCTCGCCACCTTCCACCATCTCCAGCTGTGTGGCGGCGGCGTGGGAGAGGTCGATCAGGCGGTCGCTGCCGAAGGGGCCGCGGTCGTTGACCCGCACGATCGTCTCCAGCCCGTTGTCCAGGTTGGTGACCCGCACGTAGCTTGGCAGCGGCAGGTTGCGGTGGGCGGCGCTGAACAGGGTGCTGTCCAGCACGTCGCCATTGGCGGTCTTGTTGCCGTCCAGATCCCTGGCGAGCCAGCTCGCTGTCCCCTCCTCGCTGTAGTGCTTGATGTCGCGCCACACCTCGTATTTCTGCTTGCCAATCCAGTAATCCCGGTTGCCGCTCTGGCTCATGGGTTCGGGGCGGGGAATGGCGCCGGTCGCCTGGGGGATCTCGATGACCTGAGGCTTCTCCTGGGGGACGGGCTCTGGCGGCAGCGGCTGTGGCTCCGGCTGGCTGCTACAGGCGGCCAGCAACAAGGTCAGGCTGAGGGGGAGAAGTTTGTGGCTGTAATGCATAAGCGTCCTGGATGGCTTGACTGAGTTGATGCACCGCCATCGCATAGAGAGGGCTGCGGTTGTAGCGGGTGATCACGTAAAAATTGTGGCGCGCGACCCAGTATTCCGGTCCTTCGGCCTGCTCCAATGCCAGCAGTTTTACCGGCGTGTCGGGTGCCAGCGGGGTGGCGAGTTCGATGCCTGCGGCCGCCAGCTCGGCCCAGCGCTGCTTGAGCTCGGGCTCGGGTGCAAGCAGGGTACCTACTGGAGCCAATCCGATCAAGGCGGGTTCGACCACCGACTCCCCCCAGCGCCAGCGGTGCAGGGCGAAGTAGTTGGCCACGCTGCCGATGGCATCCGCCGGGTTGGCGAAGAGATCCCGCTTGCCGTCGCCGTCAAAATCGACCGCGTAGTGACGGTAGCTGGAGGGCATGAACTGGCCCATGCCCATGGCGCCGGCATAGGATCCCTTGAGGGTGGTGAGCGGCCACTTCTCCTCCCGGGCAAGCAGCACCAACTGTGCAAACTCCTTGGCAAAGAAGTCGGCCCGCTCGGGGTAGTGGAATCCCAGGGTGTAGAGGCTGTCGAGCACCGGATGGCGGCCCATCTGGCGGCCATAGAAGGTTTCGATGCCGATGATGGCGACGATGAGGGCGGCGGGCACCTGGTAGGTCTGCTCGGCCCGGGCCAGGGTGGAGGCATGGCGCTGCCAGAAGTCGACTCCGCCCCGGATCCGTTCCGGGGTGACGAACAGCGGCCGGTAGCGGTGCCAGGGCTTGGCCTCCCAGGGGCGGCGGATGGTGTCGAGCACCTCCTGACGCAGACTGGCCTCGCCGATGGCGGCCTGCAACTCGGCCAGCGGCACCTGCTGCTGTTCGGCCAGCAGGGCGAGCCCTGCTGGCGAGACGGTGGCGCCCGCCGTCAGGGAGCAGACGCAGAGCGCCAGCCAGCCGCACTTCATCAGGCGAGCAGGCGCCTGTGGGTCTGGATGGACATCAGGACGCCGAAGCCCGCCATCAGGGTCACCATGGAGGTGCCGCCGTAGCTAACCAGCGGCAGGGGCACCCCCACCACGGGCAGGATACCGCTCACCATGCCCATGTTGACGAACACATAGACGAAGAAGGTGAGGGTCAGGGCACCCCCCAGCAGGCGTTCGAAGCTGTTCTGGGCCTGCATGGAGATGAAGAGGCAGCGGCTGATGATATAGAGGTAGATCACCAGCAGGAGGGCCACCCCCACCAGACCGAACTCCTCGCTGAACACGGCGAAGATAAAGTCGGTGTGGCGTTCGGGCAGAAACTCCAGCTGGGACTGGGTGCCTTGCAGCCAGCCCTTGCCGAACACGCCCCCTGAGCCGATGGCAATCTTGGACTGGATGATGTGGTAGCCGCGGCCGAGCGGGTCCTTCTCGGGATCCAGCAGCATCAGCACCCGCTGACGCTGGTAGTCGTGCATCAGGAAGAACCAGAGCACCGGCATGAAGGCGCAGATGAGCAGCACCGCGAGCCCGATGAGCCACCAGCTGATCCCCGCCAGGAAGATGACGAAGAAGCCGGAGGCCGCCACCAGAATGGAAGTGCCAAGGTCCGGCTGGGCGGCGATGAGCAGGGTGGGCAGCAGCACCATCACCAGGGCGATCATCACGTGGCTGAACTTGGGGGGCAGCGAATGGCGGCTGAGCCAGGCGGCCACCATGATGGGCATGGAGAGTTTCATCACCTCGGAGGGCTGGAACTTCATGAAGCCGAGGTCCAGCCAGCGCTGGGCCCCCTTGCCGATGTGACCGAATACGTCCACCGCGATGAGCAGCAGCACCACCACGGCGAACAGGGGCACCGACCAGCGGGCGTAGAGGGAAGGGGGTAGCTGGGCCATGCCGATCATCAGGGCGAAGGCCAGACCGCCACGCACCAGCTGGCGCACGATGGCGTCAACACTCTGCCCCGACGCCGAGTAGAGCACGACCATGGAGAGGGTCATGAGGGCCAGCAGGCCGAGCAGCAGCGGCAGATCGATGTGCAGCTTGTACCAGATGCTCTGCTGGCGGGCAGAATTACTCATTGGGAACGACCTCGCTCGGTTGGGACGGCTTTTCCGGTGCCGGTGGCAGCTGGGGCTCGGGCGGAAGCAGGTAGGCGTCCAGCATGTGGCGGGCGACCGGCGCCGCCATGGCGCTGCCACCCCCGGCGTTCTCCAGCACCAGGGCGACCACGGCCTTGGGCGCCTCGAAGGGGGCGAAGGCGACGAACAGGGCGTTGTCGCGGTGCTCCACCTTGGTGGTGGCCGCGTTGTAGACCTGGTTCTCCTTGAGGCCCACCACCTGGGCGGTGCCCGACTTGCCTGCCGCCTTGTAGGGGGTGTTGGCGAAGGCGCGGCGTCCCGTTCCCTCGTGGCCGTTGATGACGCGCCACATGCCGTCCTTGGCCACCTGCCAGTAGGTGTCGCTCTTGGCGGCGATGGCCACGTTCGGGTTGATGGGGGCGTTGACCACGCCGTCCGACGAGGCGGTGCTCTTGAGCAGGTGCGGTGTCACATCGTGACCGTTCTGGGTCAGGATGCTGATGGCCTTGGCGAGCTGGATCGGAGTGGCGCTCCAGTAGCCCTGGCCGATGCCGATGGAGATGGTGTCACCCTGGTACCAGGGCTGGCGCCAGCGCGCCATCTTCCAGTCGCGCGACGGCATGACCCCCTTGGTCTCCTCGTAGAGATCGACGCCGCTGTACTGACCGAAGCCGAAGCGGGTCATGTAGCTGTTGATCTTGTCGATGCCGACCCGGTAGGCGAGATCGTAGAAGTAGGTGTCAGCCGATACCTCGATGGCGCGGTAGACGTCGAGCCAGCCATGACCCCAGCGACGCCAGTCGCGGAACTTCTTGGTGGTGCCCGGGATGGAGAAGCTGGGCCCGCCGAAGTAGCGATAGTTGGGGGTGATGGCCCCCTCGTTCAGCCCCATCACCGCCATCATGGGCTTGACGGTGGAGGCGGGGGCATAGATGCCCTGGGTGGTGCGGTTCACCAGCGGCCGGGCGGGATCGTTGAGCAGCGCCGAGTAGTTGGTGCTGGAGATACCGGTCACGAACAGGTTGGGGTCGTAGCTCGGGCTCGACTCCATGGCGAGGATGGCGCCGGTGTTGGGCTCCATCATCACGATGGCACCCCGGCGACCGGCCAGCAGCTCCTGCGCCTTCAACTGCAGGCGGATGTCGATGTTGAGGTAGATGTCCTTGCCGGGCTCGGGGGGCTGGAACTTGAGGGTGCGCACCACCCGGCCGCGGTTGTTGACCTCGACCTCCTGGTAGCCCGCCACGCCGTGCAGCTGATCCTCGTAGAACTTCTCCACCCCCTGCTTGCCGATGTCCTTGGTGGCAGCGTAGTTGGCGAGCTTCTCCTCCTTCTCGAGGCGCTCCACGTCGCGGGTGTTGATCTTGGCCACGTAGCCCAGGGCATGGGTCAGGGTGTCGCCAAACGGGTAGTAGCGCTTGAGGTAGGCCTCGATGCTGGCTCCCGGGTAGTTGTGCTGGTTGACCGAGAAGAGGGCGACCTGGTACTCGCTCAGCTTCTCGTACAGGGGCACCGGCTTGAAGCGGCGCTGGCGCTTCACCTCCGCCAGGAACTTCTCCTTGGTCCCTTCCGGCAGGGCCAGCAGGGTGATGAGCGCGTCGGCGGTCTTCTCCAGGTTCTCGGTCTCTTCCGGTACGATTTCCAGGCTGTAGACGGGGCGGTTTTCCGCCAGCAGCACGCCGTTGGCGTCGTAGATCAGGCCGCGGGGCGGTGCCACCGGCACGACGCGGATGCGGTTGTCGTTGGAACGGGTCTGGTAGGTGTCGTAGGACTCTACCTGCAGGTAGTAGAGGTTGCCCAGCAGCACCAGCATGAGCACGACCATGCCGATGTAGGCGACCAGGGTGCGCCGGAAGAACAGACGTCCCTCGGCACTGTGATCGCGCATTTCGATGCGATTCTTCAGCATGCCGTTACCTTATGGCTGACGTGTGATGGAGAGTGACGGTGCGGATAGGCATGCTCAGGCTCCGGGGGCCGGGCGGGTGAGCGGAATGCATAGGCTCTGCATGGGTCACTCTCTGTGATACGGATGATTGGTGGTGATGCTCCAGGCGCGATAGAGGCTCTCGGCCACCAGTACCCGCACCAGCGGATGGGGCAGGGTCAGGGGCGACAGGGACCAGCTCTGTTCGGCGGCGGCCTTGCACTCGGGGGAAAGCCCTTCCGGGCCGCCCACCAGCAGCGCCACGTCCCGGCCATCGAGCTTCCAGGCTTCCAGTTGCACGGCGAGCTGCTCCGTGGTCCAGGGCTTGCCCGGAATGTCCAGGGTCACGATACGCGAGCGCCCGGCGGCCGCCAGCATGGCTTCCCCTTCCTTCTGCAGGATGCGGGGAATGTCGGCATTCTTGCCGCGTTTGCCTGCGCCTATCTCGACGAGTTCGAACGGCATGTCTTTGGGGAAGCGGCGACGGTACTCTTCGAAGCCATGCTCTACCCAGGCAGGCATCTTGGTGCCCACGGCAATCAACTGGATTTTCATCTTTGGTTACGCTGTCGCCCTTTATTACGAATTCATCTGAGCGGCGCCGCTCCAGAGTTTTTCCAGTTGGTAGAAGTCGCGGTACTCATCCTGCATCACGTGGACGATGACCGACCCCATGTCCACCAGCACCCATTCGCCGGTGAGTTCCCCTTCCACGCTCAGCAGATCGAGGCCGGCGTGGCGCGCCTCGCTGGCGAGGTTGTGGGCGATGGCACTGACATGACGATTGGAGTTGCCGGAGCAGATGATCATGGTGTCTGTGATGCTGGATTTGCCGCGCACATCGAGGGTGATGATGTCGCGGCCTTTCATGTCATCGATCTTGTCGACGATAAAGGCGAGCAATTCTTGGCCTTGCAATGTCTTCTCCTGTCTTCCGGCGCCAGAGGGCGGCGGATTATATCATGGTCACTCCCGTTTCCCAGCTTGGCAACGGGAAGGTGCGGGCTGTCATGTCGCAAGGGCAGGCCCTCAAGGATCACTATAGTGCGCAACCCGTCCGGACAATAGTCGGGCCGAGGCCGGGTACGCCTCAAGGTGTCGGCTCGACGCCCTCTCCGGCGGATGACCCCGCCGAGGATTGATAGAGCCCGTGCTGCCGGATGTAGTCGGCGACCGGGGCGGGCAGCAGATAGCGGGGATCCCGCCCCGCCGCCAGCAGAGCCCGCAGCCCCGTGGCCGACAGCTCGATGGGCAGGTTGTCCGCCAGCCAGATGCGGCCGTGGCGCAGCCGGTGCAGATCTGCCACCTCGCGGGTCTGGTGGCGGGCCAGCAACTCGGCGATGGGGGCTGGATAGTCCGGCTGCCAGCCGGGGCGGGTACTCACCACCAGGTGGGCATGGTCGAGCAGCTCCCGCCAGCGGTGCCAGCCCGGCAAGCCGAGCAAGGAGTCCATCCCCATCAGGAAGCAGATCGGGGTGTCCGGCAGCTCGCTCCTCAGCTCCATCAGCGTGTCGATGGTCCAGGAGGGGGTGTCCCGCTTGAGCTCGCGCTCGTCCACCACGAATCCCGGGTTCTCCGCCGCCGCCAGCCTGACCATGGCCAGGCGCTGCTCGCTGGAGCAGAACGGATTGGCGCGGTGGGGCGGGATGTGGTTCGGGAGCAGCCTCACCTCGCCCAGGCCCAGGGCCTCGCGGGCCTCGATGGCGGGCCTCAGGTGACCGATGTGGATGGGATCGAAGGTCCCCCCCAGAATGCCGATGGGTGGTCTCAGCGTCATTCTTCTGCCCCTGTCTGAACAAGGTGATCGATATGGATCGGATCGAAGGTACCGCCGAGGATGCCGATGGGCGCTTTCAGCATGGATCCGCCTCCAGCAAAGGCAGAGGGGCGCCATCGCGAAAACCGAGGGCGATGGTCTGCAGCATCAGCCAGGCCCCCTCGGTATCGAAGCGGCGCTGGGCGTCGTCCAGTTGCGCCATCAGTTGCCACAGCTGCTGCAGCTTGGCAAAGGGGAGCCGGGTCAGGGCCTGCTGGATGAGCTGCTGGCGGCTCTGCCAGATGCGTAACCGGGTGAAGTGTTCCACCAGGGGTTGCCCGGCGCGGGCGGCCAGCGCCAGCTCGGTGAGCTGTTCCAGCTCGCGGCACAGGGTCCAGGCCAGCATGCCGGGCTCGGTGCCCTCGGCGCGCAGGGCCAGCAGGATGCGCTGGGCCCGGTTCACCTTGCCCTCCAGCAGGGTATCGACCAGCTGGAACGGGGTGAAGTGGGCGTGGCGGATGATGGTCTCCTGCAGGTAGGCGACCGTGATGGGCTGGGGGGGCGAGAGCAGGGTCAGCTTCTCGATCTCCTGGCTCGCGGCCAGCAGGTTGCCCTCGTAAGCGTGACACATGAAGTTGACCGCATCCGGCATCGCCTTGAGACCGAAGCGTTGAAACCGTGCGCTCATCCAGCGCGGGAAGAAGCGGGGCTCGGGGTGGTTGACCGGGACATAGGTGCCGCTCTGACTCAGCTTGTCGAACCAGGCTGCCTTCATCTGGGTCTGGTTGAGGCGAGCGCCGCTGAGCACCAGCAGCAGATCGGGGTGGAGCTGCTTGCCGATCTCGCTGATGCGGGCGGCCAAGTCCTTGTCGACCTTGGCCGGCAGCTCCAGCTCGATGATCTGGCGGGCGGAGAAGAGGCTCATGGCCTGGCAGGCGTCATGGACCTGGTTCCAGTCCAGCCCGGCTTCCACCACGAAGCTGTGGCGTTCATCGAAGCCCTGCTTGCGCGCCACCTGGCGCACGGCGTCGATGGCTTCGAGCTTGAGCAGGGGCTCGTCTCCAAAAATGAGATAGCAGGGCTTGAGCCCTGCCTTGAGGTGATCCGCGAACTGCTCCGGATAGACTCTCATCAAGATACCTTCATCAGAACTGGACCTGGCTGAGGTTGATGGATCACCAGTCCGGCGGTCGGATAGATCCCCATCAGAACTTGACCTGGCTGAGCTGGCGGATCACCAGGTTGGCGGCCTGTTCCTGCATCTCCTTGCCGAGCTGCTCCTGCTCGCGGGAGGAGGCGAGCGCCGCATCCGGCTTGTTCAGGAAGCTGCGGTTGAAGGTGATGGGGAAGACCTGGGTCGGTTTGCCCGGCATGACCACGGTGAACTGGGTGCTGTAGCCCAGCAGGTATTCGCGATCCTGGCCGATGGAATCGACGGAGGCGACCTGGCTGCTGCTGCGCACACTGCCCAGGGTCAGCACCGGAATGCCCTCCTTGTCGGCGAGCTGCACGCCGGCCGCCTTGAGGCGGGTGGTGACCAGCCGGTAGAAGTCGCTCTTGTTGTCACCGACCACTTTCATGGTCATCAACTCGGGGGGAATGGCGGTGCCCCGCATCTGAAAACCGCAGGCCTGCAGCAGCAGACCTGCCATCAGGATGGCCATCCAGCGAGTGAAGATGGTGCCCATAAAAAATCCTCTTTGCATGAAGGGAAGAGCGGCGGGCGCAGGGCCCGCCGTTATCATCCGTTTGCTGTTACCGCTTGGCAACCAGACAGTCAGCCTGCATGGCCAGGCGGTATGGCATCAGTTGGCCACGATGTTGAGCAGCTTGCCCGGCACATAGACGACCTTGCGCACGGTCAGCCCCTCGGTGAACTTCTGCACCGAGGCATCGGCCATGGCCAGCTTCTCGACGTCCGCCTGGCTGATCTCGGCCGGCACGGTCAGCTTGCCGCGCATCTTGCCGTTGATCTGCACCACCACCAGCTTCTCGGTCTCGATCATGGCAGCCTCGTCGGCCACCGGCCAGGTGGCGTGGTCGATGTCCTCGCCCTTGCCCAGCATCTTCCACAGCTCGAAGCCGATGTGCGGGGTGATGGGGTAGAGCATGACCACGACCGCTTCCAGCGCTTCCTGCATCAGGGCGCGATCCTGGGCGTCGCTGCCCAGCTTGGAGAGGTTGTTCATCAGCTCCATGACCGCAGCGATGGCGGTGTTGAAAGTCTGGCGGCGACCCACGTCGTCGCTCACCTTGGCGATGGTCTTGTGCAGCTCGCGGCGAACGGCTTTCTGCTCGCTGGTGAGGGCTGCCACGTCCAGCGCCGGTACGGCACCGCCGGAGACGTGCTCGAAGGTGATGCGCCACAGGCGGCGCAGGAAGCGCTGGGCCCCCTCGACGCCGGAGTCGGACCACTCCAGGGTCATGTCGGCCGGGGAGGCGAACATCATGAACAGACGGACGGTGTCGGCGCCGTAACGCTCCACCATCAGCTGGGGGTCGATGCCGTTGTTCTTGGACTTGGACATCTTGGTCATGCCGGAGTGGATCACCTCGCGGCCCTCGTTGTCCACGGACTTGGTGATGCGGCCCTTGTCGTCGCGCTCCACCTTGACGTCGAGGGGGCTGACCCAGACGTTGCCGCCCTTCTCGTCCTTGTAGTAGAAGGCGTCGGCCAGCACCATGCCCTGGCAGAGCAGGCGCTTGAACGGCTCGTCGCTGTTCACCAGACCTGCGTCACGCAGCAGCTTGTGGAAGAAGCGGGCGTAGAGCAGGTGCATACAGGCGTGCTCGATGCCGCCGATGTACTGATCCACCGGCAGCCAGTGGTTGGCAGCCGCCGGATCCAGCATGCCCTTGTCGTAGTCCGGGGAGCAGTAGCGGGCGTAGTACCAGGAAGACTCCATGAAGGTGTCGAAGGTATCGGTCTCGCGGAACGCTTCCTGGCCGTTGTAGGTGGTCTTGGCCCACTCGGCGTCGGCCTTGATGGGGCTCTGGATGCCGTCCATCACCACGTCTTCCGGCAGCAGAACCGGCAGCTGGTCTTCCGGGGTCGGCACCACAGTGCCGTCCGCCAGGGTCAGCATGGGGATGGGGGCGCCCCAGTAGCGCTGACGGGAGACACCCCAGTCGCGCAGGCGGTAGTTGACGGTGCGCTTGCCGCGGCCGAGGGCTTCCAGCTTGTTGGCGATGGCATCGAAGGCGGCCTGGAACTCGAGGCCGTCGAACTCGCCGGAGTTGAACAGCACCCCCTTGTCGGTGTAGGCGGCGGCGATCACGTCCGGTGCGTCACCGTCGGCCGGCTTGATGACCGGCTTGATGACCGGCTTGATCTCGAGGCCGTACTTGGTGGCGAATTCGTGGTCGCGCAGATCGTGGCCGGGCACGGCCATGACGGCGCCGGTGCCGTAGTTCATCAGCACGAAGTTGGCGACCCAGACCGGCACTTTACGGCCATCCAGGGGGTGAATGGCGTAGAGGCCGGTGGCCATGCCCTTCTTCTCCATGGTCGCCATGTCTGCCTCGGCCACCTTGGTGTGCTTGCACTCCTCGATGAAGGCGGCGAGCTCGGGGTTGCCTTCGGCTGCCAGGGCGGCCAGCGGGTGGCCGGCGGCGATGCCCACATAGGTCACGCCCATGAAGGTGTCCGGACGGGTAGTGTAGACCTCCAGGTGATCATCCAGGCCATCGACAGCGAAGCTGATGTTGACCCCTTCGGAGCGGCCAATCCAGTTGCGCTGCATGGTCTTGACCATCTCCGGCCAGCCTTCCAGGTTGTCGATGTCGTTCAGCAGCTCTTCGGCGTAGTCGGTGATCTTGATGAACCACTGGGGGATCTCTTTTTGCTCCACCGGGGTGTCACAGCGCCAGCAGCAGTTGTCGATCACCTGCTCGTTGGCCAGCACCGTCATGTCGTTCGGGCACCAGTTGACGGAGGAGGTCTTCTTGTAGACCAGACCCTTCTCATAGAGCTTGGTGAAGAACCACTGCTCCCAGCGGTAGTAGTCCGGCTTGCAGGTGGCGAGTTCTCTGTCCCAGTCATAGCCCAGACCCAGCATCTTCAGCTGGTTCTTCATGTATTCGATGTTCTCGTAGGTCCACGGAGCCGGCGCAGTGCTGTTCTTGATGGCGGCGTTTTCCGCCGGCAGGCCGAAGGCGTCCCAGCCGATGGGTTGCAGCACGTTCTTGCCATTGAGGCGTTGATAACGGGAGATCACATCACCTATGGTGTAGTTACGCACGTGCCCCATGTGCAGTCGACCAGACGGATAGGGGAACATGGAGAGGCAGTAGAACTTCTCTTTGTCTACTTTTTCCACGGCCTTGAAGGTTTTCTTGGCATCCCAGTGCTGCTGCACTGCTGGTTCTATGGATTGGGGAACGTATTGCTCTTGCATTGGTGACATCCGGATCTGTGAAATGAATAGATAAAACGGCTGGGAAATCGCAATAGAATACCCATATCCTGCGGCGGCAACAACCGCCAGCATCCGCCCGGTGTCAGGCCCGGCCACGGCACCCTGGCGGTTTAGCCGGGGAGCTTGGGGAGCGAGGGCGACAACCACAGCCCGTATCCGCTCAGTCTCCGGTTCAGGCCGGGCACGAACGGGGTTCAGCAGAGGAGTGATGGTCATGGACAAACGTCGACAAGGGTATGAAGACTTCATCGCCCAGCTCAGGAAGCAGTGGGAGGAGACGGAGGAGTTCCAGGGGGAGCGTCTCAACCGGATGATCGCCAGGGTGCAGGCCTATCTGGAGGCGGCGGGGGATCTGACCAAGGATGAACTGGCGCTCATCGCCGAATACGTGAAACGGGATCTCGGCAATTACGACGAGGGCAAGCAAGAGGCCCCGGAATCCGCCTTTATGCTGGCGCTCAAAGACACAGTCTGGTCCTGGCTGGCGGATGTGACCGATCGGGCCCAGGTGGAGTGGCAGGAGCTCGCGGACGAGCTGGAGCACAAGGGCGTCTACCGCGCCGGCGACTGGGTGGGGCTTGGCGTGCTGGTGTGCGATCACTGCGAGTGGCGCCATACCGTGCTGCACCCGGAGCAGCTCGGCACCTGCCCCGAGTGCGGGGCCGACGAGTATCACCGTGAGCCGCTCTCGCCCTGAGAACCTGTCCACACTCTTGCTGCGAGGCCGCGATCAAGGCTCATGTGCTGCTCGCTTGTCTGTAACCGAGAGTGCTCACGTATATCTATACGCTCCGGTTTCTGCGCTGCTCTTTACCTTGCCGACGACCTCTCGTTGCAGAGCCTGAACAGGTTCTGGGCGGGTATCAGACTGAACAGAAGAGAGGCGCCCCTGGGCGCCTCTCTTGTTTATCTGCCTTGTGTTGCCTCAGCCCTTGCGTGCCCAGGGATGGGCGCGGGGGCGCAGGACCAGACCCAGCCCCAGCAGCAGGGCGGCGATGCCATACATGGGCCAGCTGCCAAAGCGCAGATAGGGGGTCACGCCGTGGGCCGGGCGCACCTCGGCGCGCAGCACCCCGGCCTCGAACTGCGGCAGCTGGGCGATGATGCTGCCGTCGATCTCGGTGACGATGGTGATGCCGGTGTTGGTGTCGCGCAGCAGCGGGCGGGCGAGCTCGAGGGCGCGCATGCGGGCGATCTCCATGTGCTGCCAGGGGCCGATACTGGTGCCGAACCAGGCATCGTTCGAGACGGTCAGCAGGAAGTCGGTGTCCGGCTGCACGTTGCGGCGCACCTCGTCCGGGAAGATGATCTCGTAGCAGATGGCGGCGGCGAACTTGAGCCCCTTGGCGATCAGGTTCGGCTGCACCTCGTCACCCCGGCTGAAGGAGGACATGGGCAGATTGAAGAAGGGGGCGATGGGGCGCAGCAGATCTTCAAAGGGCACGAACTCGCCGATGGGCAGCAGGTGGTACTTGTAGTAGCGGTTCTTGTGCTCGTAGTAGTAGGACTCCTTGCCCTCGGCATCCTGCACCCCCATGCCGAGCACGGTATTGTAGAAGCGCTGCTGTTTCAGATCGTAATGGATGATGCCCGCCAGCAGGCCGGTGTCGTTCACCTTCATCGCCTTGTCCAGGCTCTCCAGATAGGTGCCCATCTCTTTCTCGATGGCCGGGATCGCCGATTCGGGCCAGACGATGATGTCGGCGTCCTGGTTCTCGCGGCTGAGATCCTGATAGGTGCGCACCGTCGGCACCAGGGCCTCCGGATCCCACTTGAGGGACTGGGCGATGTTGCCCTGCACCAGGGCGACCTTGACTGGCTCCCCCCGGGTCACCCAGTTGAGCTGCATCAGCCCCTGGGCTCCGCCCACCAGGGCGACCGGCAGCAGCAGCCAGGCCGGCTTGCGGCTCTGCCAGGTTAGCCAGAGGGCGGAGGCGGTCAAGAGCAGGGCGAGGGTGATGCCCTGCACCCCGAGGATGGGGGCGAAACCCTTGAGGGGGCCGTCTATCTGGGTATAGCCAAACCAGAGCCAGGGATAGCCCGTCATCACCCAGCCCCGCAGCCAGTCGGCCATCAGCCAGAGCGCCGGGAAGGCGAGCAGCCAGCGGCTCCAGTGGCGACCCGTGAAGAAGCGGGCGAAGAGCCAGCAGGCCAGGGTCGGATAGAGGGACAGATAGGCGCAGAGCCCGGCCAGCAGCACGAAGGCGGCCGGCAGCGGGATGCCGCCAAACTCCGTCATGCTGACGTGGATCCACCACTGTCCGGGCAGGAACAGGCCCATGGCGTAGCCGAAGCCGCGCCAGGCAGCCTGTTTGGGGGTGGCCTTGTCCAGCAGGGCGTAGAGACCGAGCAGGGAGGGGATCACCAGAGGCCAGTAGCCGAAGGGGGAGAAGGCCAGCACGGCGATGGCGCCAGAGGCCAGGGCGCACAGGCTTGTCAGGAGTTTCGATTTCACGGGAGATCGGGGCTCGAATTGGGCTGAATGAAAATGGAATGGCCGACATCTTAACCGCAAAGCACGCCAACGGCGAGCCTGGCGGCGGCGGACGTCGTGAGGGGGCCCGGGGAATGGGCAAGGGGGCAAAAACAAACGCCCCTGGTCAGAGGGGCGTTGATTGACGAAGCGGGTAGCGCGGGATCAGGACTCCGGCTGGGCCGCCGCGTGATGTTCCGGGATCTTCACCTGCAGCTGCTGCAGGCGGCGACGGTCCGCGTGCATCACCTTGAACAGGTAGCCGTCGAGCTCGATCTCCTCGCCCTTCTTGGGCAGGTGGCTGAAGGCGTGCATCACCAGACCGCCCACGGTATCCACCTCTTCATCGCTGAACTGGGTGCCGAAGAAGTCGTTGAAGTCCTCGATCTCGGTGAGGGCGCTGATGGAGAAGACCCGTTTGCTGATGCGGCGGATCTCTTCGGGCTCGTCCTCGATGTCGTCGAACTCGTCGTCAATCTCGCCGACGATGAGCTCCAGGATGTCCTCGATGGTCACGAGGCCAGAGACACCGCCAAACTCGTCCACCACGATGGCCATGTGGTAGCGCTCTTCCCGGAACTCCTTGAGCAGGCGATCGACCCGCTTGCTCTCCGGCACGATGACGGTGGGACGCAGGATCTTCTCGAGCTGCAGCGGTTCGCTGGCGTGATGGCCGCCAAAGCCAAACGGCAGCAGATCCTTGGCGAGCAGTATGCCCTCCACGTGATCCTTGTCTTCGTTGATCACCGGGAAACGGGAGTGGCCGGATTCGATGATGACGGGCAGGAACTCGTCCACCGGTTGGGACTTCTCGATGGTCACCATCTGGGAGCGGGGGATCATGATGTCGCGCACGCGCAGCTCGGCAATTTCGAGCACGCCCTCGATCATGTCCTTGGTGTCCTGATCGATGAGGTCCCGCTCTTCGGCATCGGCGATGACTTCCACCAGATCGTTGCGGTCTTTGGGCTCGCCCTGAAAGAGTTGGCTGAGCTTGTCGAGCCAGGTTTTCTTCGGCGAGCCGGTACTAGGGTGATCGTCGGTCATTTTCTCTCTTGGTTACTCGCTAAAACACACGTGAAATCGTTGGGAGATATAAGGGTGGTCATCGGCTGTTTCAAGGCGATGACAGCCCGGCCCTTTACTCTTCGTCGTCGTCCAAATAGGGGTCTGCAAAGCCCAGTTCTTGCATGATGTCGCGCTCGAGCTGCTCCATCTCCTCGGCTTCCTCGTCCTCGATATGGTCATAACCTAGCAGATGCAGACTGCCGTGCACAACCATGTGGGCCCAGTGGGCCATGAGCGGTTTGCCCTGCTCGATGGCCTCGGCTTCCACCACCTGGCGGCAGATCACCAGATCGCCGAGCAGGGGCAGCTCGAGACCCGGGGGCGCCTCGAACGGGAAGGAGAGCACGTTGGTGGGTTTGTCCTTGCCACGGTAGGTGTGGTTGAGCTCGCGGCTCTCCGCCTCGTCCACCAGGCGCACCGTCACCTCGGCCTCCTCCTGGAAGCCCAGGATGGTGCCGTCAAGCCAGCCCTGCAGCTGGGCCTCGCTCGGCAGGCCGTCGTTGCTGGCACAGGCCAGTTGCAGATCCAGGGTCACGCTCATTGGGCACTCTCTTTGCTGGTGTTCGCTTTGTTGATGGCGGCCTTCTCGGCCGCCTGCTGGGCGTCAAATGCCTCGTAGGCCTGGACGATGCGGGCGACCACGGGGTGGCGCACCACGTCCTTGGACTCGAAGAAGTTGAAGGAGAGGCCATCGACCCCCTGCAGTACCTCCAGGGCGTGGCGCAGGCCGGACTTGGTGCTGCGGGGCAGGTCCACCTGGGTGATGTCGCCGGTGACCACCGCCTTGGAGTTGAAGCCGATGCGGGTCAGGAACATCTTCATCTGCTCCGTGGTGGTGTTCTGGGCCTCGTCCAGGATGATAAAGGCGTCATTCAAGGTTCTGCCTCGCATATAAGCGAGCGGCGCTACCTCGATGATGTTGCGCTCCATCAGCTTCTCCACGCGCTCGAAGCCCAGCATCTCGAACAGGGCGTCGTAGAGCGGGCGCAGGTAGGGGTCCACCTTCTGGGAGAGATCCCCGGGCAGGAAGCCGAGCTTCTCCCCCGCTTCTACCGCCGGACGGGTCAGCAGGATGCGGCGGATCTCCTGGCGCTCCAGGGCATCCACGGCGGCGGCCACCGCCAGATAGGTCTTGCCGGTACCGGCCGGGCCTATGCCGAAGCTGATGTCGTGGCGCACGATATTGGCGATGTACTGGGCTTGGTTCGGGCTGCGCGGCTTGATGAGGCCGCGTTTGGTCTTGACCGTCACCTCCTTGCCATAAGGCAGGCTGGGAGCCTCGTCCTCGTCCTGCTCCAGCACCCGGGACTCCTGCACCGCCAGGTGCACCATGTCGGGGGTAATGTCAGTCACCTTGCCGCCCTTGAGCGGCTGGGTCTCCACATAGAGGTGCTTGAGGATGACGGCTGCGGCGTCCACCTGGGCCTGCTTGCCGATCACCTGGAAATGGTTGTTCCGGTAGCTGACCTCGATGCCGAGGCGGCGCTCCAGCTGCTTGAGGTTGTCGTCAAAGGGGCCGCACAGGCTGGCGAGGCGCAGGTTGTCGGCGGGCTCCAGGTGCAGGTTCAGGGTCGCGATATGTCGGCTCAAGTTGACCTCGTTTCAGGGCGCCTCCCTCCGGGAGGGAAGCGCAATTAATGGGGAGTGAAGGCCGCAACGCCCAGGGGATCGGGCACGTTGTCGGGGCGGCGGGCCAGGATCTCGCTCGGCGCCGTGGCGATGCGCAGGTTCATCTCGTCCTCGCCACGGATGAAACGGCCGCGCAGGGAGAAGGGGCGCACGTCGATGATCTCCACGTCGGCGAAGCCGCCGATGAGGCGGTGGGAGCCCTCGAAGTTGACCACCCGGTTGTTCTCGGTGCGGCCACTGAGCTGCATGGGATCCAGCTTGGAGGGGCCTTCCACCAGGATGCGCTGTACCGAGCCCAGCATGGCGCGGCCGATGAGCATGGACTGGTGATTGATCTGGTTCTGCAGCCGGGTGAGGCGGGCCTTCTTCACCTCCATGTCCACATCGTCGGGCAGGTCCGCGGCCGGAGTGCCGGGGCGGGGGCTGTAGATGAAGCTGAAGCTCATGTCGAAGTTGATCTCCTCGATCAGCTTCATGGTGGCCTCGAAGTCCTCGTCCGTCTCGTTCGGGAAGCCGACGATGAAGTCCGAGCTCATGGTGATGTCGGGACGCACGGCGCGCAGGCGGCGGATCTTGGACTTGTACTCCAGCACGGTATGGGGCCGCTTCATCATGGTCAGGATGCGATCCGAGCCGCTTTGTACCGGCAGGTGCAGGAAGCTGACCACCTCGGGGGTGTCCCGATAGACCTCGATGATGTCGTCGGTGAACTCGATGGGGTGGCTGGTGGTGTAGCGAATGCGGTCGATGCCGTCGATGGCGGCCACCAGGCGCAGCAGCTCGGCGAAGGTGCAGTCATCCCCCTCGAAGGTCGGGCCGCGATAGGCGTTGACGTTCTGGCCGAGCAGGTTGACCTCGCGCACCCCCTGCTGGGCGAGCTGGGCGATTTCGTAGAGCACGTCGTCGAGCGGGCGGCTCACCTCTTCGCCGCGGGTGTAGGGCACCACGCAGAAGGAGCAGTATTTGGAGCAGCCTTCCATGATGGAGACGAAGGCGGTGGCCCCCTCGGCGCGCGGCTCCGGCAGGTTGTCGAACTTCTCGATTTCGGGGAAGGCGATGTCCACCTGGGCGCCGTGGCCCTCCTGCACCTGCTTGATCATGGCGGGCAGGCGATGGAGGGTCTGGGGGCCGAAGACGATGTCCACATAGGGGGCGCGCTTTCTCAGGTTGTCCCCTTCCTGGGAGGCGACGCAGCCGCCCACCCCGATCACCAGACCCGGCTTCTTGGCCTTGAGCTTCTTCCAGCGACCGAGCAGGTGGAACACCTTCTCCTGGGCCTTCTCGCGGATGGAACAGGTGTTCAGCAACAGGACGTCGGCCTCTTCGGGCTCTTCGGTCAGCTGATAACCATGGCTGGCGTCCAACAGGTCCGCCATCTTGGACGAGTCGTACTCGTTCATCTGGCAGCCCCAGGTCTTGATATGAAGTTTCTTGCTCATCGCTACTCTAATGACGGTTTTTTGCTATCGACAGGGTCAAAGGACCGGGCATTTTACTCCGCAATGGCGGGGCTGACTAGTTAATATCCGGCGGTCCCCATGGGCTGGCTGGCCGCGTCAACAGGGGTTTTGTCCTTGATTGGGCAAGGCAATTCGCCGCTTCTCTCACTGTTTATCCACCTTCGTTGCGCTATCATGCCCTCATTCGATTCAGCCCCTCTCTGTCTGCGTGGGCGCCCATTTCAGGAAGTACGTCATGGAACATTGCGATATCGCCATCGTCGGCGCCGGCATGGTGGGCGCCGCCACCGCCTGCCTGCTGGCGAGCCAGGGCCGCTCGGTGCGGGTCATCGAGACCCGGTTGCCGGGGCCCTACGCGCCGGAGCAGCCGCTGGATCTGCGGGTCTCCGCCATCAGTCTGGCGTCGGTGGCCCTGCTGGAGCAGGCGGGCGCCTGGCAATACCTGCGGCAGATGCGGCTGTGCCCCTATCGCCGGCTGGAGACCTGGGAGCTGGACGGCTTTGCCACCCGCTTTGATGCGGCCGACCTG
This sequence comes from Aeromonas sp. SrichE-2G, assembly GCF_017939565.1. Classification (NCBI taxonomy): domain Bacteria; kingdom Pseudomonadati; phylum Pseudomonadota; class Gammaproteobacteria; order Aeromonadales; family Aeromonadaceae; genus Aeromonas; species Aeromonas sp. SrichE-2G. Next base: position 62,587 of record NZ_JAGKRG010000053.1, read on the forward strand.
GGCCTGCCCCAGCTTGGCTACATCATCGAGAACCGGCTGGTGCAGCTCGCTCTCTTGAGGCGTATGGAGGATTTCCCCAACATCCAGACCCATACCCCGGCGGCGGTGCAGAGTCTGCGTCAGGACAGGGAACACGCTACCCTGCTGCTGGATGATGGCACCGAGCTGCAGGCACGCTGGGTGCTGGCCTGCGACGGCGCCGAATCCCATACCCGCAGGCTCGCCGGGATCGGCGTCTCGCGCTTCGAGTACCGCCAGCACTGCATGCTGATCAACATCGACACCGACTTTGAGCAGGAGGACATCACCTGGCAGCAGTTCACCCCGCAGGGCCCCCGCGCCTTCCTGCCGCTGCCGGGTCGTCACGGCTCCCTGGTGTGGTACGACAGCCCGGCCCGCATCCGGGCCCTGACCGCCATGGACAACGAGGGGCTGGCCGCCGAGGTGCGCCGCCACTTCCCGAGCCGGCTCGGCGGCTTTCGCGTGACCGGCAAGGGGAGCTTCCCCCTGGTGCGTCGCCACGCCAACGACTACCACGCCGGCAGGGTGGTGCTGCTCGGTGATGCCGCCCACACCATCAACCCGCTTGCCGGGCAGGGGGTCAACCTCGGCTTCAAGGACGTGGCCTGCTGGGCCGAGGCTCTGGCCAAGGCGGGGGCTGACTGGCATGGGCTGGGGCTGGCCGCGCGCTACGAGCGCCGTCGGCGTCCGGACAACCTGCTGATGCAGTCGGGGATGGATCTCTTCTACGGGGCGTTCAGCAACGAGATAGGCCCCCTCAAGCTTGCCCGCAACCTGGCGCTGAACCTGGCGGACAAGGCGGGCCCCCTCAAGGAGATGGCGCTGCGTTATGCCCTGGGGCTGGTCTGAGGTTGCCGCCGGTCGCCATGAGAGAAGCGGGCGCAGCTCCCGTGAGCGTAACAACAAGGGGGCGGTTCTGATGAATCGCCCCCTTGTGCATCAGGCCTGCAGTCGCGCCAAGATCAGGGATGAGTCGAGCGATAGAAGGCCCACTCCTCGGCCACCTGGCCGTCTGGCAGATGGCAGTAACCCACGGCGCCATTGGCTTCCTGCTTGATGATCACTTTGCCTCCCTGTTCGCCACAGTAGACCGAGGCCGGGTTGGCCATGCCGACGGGCGTCGGCGCTTTTTCGCTGGCACAGGCGCTCAGCAAGAGGGCGGGCAAGAGCGCAATAAGTGGCTTGATCATGGGGTTCTCCCTTCAGATGGTGGCTGGATTCTCGCTGCCCATCTTACTGCCCCCCTCATAAAAAAGGCAAAAATGAGTCCATTTTATCCTTCGGTCGCGGGGCTGGCTGCCGGGTGGGCCGCCAGAACCAGTTGCAGGAAGCGATCCCGGATAGGGTCCGCAAACTCCGGGTTCCACACCAGGCTGATGTCCCACTCCGACCAGGGGCCGGAGAGAGGGTAGAGGGTCACCTCCTGGCCTGCGATAAAGCCGACGCTGCGGGGCAGGATGGCGTTGCCGATGCCGGCGGCCACCAGGGCCACCAGAGTCTGGATATCTTCCGCCTCCTGGATCATGCCGCTCAGGCGGTTGGCGCCGAGAAAGCGGGCTATCTGCCGGGTGAGACCGGGGCAGCGGTGACCCACCATCTGCAGCAGCGGCTGGCGAGTCAGGGCCTGCTCCACGTCGAAGGCCGCCGGATCCGGCAGCGTCATCCGGGTGGGAACGGCCAGCACCAGCCTGTCCGTCAGCAGCCTGTGCTCGCGCAGTTGCGGCGCCTCTGGCCGGCGCATGAAACCGGCCTGCAGCCGTCCGGTCAGCAGCTGCTCCTGCTGAATGGCGGAGGTCATGTCCTGCAGATGCACCAGCACGTCCGGGGCCTGCTGCTTGAAGGCGGCCACCAGGGAGGGGGCGAGTGCGAAGCTGGAGAGCCCGAACCCTATCCTGAGGCGCCCCGCGGCGCCGCTCGCCAGCGCCAGGGCGTGATGTTCGAACCCCTTGCCGTGTTCGACCAGGGCAAGGGCCTGGGGGAGCAGCTGCTGGCCGATGGCGGTCAGCTCGGCGCCGTGGCGCCCCCGGTTGAACAGGGTGCTGCCGAGGGCGAGCTCCAGCCCCTGGATCTGCTTGGTGAGGGCCGGCTGGGTCACGAACAGCCGCTGCGCCGCCTCGCGGTAGTTGGCGGTCTCGGCCAGCATGACGAAGGCCTGCAGTTGCCTGAGGTCGAATTTCATTCCATTTGGTTATCCAATGTGGCGATTTATTGATTATAAATTATCTAACTGCCTTGTTCTAATGGTCTCGAAACAGGCCATCCGGCCTGCCGACCAGCCACAAGGAGTCATGTCATGTCGACCGAACGCTATCTGTTCTTGATCAAGGGAAGCCTGGTACTGGCACAGCCACTGGCGGCCCAGGAGACGGGGGAACTGCTGACCAGCCTGTTGCAGCAGGGATTTGCGGTGGGCCCCCAGCCGGTGTGGGCGAGCAATGCCGAGCAGGCGCTCGCCTGCTATGAGGCCGCGACCCAGCGGCAGGCCTTCATCGACACGCTGGCGGGGCGCTGAAGGGATCGAGCCGCATCGGCCGACCGGGGTATCTGGACGCTGAGCTCGAACGGGATCGCCGGATGGGGAGGGCTCATGGGTTGGCCGACGGGCTGCCATCCCGGTCATCCGGCGCGTCTTCCCGGTGCAGCTCCACCCGGTTGCGACCATGGCGCTTGGCCTGATAGAGCGCCTGATCGGCGCGGGAGAGCAGCCTGTCCAGGTTGTAGGTGCCGCGTTGCTGGCAGGCGAGCCCTATGCTGACGGTGGCGACGATGGGTTGACCGGACGCATCCATCATGCTCATCCCGGCCACCTTCTCCCGCAGTCGCTCGACCACCTCCAGGGCCTGGGACTGGGTGGTCGCCGGCAGCACGATGGCGAACTCCTCCCCTCCCAGACGCACGAAGAGATCCCCCTGGCGCAGCTGGTGACGCACTGTATCGGTGAAGGCCCTGAGCAGGTGATCGCCGGACTCGTGGCCATGACTGTCATTGACGCGCTTGAAGTGGTCCAGATCCAGCATGCCGACGGCGACGGGGAGCTGGCGCAGCTCCTGGGTGGCTAGCATGGACTGGGCCATCGGCCAGAAGCCGGTGCGATTGAGCACGCCGGTGAGGTGATCATGATGGGCCAGATGCTCCATCCTGCTCAGCAGGTTGTTGCGCACGGCCATGATGCTGGCGGCGGTGAGGGGGGTGAGGGCGATCAGCATGACGCCGATCCTGACCGAAAACATCCAGTACTGGGTCTGGGCATCGTGGCTGATGACGAGATAGCCGTTGGAGAGGGCCAGCAGGGTCAGGGTGCTGAAACCCAGGGAGAGCAGGCTGGTGGTAAAGAGCGAATAGCTGACGGCGCACCACAGCAGGGCGGGCACCGGGAAGGCGATGGAGCCGGGACCAGCGATCAGCAGGGAGAGCATCATGGTGCAGAGCAGGCTCAGCAGTGGCATCAGCCTGGGCCAGGAGAGCTGGGGCCGGAACAGGCGGGCTAGCCAGGCCGAGATCTCCCCGGGGGGAGGCAGCGTGAGGATCACCGGCAGTATGGCCATGTAGTTGACGAGCTCGCTGGCAAACCAGAAGCCGAGCCCGTAGAGCATGGTGCCCTGAAAAAGCAGGGGATTGATGAAGGCCCCGACGAGGCCGGCAGCCAGGGAGGCCGCCATGGATATCAGTAGCAAAAACACCAGGGAGGTGGGTCGCCTCAGACGCCTCTCTTGCGAGCTCAGGCAGCGAAACAGCACAAAGCCGACGCAGACGCCCGCCAGGTTGCCCAGGGTCAGCAGCAGCGTCTTCTGGAGGTCGTCCTGGGTGAACTGGGCGGCGAGCAGGTAGCCTGCAATGCTTCCCAGCCACCCCGGCAGGGAGGCGAGGCGTGGGTAGCGCAGCATGATGCCGAGCAGCACGGCGTTGGCCGGCCAGAAGGCGGCCAGCAGGTTCGGGGGGCGGGTGAAGATGCCCATCAGGGAGAACAGGAGGATCAGGGTGGTGACACAGAGAAAGGCAAACAGCGGATAGAGTCTGGGCGGGATCTGCTGGCGTCTGGCCTCCCTCATGAGGTTCTCCTCGTCATGACTGATAATGTTGTCACAGAGTAGGGGGGTTGACGGGAAAAGGACAGAGGAGAGGCGGGAAGAGGCCCCCTGCGAGAGGGGGCCGGGGGATTAGCCGAAGACCCGGAAGCGGACATCGTCCTCGATGAAGGTCTTGTCACCGGCGGGCTGTTCTATGCTGCCGAAGGGCATCTGGGCACGCAGGAGCCAACTAGCGGGCAGGTTCCACGTCTGGCGCACCGCCTCGTCGATCAGCGGATTGTAGTGCTGCAGGGAGGCGCCGATGCCTTCCTGGGCCAGGGTGGTCCAGACCGCGAACTGGGCTATCCCGGTGCCGTGTTCGGACCAGATGGGGAAGTTGTCGGCATAGAGGGCGAACTTCTGCTGCAGATCCTGGATGACGGCGGTGTCCTCGAAGAAGAGAACGGTTCCGAAACCGGCCCGGAAGCTGCCGTTGATCTTGGCCTCACTCTGGGGATAGGCCTCCGGCGGAACTATCTTCTTGAGCTCGGCCTTGACGATGTCCCACAGCTTGTGGTGCTCCTCGCCAAACAGAATGACGGCGCGGGAGCTCTGGGAGTTGAAAGAGGAGGGGCTGTGCTTGATGGCATCCTTGATAAGGGCCGTCAGTTGGGGCTCGGAATGGGTCACCCGGTTGCCCAGGGCATAGATGGTACGACGTACTTTGATCTGTTCGATAAACGGACTGCTCATAACATCTCCTTGGTTGATGGATCATCGCCGATAACGTTCATCTGGCTCCGATTTCTCGAGTCATCGACTATAACACCTTCTGCACAAGAAACCGTCAACACGGGGTGAGGAGTGTTTTTACTTTTTATGGATATTCACTGCTCGGGAACGCATATATAAGAGTGGACCCAATGTTCCCTTTTCGACCCCCAACAGTAGCCACTGATGATTTCAATCAATGATGGTTTGGTTGATTTCACCATAAAATGAGTTTTTAACGACATTTTATGGGTGGTGGAGTGGCTGCTGCGATCATCAAGGAACGCTATTACATCCTGACCCCGCTGTCGTTTGTGCTTGGCGCCCTGGTGCTGATCGCCACCCTGTTGCTGGCGGCGGCCAGCTACCTGCAGAGCATCGACAAGACCATGGCGGGTTACGGTCACATGCTCACCACCATCGATGCCACCCTGATCCACGAGCTGGCGCAGGACAACCAGCGGCAGCTCGGCGTGCTGGAGTCCTCCCTGGACAAGCGGGCGATCGCGAGGGGGGAGACGGCCATCAACCCGATCTGGCCCATCGCCCATCAGTTCAAGCACGACGCCCACTACCTCTTTTTCTACAACGTGCGCACCAACCACCTCGACGGCTATCCCGACTGGCGTGCGCCGGCAGGCTATGAGGCGCGGGAGCGCCCCTGGTACCAGGCGATCGCCAGCGGCGGTGATGACCTCATCTGGTTTGGCCCCTACGATGAGTTTGCTTCCGCCAACCAGGTACTGACCCTGATCAAGCGGGTCAGGGATGACGAGGGGCAACTGCTGGGGCTGCTGATGGTGGACATGTCGTTCAACACGCTGCAGGCGGCGTTGGGGCGGGCACTGGGAGGGGACCAGGCCGCCCTCTACATCACGGAGCGCAAGGGGGGGCAGCGGGTGGTGGGGCACAATCTGCAGCTGCTGCCGAGCGCCTTCGACCGGGAGCGTCAGGTCGGCGGGCTGGATGTGCTCTGGGAGGGGCGCCACCTCAGGCACGGGCTCACCGACATGGACTGGGATCTCAACCTCTACCTGCCCCCCGGCCATTTTCACGAGAACCTGCAGGAGACCCTGCTGATGGTGGTGCTGCCCGCGCTGGCACTGCTCTGCATCTGGCTGTGCAGCCTGCTGTTACTGGTGCGGATCTTCCGCCAGGAGCAGGCGCTGGTGCAGGGCTCCCTCAGCGGCCTCATTCGGGATGAGGCCTTGCTGGAGATCCAGCGGCGCCAGCGCACCTGGTTCGTGCATGGCAGCCTGGGGGAGATAAACCAGGTCAGAACCAGTCTGCAGCAGGGGCTGGATGCCCTGTTGCACGATCCCCTCACCGGCATCATGAACCGGCGGGCCTTCGAGCAGGACAGGGCCGGGCTGGAGCAGGAGGGCACCCCCTACTGGCTGGTCCTGTTCGACGTGGACAACTTCAAGGGCGTCAATGACAGCTGGGGACACGGGGTGGGGGATGCCGTGCTGTTTCGGGTGGCGACCATCATGGCGAGAACCCTGGGGGAAGGGGGGGTCTACCGGATCGGTGGGGACGAATTTGCGGCCCTGCTGCCCTGGGAGCGGGAGGAGGTGGAGTACGGCCTGACCCACCTGCTGGGGAGGGTACGGACGCTGCAATGGCGCGAGTTCGAGGCGTCCATCACCCTGAGCGCCGGAGGCGCGCACTATCCGGAGGACTCCCCTGACCCGTTCGAGCGGGCCGATGAATGCCTCTACGAGAGCAAGCGGCAGGGGCGCGACTGCTGGCATCTCTCCTCCCCTGAAACGTCCTTCTGCGGGGGTATGTGACAGTATCTGTCAGAGCATTGCAGTGGGAAAAATAATGCTCTGGGGCAAGAATCGGGTCACAGCGGAGATAATTTCCTATGTGACCTTTTTTTTTAATTAATTTTCATGTGTTTAGCCTGCTCCAATGGAACCTGTCGCGAACAGGAGACAACCGGGTTGCCGCAGCTCTCCCTGTTGCCGCAGTAGCGCAGGGCATGTCGCTTTGTATAGTGCTGGGAAAAATCACCAGTCATCAGGCTTGACGGGAGTATCCCATGAAAATGAAACAGTTTGGCATGAGTACGGTGGCATTGCTGGGGTCGCTGCTGTTGGGAACGGGTCAGGTGCAGGCGTCCGAGACCCTCAATACCATACTCGGCGGCGGTGCCGGCGGGGTGGCCGGGACCATGATCGGCAAGGAGCTGGGCGGCGACACGGGGGCCCTGGTCGGGGCGGCGATCGGCGGTGCGGCAGGTGGTGCGGCCACGGCCAACCGGGGCAACAAAAATGAAGCCGCCCTCGGAGGCGCCGTCGGTGCCCTGGGTGGCGCCGCCATCGGCAAGAGCGTCGGGGGCGACACCGGTCGCCTGATCGGGGCCGGCATCGGCGGTGCAGGCGGTTCCGCCATCGGCGCCAAGACCGGCGACACTCACGAGAGCCGGGGTGGCCGTTACTACGGTGACCGGCACTATCATGATCACCGCCATTACTACAAGAAGCACAAGAAACACCGCAAGCACAAATGGCACGACGATTGATGCCACTGCAGGATGCAAGAAGGGGCCACTGGCCCCTTTTTTTGATCCCGCAGCCGAGGCCCGGGGACGGTGTGCGCCGCTAGACCAGCCGGTGCTGGCGCCTGCCGAGGGCGAAGGCGTTGATATTGTCGATCAGCTGATCCGCGAGTCGCTGCATCGACTCCTCGCTGGCCCAGGCGACATGGGGGGTCAGGATGAAGTTGGGGTAGCGCAGGGCCTGCATCAGGGGATGTTCCGGAGGAGGCGGCTCCTGGCTCGCCACATCGAAGCCGGCGCCGCCGAGGCGCCCGTTGCCGAGGGCCTCCAGCAGGGCCTGCTCGTCCACCAGGCCGCCGCGTCCCACGTTGATGAGCAGGGCGCCCGGTTTCATCATGGCCAGCTCCCGCTCGCCTATCAGATGGCGGGTATAGGGGGTCAGCGGGCAGTGCAGGCTGATCACGTCCGAGCTCTCCAGCAGGGCGTCCAGGGGCAGTCGGTCGTCATCGCCACTCGTCCCTATCTGGCTCTGGGCATAGCGAACCTCCATGCCGATGGCCTGGGCCCGCTGCCCCAGCGCCTGCCCCAGCGTCCCCTTGCCGATGATGCCGAGGCGCTTGCCGTGCAGATCCGCGATGGGGTGATCGAAGAAGCAGAACTGGCCGCTCTGTTGCCAGCGTCCCTCCAGCAAGGATTGGCGCCAGGCGAACAGGTTGCGTGACAGGGCCAGCATCAGTGCCATGGCGTGCTCGGGGACGGAGGGGCCCGAGTAGTTGCGGATGTTGCACACGGCGACACCGGCGGCGCGGCACGCCTCCAGATCCAGGTTGTCGCTGCCGGTGGCCGCGAGGGCAATCAGCTTGAGCTCGGGCAACCTGGCCAGTTCGTCGGCACCGATGCGGACCTTGTTGATGATGGCGATGCTGGCGCACGCGAGGCGCTCAACCACCTGATCCGGCGCCGTGGCCGGATAGCTCTGCCAGTGATGGGGAAAATCGGGGCGACGCAGATTGATGCCGGCGTCCAGGGTGTCGCTGTCGAGAAACACGATTTGCTGCATGAAGCCTCCTGCCAATGGAAGAGACATGATGCCAAAGAGGGAGGGCGGCTGACCAGCCCGGTCATGAGCGGCGGCAGGAGGGCCGCTCCTGCCTCGTTATGGGGTCAGATCCAGCCCAGGTGGGTCAGCCAGCCCTGGATGCGTCCGGGGGTCTCCTCGAGATCCATCAGGGCATAGGGGCGGTAGTTGAGCTTGTGGCTGCGACGACTCTCGTGCCTGCGCGCCTCGGCGGCCAGCAGGGGCCAGCGGTTGCCCTCCTCCTGGTAGAGGTCGAGGGTGGGCACGCTGGCCTGGGCTACCTGCTTGGCAAGGGTCTGGTTGCTCTGCTGGTTGGGGAAGAAACCGTCCAGCAGGACCAGGGCGTCGGGGGCGGGCAGCTGCTCGCTCGCGATGAGGTTCGCGGCCCAGGCCGCGCTGGTGCCCTGTGCCAGCAACAGCCTGAAGCCACCCTCCTGCAGCTTGGCGTCGCCGATCTCGCTGATGCGGGTGGCAAACTGTTTGCGAAAGTCGTCGATGGCCTGCTGTTTCTTTTCGGCAGCCGGGTCCAGCTCGGCCTGGCGGGGGGAGGGGAGCAGCAGCAGGGTATCGAACCCGAGACGTCCCAGATCCCGGGTCAGTTGCCACAGCTGGCCGCTGCGCTGCCAGTCGGGCAGCAGGATCGCGAGCCCCACGTAGTTGTCGCCGTCGTGCTTCGCGAACAGCACCCGCTGCTTGTCGACTCGGGTGCTGTCAGGCACCCCTTGCCAGTCCGTGTTCTGCCAATAGTCGGCGGGGGGCGGCGGGGCGAGATCGAGGAGGGAGGAAGGGGGCGTCTGCCCGGCGCCGTGGGCGGCGAAGGCTAGCAAGGTCAGCAGTAGGCAGGGGCGAAACGACATGGGAAATCCTCCATTACACCCTGATAGCGGCTGTGGCGGCGTTTTCTTGAGAGCTTCGCAAAGGGGCTTGCCACCTCCCGCGAGATAACAAGAGCGGGGCTCGTGGAAGCGCGGCCTGATGGCGGGGCGCTATGGCTTCATATGGCAAAGCAATGCCGGATTTGATCGTTCCCTCATCCCATTCCCACGTGTTTCAGTAAGGACATGCAGAGGCGGGGCTCCCCCGCAGCTGGCCACCCCCCTCATCAGGAGAAACACTATGTATCTGTTCCACTGTTACAGCGACCTGGCTCTGACCTTGACCCATCTGTTCACCGACCGGGAGCGCTATCGCCATGAGCACCTTGACCCACTTGCCTGAACTCGACCTCGGGCAGCTCGATGCCTCGCCCAGGCAACGGGCGCAATTTCTGACCGCCTTGCGCAATGCCGCCCGGGAGGTGGGATTCTTCTACCTGACCGGCCACGGCATCGATCCCGAGCTGCAGCGGCAGTTGCAGCAGCTGTCGCGCGCCTTCTTTGCATTGCCTGCCGCCGCCAAGCAGCAGGTTGCCATGATCCATTCCCCCCACTTTCGAGGCTATAACCGGCCGGGGGCCGAGCTGACCCGTGGCCAGCCCGACTGGCGCGAGCAGTTCGATATCGGCGCCGAGCGCCCTGCCTTGCCACTGGCCGCGGGCGATCCGCCCTGGTGGCGGTTGCAGGGGCCGAATCAGTGGCCCGATGGGCTGCCTGAGCTCAAGCCCGTGCTGCTGGGCTGGCAGCAGGCGATGACCCGGATGTCCCGCACCCTGCTCGGCGCCTTTGCCGAGGCGCTCGCGCTGCCGCCGGATGCCTTCGATGCCTTGCACGGAGAGCGCCCCAACGAGCACATCAAGCTGATCCGCTATCCCGGTGAGCACGGTGCGACCCAGGGGGTGGGGCCTCACAAGGACTCGGGGTTCCTGAGCTTCCTGCTGCAGGATGACCAACCCGGCCTGCAGGTAGAGGTGGAGCCCGGGCGCTGGCTCGATGCACTCCCCCGTCCCGGCACCTTTGTCGTCAACATCGGTGAGCTGCTGGAGTTGGCCAGCAATGGTTACCTGCGGGCGACCGTGCACCGGGTGGTGCCGTCGGCGCCTGGGCATGAGCGCCATTCCATCGCCTTCTTCCTGGGGGCCCAGCTCGATGCCGTGGTGCCCGTCTACCCGCTGCCCGACGCCCTGGCCCGCGAGGCGAGGGGGCCGGCCACAGACCCGGACAACCCGCTTTTGCGGGAGGTGGGGTGGAATTACCTCAAGGGGCGACTGCGTTCCCACCCGGATGTGGCCCGGCGCCATCATGCCGATCTGCTGCCGGCGCCCCGGGTGCTGGCGGTCGGCGAAGCCTACTGATTGCATCGAAAGGAATCTCAAGATGAAGCAGAACAGACGACTGTTTTCCCTGACCGGCGTGGTACTGGCCCTCGGGCTCTCCTTTTCCTCCCAGGCGGCCCAGGCGCTGCGGGTGGCCGCCGATCCCCTGCCCCATGCCGAAATCCTTGGCGAGGTGAAACGCCAGGATCCCACCCTGGACCTGCAGGTGATCGAGCTCAGCGGTGGCATCAATGCCAATGAACTCCTGGTGGCGGGGGATGTGGATGCCAACTACTTCCAGCACGTTCCCTACCTCAAGGATCAGGAGAAGGCGCTCGGTACCGAGCTGGTGGTGGCCGCCACCGTGCATGTGGAGCCGCTCGGCATCTATTCGAAGAAGTTCAAGCGGCTCGAGGAGGTGCCGGCCAAATCGGTGATCGCCTTGCCCAACAACGTCACCAACCTGAGCCGGGCGCTCTACCTGTTGCAGAGCAAGGGGCTCATCACCCTCAAGGCGGGCTATCAGGATCCGGCCCGGGATCTGGCCACGGTGCAAGACATTGCCACGAATCCCAGGGAGCTCAAGATCCTGGAGATCGAGTCACCCCAGCTGCCCCGTTCGCTGGACGATGTGGATCTGGCGGTGATCAATGGCAACTATGCCCTGGAGGCGGGGCTGGAGCCGGCTCGGGATGCCCTGGGGCTGGAGAGCGCCGAGCATAACCCTTACGCCAACATCCTGGTGACCACTCCGGCGTTCAAGGATGATCCGCGGATCCGCAAGCTGGCGCGGGAGCTGGAGTCCAGGGCGATCGCCGAGTTCATTCGCAAGAGCTACAAGGGATCGGTGATCCCGGTGGCGGGGCAGCAGTCATGATAGCGCTCGAGGGGCTGGGCAAGCGCTACCCCGGGCACTCGCAGCCAGCCCTGGACGGGGTGTCGCTGGCAATCCCGGACGGGGCCATCTATGGCATCCTCGGGCGCAGCGGGGCGGGCAAGAGCACCCTCATCCGTTGCCTCAATCTGCTGGAGCGGCCGACCAGCGGCCGCATTCTGGTGGACGGGCGCGACATCACGGCATTGGAGGGGGCGGCCCTGCGCCGCCATCGCCAGGCTTGCGGCATGATCTTTCAGCATTTCAACCTGTTGCATGCCCGCAACGTGGCAGACAATGTGGCTGTGCCGCTGGAGATCGCCGGGGTGGCGCGCCGCGAGCGGTCAGCCAGGGTCGCCGAGCTGCTCGAATTGGTGGGGCTCTCGGAGCACGCGCTCGCCTTCCCCTCCCGGCTCTCGGGCGGGCAGAAACAGCGGGTCGGCATCGCCCGCGCTCTGGCCGGCAACCCGTCCCACCTGCTGTGTGACGAGGCGACCAGCGCGCTGGACCCGGAGACCACGGAGTCGGTGCTGGCACTGCTTGCCGACATCAACCGTCGGCTCGGGCTCACCATAGTGCTCATCACCCACGAGCTGGACGTGGTCAAGGCCATCTGCGATCACGCGGCGCTGCTCGAGCGGGGCGTGCTGGTCGAGAGCGGGGCCCTGGGCACCCTGCTGGCGGATCCCGGCTCTCGCGTGCGGCAGGCCCTGCTGCCGGATCCCGAGGCCCAGCGCCGCTTCTTGCTGCGTCACGGGGTGGAGGAGGCGCGTCTATGCAGAGTCGCCTGAACCTGGATGCCCTGCTCGACCTGATGTATCAGGGGACTGTCGAGACGCTCTATATGGTCGGGGTGGCGGCTCTCTTCACCCTGTTGCTGGGGTTGCCGATCGGAGTACTGCTGGTGGTGACCCGCAAGGAGGGCGTGCTGCCGCTGCCCCGCGTCAACATGGTGCTGGGGCTGTTTATCAACATCGGGCGCTCGCTCCCCTTCGTGGTGCTCTTGATCGCGCTGATCCCCCTGACCCGGCTGCTGGTCGGTACCACCCTTGGCAGCACGGCGGCGATCGTGCCCATCACCCTGGGGGCCTTTCCCTTCTTTGCCAGGGTGGTGGAAAATGCCCTCGATGAAGTGGACAAGGGGCGTGTCGAAGCGGTGCTCGTCATGGGGGGAAGCGGCTGGCACGTGGTGGCCAAGGCGTTGCTGCCCGAGGCGCTGCCAGCCCTGCTGGCCGGGCTGACCCTGACGGTGGTGATGCTGATCGGCTTCTCCTCCATGGCGGGGGTGATCGGTGGTGGGGGGCTTGGGGATCTGGCCATTCGCTACGGGTATCAGCGCTTCGACGATCAGGTGATGGCGGGGACCGTCGTCATTCTGCTGCTGTTGGTGCAGCTGGTGCAGGGAGTGGGGGATCGGGTGGTGCGGGCACTGGCCCACCGCCGCTAGGGGCACCTCCCTTCATCAGGCTGCCAGCAAGGTGCCAGCCAATAAAAAAGCGAGCCCGAGGCTCGCTTTTTTGCAATGACATCAAGGGGTCAACTTAGTTGACGCGACGCTTGAATTCACCGGTACGGGTGTCGATTTCGATCTTGTCACCGATCTCCACGAAGGCGGCAACGGCCAGCTCGTAGGAGGTACCCTTCAGGCGGGCAGGCTTGGTCACTTTACCAGAGGTGTCGCCACGGGCGGCCGGCTCGGTGTACTCGACTTCGCGAACGATGGTGGTCGGCAGCTCTACGGAGATGGCTTTCTCGTTGTAGAAAGTCACTTCACACAGATCTTCCATGCCGTCTACCAGGTAGTTCAGCGCGTCACCCAGGTTGTCTTTCTCGACGTCGTACTGGTTGTACTCGGTGTCCATGAAGACATACAGCGGGTCGGAGTAGTAGGAGTAGGTGCACTCTTTACGCTCCAGCTGAACGACTTCCAGCTTGTCGTCGGCCTTGAAGACGGTTTCGGTGGCGCTGCCGTTCAGCAGGCCTTTCAGCTTCATCTTGACCACGGCGGAGTTACGGCCGGATTTGTTGAATTCAGCCTTCTGGACCACCATCGGCTCGGTGCCGATCATGACTACGTTGCCAGCGCGGATTTCCTGTGCGGTTTTCATGTAAAAAATTCCTGTTCGTGAAACGGACGGATAAAAACTGCCAGATTATATACGGCTTTCTAAAAATTTCACCAACCTCGTGACGAGATCCCCGTCGGCAAGCAACTTCTGTGACCAGGCTCCCCCATGTTGCTGCCAGATGGCGCCGTATCGCGGCCATTGGGCCCAGAGTTCGCCGACATCCTGCCCATGGTTGAGGGCAAGATTGACGTCGCGCAGCCACTGGCCACACTCGGCGGGCAAGTCCGCCAGATAGTGGTCGAGGAAGTCCTCCAGCTTGGCGATGTGGGCCTCATCATCCTGGGGGTAGATGTGCCACAGGAAGGGGCGCGCCGCCCACTGGGCCCGCACGAAGGAGTCCTCCCCGCGCACCAGATTGAGGTCGCAGCTCCACAGCAGGCGATCGTAGCCAGCCTGATCCGTCATCGGCAGCAGCTTGATGGCGAGGCTGCCCGAGCGCAGCAGGTCTCCCGCCCGGGCGGTGGGGATGGCGTCAGCCAGCCCGGCGCCGGTGAGCACGTCGTTGAGGGAGCGGCCGAGCGGCAGCAGCAGGGTGACCGGTGTGGCGCCCTGGCTCCAGCTCGCTACCAGACTTCTGAGCGCCGCGCTCTCGTAGGTAAAGAGGCTGACTCTCAGTTCATTTTCTTGCCTGGGTGGCAAGCCCAGACTCGCCCAGTAAACATCGAGCCCCGCCTCGTCCTGCTGCCAGCGCTCCCGCTCGGCGATAAGCCCCCGCTCGCACAACAGGCCGCCCGTTTTCTGCGTGAAGCCCGGGAAGAAGAAGTACTTGTCGAGGCTGCGGTTGCCCACCCGCTGGGGGGAGGCGAGACCGTGGCAATCCTCGACCCAGGCTTCGGCGGAGAGGTACTCCAGGTTGATCCAGCAGGGGGCAGGGCTCTGCGCCGCCATGCGCTGGATGAAGGAGGGGGGCAGCGTGCAGGCGAACGCCTCGATCACCACCCGGGCCGGGATGGCCTCCGGGGGCAGGTCGTCGTGCCAGCGCTGGACATAGACCCCCTGTTGCCACTGGCCGTCCAGGGCGGGGTCCAGGCCCGGGCAGATGCGGGCGAAGCTCGCCAGATCGTCCACCCAGAGCCGCACGCCGGTGCCCCCGCCCTCCTGCTGCAACTGGCGGGCGAGCCGCCAGGTGACGCCGATGTCGCCGAAGTTGTCCACCACGGCGCAGAAGATATCCCAGTCGAACGGGGGGAGAGGGCTTGTCATGGCGCGGGATCCCAGATGCAAAAAAACCGGTGCGCAGGGTAGCACACCGGTGACTTGGCTTCTAACCGTCAGGCGGGCGGATCACTCCTTGCCGTAGACGTTGTTCTCCTGCTCGCGCACCCGGATAAAGGTGGTGCGCTTGGTGAGTTCCTTGAGCTGGCTGGCACCGACGTAGGTGCAGGTGGAGCGCACGCCCCCCAGGATGTCGCGCACGGCGTTTTCCACCGGGCCGCGATAGGGGAGCAGCACCGTCTTGCCCTCGGAGGCGCGGTACTCGGCGACGCCGCCGGCGTGCTTGTCCATGGCGCTGGACGAGCTCATGCCGTAGAACTTCATGAAGGGGGCGCCATCCACGTCGACGATCTCGCCGCCGCACTCCTCGTGGGCGGCCAGCATGCCCCCCAGCATCACGAAGTCAGCGCCGCCGCCGAAGGCCTTGGCCACGTCACCCGGGCAGGTGCAGCCGCCGTCGCCGACGATCTGGCCACCGAGGCCGTGGGCCGCATCGGCACACTCGATGATGGCGGAGAGCTGGGGATAGCCGACGCCGGTCTTGACCCGGGTGGTGCAGACCGAGCCCGGGCCTATGCCCACCTTGACGATGTCGGCGCCGGAGAGGATCAGCTCCTCCACCATCTCGCCGGTCACCACGTTGCCCGCCAGGATGACGTGGTTAGGGCAGGCCTCGCGGATCTTGCGCAGGAATTCGACGAAGTGCTGGGAGTAGCCGTTGGCCACGTCCACGCAGATGAAACGCAGCGCCTCGGACATGGCGAGGATCTGGCGGGTCTTGACGAAGTCCTCGTCCGAGGTGCCGGTCGATACCATTACGTGGCCCAGCACGGCCGGGTCAGTCTCATCGACGAAGGTTTGCCACTGCGCGAGGCTGTAGTGCTTGTGTACCGCCGTCATCATCTCGAAGCCGGCCAGGGCACGGGCCATGGCGAAGCTGCCGACGGTGTCCATGTTGGCGGCGATGACGGGCACGCCCTGCCACTGGGTCTGGGTGTGCTTGAAGGTGAACTGGCGGGTCAGGCTGACTTGGGAACGGCTCTTGAGAGTAGAGCGCTTGGGGCGAAACAGGACATCCTTGAAACCCAGCTTCAAGTCTTCTTCGATACGCATTACGAATTCCTTATTGAGCCTTGTTGAACGTCACTTTTGCAGTGGCAGATTTTCGGCAGGCACAAAAAAACCGGGGGTTTTCAGGGCCTCCGGTTTACAGCAGTGTAGGCAAAAATCCCGCCAGAACAAGACTGATAATTCGTGTCCCGCTGTGGTAGCCTTTGGCGTCACAACCTGAGGATGGCAGACAGTGTCATCCAGCACCTTTTTCTCCCCCCGTTTTCCCCCCTTTTGTCGCTTCTTCCCTTGCGCTGCCGGCACGGATTGTCGCCTGCTGGCGGGATCGCCATGGGCTGCTCGCCGGGGGCCGAGAATCCGGTTGACCCGCCGGGCGGCTGTGATAGATCTGGGCCCAGGTTACACAAGGCGAGAGAGCGAGATGGGCAAGACGATGGTGGGCGCGGCCATGTTGCTGGCGTTGTGCGGCAGCGCGATGGCGGCGCCGGCCAGCTACGGCTGGATCGAAAAGGGGCTGCTCATGCCCTCCGGGGTGGCGGTCAAGATGAAGCTGGATACCGGCGCCCTCACATCCTCTCTGGATGCCCGGGATCTGCGGCACTTCAGGCGCGACGGCAAGCCCTGGGTGCGCTTCAACCTGGAGCTGACCGACGCCAATACCGACAAGGTGGTGCGTCAGACCCTGGAGCGGCCGGTGGAGCGCAGCGTCACGGTGCGGGGGGCGGGCGGCATGGAACAACGCCCCACGGTGACCATGAGCATCTGCGTCGGCGACAAGGTCTATGAGGAGTGGTTCACCCTGCGGGATCGCAGCAAGATGATCTATCCCGTGCTGATTGGCCGCCGTCTGCTGGCCGAACTGGGGCCGGTGGATGCGAGGCGTACCTTCACGGTACAGCCCAGCTGCCGCTGAGGGGCGGAGAAAAAACGGGGGCCAGGCCCCCGTTTTTCATGGCTGAGCGGCGGGCTCGCCAACCCTCATGCCGAACGTGGCGGGGCGGGCAGCAGCACGCTCACCTCCAGCCCCCCCTGCGGCCGGTTGTGGATGTCGAGATCCGCTCCGTGCAGCTGGGCGATGCGCGAGACGATGGCCATGCCGAGCCCCACGCCGTCCCCCTGCTGGGGGTTGACCCGGAAGAAGCGCTCGCACAGTCGCGACAGGGCGGCGGTGGGGATGCCGGGGCCGTTGTCCCGCACATCCACCCGGACCCGGTTGCCCTCCTGGCTGACCATCACGGCGATCTCGCCACCCGCCTGGGTGTAGCGCAGCGCATTGTCGATGAGGTTGCCGAACATCAGGTCCAGCAGCATGGCCTGCCCCATCACCTGCAGATGCTCGCCCCCCTCCAGGGAGAGCTGCTGATCCTTCTTCAGGGCGATGGGGGCCAGGGTGGCCAGGGTGCCCTGCAGCAGGGGGAGCAGGGGGAGGGCGGTGAGCGCCGGCGTCTGCTGGTTGTCGATGCGGGCCTGGGTCAGCAGCTGGCGGATCAGGCGATCGCTGCGATCCAGGGCCAGGAGCATCTTGCGCAGCGCCTGTTCGCGGCTCGCCTCGTCTTCGGCCGCCATGGCATTCTCGCTGTGGATGCGCAGCACCGCCAGCGGGGTGCGCAGCTCGTGGGCCGCCTCGTTGGTGAACTGTTTCTCCCGCTCAAGGGTGTCCGCCAGGGCGTGCATCAGCCGGTTGATCTCCCCCACCAGGGGCGTCAGCTCCTCGGCCTTGATGGCCAGGTTGAGGGGGCTCAGGTTGGCGGGGTGGCGCTCGCCGATGGCCTGGGCAAGCTGGTGCAGCGGGGCCAGGCCACGGGTGATCAGCCACCACAGCAGGCCGAGCAGGAAGGGCAGGGTGATGAAGAGCGGCAGCATGGTGAGGGTGGCCATCTTGCTCGCCAGCTCCCCCCGCTCGTCGTCCCGCTCCGCCACGATGAGCCAGGTCTGCTCGTCCTTGTTGTAGAGGGTGAAGGTGCGCCAGTCGTGGCCGTCGCGGTGCACGGCGCCAAAGCCCAGCTCCGGTTTGCTGAACAGCTGGCGCGGGGCGCTGGGGGAGCGCAGCAGTATGTTGCCCTCCTCATCCGTCATCTGGAAGGTGAGGTTGCGCTCGAACTCGTGGCCATAGGGGGTGAACTCGTTGTCCTCCCCGATCTGGCCGAATCCGCTCGGCTCCTGGTGGGGCGCGTTCGGCTCGGCCTGCTCCCACTCCTGGTAGATGGCGCCGTTGCTCGGCAGATCGCCGCTCTGCTGCAGATAGCGGTTGAGCAGCTGGTTGGTGATGCGGGCGGACTGGGCCAGGCGGGCATCGAACAGCTCCTCCATCTCGTGGTTGGCCTCCAGATAGCCGATGAGGCCGCTGACGGCGAGGCTGACGCTGACCAGGGCCAGGATGCCGGAGAGCAGGAAGCGGCGGATGGAGCGGACGCGACTCATGGTGCCAGGGCTCCCTTGCCAGCCTGGCTGTCGAGCTGGGGCACTATGTAGCCGACCCCGCGGATGTTGCGGATGAGCTCGGGGAAAAACTTCTTGCGCAGGTGGTGGATGTGCACCTCCACCGCATTGCTCTCGGCCCCCTCGTCCCAGCCGTAGAGGCTCTGCTGCAGCTGGTCGCGGCTGAGCACCCGGCCGCTCTGGGTGATGAGCTCCTGCAGCAGCTTGTACTCGTGGGGCGTGAGCCTGACCGGCTCGCCCCGGTAGGTGACCTGCTGGGAGGCCGGGTAGAGCTGCAGCTCCCCGTACTCCAGCACCGCCTGGGCCTGCCCTTTGCTGCGGCGCACCAGGGCGCGCAGGCGGGCGTTGAGCTCCTGCAGGGCGAAGGGCTTGACCATGTAGTCGTCGGAGCCCGCGTCCAGCCCCAATACCCGGTCGTCCAGGGCATCCCGGGCGGTGAGGATGAGCACCGGCAGACTCTGCCCTTCCCGGCGCAGCTTGCGCAGCAGGCTGATGCCGTCGATGTCGGGCAGGTTGAGGTCCAGAATGAGGGCGGCGAACTCCTCGCTCTTGAGCGCCGACAGGGCGGGCAGTCCCTGCTGCAGCCAGTCCACCGTGTAGCCGCTGCTGCGCAGGGCATCCACCATGCCGTCCCCCAGCATCACATCATCTTCCACCAACAGGATCCGCATTCTCTTCTCCCCTCAAACGGCACTGCCCACCAGTATGCAAGCTGGTGGGCAGAGTTTAAATAGCGCACTGTGCTGCCTGTGTTTACAGCTTGGCGAGACGCTCGCGGATCTCCTGTCTGCGGCCCTCGTCCGCCAGCTCGCGCCCCGGGCGGGCAGGGGCGGCCAGGGCCTTGTCCAGGTAGACCTTCGCCTGGGCCTTGTCCCCCTGATCCAGCAGGAAGTCGCCGTAGAAGAAGTTGGGGTCGATGCCAGTGGGGTTGATGGCGAGCGCCTGCTTGAGCAGTTGCTCCGCCTTCTCGTCATCGCCAAAGCCTACCGGCCAGCCCGGCACCTGGTAATAGAGCGAACCCAGGCTGGTGTAGGCCGAGCCGTCCAGCGCCTTGGGATCCTGCTTGATGGCGATCTCCAGCCTGGCCTTGGCCTCCTTCACCAGACTCAGTGCCCCCAGCCCGCCCTTGGCACCAGCCCAGGTGCTCTTGACGATGGCGGACCAGATCAGCAGATCGGTACGAAACGCCTCCTTGGCACTCGCCTCATCGGCCTTTGCACTCAGGGTCTCCAGGCAGCTCTCCTTGGCCTTGCCGGTCTGCTGGTACTGGCAGTGGGCCCATTGCTGCTGGATGGCGGGCAGGGCATCGGCGGCCCGGGCCAGGGGGCTGACCAGCGTACCTCCCAGAGTGAGCAGCAGGAGGCCGTGGGCGACGCTGGGACGGAATGTGGCGTGTTTCATCTCAATGTTCCTTCTCGTTCGTAGCGGAGGAGCCGTGGGGAGGGTGACCCAGGGCGTGGGAGCGGCGGGCATGGCGTTCTATGATGGGGAGCTGCCTGGCCAGCGCCAGATCCACCACGGCGGGCAGCAGGGCGTTGAGGCGCACGAACAGCTTTTCCGGCCAGCCGAGCCAGTAGCGTCGCGTCTCGTTGCACAGGGCGATAACGGCCTCCTCGGCCACGTCCTGGGGGCTGTCGGTGTGGGTGCCGAGCTCGGCATTCATGGCGTAGGCCGCCTCGGAGTTGAGCAGGGTGCGGGTGGCACGGGGGGCGAAGTGGATCACCTTGATGCCGCTCCCTTCCAGCTCCCGTCCCAGCGCCTCGCTGAAGCCGCGCAGGGCGAACTTGCTGGCGCAATAGACGCTGTAGCCGGCAAAGCCGATGGCCCCGAGGCTGGAACCCACGTTCATGATGATGGCGGGCTTGCGCAGCCTTGGCAGCAGGGCGCGGGTGAGCTGGATGGGCGCTTCTATGTTGAGCAGCACCTGGCGCGTCACCTGCTCGCCGCTCTGATCTTCCAGCCAGGCGAACTGGTTGCAGCCCGCGCTGTTGATCAGCACGTCCAGCCCCTCGTCCAGGGCCGGGTGTTGCAGCAACCGGGCACGCTCCTGGGGCGAGCCGAGATCGGCGCTCACCGTCTGGTGGCGCTCCGGGTGGGGCAGCTCCTTGCGCAGGCGCTCCAGCGCGCCCGCCCGGCGCCCGTGCAGCAGCAGGTGAGCGCCCTGGGTTGCCAGCTCCATGGCCAGGGCTTCACCGATGCCGCCGCTGGCACCGGTGAGCAGTATGCGTTTCCCTTCTAACTTCATTGAGCGGATCCCGTGAGCTGATAGAGCATGTCGCCGTAGAGGCGGTAGACCACCTTGGCGGCGTGAATGATGGCGGTCTGGTCGGCGGGGTTCTCCACCCGGTCCATCAGGGACTCGAAGAACTGGAGATGCTCCTGATCCAGGGCGCCGTGGGAGCTCAGGTAGCTCATGGCCTGGGGGGGCAGGCCGAGGCCGCTCTTGAGCTGGTCTGCGACGGTCAGGGCGATGGCGACGCTGGTGCCTTCCAGCACCTGGACCATGCCGAAGAAGCCCATGGGATTGCCGCGCTGGATCTGGTCGTAGAGGAAGGCCACCATCAGCTCGATGGGCAGGTCGGGCTGGCCGTGGCGCACCGCCTCGGCATCGCCGCCACAGGCGCGGATGTCATTGAGGATCCACTCCTGATGGCCGTACTCCTCGTCGATGTACTCCCGGATGGCGCCGCGCACCCACTCGTAATCCTGGCCCAGCTTGCCGCCGGTCGCCATCAGGAGCGGCACCGTGTGGCGCACGTGGTAATAGGCCTGTGCGAGGAAGGCAAGGTAGGTGTCGCGATGAATGTCGCCGCGGCGACAGGCCTCGATGATGGGGGCGTTGAACAGGCGTTCGCGCTCGGTGGCGGTGGCCTGTTGCAGGGTCTGGTAGAAGCTCATGAGGTTTCTCCTGTGAGGCATTGGCGTATCTGCCGGGAAAAGTGCTGATAAATCTCGTTGCGACGGGGGCGCCCGTTGGCGGTCAGCAGGCCGGGGTGTTGATCCAGGGCCACCGGCAACCAGTGATGGATGCGGGCGTAGTCGGGCAGTTGCTGGTTGATCCTGGCTATCTGTTCCGGCAACTGGGACTGGGTGCCCGGGAGCGGCTGGATCAGGGCCACGTTGGCGGGCTGGCCGTCGCCGAAGACCACAATGCGGGCGATGGCCGGACAGAGCTGGGCCTGGGCCTCCACCCACTCCGGCGAGAAGTTGCGGCCAAAGGCGGTGATCTGCACGTTCTTCTTGCGCCCGGTGATGTGCAGGAAGCCCTCGGCATCCAGATGGCCCAGATCCCCGGTGGCGATGGTTCCGGCGAGGGGGGCCTCTTCCCCCAGATAGCCCAGCATAGCGCTGCCACTCACTAGGACCTCGCCATTGGCGGCGATCGCTACCTGACAGTGGGGCAGGGGCAGGCCGACGCTGCCGGGGCTATCCCCCAGCGGGCCGTTGAGGGCCACGACGGAGCCGCACTCCGACAGGCCATAGCCCTCGTAGACCGGCAGACCCAGCGAGCGGGCGTGGGCGATGAGCTCGGGGGCGACCTTGCCCCCGCCGACGGCGACGAAGCGCAGCCCCTTGAGTGGCTCGGTCAGGGCCGGGGTGGTGCGGCACAGGGCCAGCAGCAGGCGCAGCAGTTCGGGCACCAGCACCAGGCTGTGGCTGGGCCAGCGCAGCAGGGCCTGGGCCAGGGTGGCCGGGTCCAGGGCGCTGGAGCCGGAGAAGCCGAGCTCCGCCAGCGAAGGAATGCGGCTGCAGGCGCCGGTCAGCAGCGGCACATAGAGGCCGGTCAGATTCTCCAGCAGGGTGGCCAGCGGCAGCAGGGTCAGGTGCTGCTCAACCCGGGCCGGGGCGACCCGCTCTGCCAGGGAGGTGCAGACGGCAGTCACCTGTGCCAGGGAGAGGCAGACCCCCTTGGGCTGGCCCGTGGTGCCGGAGGTATAGGTGATCTTGGCGGTGCCGTCGGGCAGTGCCGGGCGTCTGGCCGGGGTGCGCCGCCACAGGGGGAGCGCCTGGGCAGCCGGAGTGCCCGTCAACAGTTGCAGGGGGGCGGCGGCCTGCCAGCCCTCGTGCTTGGGGCCCACCAGGGCATCGGCGCCGCTGCTCTCCAGCAGCCAGGATTGCTGGACCGGGCTGAAGAAGTGGGGCACCGGGATGACGACGATGCCCGCCCGGGTGCAGGCCAGATCGAGCAGCGCCCAGGGCAGGCCGTTGTCGAGGTGCAGGGCCAGGCGTTCAATGCCGGCCTGCTGCAGGCGGTCGGCCAGCTGCTGGATCTGCTGCCACAGGGTCTGGTAGTCCAGCGCCCCCTGGCTGCCTTGCAGGGCCGGCTGGTGCGGCGTCTGGCTGGCGTGGCGGGCGATGGCGTCGAACAGGCTCATTGAGCGCACCTCATGTGATGGTCGAGACAGTGCTGGCTGAACAGGGTGGGCATGGTTTCCAGCAGGTTGAGCAGCAGGCTGCTCTGGGCCAGCACCTCGCGTCCCTGATTGATGTCGCCCACCATCACCCTGGGTTGGCAGCGGTAGTATTCCCCCCAGGCGCTGGCGTCGTCCCCCACCTGGTGGGCCTGGGCGGGGGCCAGCTCCACCGGGTTGAGGCGCAGACGGGCAAAGCTGTTGCGCAGTTTGGCGGTGCCGGTGAACACCACGTAGTCGAGGGCGTTGTCGCACAGCAGCCGGCAGAGGGCGGCGAACATCAGGCGGGCATTGCCCGGCTGGCTGCAGGCAAAGTTGCCCACCTCTATGATGCGGTTGCGGGCCGGGCGCACCCCGAGGCAGGTCTCGATGGCGGCCTCCACGGGTTGCTCCAGATACTGTTCCAGATAGAGGCGCTCACCGCTGGCCAGCTTGAGCCCACAGGCTCCGACCAGCAGGCCGTCGGCCCGGTAGAGCCCGAGCAGGCAGGGGAGAAAGTGGGGAATGCGGGCGTTGAACTCCAGGGTGTAGGCCGACTGGATATAGGTCTGCAGCGCCATGACCTGCTGCGGGGACTCGGCCAGGATCAACCTGTAGGGGGCTTGGATCTCTGTGGTCATGGTTGGCTCCTTCTTTTGTGATGGGTTGAGAGTAAAAGGGCAAACTTAAGAAACCCTTAAGGCATGAAAAAAGAGGCGAACGGGAGAGGGGGCCGCGCCGACCATGGGCAGACAGACAAAACAGTTGCCAGCGGCGGGCGTGGCAGGCACTCTGCCCCGCTGTCGCCACCCGAGGAGTCCCCATGTCATCCCCAGTTCGCTGTCCCCTCTGTTCATCCAGCCAACACTACCCCCTGCCGGTGGCAGGCAAGGGCTATCACCGGTGTCTGGCGTGCGAGCTGGTCTGGCTGGACGAGGCGGACCACCTGGACGAGGTGGCCGAAAAGGCGGTCTATGACGGGCACGACAACCGGGTGGACGATCCCGGTTATCGGCGCTTTCTGATGCGCGCGTTCGGGGAGGTGTTGGCGCGGGTATCGCCCCCGGCCAGCGGCCTCGACTTTGGCTGCGGCCCGGGCCCGGCGCTGGTCGCCATGGGGCGGGAGGCGGGCTATGAGATGGCGGGCTACGACAAGTTCTATGCCGATGAGCCCGAGCTGCTGACGAGACAGTATGACTTTATCACCAGCACCGAGGTGGTGGAGCACCTGGCCGAGCCACGCACCGTACTGGACGGGCTCTGGGCCCGCCTCCACCCCGGCGGCGTGCTGGTCTTGCAGACCCAGCGGGTGCTCGGGGACGAGCGCTTCAAGACCTGGCGCTACCGCCACGACCCGACCCACATAGTCTTCTTTGCCGAGGCGTCGTTTCGCGCCCTGGCCGCGTGCTGGCAAGCAGAAGTCGAATTTCCCCATGCCGATGTGGCGGTCTTCACCAAACCCTGAGCGGGGCGTTTTCATTTGACCATGAGTTGGGCATGCTGGTGGTTTGAACCCCAGGAACGGATGCCCCTATCGTCATGTCGACTCCCCACCTCTCATTGCAAGACGCCCGCCACCTGCAGCTCGCGGCCCAGGGGCTGCTGACGCCCCCCAGGCGCAAGGCGAGCCAGGCCGACGTGCTGGCCTGCATCCGCCGCATGGCACTGCTGCAGATAGACACCATCTCGGTGGTGGCCCGCAGTCCCTATCTGGTGCTGTTCAGCCGCCTCGGCCAGTATGACCCCCGCTGGCTGGAGCAACTGCTGGCCGGGGGCGACATCTTCGAGTACTGGGCCCACGAGGCCTGCTTCGTCCCCCGGGAGGATTACCGGCTGCTGCGCCACCGCATGCTGGATCCCGCCGCCATGGGGTGGAAATTCTCGGCCCAGTGGCTCAAGACCCACGGCGGCGAGATAGAGCAGATCGTGGCGCGCATCCGCGAGGAGGGACCGGTGCGGGCGGCGGACTTCGAGCGCAAGGGGGGCAAGGGCAACGGCTGGTGGGACTGGAAGCCCGAGAAGCGCCACCTTGAGGTGCTGTTCACTGCGGGGCGCCTGATGGTGCGCGAGCGGCGCAACTTTCAGCGGGTCTACGATCTCGCCGAGCGGATCCTCCCCGAGTGGAACGACGAGCGGGATCTGCCGAGCCGGGAGCTGGCACAGCGGGACATGGTGCGGGCCAGCTGCCGTGCGCTGGGGCTGGTCAAGACCGGCTGGGTGTCGGATTACTACCGGCTGCGGCGCGGTAAGTACGACGCCCTGCTCCACCAGCTGGCGGACGAGGGGGAGCTGTTGCCGGTGCGGGTGGAGGGGTGGCAGCACGGCGCCTTCGTGCACGCCTCCCTGGCCGGGGAGCTGGCCCAGGCGCAGGGCGGCACCCTCAGGGCGACCCATACCACGGCCCTGTCACCGTTTGATCCTCTGGTGTGGGATCGCAAGCGGGCCAGCGAGTTGTTTGGCTTTGACTACCGCATCGAGTGCTATACCCCGGCCCCCAAGCGCCAGTACGGCTACTTCGTGCTGCCCCTGCTGCATCGCGGCAAGCTGGTGGCCAGGATGGACGCCAAGGCCCACCGCAAGGAGGGGGTGTTCGAGGTGAAGAGCCTCTATCTGGAGGCGGGGGTCAGGGTGACGCGCACCCTGGCGCAGGACTTGCTCAAGGCGCTGCAAAGGTTGGCCGACTGGCACCAGACCCCGCAACTGAGATACGGCGCCGTGCCGGCCCCCTTGCTGGGACTGTGGCAAAACGAGGTGGCGTGATTCGCCGACTCCCAGACAAAGAAAAACCGGGCACCAGGCCCGGTTTTTTGATGGCGATCGGAACCGCTTACTAGAACACCAGCACCATCAGCAGGCCGACGGTGATGGCGGACACCAGGAAGGCGAAGCCATAGAACACGTAGTGGTGCAGCTTGGTGGTGTGGATCCCGAGGTCGTGCAGGCCGTGGTAGATGCGGTGCATGCCGTGCCAGACGGGCAGGGCGATGATCACCAGCAGGATGCAGGCACCCCACCAGGAGCTGGCGAATTCGAGCACGCGCTCGTAGCTCATGGTCTCCACGTCCATGATGCCCATGGGCACCAGCAGACCTGTGATGAGGACAATGACCGGCAGCAGCATGGCAACGACCATGCCGCCGGCACCAAACAGACCCCAATATATAGGCTCGTCAGAACGTCTCATATTTTTTCCTCAAATCATGATTGAGTGATCGTGGCCAACGTTTCTGAATGAGAGCCCGGTACCAAACAGACACCAATAACCAGGCTCGTCAGAACGTCTCATTGTTTTCTCCTCAGGCCACGATGATCAGGACAAGCAGGGATACCACCGCCAGCGCCACATACTGGGCGATGACGATCGGCTTCTCCGGCACCAGGTCTTCACCACGGAAGATGCGCATGGCTTTCGGGGCCAGGGCGAACCAGGTCTTGGCGTGGAACAGGCAGGCTGCCAGAGCGACGACGTGGAACAGGATGGCGATGGGGCTCTGCAGGGATTCCAGCCAGCCGTTGAACGCCTCCTGACCCTGGACCAGGCGCATCAGACCCCACATCAGCACCACGGCATAGATGGAGACGAAGATGCTGGTGCCTTCGCGGATCATGTAGCCGGTGTAGAAGGCATTCTTCAGCCACCAGTCTTTCTTCATCTCGCGCACGTAGGGCTTACGTTTGCTCTCAGTGTTGTTCATGGTCTCACTCCTGGTCTCAATCCGGCTTGAACATGGCGATCATGTAGTCCTTGGCGCTCTCGACCTTGCCAAGCTGGATGGCGGCGGCCGGATCCACGCCCTTCGGGCACACTTCGGAGCAGTAGCCCACGAAGGTGCAACCCCAGACGCCTTCGTCCTGGCTGATGATCTTCATCCGCTCTTTGGACGCGCTGTCGCGGTTGTCGGCGTTGTAGCGGTAGGCCAGTGCCAGGGCCGCCGGACCGGTGAACTTCTTGTTGATGCCATACTGCGGGCAGGCCGCGTAGCACAGACCGCAGTTGATGCACATGGAGAACTGGTGATACTTCGCCATGTCAGCCGGGGTCTGGGTGTACTCGCCATCGCACAGGTTGCGCGGCTCAGACGGGATGATGTAGGGCTTGATGCTCTCCAGCTTCTCGATGAAGTCGGACATGTCCACCACCAGATCGCGCTCGATCGGGAAGTTGTTGAGCGGCTCTATGGTCATCTTGCCCGGCAGGTAGTCCCGCAGGAAGGTCTTGCAGCCCAGCTTCGGAATGCCGTTGACCATCATGCCGCAGGAGCCGCAGATCGCCATCCGGCAGGACCAGCGGAAGCTCAGGGTGGAGTCCAGTTGATCCTTGATGTACTGCAGGGCATCCAGCAGGGACATCTCTTTGAGGTAGGGCACCTGGAAGGTTTGCATCCAGGGCTCGTTATCCTGCTCCGGACGGTAGCGCAGGATTTCAATTTCGATCATCTCAGCCATTCTTCTTAGCCTCGTCTTGTTTCTCACCCTCGGAACCGTACACGCGCTTGGCCGGTTGGGATTTAGTGATCTTCACATCGGAATAGTCGATGGTCGGGGCCCCTTCGCCGTTGTAGAAGGAGAGAGAGTGCTTGAGGAAGTTCACGTCATCACGCTCTTCGTAACCGTCCAGACGCTGGTGGGAACCGCGGGACTCTTTCCGGTTGATGGCGGAGTGCGCCATGGCTTCGGCCACGTCCAGCATGTAGCCCAGCTCGATGGCGTACAGCAGATCGGTGTTGAAGACGGAGGACTTGTCGTTGATCTTGATCTTCTTGTAACGGGCCTTCAGCTCGTTGATCTTGTCGATGGTGCCCTGCATCAGCTCTTCGGTACGGTAGATACCGACGCCGGCTTCCATGGACATGCCGAGTTCATTGCGGATATCCGCCGGGTTTTCGGTGCCGTCGATGTCGAGCAGGGAGAGGTGCTGCTTGATGAGCGCCTCGGCCTTGGCGGCCAGGGCGGCGGTGTCGCCGTGAGCCTGGGTCTTGGCGAATTCACCGGCGTGTTCACCGGCCACTTTGCCGAAGACCACGATCTCGGACAGGGAGTTGGAACCCAGACGGTTCGCGCCGTGCAGACCGACGGAGGCACACTCGCCCAGGGCATAGAGGCCCGGCAGACGGGTGGCGCACTGGCCGTTGGTCTCGATGCCGCCCATGGTGTAGTGGGCAGTCGGACGCACCGGAATCGGTTCTTTCACCGGATCCACGCCCACGTAGGCCTTGGCCAGTTCGCAGATGAAGGGCAGACGCTCCTTCAGGTATTTCTCGCCGAGGTGGCGCAGGTCGAGGTGAACCACGTCGCCCATGGGGCCCTGGATCACGCGGCCTTTCTGCTGCTCCTGCCAGAAGGCCTGGGAGAGACGGTCACGGGGACCCAGCTCCATGTGCTTGTTCTTCGGCTGGCCGACCGGGGTTTCCGGGCCCAGACCGTAGTCTTGCAGGTAGCGGTAGCCATCTTTGTTGAGCAGGATGCCGCCCTCACCACGACAACCCTCGGTCATCAGGATGCCGGTGCCCGGCAGACCGGTCGGGTGGTACTGGACGAACTCCATGTCCCGCAGGGGCACGCCGTGGCGGTAGGCCAGGGCCATGCCGTCACCGGTGACGATGCCGCCGTTGGTGTTGTAGCGATAGACGCGGCCGGCACCGCCGGTGGCCAGCACCACGGACTTGGCCTGGATGAAGCGGGTGATGCCGTTCTGGATGTCAAAGGTGACGACACCCTGGACGCGACCGTCTTCCACGATGAGATCCAGGCAGAAGTGCTCGTCGAAACGCTTGATGCTCGGGTACTTGATGGAGGTCTGGAACAGGGTATGCAGGATGTGGAAGCCGGACTTGTCGGCGGCGAACCAGGTACGGGGGATCTTCATCCCGCCGAAACGGCGCACGTTGGCCTTGCCATCGGGCTTGCGGCTCCAGGGGCAGCCCCAGTGCTCCAGCTGGATCATCTCGTTGGTGGCGTTCTCGACGAAGTACTCGACCACGTCCTGCTCGCACAACCAGTCGCCGCCGGAGACGGTGTCGTTGAAGTGGTTTTCGAGGGAGTCGTCATCGCGGACGACGCCGGCGGCACCACCTTCGGCAGCGACGGTGTGGCTGCGCATAGGGTAAACCTTGGAAATCAGGGCGATGTCCAGGTCGGGGTGGGCTTCTGCAATGGCGATTGCGGCACGCAGGCCACCGCCACCGGCACCGATGATGGCGACATCGGTCTTGATAATATCCACATCTGCCTCCTTAGGGATAGATTTGCTGGGCACGATTTTGCTCTATGAAAAAAATTCAGGCTTGATGCAAGTCAAACTGCTCTGTTTTAGTGCGTGGCAATGGTGGTTTTTAGTACAACCACCCCATTCCATGGATGAAAACGCCGTATTTATCGCCATCCGTCAGTCATCAGGATCAGCCGCAACCATGAGTCTGGTTGTTTTAACCCCCAGATTATATGTAGTTTTCTTTCAGGAAAATGAGAAATGCCTCTCTTTTTGGGTATTACCCTTAAAGTTTTTAAGTTTTTTATCAAAATTATTTAGTAAGAATTATTCTCAGCGTTTCCCACCGAAAATAGACTTCAAAAAAGTAATGCGAATATAGACTGCATGCGCCAAGGGCAGGCTGGATGCGAGCTGAATGGGGAGGCGCGTCACAAAAATGGTCGGCGAGGCCCCTGGGTAATAACTGCTGAAACAAAAGGGATTTTACAAAAAAAAAGGGGCCTGTACGGCCCCCTGAATAGGGTGGTCTCATATGCGGAACATGCCCACCTGATTGTTCAGTTCGCCTGAGATATTTTTAAGCTGGGCCGACAGATTGCGAGAGCTGTCCGCATCGACCGCCAGCTCGTCGGAGACGTCCTTGACCGCCTGGATGTTGCGGCTGACCTCGTCGGTGACTGCACGCTGCTCCTCGGCGGCGCTGGAGATCTGGGTCGCCATGTCGGAGATCTGGTTGATGGAGGTGGTGATCTGCTCCAGCGCCTGGGTCGCATCATTGGCATCTTCCACGCTGTTCTGGGCCAGCAGCTGACCCTCGTGCATGGTACTGACGGCGCCCTGGGTGTTGCGCTGCAGGGTCTCGATCATGCTGCGGATCTCGACGGTGGAGCTGTGGGTGCGCTGGGACAGCACCCGTACCTCGTCGGCGACCACCGCAAAGCCACGGCCCTGCTCGCCGGCCCGGGCCGCCTCGATGGCGGCGTTGAGCGCCAGCAGGTTGGTCTGCTCGGCGATGCCCTGGATGGTGGAGAGGATGGTGTTGATCTCCTGGGCGTTCTTCTCCAGCTCCTGGATGATGCCGGAGGCCTGCTTGACCTGGGTGGCGAGATCCGTGATGGAGCGCTGGTTGCGTGCGATCACCTGCTTGCCGTGCTCACAGCTGCTGGAGGAGCTGCGGGCCGCTTCCGCGGTCTGCTCGGCATTGCTGGCGACCTCGACGGCAGTGGCGGACATCTCGTGCACCGCGGTCGCTATCTGGGAGATCTCGTTCTGCTGGCGGGCCAGCCCCTGGTTGGATTTCTCCGCCATGTCGTGGGAGGACCTGGCCTGCTGATTGAGCTGGCTGGAGGAGTTGGAGATGTCCTGCACCATCACGTGGATGCGCTCGATGAAGGTGTTGACGTGCTTGGCGACGGCGCCGACCTCGTCTTCCCGCTCGATCTTGATGCGGCGGGTCAGGTCGCCGTTGCCGCGGGAGAGATCCGCGATGGCGTCGCCGAGGGTCTTGAGCGGAGCCAGGGAGCGGTTGATGGCCACGTAGGAGAAGCCCGCGACGATGAGGATGGTCAGCAGCCCCTGCAGCAGGGCGGAGGTCACCATGCGCGACACGGACTGGTAGGCGACCGCCTCGTCAACGACGATGCCGAAGTACCAGTTGGTATTGGGGATCTCGGTGAGATCGAAGATGCTCGCCTTGCCGCTGATCTCCATCTCGGAGATGGTGTTGTCATGGGCCAGTTCGTTGACCTTGGCCGCCGTCAGCTCCGGGGAGATGGCGGTGGCGGGTTTGAGGGTCAGCGCCTTGTCCGGGTGGGCGATGATGGTGCCGTTGCTGTCCACCAGGATGGCGTAGGTGCCTTCCGAGTTCATGGCGAGCACGTCTTTCACCAGACCGTCGATGGAGACGTCACCGGCGATGACGCCGTCGGTGTTGCCGCGGCTGAAGGGCTCGGCGATGGTGATGATGAGCTGGCCCGTGGTGATGTCGGCGTAAGGGGCCGTGATGGCGAGCTTGCCGGCGGCCATGGCATCCTTGTACCAGGGGCGCTGGCGCGGGTCATAGCCGGCCGGCAGATCGGTGGGCTTGCTCTGGATCATCCGGCCATCCTTGGTGCCCACGTAGACGAGATCGAAGTTGCCCGCATTCATGGACTGGGCCAGATGGCTGAGGGGCTCGTCTTCCTTGGCGAAGGCTTCTTTGGTGGCGGTGACGAGATTGATGCGGGCGTCGAGCCAGCGGGAGATCCCCTTGACGTTGGCGACTGAGCTGTCGTCGATGAAGCTCCAGATCAGTCGCTGTGTCTCGCTGCGCAACTGGGAGGTGTTGTACCAGACCTGCAGGCCGGTAATGACCAGAATGATGGCCCCGATGGCGAGGACCAGCTTGTTCTTGATGGATAGGTTCATGTTTACATCCTTGTGAGCGTCAGTCTGAGATCCATGGTGTTTGTTATTGTTATGAGCCAACTCTGTATCGGCTGGCTGTGGACTTTATGTATCCCGGTGCACAGCAATTTTTCGACTTTTTTCACCTCCCGACGGCCCGCCAGGCCGCGCCGATACTCAGCTGAATCGATCTGGCCGGTTGGTAAAGATGCCATCGACACCCATGCTGGCGAGGGCTCTCTCATCACTCACTTCGTCGACCGTGTAGACCAGGATCTTGAGCCCCCGGCGATGGGCATCCGCCACCAGGGTCTGGTCGACAAAATCCACGTCGCAGTTGAGAGACCAGGCCCCCAGCTCTTCGGCGAAGCGGGCCCCGTGCAGCGGCAGGCTGGCGGTCAGGGCGCCGAGGCGCAGATCGGGCCTCAGGCTGGCAAAGTGCGCCAGCTCGGGATGGTGGAAAGAGGAGATGACCCAGTGCGCCGGGGTGAAGCCGAGATCGGCCTCGGCCCGACGGGTCAGGGCGGCCACCGGCTCGGCGGTGCCAGCCCCCTTGAGCTCGATATGCAGTTCGCAGCGCCCCGCCACCAGCGTCATCACCTGCCACAGGGTCGGGATCCGCTCCCCCTGGCCCGCATCCAGGCTTGCCAGGTAGTCCCGGGACTGCCCGGTCAGAACCCCGTGCCCGTCGGTGCAGCGCTCCAGCCGGCGGTCGTGGAAGACCCAGAGCTCGCCGTCGGCCCACTGTACGTCGAGCTCGATGGCGCCGACGCCAAGCTCCAGCGCGACGGCCATCGCCTTGAGGGTGTTCTCCGGTGCCAGGCCGCTGGCGCCGCGATGGGCAATGATCTGCATGCTTGCTCCTGTTGTTGTCGGTGCACGGCGCTGCGCTTGTTGCACCCTACGAGGCTAGCTCAACCCCGGCTCATCCGGATATCGATCTGCTGGTGAGGCAGGTGCATGCCTATCTGGTGAAGTTTCTCCAGGATCAGCGAGTGCACTTCGTGGGTGCACAGGGACATCCGGTGATCCCTGCGTGTCATGCTCAACCCCGGCTCATCCGGATATCGATCTGCTGGTGAGGCAGGTGCATGCCTATCTGGTGGAGTTTCTCCAGGATCAACGAGTGCACCTCGTGGGTGATGGGCATCCGGTGATCCATGTTGTTCACGTAGAGGCGGATCTCGTAGATGAGGGCCGAGTCGGTGAACTCGACCAGGAATACCTCCGGGGTGGGGGTATCCAGCACCAGGGTGGACTCCTGCACGCACAGCTCCAGCAACTGCTGCACCTGCTTGGGATTCTGGGTCAGGCCGATGCGGATGCGCAGCTTGACCCGGGTAATGGCGTCGGACAGGGACCAGTTGATGAACTGCTCCGTGATGAAGGCCTTGTTGGGGACGATGATCTCCTTTCGGTCCCAGTCCACTATGGTGGTGGCCCGGGTCTTGATCTTGGTGACGGTGCCGGTCAGATCACGGATGGTGACGGTGTCACCGAGCCGGATCGGTTTCTCGAACAGGATGATGAGGCCGGAGACGAAGTTCGCGAAGATCTCCTGCAATCCGAAGCCCAGCCCCACCGACAGGGCCGCCACCAGCCACTGGGTCTTGGACCAGTCGATGCCGAGCATGGAGAAGCCGGTGAGGGCGCCGATCAGCAGCACCAGGTACTTGCTGACGGTGGTGAGCGCGAAGCCGGTGCCGGGGGAGAGGCTCAGGTGCTGGAGCAGGGTGAGCTCCATCAGCCCCGGCAGGTTGCGGGCGGTGACCACGGTCAGGATGAAGGCAAAGGCGGTCAGCATCAGATCCTGCAGGGTGATGGCGGAGAGCTGCTCGATCCCCGCCACCTTGCTGCTCACCTGCCACACCTCGATGCTGCTGAGGAAGCTGAACGCCGAGTTGAGATCCGACCATTGCACCACCACCAGCATGGTGAAGCCCAGCATCAGCAGGGTGCGCACCAGGCCGAGGGACTGGGCGCTGATGGTGTCCAGATCCAGCTCGGGCTCCTCGACCACGTCGGGGATCTCGGAGCTGAGATCGTCCTCGTCCCGTTCCCGCTGGGCCAGGATCTCGGCCCGCTTCTGCTTGGCGCGATCGAAGGCGAGGCGACGGCGCTGGATCAGCATCCAGCGGTGGGCCAGGTAATAGGCGAGCAGGCAGCCCAGCCCCATCAGCAGGCTCAGTTCCAGCTGGCGCAGCAGGATGCGGGAGGTATAGAAGTAACCAAACAGGGTGCCCAGCACCGCCAGCAGGGGGGCCAGCATCAGGCTGTTCCAGATTAAGTGGTGCAGCAGGTGGGGCTTGCTCATGTCGGCTTGACCCCAGGTGAGGGGCAGCTTCTCCCGGTTGAGGCGAGCGAAGAAGAGCAGCAACCAGAGGGCGCCGACGATGAAGGCGAGGCGGCCGAGGGAGTCATAGAAGGCGTGCTCCTGATAGCTGCTCGCCATGCCCTGGACGAAGAAGCTCGGGATCAGTACCAGCAGCAGGGTGCGGAACTGGCCCCATACCTTCTGGACCCGCTCCTTCTGCCAGCGGAAATGCAGGATCAGGATCCCCTTCTCCAGAGAGAGGTGACGGGCTACCAGCAGGGCCAGCAGCAGGAACCAGATCTCCCCCAGCCCCCGGGCCACCGCCACCGCGAAGGGATATTGCCAGGCGCCGTCGAGCAGGCCGTGCACCATGATCACCATGGCGGGCAGCGGCAGGGCGGCAAGCACGGAGCGCAGCAGCAACCGGCTGGTGAGGCTGAACTTGTCCTGGGTCACCTTGCCGATACTGGGAGCTATGTAGTGGCTGTAGTGGACGAGGTGGCGAGCCAGTTTCAGCCAGCACCAGACCAGCCCCAGCAGGGCGAGCCCGGCCAGGGTGAGGGTCAGGGGGCTGTTCTCGGCGATTGCCTTGGGGATCTGCAGCCAGTTGACCGGATTGAAGACCAGCGCCAGGGCGGCAGGCACGCCGAGCAGCACGGCGGGGCTCAGGGGGCGCACGTCCGGCATCCAGAAGAGGTGGCTGGCGCTGAGCTCGCGGATCTCGTCGATCTTGCTGTTCTGGCGGCTGTAGAGCAGCTTGAGGCGGGTCTGTTCCTGGATCAGGGTGTCGGAGGCATCGTTGAGCCGGGTCAGCAGTTGCCGTCTCGCCTTGAGCAGGTTGTCGAGCACGGCGCGCTGGGCCCTGTCCAGGGTGATGCCATCCCCGCTCAGCAGCTGGTTGCGGACCTGCTCAGGATCCTTCAAGGCGTCCTGCTCGGTCTCGTACTGGTACTTCGCCATGCGCGCCTTGACGATGGCGGACTCCAGTCTCTCCAGCGGGAAGTAAGCAGGCAGGTCGGCGAGCTTGCTGCGCAGGTTCTCGCCGTAGGCGTTGCTGATCTGCAGCCATTCCAGTTGCTCGCGCACCGAGTTGACCAGGTCGTTGAGCCCGGAGAGGGCGCTGTCTATGGTGCGCTGCTCGTCCTGCACCCGTTCAATCTGATCTTCCAGGGCGCCGAGCTGCAGGGAGAGGGCCTGGTTTTGCTGTTGCTGCTCCTGCAGCAGGGGGAGATCCGAGGTGAGCTGGCGGCGCAGGCGTTCACTCTCGGCCAGCGCCTGCTCGGTCTTGTCACGGCGCAGCTGGTTCTGCTGGGCGAGCAGGCTGGCCTGCCACTCGTCCTCGTCGGTGATGGCGAGGCTGAGCTCCTGCAGCTTCAGCTTGCCGAGATCGTTGCGCTGCTGGGCGGAGAGCTGCTCCAGCTCCAGCATCTGGATCCGGTCGGAGAGGCTCTGCTCCTTGAGGCGGGTCGCCAGCTGCTGGGCCTCCTGCAGCCTGTCCGACTCGTTGCTGAAGCTCAGGCGATCGAGCAGGGCGCGGGTCTGCAGCAACTGCTTGCGCAACTCGTCGACCCTCTGGTGATACTCCTGCCCCGTGCTCTCCAGCTGGTTCAGGCTGTCGGTCACCGCCTGGCGCTCCTTGCGCAGGTTGATCTGGCGGTTGCTGCTCAGGCTGATGGCCTGGCGCAGTGCCTCCTCTTTCAGGGAGGAGAGGGACGGGCGGGGCTGGGGCTGGTAGTTGTGCAGCGCCTCCTTGAGGCGGGCGGACTCCTTGGGGTAGTCGATGAGGATCTGCTGGTAGGCCTTGCCCTGCTCCCGGTAGCGCTGGGCGTCGCGGGCATATTGCAGCGCCTGTTGATAGCTCTCTCGCAGCTGCTGGTTTTCCGGGCTTTCCGTCTTGGGCACGCTCTGCAGCAGCTCCTCGACCTGGGTGATGGCATCATCGGCCTGGGCGGTGGAGAAGGGGAGCAGGCTGAGACAGAGCATCAGACAGAGCAGGCGTTGCAACATGGCGCACGTTTCCGTTCATGAGAAGTCGCCCTAGCCTAAAGCAGGGGCTGGGGCGGGTAAAGTCTTCCATCCTAATGATTCACAACATAAATAACGGGTGATCCGGGGTTTGTTTGGCTATTATTCTGGCCGTTTTCCCTCGTTGAGCACCCTATGTCCACTGTCGATCTGGGCACTGCCCCCCTTTCCCGCCTCTTCCTGCGCTACGTGACCCCGACGGTGGCCGCCATGCTGGTCACCGGCATCTATGTCACCATAGACGGCATCTTCGTCGGTCATATCCTGGGTCAGGACGGCCTGGCCGGCATGATGCTGGCCTACCCCATCTGCGCCGTGCTCTACGCGGTGGGGGCGCTGATCGGCATGGGCTCCTCGTCGCTGGCCTCTTTCTATCTCGGCAAGGGGGAGCAGGCAAAGGCGCGCCACATCGTCGGCAATGCCCTGGTGATGGTGATCATCGCCTCGGCACTGCTCGCCTTTGTCGGTATTCGCTATGGCGACGAGATGCTGGCCTGGATGGGGGCGGAGGGGGCCATCTTCGACGCCGGCCTCGCCTATCTGCAGTGGTACGCCTGGCTCGGGGTCTTCGCCGTGCTCTCCATGGCGTTTACCGCATTGCTGCGCAACGACGGGCGACCCGGCCTCACCACCTGGATCCTGGTGGGGGGCGGCGTGCTCAACGTGCTGCTCGACTACCTGCTGATGGCGGTGATCCCCTGGGGGTTGGCAGGGGCGGCCATCGCCACCATGCTCTCCCAGGCGGTGACCGGGGGCCTGTGCCTGTGGCACTTCTTCACCCCGCGCAGCCAGCTGCGCATCCGCCTGGACACCCTGCTGCCGGACTGGCGCCTGATGGGGGAGACATTGCGACTCGGGGTGTCGAGCTTCCTGATGTACCTCTATCTGTCTGTGGTACTGGCGCTGCACAACAAGGCGCTGCTCTCGGTCGGTACTTCACTGCACGTGGCGGCCTATGGCGTCATCAGCTACAGCGAGGCCTTCTTCTATCTCATCTTCGAGGGGATCGCCATGGGCATCCAGCCCATCGCCAGCTTCAACGCCGGGGCGGGCAACTGGGCGCGGGTGCTGCGGGTGCGTAACCTGGCGCTGGGGGTGACCCTGCTGGTGGCGCTGTGCGGCATGGTGCCGCTCTATCTGTGGCCGGAGGGGGTCGTCTACCTGTTTGCCGGCGACAATGCGGCCCTCTTGCCGGTGGCGACCCTGGGGATCTGGCTCTACTTCTGGGGGCTGCCCATGGAGGGGCTGTTGCTGGTGGGGGCGACCTACTTCCAGGCCATCAACCGGGCCCGCATCGCCTCCCTGCTCACCGGCGGCAAGCTGGTGCTGATAGGCGGCTTCCTGTGGGGCTTCTCCTCCCTCTGGGGGGTATCCGGCGTCTGGCTGGCGCTGCCTGCCTGCAGCACCCTGCTGGTTCTGGTGATGTGGCGGGTCATGGGCAAGGAGGCCGGGCTGCATGCCGCAGCCGCATAGCTAACGCCCCCGTCCATTGACGACAAAGGCAGCCTGGGCTGCCTTTGTCGTTTCATCCAGCCAGGATCAGGGCTTGAAGGCCCCGATAAAGATGGCGGGGTCGACCCGGGCGTCGTTCAGGCTGACGTTCCAGTGCATGTGGGGGCCGGTGGCGCGGCCGGTGGCGCCGACCCGGCCGACGATGCCGCCCCGGGGCAGGCTCTGGCCCAGGGTCACGTCGATTTTGGACATGTGGCAGAACATGCTGATGAGCCCCTGGCCGTGATCGACAAACACCGTATTGCCGTTGAAGAAGTAGCTGCCGATGAGGATCACCTTGCCCGCCGCCGGCGCCTTGATGGGGGTGCCTGCACCGACCGCAAAGTCGAGGCCCGAGTGGGGGTTGCGCTCCTCGCCGTTGAAGAAGCGGCGCAGGCCGAACGGGCTGGAGAGGGGGCCGTTGACCGGCTTGTCGAACATCAGGTTGCTGGGCTGGGCCGGACTGAAGGTCTGGTAGGCCTTGGTCTGTTCGGCCAGCTCGCGGTTGATGCGCGCCATGTCTTCCGCCAGCGGATTGACCTGGCGCGTATTTTTCAACTTGATGTGCTGCTCTCGGTAGTGCTTGGCGCGGACCGTGAAGCTCAAGGTACGGCCATCGCTGGTGGTCAGTTGATGGGAGCCGGGCGCGCTCTTGAGCGGGATGCCGACGATGGCGATCCAGCGCCTGCCCTCTTCCTGCACCACCAGCACGGGCTTGTCCTGATACCGCACGGCGGGCGCCTTGGCGCCGTCCCCGAGCGGCACCACGGCCACGCCCCCCGGCACAGGGTGGTTGAGCAGGCGGCTGATAAAGCCGGATTCGGCGTGAAGAGCGGGACTGCCGAGCAGCACGAGAAGGAAGAACAGGCGGCGCATGGTGGCTCCATCGAACAAGGCGGTGAGATACGAGGGGGCAGATGATGCCACATTCTGCCGGGGCTGTCCGTCCCCCGGCCCCATGACCGCAGGGCTGCCTGAAAGGAGCAGGAGTGA
This sequence comes from Aeromonas sp. SrichE-2G, assembly GCF_017939565.1. NCBI lineage: Bacteria > Pseudomonadati > Pseudomonadota > Gammaproteobacteria > Aeromonadales > Aeromonadaceae > Aeromonas > Aeromonas sp. SrichE-2G. Next base: position 100,699 of record NZ_JAGKRG010000053.1, read on the forward strand.
AAACTCTGTGCTATTTACTAATGTGTCACTAAAGGTGTCTTTGAATGGCACCTATGTCGGCAGGCAGTGAAGCACTGGCAGGAGGACGGCAGTCGCCAGCGACATCCAGGGATAGACGGAGGTTGTGATGAAGACCAAGGCTCTCTTGCTACTCGGACTCATAATGGGGATGTCGGCACCCGTTGCCGCCTTCAACGGGGTCATTACCATCAATGGCGAAGTGACCGCGGGGACCTGTGCCATCGCGGTCAACGGGGGCACGGCGTCTGCGACCGTGACCCTGCCCACCGTCAGCACCAATGCCCTTGGCAGCATAGGCCAGACCGCAGGGGCGACCGGTTTCAACCTCGCTCTCACCAGTTGCCCGACCACGGGGTCGGTGCGCGCCTACTTCGAGAACATCGGGGTGGAGCAGACAACGGGCAACCTCAGCAACAAGGCCGTCGCCTCGGGCGGCAAGAACCCGGCGCAGAACGTGGAGGTGCAGATCCTCTCGGCCAACAGCACCCCCATCGATCTGCGCACCAACACCGGCAATGACGTGCTGGTCGACTTCAGCGCCACCGGTGGGGCGACCCTCTACTACAGCGCCCAGTACATCGCCACCGGTGCCGTGGGAGCCGGCCTGGTCTCTGCAGATCTCATCTATTCCCTGGACTACCACTGAGTTCGCCTGATGAACCTTCTGGTGCTTCAGCGACGCTTAGGGGGTCTCCTCTGGTGCGGGCTCTGGTTCCTGCCCTGGCTGGCCTGGGGTCATGTCCAGATCTCGGGCACCCGGGTCATCTACCCTGCCAATGCGCGAGAGGTCACGCTGGAGCTGACCAACAAGGGGAACACCCCCTCTCTGGTGCAGGTGTGGCTGGATGCCGGTGATCGCCGTATCCGTCCCGGTGCGGAGGCCCTTCCTTTCCTGATCACCCCTCCCATCACCCGCATCGAACCCCAGCGCGGCCAGTCCCTGCGCCTGGCTTATGTGGGGCAGGGGCTGCCTCAGGATCGGGAATCCGTGTTCTGGCTCAACGTGCTGGAGGTGCCGCCGAGTGTCAAAGCTGCCCAGCCGGGTCAGAACATGGTCCAGCTCGCCTTTCGCTCCCGCATCAAGATGTTCTATCGGCCGACCGGGTTGCCCGGCAATGTCGAACGCTCCGCCCACCAGCTCAGCTGGCGCCTGATCCGCCAGGGCGCCGGTTATGCGCTGCGGGCCAGCAACCCGAGCCTCTATCATGTCAGCATCAGCAACCTGGATCTGCAGACAACCCAGTCGAAGCGCTACCACAACCTGAGCGGTGGCATGGTGGCGCCAGGCGGTTTCTTTGATTTTCCCGTCGCTCAGTTGTCGGGAAATGCCCAGGCCAGGGAGCTGACCTTCTACTGGCTCAACGACTACGGCGCTCGTGAGGTGGGGCAATTCGTTTTCCGCTGATCCTCGAACAGGCCGGTGGCTCGCCCGGTGCTGGCGTCATTGCCGAAGGGCGTCAGGTCATGGCCATCCCCCCCTCCCTCCATTGCCCTTTCCCTGGCCCTGCTGTTTGGCAAGGTAGCTGGAGCCTCGCTCTCCTGCTCTGGGGAGGGTCGGCAATCGCCGAAAATGCGGAGCTGACTGGCGACGAGTCTGCCGAGGTACAGTTCGACAGCCGGCTGCTCGACAGCCTGGGGGTCGACATCGATCTGGCCCGTTTCTCCCGTGCCGATTTCATTCCCCCCGGGCACTATCAGCTCGATATCACCATCAATGGCAAGGAGAGACTGAGCCAGCAGGTGGAGGTGAGAGCGGGGGAAGACCCGGGAACCCCCAGGTTCTGTTTCCAGCCGGGCCAGATGCAACAGTGGGGGCTGCTTCTGGACAAGCTGCCCGATCAGGCCGAGGTGAAGCGGCAGCTGAGCCTCGATTGCATCGAGGTGGGAGAACTGGTGCCGGGAGCCAGCTTCACGTTCGATCTCGCCAGCCTGAGCGGCGCCCTCAGCCTGCCCCAGGCTTACCTCGGCCAGGTCAGGCGCGACTATGTGGGGCCAGAGCAGTGGGTGCAGGGGATCAATGCCGCCTTCGTCAGTTATAACGCCAACCTCTACTACAGCGAGCAGGATAAGGGCAGCGATCCGCTGAGTGGCAGCGTCAACCTCAACACCGGCCTCAATCTCGGTGCCTGGCGCCTGCGCCACAACGGCTCCTATCAGGGAGGCAGCCAAAGCGGCTATCAGGCCCTCAACAGTTATGCGCAGCGGGACATCACCTCACAGACTGCCCAGCTGACGCTGGGGGAGTATTTTACCCCGGGGGACAGCTTCGACAGCGTGCCCTTCACCGGCGTGCAGATCGCCAGCGACGACGCTATGCTGCCCGACTTCGAGCGGGGGTTTGCCCCCGTGGTGCGCGGGGTGGCCCAGAGCAATGCCAGGGTCACCATTCGCCAGGGCAGCGCCCTCATCTACGAGACCCAGGTTGCGCCCGGCGCCTTTGCCATCGACGATCTCTATGCCACCAGCTTTGCCGGCGATCTGGACGTGACCATCACGGAGGCGGATGGCAGCGAGCAGCGCTTCACCCTGCCGTTCTCCTCCGTGGTACAGATGCTGCGCGACGACACTTCCCGTTTCAGCCTGACTCTGGGGCGTTATCGCAATGAAGTGGGTCCCGATGGCCCAGACTTTGCGCAAGGCACCTACAGGCGCGGCCTGTCGGATGCCCTGACCCTCTATGGCGGGGCCATTGCCGCCGAGGATTACACCGCGTTACTGGGGGGCGCCGCCGTCGGATCGGATTATGGCGCCCTGGCCCTCGATGTCACCGGCTCCTGGGCGCGGGCCTTGCCGGCCAGCACCGACTTGCCGCCCTCCCTTTCCGGCCAGAGCTACCGCCTCACCTACAGCAAGCAGATGGAGATGACCCGGACTTACTTCACCCTGGCCGCCTATCGCTTCTCCAGCGAAGGCTATCTGGATCTCGACGACGTGGCGGCGATGCAGGCCCAGGCGCTGGACCGTCTGCAGCGTGAGCGCAATCGCTTCCAGCTCAATGTTAATCAGCCGGTGGGGGAGTGGGGGGATCTCTATTTCAACGGCATCCGCCGCGACTACTGGGGCGGCCAGGGGGAGAGCAGCAGCTTCCAGCTCGGCTACAACCGGGGATTTGACTGGGGCAGTGTGACCCTGTCGGCCAGCCACTCGCTGGAGGAGGGGGTCGGCGATCAATATGTGCTGAGCCTCAGCATCCCCATCGGCGACAAACTGGGGGCGCCGCGCCTCGGCAGCACCCTCTCCTACCAGGAGGGGCAGGGTGCCAGCGCCAGGCTGGATCTCAACGGCGGTACCCAGGATGGGCGCTTCTATTACGGCCTTTATGGCAGTCACGGCACCAGGGAGGGCAGTCCCCGGGGCTATGGTGCCAACCTGCAGTACCAGACGGCGTCCACCCAGCTGGGGCTCAGCACCAGTCAGGGGGAGGGCTACGCCCAGTATGTGGCGTCGGCCAAGGGCACCCTGCTGGTCCATGGTGAGGGCTGGGTGCTGGGGCAGACGCAGGGGGAGACCATGGCGCTGGTGGAGGCAAAGGGAGCCCAGGGGGCCAGGGTGAGTCACGGCATCGGCAGCGAGGTGGATGGCGATGGGTATGCCGTGCTGGCCGGGCTCAACCCTTATCGCACCAACATCATCGGGCTGGATCCGAGCGGCTTGCCGCTGGATGTGGAGATTGACGGCAGTGCCCGCATGGTGGCCCCCCGGCGAGGAGCCATCGTCAAGCTGGCCTACGAGACTCACGTCGGCCAGCCTCTGCTGATCAAGGCCGAACGGCAGGATGGCAGCACGCCTCCGTTCGGGGCCGAGGTGGTCGACGGCAGCGGTGGCTCGGTGGCCGTGGTCGGCCAGGGGGGGCTCATCTTCGTGCGTGGCGAGCAGGGGACGCTCTACGTCCAGTGGGGGGCGGAGCGAGACGAGCGGTGCCGGCTGGATTACCAAGTTCCCCGGCCGGATCCCGAGCTGCCCTATCAACAGGTGGCGGCCCGCTGTATCGGTGTAGAGGGGGGCTCATGAGGCGGGTCGGGTACCACGGGATGGTGCTGGCGGCCCTGCTGTGGGCGATGGACGGGGAGGGGGCTCTCAATCTGATGCGCACCCGGATCGTCCATGAAGGAGGTGAGGCCAGCCTGCTGGTACGCAACGACGGCACCGCACCCAGCCTGCTGCAGGCCTGGGTCGATGCGGGGAACGAGCACCAGGGGCCGACGGAGGTCGCGACCCCCTTCCTGGTGGTGCCGCCAGTGATGCGGCTGGGGCCCGGGCGGGGGCAGACGCTGCGGATCCTCGGCGCGGATCTGGGCCGGTTGCCCCGGGACAGGGAGTCCCTGTTCTGGCTCAACGTGCTCGGCCTGCCCCCGCAGCAACAGGCCTCCCAGGGGAGCGTGCAGCTGGCGTACCGCACCCGCATCAAGCTGTTCTACCGGCCGCCCGGGCTGGCGGGCTCGGTGGCCCAGACCAGTCTCCAGACTGGGTTGGCAGGTTCGCCCCGGAGGGCTTCGAGTGACGAACCCCGGCCCCTTCCACATCAACCTGAGCGAAGTGCTGCTGACGGTGGGCAAAGGGCGGCTGGCCTGGCAGGAGGGCGGTGTGTTGCCACCCTATGGCGCCCTGTCCGTGCCCATGGCCGGGACTGTACTACCAGGGGCCACTGGGCGGCTGCGCTGGATAGACGACGACGGCATCTACCACGAGCAGGCCTTTGTGCCGGGCCAAGGGGAAGGAGAGCGACATGAGTGAACTGACCGGCCGTCGTGGCCCCAGGTGCCTGCTGGCGGGGCTTCTGCTACTGGCGGGGATCTGGCCCGGGGAGGGGCGGGCCGTCAACGGCCAATGCACCAGCCCCTTCGTGGCGACCCTGCCCATCAGTGTCAACAGCGGTTTCTACCAGCCCGGTGACACCCGCAGTGCGACCTTCTCGACCACGGACACGGCCGCCTGCGACTGCATCGGGATCTCGGTCGGCCTGCTGGTGACAGCCTATTATCAGGGCACCACCAGCCTGCCGACCGTGACAGACCCCATCGGCACCCTCATCAAGCTCAACCCCTATTTCGGGCTCAAGGTGGAGTTCTACGCGGGAGGGGGATACCAGACGGTGCCCTTCAGCACAACCACCACAGGGTTGCTCAGCGCCTGTGTCGGCGGCCTGCTGAACGTCTCCCTGCTGGGGGGGATCAGCGTGAACGGGGGCCGGGTCACCCTGAAGCTGCTCAAGGGGGTGACGGGCACCCAGACCTTCAGCGGGACCGTCGCCTATCTCTTCGTGCGCCGTGCGAGTGCCCCGGATACCAGCCCGGCCAATGCGTTCAGCACCCTGGCGATGAACATCAGCGTCACCTCGACGCCGACCTGCCAGTTCCCCGCCGGGACCAGCATCCCCATCGATCTCGGCGCCGTGGCCCAGAGCGCCTTCGTCGAAGGGGACATTCCCAGGGGGTATGCACCCCGCAGCGTCGACGTGAGCGTGACCTGCAGCCAGATCCCGAGCGACTACGTGGTGCCGCTGAGCTACAGCTTCGGGGGGGCGCTCAGCAGCCAGAACCGTTTCGTCACCACCAGCCTGGCCGGCGTGGGGGTGGGCATGGTGGCGCAGGATACCCTGACCCCTATTCCATTCGATACCGCCATCGCGGTACCCTACTCGGCGGCTACCCAGGACACCCGTTACAGGGTGAGGCTCTATCCGACCCGGTTGCCGGGCCAGGTGGTGCGTACCGGTGCCTACACGGGAACCATCATGGTCACGGTGAGCGTGCCCTGATGCGAGGTTTCCCCGCTCCTATTTTTCTACGAGGTCAATGATGCAAAGTGACAGCGTCCTGCGCCGCGAACCCAAGCGCCACTCCATCGGACAGGGCTGGATCTGGGTCCGCACGGGATTCGACATCTTCAACAAGGGGATGGGGGCCAGTGTGGCCATGATAGTGGTCTGGTTTCTGGTGGGCATGCTGCTGGACCAACTGCCGGCAGGGGGATTCATCTCCCAGTTGCTCTATATGGTGTGGGGCGCGGGCTGGGTGGCGGTGGCGCATCGGGGATACCAGGGGGGCGCGCTGCAGTTTGCCGATTTCTTCGCCGGTTTCCGTCAGCGGCTGACCCCGCTGATGCTGGGCGGCCTGCTGGTGCTCGCCCTGTTCATGGGGATCCTGATGATCTGCGCCTTCCTGTTGCATCTGTGGGGGTTGACCGGCCTGCTGTCCCAGGATCCGGAGACCCTGAGTCTGACCCCCGGCCAGGCACAGGGCTTCCTGCTCTGCCTGCTGCTGGGGCTGGCCCTGCTGGTGCCCGTGCTGATGGCCATCACCTTCGCCCCCGCCCTGATCTTCTTCCACGGGGTCGGCGTCTTGCAGGCGGCCAGACTCAGCTTCAAGGGGTGCCTGTGCAACATGTGGCCCTTCCTCTGGTGGGGGCTGCTCGGGGCCGTGCTGATCTTCTTCGGGGCGCTCCTGATGCTGGTGGGCCTGCTGGTGGTGCTGCCCGCCATCAACTACTCCATCTATGCCGCCTATCGCGACATCTATCTGGAGGAGCAGGGGAGTGCCGAGGGCGAACCGCCCAGGGAGTTTGGCTTCGAAGCCTGATTCGTCATCCAAAGAGCAAGGGGCCGTGGGGCCCCTTTTTCATGGGCACTCACTGCTCCTGCCACAGAGGGTCGTCCGCCATCCGGGCGACGAGAAAGTCGAGGAAGCTGCGCAGCAGGGGGGACATCTGCTTGCGGGTACCGTAGACGGCGTAGACGCCGAGCCGCTTGGGTTGCCACTGACTCAACAGGGGCACCAGGGCGCCGCTCTCCAGATGGGCTTGTACCGAGTAGCGGGGCTGCAGGCTGATCCCCGCCCCGTCCAGGGTGGCCGAGAGCAGCAGATTGGAAATGTTGGCGCTGAGGTTGCCGCTCACCGGCACTGACTCGGGGCCATGTGGCCCCTGAAACTCCCACAGGCTCTTGCCGAAGTAGGTGTAGGTCAGGCAGTTGTGCAGCGCCAGATCCTGCACCTGCTGAGGCGGTGCATGGCGGGCCAGGTAGGCGGGGCTGGCACAGACCACGGAGTGGCAAGTGCCGAGACGGCGTGCCACCAGGTTGGGATCGAGATCGTTGGTGATGCGCAGGGCGAGATCGATCCGCTCTTCCACCAGGTTGACCGTCCTGTCCAGCAGCAGGATGTCGATCGCCGTACCGGGGTAGCGGCCCAGATAGTCGTTTGCCGCCTTGACCAGCAGGGCGTCGGAGAGGGAGTAGCTGCTGGTGACGCGCAGCTGTCCCTTGGGGGCGTCGTCGCCGCGCACGGCCAGCTGTTCCATCTCATCCCCCAGTGCCAGCATGGCCCTGGCACGGTTAAGCGCCTCTTCCCCCGGGCCGGTCAGGCTCAGCCTGCGGGTGGTGCGGTGCAGCAGGCGGGCTCCCATCCAGCGCTCCAGCTCGGCCAGGTAGCGCGAGACCATGGCGCGAGACATCTCCAGCTTTTCGCCTGCCCCGCTCAGGCTGCCCTGCTCGACCACGCAGACGAAGACCCGCAATGCGGTCAACCTATCCATGCATGCCTCTATATGCTCGATTTGTGCAACAGTGATGCGCTTATTATGCGGTATTTGCGCTAAAAGTATTGCAATAAACTGTATCCATTCCATGAACACACGACCTGACGAGACAGATACCATGCACACAGCACTGCGCACCCTGACCCTGGCCACCACCCTGATTGCGGGCACCGCCCTGGCGGCGCCCCTGACCGTGACCCTCTACAACCCCGGCGACAAGGCCATCTTCCCGGTCTCCTCCGAGCTGGTGAGTGGCGAGAAGGAGGCCATCCTCATCGACGCCCAGTTCGGGGTCAACGACGGCCAGGCGCTGGTGGAGCTGATCAAGCAGAGCGGCAAGAAACTGACCACCGTCTACATCAGCGGCGGGGATCCCGATTTCTACTTCGGGCTGGAGCCCATCAAGGCCGCCTTCCCGGACGTGAAGGTACTGGCCAGCCAGCACGTGGTGGATCACATCAAGCAGACCAAGGATGCCAAGCTGGCGTACTGGGGCCCCATCCTGGGTAAACAGGCACCCAAGACCCTGATAGTGCCGCAGGTGATGACCGCCAGCCACCTCACCCTGGAGGGGGAGCGGATCGAGATCAAGGAGATGAACACGCCCAATGCCTACCTCTGGGCGCCGGCCATCAAGACGGCGTTTGGCGGCGTGCCGGTTTACAGCGGCGTGCATGTCTGGATGGCGGACAGCCAGAGCAAGGCGGCGCGGACCGAGTGGGTGAAGGCCCTGGATAGCATGCTGGCCCTCAAGCCTGAGCGGGTCATTCCCGGCCATTTCCTGGGAGAGGCCCCCAAGGGGACCCAGGCTGTGGCCTTCACCCGTGACTATGTCCTGCGCTTTGAGCAGGCGCTGGCGAGCACCAAGGGGTCCGGGCCGCTGATCGATGCGCTGAAGCAAGCCTACCCCTCCCTGCCGGTGGACGACGGCCTGGCCATCGGTGCCAAGGTCAACACGGGCGAGATGAAATGGTGATGGGCCAAGCCCTTATCCCTGTGTTTTTCCGGGCAGAGGCTGCCCGGTTTTTTTCATGCAATCTGTCCGGAGCAAACCGATGAACGACACCACCCTGCATTACGTGTATGACCCCCTGTGTGGCTGGTGCTACGGCGCCGCCCCCCTGCTGCAGGCCGCGGCCGGGATCCCGGATCTGCGAATCGCCCTGCATGCGGGCGGCCTCTGGCTGGGGGCACGGCGCCAGCGGATGGGCCAGGCGCTGCGGGACTATGTCCGTCCCCATGACGAGCGCATCCACGCACTGACTGGCCAGCCCTTTGGGAAGCCCTACTTCGACGAGCTTCTGCTCGATGAATCGCGGCTCCTCGACTCCGAGCCGCCCATTCGCGCCGTTCTGGCCGTGAGCGAGCTTGGTGGCGACGGCCTTACCTTGTTGCACCGCATCCAGGAGACCCACTACCGGGATGGGGAGTGGGTCGGTTCCCCGACGCGGCTGGCGGCGCTCGCGCTGGAGCAGGGGGTGACACCGGAGGCATTCGCCCTGGCCTTTGGCCGGGTCGATCTTTCCGGCCACCTTGCCACAAGCCAGGCCTGGTTGCAGCGGCTCGGCGGTCAGGGATTCCCGACCCTGGGGCTGATGCGGGGGGGGAGCCTGCTGCCCGTCTCCGTCTCCACCTTCCTGGGGGAGCCGACCGCCTTTGTGGATCATCTCGCTTCCCTGATGGCGGGTTGATCCCCCGGCCGCCACTGTCCTCTCGCCGTGGCGGCCCGATTGCTGATAATCTGCGCAATGCGCGCCAGCCAACGAGCCTCCCTTGTTCCCCTCACCATTCTTGTGCATGCTATCGGCCTCATTGATTGGCAGGATGCAGTACCTATGAACCTTCGCGATCTCGAGTACCTGGTAGCGCTGGAAGAGGAGAAACACTTTCGCAAGGCGGCGGAGCGCTGCTTCGTCAGCCAGCCGACCCTGAGCGGCCAGCTGCGCAAGCTGGAAGATGAACTGGGGGTGATCCTCATCGAACGTACCTCCCGCAAGGTGTTGTTCACCCCGGCCGGCGACGCCATGGCCAGCCAGGCCCGCAAGGTGCTTAAAGAGGTGCGCGAGCTCAAGAGCATAGGCCAGCACTTCGCCGAGCCCATGTCCGGCGAGATCCACATCGGTTTCATTCCCACCGTGGGGCCCTATCTGCTGCCCCATATCATTCAGGATCTGCGCGAACATTTTCCCAAGCTGGAGTTCTACCTCTACGAAGAGCAGACCCAGGTGCTGCTCAAACGGCTGGAGGAGGGGGAGCTGGATTGCCTCGTGCTCGCCGAACTGGAGGGAATGGAGGGCTTTGGCGCCATTCCCCTCTATCAGGAGCCCATGTGGCTCGCGGTTCCGCAGCACCACCCCGAGGCCAGCGCCAGGGCGGTCCCCCTGCACAACCTCAAGGGCAAGAAACTGCTGATGCTGGCCGATGGCCACTGTCTGCGGGACCAGGCGATGGGATTCTGCTTTGCCGCCGGCATCGGCGAGGATCAGCGCTTCAAGGGCACCAGTCTGGAGACGCTGCGCAACATGGTGGCGGCCGGCAGCGGCATGACGCTGGTGCCTAGGCTCGCCGTGCCCGCCAACCCGGAGGAGGGGGGCGTCAGCTATCGCCCCGTGGTTGACCCCGTGCCGGGACGCACCATCTCTCTGCTCTATCGTCACTACTCGGTGCGCCGCCCCTGTTTCAACGAGCTGGCTGCCCGGATCTCGAGCCTGATAACGAGCCTGCTGGGCTGAGCGAACGCCGCCAGGCACCACAAAAGAAAACCGGCGCCAGGGCGCCGGTTTTTTCGTTTGCTGTATTAGAAGATGTCGTCGGTCGAGACGGGACCATCGGTGGCCAGACCGTCGCCGCCGTACACCTGGTTGCCATCTGATAGCTGGCTCGCGTAACGGGTCGGCTCGCTACCTTCCTTGAAGAACTCCTCTGTGGTGCTGCCATCGGTGCGATTGGTCAGCAGACCTGTCTCGCGATCGATGCGTACCTGCATGATCCCCTCGGGCACCGGCATCTTGCGCTCCGGTATCTGTTGCAGGGCCGTCTTCATGAAGTCGATCCAGATGGGTTGGGCTGCACCGCCACCGAACTCGCCACGACCCAGGCCGCGCTGGTGGTTGTCAAACCCGATCCAGGAGGTAGCCACCAGGTTCGGGGTATAGCCGGAGAACCAGGCGTCACGGGACTCGTTGGTCGTCCCTGTCTTGCCCGAAATGTCGTGGCGCTTGAGGTCACGCGCTGCACGCCAGCCGGTGCCACGCCAGCCATTGCCACCCCAGATGGCGGTGGTCAGGGTGTCGGTGATCAGGAAGGCGCTCTGGGCACTGATGGTCTGCGGTGCCATGTTGTTGGGCACGACGGGATCGATCGGGCACTGGGCCTGCCAGTCAGGCGCGGTATTGGCATAGGCATCGGCGCTGTCGAGGCCGGCGGCGGCCAGCACGCCGCAATCGCGGCAGGCGGCGGCCGGATTGGCCTCAAACAGAGGGGTACCGAAGCTGTCGGTCACCGAGGTGATGAAGTAGGGGGTGACCTGGAAGCCGCCATTGGCCAGCACCGAGTAGCCGCGCACCACTTCCATCGGAGTGAACTCGGCGGCGCCGAGGGCCAGGGATTCGTTGGCGGAGATGTTGTCGCGGGCAAAGCCGAAGCGGGTCAGGCCGTCGATATAGGTGTCCAGCCCGATGGCGCGCATCAGCCGGACCGACATGACGTTCTTGGACTTGGCGAGGCCAAGGCGCAGTGTGGTCGGCCCCTCATAGATGGCCGGTGAGTTCTTGGGCTGCCACATGGGGCCCTTGGCGGGATCCCACTGGTTGATCGGCGCATCGTTGATGAGGGAGGCCAGGGTGTACCCCTGCTCCAGCGCGGTAGCATAGAGGAAGGGTTTGATGTTGGAGCCGACCTGGCGGCGCGCCTGGTCCACCCGGTTGAACTTGGATATCTCGAAGCTGAAGCCGCCGACCAGGGCTTCGATGGCACCATCCTGCGGATTCATGGCGACCAGGGCGGCGTTGACATCGGGGATCTGGGAGAGCATCAGCGCTTCCCCTTTCTCTCTCACCCAGATCTGGGCACCGACCTTGAGCACGTCCCGCGCCGATTTCGGGGCAAAGCCCTGGCGATCGTCAGTGATGAAGGCGCGCGCCCACTTGATGCCATCCCAGCCCAGCTCGGCCTGCTTGCCATTGCGCAGCACCAGGGTGGCGCTCCGGTCGCCGAGTTTGGTGACCACGGCGGCCATCAGCGGCTGATAGCTCGGCTGTTTGCTCAGATGGGCCATGATCTGGTCGTAATCCCAGGGCGTTTCACCGGCCTTCCACAGCAGGGCGGTCGGGCCGCGATAACCGTGACGGACATCGTAGTCGAAGACGCCGTCGAGCAGTGCCTGACGAGCGGCGCGCTGGCGCTTGGCGGTGACGGTGGTATAGACGTGCAGCCCCATGGTGTAGGCATCTTCACCAAACTGCTCCACCATCTTCTGGCGCACCATCTCGCTCAGATAAGGGGCGTTCAGCGTGGTTTCAGCGCCGTGGTAGCGAGCCTTGACCGGCATCTTGGAGGCTTCGTCAAACTGGGCCTGGGTGATCTTGCCGGTCTCCAGCATGCGGCCCAGCACCACGTTGCGGCGTGCGAAGGCCCGCTCCGGGGAACGGATGGGGTTCAGCATGGAAGGGGCCTTGGGTAGACCCGCGATGATGGCGATCTCGTCCAGGGTCAGATCCTTGACATCCTTGCCGAAGTAGACCTGGGCGGCGGCGCCGACCCCGAAAGCCCGGTAGCCGAGGGGGATCTTGTTGAGGTAGAGCGTGAGGATCTCGTCCTTTGAGAGGTTCTGCTCGATGCGCCAGGCGAGGAACACTTCCTTGATCTTGCGCACCAGGGTCTTCTCGTTGCTCAGGAAGAAGTTGCGGGCCACCTGCTGGGTGATGGTACTGGCCCCCTGACGTGCCTGACCGGACACGGCCCAGACGGTCGCGGCACGGATGATGCCGATGGGATCTATGCCCGGGTGTTCATAGAAACGGGCATCCTCGGTGGCGAGCACGGCATCGATCATGGACTGGGGGATTTCATCCAGTCGCAGGGGGATGCGACGAATTTCGCCAAACTGGGAGATAAGTTCCCCGTCCCGGCTATAGACCTTCATGGGGGTAGCCAGTTTGACATCGCGCAGGGCGCTCACATCCGGCAACTGGGGCTTGATGTAGAAGTAGATGCCGATGAGGCTGGCAACACCCAGCACTGCACCCAGCATCATGACAATAAACAGGCGAACGAGCCATTTCAGCATGGAAGAACTACCAATCGTCTTAAAATTAGCCAACGGGCGCAGAGTATAGCCTTTTTACCCTCGCGGATTCGAGGTTTTCCTGTATGTGGACGAGGGGCCTCGAGAAGAGGCGGGAGGGTAGCACTCCATGACGCAATTACCAAGGGGCCGCGATCGAGGGCGAAAGGAGAGGGCGGTCAACTTTTGACATAAACTTTATGACATTGATAGATAGGGCATTATATTGAGTTAAAACATCAGGCAGCGACGCGCTGTCCTACAATAAGTCCGAAAACCCAATAACGCATGGATGTGTATATGTTTGGGCTACTAAGTAAAGGATCCCTCCTCTCCTTGGCGGGTATTGATTTTGGCAGTCAAACCATCAAGGCCGTCACCATCAGCGGACGTCCCGGCAAGGTGCATCTGGGCTCGGTTGCCGAGATCCCCATGCCCAGGGGCACCCTGGTCGACTATCAACTGCAGGACATTGAACGGGTCGGTCAGTCCCTCAAGTCGCTCAGGCGACTGGTGCAAGGGGATTGCCAGCACGTGGCCACGGCCGTGACGGGCTCCAATGTCATCACCAAAATCATCCAGGTCGACACCGGCATCAACGAGAATGAGCTGGAGAGTCAGGTTTACCTGGAGGCGGAGCAGATCATTCCGTTTCCTCTCGACGAAGTCAGCCTGGATTTCGAGATCCTCGGCATGACCGCCGACAACAGCCGTCAGGAAGTCTTGCTGAGCGCGGCGCGTACCGAGAGCGTCAACGGCCGGGTCAGCGCCCTGGCCGAGGCGGACATGAGTACCATGGTGGTGGATGTGGGGTCCCACGCCCTCGGGCGTGCCGTGCTGGCCTGCCTGCCCGAGCTGCAGACGTGGGAGACCCCGGTCGGCATCGTCGACATCGGTGCCACTGCCATGACCTTTGCCGCTCTGCTCAGGGGGCAGGTGATCTATTCCCGCCTGCAGAATTTCGGTGGCGATCAATACAGCCAGGCCCTGGCCTCGTTCTACAGCATGAGTCTGGAGGAGGCGGAACAGGCCAAGATCCAGGGCTCCCTGCCCGTGGATTACGAGGTGGATGTGCTCTTGCCGCATATCGCTACCCTGGTGCTGCAAATCAAGCGCAATGTGCAGCTGTTTTGCAGCTCATCGGGCAACAAGGAGCTCTCCAGGCTGGTGCTGACGGGAGGGGGGAGTCTGCTGCCCGGTCTCGCCGCACAGCTAGGCAGCGAGCTCAACTGTGAAGTGCTGCATCCCGATCCCTTTGTGCTCTTTGGCAAACCCAAGGGAGAAGGGGATCAGGCCCACGGGGCCAAGTACATGACGGCACTCGGGCTGGCACTGCGGAGCTTCACACCATGTCAAATATAAACCTCCTGCCCTGGCGGGTGGCCAGGGCCCAGCGCCAGAAGAAGCAGTTTGGCATCGTGTTCGGCCTTTTCCTGGCCGGGACCGCCGCGATCGCCTTTGCCGCCGACTGGCTGGTCCAGCAGCAGATTGGGAATCAGCAGCAGCGCAACCAGCGGTTGTTGCAGGAGATGGCGATGCTGGACACCCAGCTCGGCGAAATCCGGCTGCTCAAGGAGCGGCGCAAGGAGCTGCTCGATCGCATGCAGCTCATCGAGCAGTTGCAGACACGTCGCAACATCCCGGTGCGTCTCTTCAACCAGTTGCCCGTCTTGGTGCCCAACGGCGTCTACCTTGATACCCTCGCCCTGCAAAGCAACAGGATAGATGTCATGGGCAAGACCGAAGCCTATGGCAGGGTGGCCAACATGATGAGGCGCATCGATGGTTCGGGCTGGCTGATGCAATCGCAGCTCAGCACCATCTTCACGGCGGAGGTGGCCCCCATCGCGCTGAGCCAGTTCTCCATGATGTTCCAGATTGCCACGACGATGCCGAGCGCGGCTAAGGGGCAAAAATGAATCTGCAGCAGTTCAACCAACTGGAACTCAATGACATCGCGCGCTGGCCCAGGGTCGCCCAGGGCGTGTTCATTTTCTTCTGCTGTGCGCTGCTGGGAGGGGCTATTTACTACTATGTGATTGCCAGTTCCCTGACTGCCTTGAACCAGGAGGCGGAAAAAGAAACGTCGCTAAAAGCCCAATTCGAGAGCAAGGCGATGCTGGCCGCCAATCTGGAGGCATACAGGAAGCAGATGGTGCAGTTGGAGCATCTGGTGGACGCCCAGCTCAAACAGTTGCCCAACACCCATGAAGTGGCTGGATTGCTGGATGACATCAGTTTCATTGCCACCGACAACGGTCTCACATTGAACAGGATCAACTGGGAGCCGGAGATCAAGCATGAATTTTCGACCGAGTTGCCCATGCGTATCGAAGTGGTGGGCACCTATCACGAGCTCGGCAAGTTCACGGCGGACATGGCCGCGTTGCCGCGCATCGTGATCCTGGATTCGTTTCAGCTCAGTCAGGGCAAGGGACAGGACGACGTGATCGGCATGTCCATGCAGGCCAAAACCTACAAATACAACGGTAAAAGCGTGGAGCAGAAGCCATGAGCATGAGAGTGAGCGCACTCCTCTTGTCGGCGCTGTTGTTGACGGCTTGCGGCGGGCAGGAGGACATGGATGAATACGTCAGACAGACCAAGGCAAGGAAGCCCATTCCGATCGAACCCTTGCCGGAGATAAAGCCGTTCTCGCCCATGGCCTATCAGCGCAACGATCAGCGAAGCCCCTTCATTGCCCCCCAGCCGGAGACCAGCTCCAGGATGGATGCCAAGGCCAAGCCTGATTGTGCCCAGATAGTGGCCAATCGGGAGAAGGAAGTGCTGGAACGTTATTCGCTGGCCAGCCTGAGCATGAAGGGATCCATCGGCAAGCAAGGGCAGCTATGGGCATTGATCAATACCCCGGACGGGCAGGCCGTGCGTGTCGGGCTCAATCAGCATATGGGGCTGGATCAGGGGAGAGTCATCAAGATAACGAATACGCATGTTGACTTGATGGAGACAGTACCGGATGGCAAAGGATGCTGGGTCACCCGAGAAACCCAGCTGGCCATGGCCAATCTCGACGCAAAACTATGATCAGGGATGAGCAGAGATGAGAACAACAATAAGAAGGATGACCGGTGTGGCGCTGTTGTGTCTGGGCGGATGCACTCAGGTATGGGCGGTACCCGCGTTGCAGGAGGTCAAGGTGAACCCCCTGCTGGCCGATCAGCTCTTGCTGGAGCTCAGTTTCAGCGAGCCCGTGAGCGGTTTTACCGACAGGCTATCGTATGAACCCAATCAGCTGCTGTTGCATGTGCCCGGAGCGGTCGGGGCATTGACGGTCAACCCGCTGCCCATCAAGCAACAAGGGGTGAACAATCTCAAGGTCGAGGGAAAGGGGCAGGGGCTCGACATCAGGATAGCGCTCGATCAGCTGACCCCTTATCAGGTTCATCAGCAGGGTAACAAACTGCTGGTGTCGCTGGGGGAGAAGGCCGGTCAGCCGGTAGCTTCTGCGGACACCCCTGTAGCCACCAGCCAGTCTGCGCTTGTCAGAAGTCAGCCGGTGACCCAATCCGCGTTGATCGACACCCAGCGGGTCGCCCAGAACCAGGCCCAGTATCAGGCACAACCTGCTGTAGCACAGACCCCGGCCGTGGTGCCGGCTCCTGCCGCTGCCAGCAAGCCCGTGCTGTCCGTCTCGCCCGCCAGCACGGGAGGCGCCTATTTCAACTCGGTCAAGGGCGTTGATTTTCGTCGTGGCAAGGAGGGGCAGGGGGAGTTCCTCGTGACCCTGGACAACAGCTCGGCCGCCGTGGACGTCAGCAGCCGCGGTCAGAAGGTGTTTGCCAAGTTCCACGGCACCCGGGTGCCGGACGATCAGCTCAATCTCATCAATGTGCAGGACTTTGCCACCCCGGTCTCCCAGGTGGAGGTGTTCCGCCAGGGCAGCGACACCCTGTTTGAACTCTCGGTCAACGGCCAGTTCGATTACCGTTACGATCAGGCCGACAAGATGTTCATCATCGAGGTGAAGAAGCGGGTGGCCACCACGGCGGCCAGGCAGTATCAGGGCAAGCCGATTTCGCTCAACTTCCAGGATATTCCGGTGAGAACCGTGTTGCAAATCATCGCCGATTTCAACAATCTCAACCTGGTGACCACAGACTCCGTCTCCGGCAACATCACCTTGCGTCTCGACGGCGTGCCCTGGGAGCAGGCGCTGGACATCATCCTCAAGGTGAGGGGGCTGGACAAGCGGCTGGACAACAACATCCTGCTGGTGGCACCGGCAGACGAGATCGCTGCCCGCGAGAAGCAGCAGCTGGAGAGCCGCAACCAGGTGGCCGATCTCGCGCCGCTCTACACCGAATACCTGCAGATCAACTATGCCAAGGCATCCGAAGTGGCCGCCCTGCTCTCCTCCGAGAGCACCAAGCTGCTCTCTCCCAGAGGTGCGGTGAGTGTGGATGAGCGTACCAACGTGCTGGTGGTCAAGGACACTGCGGACGTCATCGGCAACGTCAAACGGATGCTGGACATCCTCGACATCCCGGTCAAGCAGGTGGTGATCGAGGCGCGCATGGTGACCATAGACGACGGCTTCGACGAGGCGCTGGGGGTGCGCTGGGGCGTGACCAAGACGGACGGCCACGGCAACGGCACCTCGGGCACCATAGAGGGGAATGACGGCGCTGGCAACAATGACGGCAGCTCCACCATCACCCGTCCCGGCGTGGAGGACAGGCTCAACGTCAACCTGCCGGTGACCAATGCCGCCGGCACCCTGGCGTTCCAGGTCGCCCGTCTGGCCAATGGTACCCTGCTGGACCTTGAACTCTCCGCCCTCGAGAAGGAGAGCAAGGCCGAGATCATTGCAAGTCCCAGGGTCACCACCGCCAACCAGAAGCCGGCCCTTATCGAGCAGGGGACCGAGATCCCCTATGTGGAGTCTTCTTCCAGCGGGGCGACCTCGGTCACCTTCAAGAAGGCGGTCTTGAGTCTCAAGGTCACTCCGCAGATCACCCCGGACAACAGGGTCATCCTCGACTTGACCGTGACCCAGGATACCAAGGGGGAAACCGTGCCAACGGGTACCGGAGATGCGGTTTCCATCAACGCCCAGTCGATCACCACCCAGGTGCTGGTCAACAATGGCGAGACCCTGGTGCTGGGGGGCATCTATCAGCAGACCATCAAGAGCGACGTCAGCAAGGTGCCGCTGCTGGGCGACATCCCCGGCCTTGGCTATCTGTTCAAGAAAACCACCAATGAAAACAAGAAGCGTGAACTGCTGATTTTCGTGACGCCGAGGATAGTCACCGACGCCCTCTGAAAACTTTACATGTGAGAGCAAAACACATATAACCTTACGCCCCGATGAGGCTGGGGCGTAAGGGCTGCGGTTGCCAGTCCTGGTTTCTATTGAGATAATCCCCCTCCTGATCCATCGCAAGATAAGGTTCATAGGTACCCCGGTCGAGAGTTTACCGGGGCCATACAGTTTGTAATTACTAACGAAAAGACATGGCTGAGAAACGCAATATTTTCCTGATAGGTCCCATGGGTGCGGGCAAGAGCACCATAGGTAGACATCTGGCAGAACAACTGCACATGGAGTTTTTCGACTCGGATCATGAAATTGAGCGCCGCAGTGGTGCCGATATCGGCTGGGTGTTCGATGTTGAGGGTGAAGAGGGTTTCCGGATCCGCGAAGAGAAGGTGATCGGTGAACTTGCCGAGCATCAGGGTATCGTGCTGGCAACGGGTGGCGGTGCCATCAAGAGCCGCGAGACCCGCAACAAGCTCTCTGCCCGTGGCATCGTTGTCTACCTCGAAACCACCATTGAAAAGCAATTGGCGCGGACCCAGAGAGACAAGCGTCGCCCCCTGTTGCAAACCGAAGAGCCGCCCCGGGAAGTGCTGGAGCGTCTGGCTCTCGAGCGCAACGCCCTGTATGAAGAAGTCGCCGACTTTGTCATCCAGACAGATGATCAGAGTGCAAAAGTTGTCGCCAATCAAATCGTCAAGTTGATCGGCATGTAATCCATTAGAGGACGTCCATGGAAAGGTTGAAGGTCGAACTGGGTGAACGCAGCTACCCGATTGAGATAGCTGCTGGTCTGTTGCAACGTCCCGAGGTACTGGCGCAGACGATCAGGGGCAAGCGGGTCATGATAGTGACCAACACCGTGGTCGCGCCCTTGTATCTCGAGCAGATCATCCAGTTGCTGCCCGGCTTTCAGGTGGAACACCTGATACTGCCGGACGGCGAGGCCTACAAGACTCTGGCGACCTTCGAGCGGATCATGTCCGCTCTGCTGGAAACCAGCCATGGCCGTGACACCACCCTCATCGCTCTGGGGGGCGGCGTGATAGGCGACGTTGTGGGCTTTGCTGCGGCAAGTTATCAACGAGGCATTCCGTTTATCCAGGTGCCGACCACGCTGCTCTCCCAGGTCGACTCTTCCGTCGGCGGCAAGACCGCCGTCAACCATCCCCTCGGCAAAAACATGGTGGGCGCCTTCTATCAGCCCAAGCATGTGATCATCGACACCGACTGCCTCAAGACATTGCCGGCCCGTGAGTTTGCCGCCGGCATGGCCGAGGTGATCAAGTACGGCATCATCTGGGATGAGCCCTTCTTCTCCTGGCTCGAAGCCAACATGACGCGCCTGCAAGAGCTCGATGCCGATGCACTCTCCTACGCCATTCGCCGTTGCTGCGAGATCAAGGCCGAGGTGGTCGGGCAGGACGAGACCGAGCAGGGGGTGCGCGCCCTGCTGAATCTGGGCCATACCTTTGGTCATGCCATTGAGGCAGAGCAGGGTTATGGCAACTGGCTGCACGGCGAAGCCGTGGCGGCGGGCACCATGCTGGCGGCGGACACGGCCCTGGCCCGTGGCGACATGACCGCAGAGGAAGTGGCGCGGGTCCGCGCCCTGCTGCTGGCGGCCAATCTGCCGGTGACGGCGCCGACCGAGATGGACTTTGCCGCCTTCATTCGCCATATGCGCCGCGACAAGAAGGTGCTGGAAGGCAAGCTGCGACTGGTGTTGCCGGTCGGGATCGGACGTGCCCAGGTCGTGGCCGATGTGACAGATGCGCAATTGATGGCTGTGATCGAGTCTGGTCGTGACCACTAACAAACTGCTCAAACTGCCCTCCCAGCGGCAGCTGGTCGACCGGCTGCTGCACCTGATTGAGTTCAATCACCCCTTTATCTTCCTCTCTGGCAAACCGGGTAGCGGTCGTGGCACGCTCTGCGAGTCACTGCTTGCCCAGCTGCCCGAGTCGGTGCGCGTGGCCAGCCTCATCGGCAGCCCTGCCATGAAGATGGCGGATGTGCGCCAGCTGCTGCTGCAGCAGGTGGTGGTGCGTCCCCTGTTCAATCCTCAGGACGCGCTGGCCGACAGCTTCTTCCGCATGCTGGGCGACAAGCCCGCCAGCTTGCTGCTCATCATCGAGCGCGCCGACACGCTGCCTGCCGAGCTGGTGGGGGAGTTGTGGGCGCTCTGTCGTCACAATGACACCCTGGCTTCTCCCCATAAACTGGCTATCCTGCTCTCCGGCGGTGACGACTGGTGTCGCACCCAGAAGAGCGGCCTCAAGGGGCGAGCCATGCCCGCCCTCGAGCTGGAGGTCCTGCCACTGAGCGCGCCGGAGCAGCGCATCTTCTTGTATGAAAAGGCCAAGGAGCTCAAGATACCGACGGCCCTCTTGCCCAAGCCGAAAGTGGAAGAGATCCTGAGTGGGGCGGGCGGACACCCTTCCGCCATCATGCAGTTACTGGAGGATATCATGACCGACAGAAGGCCCAAGAAACGTCCGGCCCCATTGCCCGTCAAGAAGATGGCGACCGTGCTTGCCCTGGTGGCGGCCGGCTTGCTGGCCCTGAGTTACCTGCCCCTGTTCGATGAAGGGAGCAAGGATGACACCCAGGAATCGTCCCAGGGGATGGCGTTGCCCGACCCCGTCACGACGGATCCGCTGAACGTCGGCACGGCGAGTGCAGCCCAAGGCACCCAGGAGAGCGGCGCCAGCACCGGCATCTCGACAAGCAATCAGGTCGCCCGGGATTGGCAGTCCGATGCCAAGCCTTTGCCCAAGAAGGTCGAGAGCGAGACGGTCACCACGGAATCGACCAACTACGAGGGGCGCCGTGTGGTTATCTCCGACGAAGTGGTCGAGAAACTGATGAAGCAGCCCAGCGTCAGCGGCGCCCTGCCCACGACGGTGGTGGACGAGCTGATGGGGGGCTCCCGGGCGGTGCCGACCCAGACGACGCAGACCAATGCGCAGACCAAGGCGCAAGGCAGCACGCCGCCAGCCAAACCGGCCGAGCAGGGGAGTGTGGCCAAGCCAGCTTCCGGCACGACGGCTGCGGCGCCGGCCCCCAGAGTGGCGTTGACGCCGGTCGCGACCCTCAACCAGAAGTCGAAGAGTCACTACAGCATTCAGCTGATGGGGGCGAGCAACACCAAGGCCGTCGACAGCTTCGTGGCGGAACACGGGCTGGCGGGCAAGGTCTGGGTCTACAAGACGAGTTTCCGTGGCAGTCCCTGGTATGTGGTGGTACAGGGAGACTACGCCAGCAGCACCCAGGCCAAGGCGGCTATTCGCAAACTCACCCCCGCCTTGCTGAAGGGACAACCCTGGCCCAAGTCATTTGCCCAGATACAAAAAGAACTGAAGCAATAGCCAGCCGCCCGGAGAAGGGGGTAGAATCACCCCCCTTTTTTGGGCATTGCCTTGTCAACACCGGATATCCATGAAAAAAACACGCGCGTTTTTAAAATGGGCCGGGGGAAAATACTCCCTGGTCGAAGAGATCGCCGAGCGCTTGCCGGCCGGGCGTGTGTTGCTGGAGCCCTTCGTCGGGGCGGGATCCGTGTTCCTCAACACGGATTACGATGCCTATGTGCTCAACGACATCAATCCGGATCTCATCGGTCTCTACAACCATCTCAAGGAGCAGCCTGACCGCTTCATCGCCGAGGCGCGCAAGCTCTTCGTGGCCGAGCACAACCACAAGACCGCCTACTACCGTCTGCGCACCCAGTTCAACCAGGCCGAGGCCGGGTTCGAGCGTGCCCAGTTGTTCCTGTTCCTGAATCGGCACGGTTTCAACGGCTTGTGCCGTTACAACAAGAAAGGCGGGTTCAACGTTCCTTTCGGTTCCTACAAGAAGCCCTACTTCCCGGAGAAGGAGCTGTGGGCCTTCGCCGAGAAGGCGCAGAAGGCGACCTTCATCTGCGAGAGCTATGCCGATGCCATGGCGCGCGCCGAGGAAGACTGGGTGATCTACTGCGATCCCCCCTATGCCCCCCTCTCCACCACGGCGAGTTTCACCACCTACTCGGCGGGCGGCTTTACCCTGGACGATCAGGCCCTGCTGGCCCGGCTGGCACGCCATACCGCCGCCCACAAGGGGGTGCCGGTGCTCATCAGCAACCACGACATCGAACTGACCCGGGAGCTCTATCGCGGGGCCCGGCTCGACGAGATCCTGGTCAAGCGCACCATCAGCCGCAACGGCGGCGGGCGCAACAAGGTGGCCGAGTTGCTGGCGCTCTATCCTCCCGGCATCGAGCCCGAGCAGGGCTATTATCCCGGCGAGGCGGAGCTGGTCGTCGTCGGTTGAGTCATCAACGGTCCCTGCGGGGACCGTTGTCGTATCGGTGGCGCGGGCGGGGATGGGGTTTGTGCGGCAGGGGCGTTGTCTGCCTCATTCGTGGGCCCTGTCTGCCGGCGGCAAGCACGGAGGCCTGTTTCCGTTGTAGATGCGGGTCGTTTTCATCGCCCTTTTGCGATAAAATTGCGCCGTTTTTTCTGCCACGCTGCCAATGGATGACGCTGATGAAAGACTTTCTGATTGCCCCCTCTATCCTCTCCGCCGACTTTGCCCGCCTGGGCGAGGACGTGGCCAAAGTGCTGGCCGCCGGAGCCGACGTGGTTCACTTCGACGTGATGGACAACCATTATGTCCCCAACCTGACCATAGGCCCCATGGTGTGCCAGGCCCTGCGCGACTACGGCATCCAGGCCCCCATCGACGTGCACCTCATGGTCAAGCCGGTGGATCGCATCGTGCCCGACTTCGTCAAGGCGGGTGCCAATCTGATCACCTTCCACCCGGAAGCCTCCGATCACGTGGATCGCACCCTGGGTCTCATCAAGGAGCAGGGCTGCCAGGCCGGTCTGGTGCTGAACCCCGCCACGCCGCTCACCTGCCTCGACTACGTGATGGACAAGCTGGACGTGATCCTGCTGATGTCGGTCAACCCGGGCTTCGGTGGTCAGAGCTTCATCCCCGGTACCCTCGCCAAGCTGCGCCAGGTGCGCCGTCTGATCGACGAGAGCGGCCGCGACATCCGTCTGGAGATCGACGGTGGCGTCAAGGTCGAGAACATCCGCGAGATCGCGGCCGCCGGTGCGGACATGTTCGTGGCGGGCTCCGCCATCTTCGGCAAGCCGGACTACAAGGCGGTGATCGACGAGATGCGGGCGGAGCTGTCCCATGTCCGTTGAGCGTCCCTTTGACCTGGTGCTGTTCGACCTCGACGGCACCCTGATCGACAGCGCTCCCCAGCTGGCGCTGGCGGTCAACCGTACCCTGGCGGATCTGGGTCTGGCCGAGGCCGATGAGGCCGTGGTACGCACCTGGGTCGGCAATGGCGCCGACAAGCTGATCCAGCGCGCGCTGGATTACCGCGAGGCGCCCACGCTGTTTGCCCGCGCCCGCGCCCTGTTTGACCAGCACTACCAGGCCTGCCTGCTGGAAGGGCTGGACATGTATGAGGGGGTCGAGCAGAGCCTGCGTCGCCTGCAGACCCTGGGTTACCAACAGGCCGTGGTGACCAATAAGCCGAGCCACTTCGTGCAGCCCATCCTGGATGCCCTCGGCATCGGCGACTGCTTCGCCCTCTGGCTGGGGGGCAACTGCGTGCCCGTCAAGAAGCCGAGCCCGGAGCCGCTGCTGCACGCCTGCCACGAGCTCGGCGTCAGCCCCTCCCGCACCCTGATGGTGGGGGACTCCGAAAATGACGTGCTGGCCGCCCAGGCTGCCGGCATGAAGGTGGTGGGGCTCACCTATGGCTACAACTATGGCCGTCCCATTGCAGATTCCCGCCCGGACTGGGTTTGCGAGCAGTTTGCACAGCTCGATGCCCTGCTGGCCGAATAACAAGGATCAACACATTCATGGCTAAACCAATCGTATTGAGCGGGGCCCAACCCTCGGGCCAGCTGACCATCGGCAACTACATGGGCGCTCTGCGCCAGTGGGTCAGCATGCAGGACGAGTACGACTGCCTCTACTGCATCGTCGATCTGCACGCCATCACCACCCGCCAGGAGCCCGCCGCCCTGCGCAAGGCCTGCCTCGACGCCGCCGCCCTCTATCTGGCGGTCGGCATCGACCCGGCCAAGAGCACCGTCTTCATCCAGTCCCACGTGCCCCAGCACGCGGAGCTCGGCTGGATCCTGAACTGCTACACCCAGATGGGTGAACTGTCCCGCATGACCCAGTTCAAGGACAAGTCCGCCCGCTTCGAGAACAACGTCAACGTCGGTCTGTTCGGCTATCCGGTGCTGATGGCAGCTGATATCCTGCTCTACCAGGCCAATCAGGTGCCGGTCGGCAACGACCAGAAGCAGCATCTGGAGCTGACCCGCGACATCTGCACCCGCTTCAACAACCTGTACGGCGAGGTGTTCACCCTGCCGGAGCCCTTCATCCCGACCGAAGGGGCCCGGGTGATGAGCCTGCAGGATCCTACCAAGAAGATGTCCAAATCCGACGACAACGAGGCGAACTTCATCGGCCTGCTGGAAGATCCCAAGCAGATCGTCAAGAAGATCAAGCGGGCGATGACCGACTCCGACGAGCCGGCTGTGGTGCGCTTCGATCCCGAGAACAAGCCAGGGGTCTCCAACCTGCTGACCCTGATGTCCGGGGTGACCGGTCGCTCCATCCCCGAGCTCGAGCAGCACTTCGAAGGCAAGATGTACGGCCACCTCAAGAGCGAGACGGCGGATGCCGTGGTCGCCTTGCTGGAGCCCATCCAGGCACGCTTCCGCGAGCTGCGTCAGGATGAGGCTCACCTGCAGGCCATTTTGGCGGCTGGCGCACAAAAGGCACGGGAAAGGGCTGAAAAAACCCTGGCCAGTGTATATGATGTCGTCGGCTTCGTTCCTCGAGCCTGACATACTGGGAAGGTGTAGTCGTAGAGAGCCGGGTATTTGCCTGGCTTTCTTTGTTTTACCCGTCCCCCGGTCTGTCGGTACATTTTTCAGCGTCACACACGGGCGATCGCCCCAAGAGAAAGCATGTCTGTCGAATCACATATCCTGATTGAAGAGCTGGGTGACAAGGGCCACTGGCTGCGCAAGTTTCGCAAGGCCAAGAACCTCAACACCCTGCAGCTGATGGTCTCCAACGCCATCGACAAGCACCACAAGACCCCGGCCATCGCGGCAGCCATCTACCTGGCCGAGTGCCAGCGCGAGCGCGAGCTGGAGCAGGGACGCCTGCTGGACCGTTGAGGTCTGCCTGACCGAGCATCCTCCGTGGCGGGCGTCTCTCCCCGCCGCTCAGTTTTCTGCCTTATCCTCTTCCGTGTGCCGTGTGCCGTGTGCCGTGTGCATGCGCCAGCGCCCGTCCATATTCCCTGCCTGTTCTCTCTTACTGCCAGCACCATCATGAAAAAACCGGGTGCATGGTGCACCCGGTTGATTTCCGATCTGGGTCGGCGACACCTCGCCGCCGTGCCGTGCTCTGGCGTCAGTTGACCAGTCCCATCGCCTGGGGCAGTGCCATGGAGATGGCTGGCACATAGGTGACCAGCAGCAGCACCAGCGCGATGACCGCAAAGAAGGGCAGCAGCGGCTTGATGACCCCCTCAATCTTGATCTCCCCTATCTTGCAGCCAGTGAACAGGATGGGGCCGACCGGTGGCGTGATGGTGCCGAGGGAGAGGTTGAAGATCATCATGATGCCGAACTGCACCGGATCCATGCCGAACTGGGTGCAGATTGGCAGGAATATAGGGGTGAAGATCAGCACCGCCGGGGTCGGGTCCATGAAGGTGCCCACCAGCAGCAGCACCAGGTTCATGATGAGCAGGATGAGCAGGAAGCTGTCGGTGAAGGAGAGCAGGCCCGAGGCGATCAGCGCCGGGATCTTGGTGAAGGCCATCACCCAGGACATGATGGAGGAAGCCGCCAGCATCAGGATCACGATGGCCGTCATCTTGGCGGTCGCGAGGAAGATGGCGGGCAGGTCGGCCGCCTTGATGTTGCGGTAGCAGATGCCCAGGGCCAGGGAGTAGACCACGGCGATGGCAGACGCTTCGGTGGCGGTAAAGATCCCGCCCAGAATGCCGCCGATGACCACCACTATCATCATCAGGCTGGGCACCGCATCCAGCAGCAACTTGAGGTGCTGCCCCTTGAGAGAGCCCTTGTCTGCCACGTAGCCGCGGCGCTTGGCGATGAAGCCGGCCACCAGCATGACGCCCAGACCCCACAGGATGCCGGGAATGTAGCCCCCCATGAACAGGGCGGTAATGGAGACGCTGCCTGCCACTGTGGCATAGACGATCAGCGAGTTGCTGGGGGGGATCAGCATGCCGGTCGGGGCCGAGGCGATGTTCACCGCGGCGCTGAAGGCGGGGTCGTAGTTATCCTTCTTCTGGATCGGGGACATGATGCCGCCGATGGCCGCCGCGGAGGCGACGCCGGAACCGCTGATGGATCCGAACAGCATGTTGGCCACCACGTTGGTCTGGGCCAGGGGACCGGGCAGGAAGTTGCTGAGGATCTTGGCGCAGTTGATCAGGCGGATGGCGATGCCGCCGTTGTTCATCAGGTTGCCGGCCAGGATGAAGAAGGGAATGGCCAGCAGGGCGAAGGAGTCCAGACCGACGAAGACCCGCTGGGCCGAGGTCAGGATGGCGCCGTCAAACGGCAGGATCAGGGCCATCGCCAGGAAGGAGGAGAGCCCGATGCTGATACTGATGGGGGCGCCGATGAACAGCAGGAAAAAGGCACCGATGAACATCACCAGCGCAACAACAACCGCAATATCCATGGTTACACCTTTTGCTTGAAGGAGAATTGCTTGGCCAACCCGTACTGGTTGTACAGGCAATAGAAGAGGGTCAGCGCGCCGCACAGGGGGATGGCGGCATAGATGACCCCGACGGGGATCTGCAGCGCGGAGTCGAGCTGCCCCATCTGGCGATTCATGCCGATGTAGCCGCCCACCGTCAGGACCAGCAGGGCAAAGGCCGCGGTGGCCAGCTCGCCGAGCATCTCCATCAGGATGCGGACATTGTGAGGCATGCGATCGCGCATGAAGGTGATGGCCATGTGCTCGCGCAGGCCGAAGACATAGGCGCTCCCGATCAGCACCAGCCAGATGAAGAGGTAGCGGGAGAGCACTTCGCTCACGGCGCTCGGGCTGTTGAACAGATAGCGGGTCACGACCTGGTAGGTGACCAGCACCGTCATCACCCCCACGAGGGCGATGCAGAAATAGGCGACGGCGAGATCCACCCTCTGCTTGAACCTGGCCAGGGCGGCGCAGAAACCGCCCTGAAGGGGGAGCTCATGAGGTGCAGGGTGAGAAGCCGATGGGCGAGGGGATGTCATGATGGATCCTTATAGGAGGGGCCACCATGGCAGCCCCTGACAGCAGCAGGCATCAGTTGGCTAATGCGCGGATCTTGGTGAAGATGTCTTTCTGCTCCGGGGTGGTCAGCAGGGTCTCTTGCAGCGGCTTGCAGCGCGCCTGGAAGGGGGTGATGTCCACTTCGGTGAAGGTGGCCCCCTGGCTGGTGGCGGTCTGCTTGGCCGTTTCCAGCGCCTGGGCGAAGAGGTCGAACTCGGTCGCCGTACTCTCCTTGGCCAGCTTGCGGAAGGTGGCCTGATCGGCGGCATCCATCTGTTCCAGGAAGTTCTCGTTGACCACCAGCAGATCGGCCACCATCACGTGACGGGTGTAGGAGAAGTGGGGGGCCACTTCGTACTGCTTCAGGTCGGCGTAGGTGATCTCGTTGTTTTCAGCCCCGTCCAGTACCCCTTGCTGGATGGCGGAGTAGACTTCTCCCTGACCCATGGGCACGCCGGTGCCACCCATGCAACCCAGCATCTTGACCATGGTGTCGGACTGCATGACGCGGATCTTCTTCCCTTTCATGTCTTCGGGCGTCTGGATGGGGGCACCCTTGACGTACATGCTGCGGGCGCCGGCGGTATAGGCGGTCAGCACCTCGAAGCCGTTGCCCTTGGTGGAGCTGAACAGGGCGCTCAGGGTATCGCCGGTAAACACTCTGCGCTGGTGCTCCGGGTTGTCATAGATGTAGGGCATGGCGAGGACGGAGAAGTTCTTGTTGAAGTTCTCGACCAGGGGGTTGGCGACCACCGCCAGCTGGATGGCGCCGGACTGCACCAGCTCCAGGGCGGCACGCTGATCACCCAGCAGCTCGTTCGGGTGGATCTCCAGCTTGTACTTGCCGCCGGTGGCGGCTTCCAGTTTCTGGCTGAAGTCTTCGAGCGCCTTGAACTGGGGGTTGTGTTCGGACTGGTTGAACGCCGTCTTCAAGATCACGGGACCAGCAGCCTTGCTGTCTTCACCACATCCCGCCAGCAGCAGACTCGCGGCGACCACTGTGCCAATCAGAGACAACTTGGGCAGAGCATTCATTGTACGCATGTGTGACCCCTTCTGGGTTTGGTTATTTTGATGATGCTCATGCTACGCGAATCCGGCGCCATTTCAGTGATCAAACTCAAGTTAATGAAATGGCGTTCCGGATTTGTGGAAATCAAAAATCAAAATTTGTGATTGCAGATTGCTGCCGGGATTGAAGGGCGATTCATTTGGGCTTTAGATGTCATTTCTCGGGGGAGAAAAAGGGGAGCCTGGGCTCCCAAGGGACAACGGAAAGGGGGAGAAACTGCGGTGAGGGGAGGCCGGCTGACCGGCGTTTGGCTCTGGGCGGTCGGGAAAACCGAACGCCCCTAGAACTTGGGAGCAGAGAGGCGCCTCACTGGGTGGCGAGCCATTCCTTGCAGATCTTGAACACGACCTTGCGGATCCTGGCCGGGGCGCCGACCTGGCAGGTGGGCCTGTGTACCTCGCCGGGGTAGAAGACGGCGAAGTCGCCGGCCGCCAGCTGCAGTCGGCTGGTGATCGCCGGGTTGTCCAAAAAGATAAGGTCTGGACGGGTCTCCTGATAGGCGTGGGGGGAGGAAACGGTGGGACTGAGGGCGATCCCCTCCTGCCCGGACAGCACTATCTGGATATCCAGGTAGCGGTCGTGAAATTCGCTCCTCAGATTCGCCTCCTCGTCCGTGGTGGGGGTGGAGACGAGATAGAAGACGGCGTCGTCGATGACCTCGTGCCTGCCTTCCTCCTGCTGCTGCAGGCGCTGCAGGGAGAGCTCGGGACGGGAGAGGAGCCGCAGCAGGGCGGGGGGCAGCATGGCGATGTCGAGCTGCTTCAGGTTGCCAACGATCATGGGCAATGTCCTTGGGTGGGGCCATCGCCGTGGCGGGGATGGCATCGGGAACGGAAAAGGTGGGCCCGTTGCGGCGGGCCCGACCGGGATCAGAGGGCCATCATGGCCTGCTTGGTGAGGGCACCAATCTTGTCCCATTCACGGTTGTCGATGAGGTTGGCGGGCACCATCCAGGTGCCGCCGCAGGCGAAGACCGCGGGCAGGGCGAGGTAGTCCTTCACGTTGCTCGGGCTGATGCCGCCGGTGGGCATGAAGGAGACCGGGTAGACGGCGCTCATGGCCTTGAGCATGCCGAGCCCGCCGGAGGATTCCGCCGGGAAGAACTTGAGGGTGTTCAACCCGAGTTCCATGGCCTGCTCGACCAGGCTGGGATTGTTGACGCCGGGGATGATGGTCGCCCCGCGGGCCTGGCAGTATTGCACGATGCGCGGGTTGAGCCCCGGACTCACGATGAAGTCGGCGCCCGCCTCGATGGCCTGGTCGACCTGGGCCGTGGTCAGCACGGTGCCGGCACCGATCAGCATCTGGGGGAAGGCCTGGCGCATGCGGCGAATGGCCTCGGCGGCGGCCGGGGTGCGGAAGGTGATCTCGGCGCTGGGCATGCCGTTCTCCATCAGGGTGCGGCCGAGGGCGACGGCGTCGTCGGCGTCCTGGATGGCGATGACGGGAATGACTTTCAGCAGGGCGAGTTGTTCAAGCAGTGTGGACATGGGAAACCTCGTTGGAGTGTTGGTCTGTCGTGACGGATTGCGGCATGGCTGCCAGGGGGATGATGGCGCCCCGATGTTGAATGACGGTGCTGGCAAGTTGATGGGCGTAGCGGGCCGACTCGGCCACGGGTTGCCCGGCCAGCCGGGTGGCGAGATAACCGGCGCTGAAGGAGTCGCCGGCCGCGGTCGTGTCGATCACGCGCGCCTTGGGCAGGGCCACGGCCGGCACCTCGCAGCGCTCCGCATGGCGGACGATGAGGCAGGGCTCGGCGCCGCGCTTGATGACGATCTCGTCCACGCCAAGAGCCCGGGTCCGGGCCAGGCACTGGTCTTCATCGCTGTCGCCCCAGAGCGCCACGTCGTCATCCAGGGTCAGGAAGGCGAGATCGGTCAGGGCCAGCATGGCGCCATAGGTCTGCTGCGCGGCTTCCCGGCTCTCCCACAGGCGCGGGCGATAGTTGTTGTCAAAGGCGATCCTGACGCCGGTGGCGCGGCAGTCGGCCAGCAGCCGCAGCAGGGTCAGCCTGTCATCCGGTGACAGGATGGCGAGGCTGATCCCGCTCAGGTAGATGTAGTCCACATCGTGCAACTGCTGGCAGATGGCGACGGCTTGCGGGGTCTGCAGCCAGTAGCGTGCCGCCGCATCGCTGCGCCAGTAGTGGAAGGTGCGCTCCCCCCTGTCATCGGTTTCGATGAGGTAGAGGCCCGGCAGCTTGTGGTCGAGGCGCTGCACCAGAGCGGTGTGCACCCCCTCCTGCTGCCACTGCGCGAGCATGGCCTCGCTCATGGGATCGGTGCCGAGGGCGCTGACATAGTGCACCGAGACCTGTGGATTGGCCCGCGCCAGGTAGACGGCGGTGTTGAGGGTATCCCCTCCGAAATGGCGCACGATGCCTGCCTGGTTTTCCGACAGCTCGATCATGCACTCGCCGATGACGGCGACCTTGACTGACATAACTCCTCCCGCGTAATCCGCGTTGGTGACCTGGCCATTTTATTTAATGGTGCTTCAATAAAAAACTATTGAAACGTAATTTCATTAAATTTGTGACGTTGGTCTTGTGTCTGGCGGGAGAGAGGTTTTCTAGGGGGAGGCGAGGCGGTGGGAGGAGCGGGATGCGGTGGGACCCTGCGTGAGCAAGACCACATTCTCTACCTATAAATGATGGATTTGGCTGGATAATTGTCAGCATCCCTATGATGCCAGGTTCATTTTAAATACAATGAAACGGCCAACCATTTTTTTGGAAATGAATCATGTCGATGATAGACAACTCACCAGAATCGGTGTCATCGGTACTCAAGGTATTCGGCATACTGCAGGCGCTGGGGGAACAAAAAGAGATCGGGGTGACCGAGCTCTCCCAGCGGATCATGATGTCCAAGAGCACCGTCTACCGCTTCTTGCAGACCATGAAGACCCTGGGGTACGTCTCCCAGGAGGGGGAGACGGACAAGTATGCCCTCAGCCTGAAGCTGTTCGAGCTCGGTGCCAAGGCGCTGGAGCACCAGGATCTGGTGCAGATTGCCGACGAGCAGATGTACCGTCTCGGCAAGCAGACCAAAGAGACCCTGCACCTGGGGATGCTGGACGAAGACAGCATCGTCTACCTGCACAAGATCGACTCCGAATACAACCTGCGGATGTACTCCCGCATCGGCCGTCGCCGCCCGCTCTACAGCACCGGCCTTGGCAAGGTGATGATGGCCTGGTTGCCGGAGACCGAGGTGCGCGCCATGCTGGCGGGCGTCACCTTCGAGCGCTTCACCGAGCACACCCTGGCGGACGTCGATGCCCTGCTGGTGGAGCTGGCCCAGGTGCGCGAGCAAGGCTATGCGGAAGACAGGGAAGAGATGGAACACGGTCTGCGCTGCTTTGCGGTGCCCATTTACAGCCGTATGGGGCGGATCATCGCGGGGCTTTCCCTGTCCCTGCCCTTGGTGCGCTTCCACGAGGAGGACAAGGCCTCTCTGGTGGCCCAGCTGCATGAGGCGGCGGCCAGGATCTCTGCCGGTCTCGGCTTCCACGACTACCCCTTCGGCCATCGCGGCTGAAGCGGCTTCATCGCAATGCAAAAGAGCAGGCTCCGGCCTGCTCTTTTTGTTTCTGCCCCGGCATCGGGCCCTGGTACTTATCCCCGGGCGTCCTGGGGAGTGGTCTTGTAGAGCCGGAAGATGGTGTGGCTGTTGATGACGAAGAAGATGCTCTCCTGCAGGATGCCGCCGATGGAGCCCGCCCAGATATTGTGGGTCAACCAGCAGACGGTGCTGCACAGCATGCACAGCCTCATGGCGACGCCGTTCAGGCGAAACAGGGCATAGGTGCTGAGGGTCGTGCCGATCAGGGTGAATATCTGGGCCGGGTGGCCAATCTGGGGAATGACCAGCAACCAGGCCAGCGCCAGAAACAGCACCATGACACCGAGGCCGCGGTAGTAACCGGACACCCAGTTGCGCACCGCACAGAGCAGGCAGTTGATGGCGGCCACCGAGGATCCCAGCAGCAGAAAGTGCAGCCCCATCAGGGTGCCATTGAGGGTGAGGTGGAGCCGAAGCTTGCTGTCCTGGCGCTGCATGAACGCCGTGGCACCCACCAGGCAGGCCAGCAGGCCGATCCCCTGGGCAAACCAGAGACTGTCGAGGAACATGGTGTCTTCCTGTCAGAGCAACGACAAAAGGCGCCGGGTGGCGCCTTGTCTATGAAGCGGGGATCAACGGGCCAGCCAGCCACCGTCCACGGCGACGGTGTAGCCGTTGATGTAGTCCGAGGCGGAGGAGGCCAGGAATACCACGGGGCCCATCATGTCGTCCGGCACACCCCAGCGACCCGCCGGGATCCGCTCCAGGATGGCGGCGTTGCGGTCATCGTCGGCACGCAGGGCGGCGGTGTTGTTGGTGGCCATGTAGCCGGGGGCGATGGCGTTGACGTTGATGCCCTTGCTCGCCCACTCGTTGGCCAGCAGGCGGGTGATGCCCATGACGCCGCTCTTGGAGGCGGTGTAGGAGGGCACCCGGATGCCACCCTGGTAGGAGAGCATGGAGGCGATGTTGACGATTTTGCCACCCTCGCCCTGGGCCATGAACTGCCTGGCCACCGCCTGGGACATGAAGAAGACGCTCTTGATGTTGATGTTCATCACGTCGTCCCAGTCCTTCTCGCTGAAGTTGATGGCGTCTTCCCGGCGGATGATGCCGGCGTTGTTCACCAGCACGTCGACACGACCGAAGTGGGAGACCGCCTGATCCACCAGCGCCGGCAGGGTGTCCACCTTGCTGACATCCGCCTTCAGGCTCAGGAAGCGGCGACCGATGGCCTCGACCTTGGCGATGGTGTCGGTGGGCTCGACGATGTTGATGCCGACGATGTCACAACCCGCCTCGGCGAGTCCCAGAGCCATGCCCTGGCCCAGACCGGTGTCGCAACCGGTGACGATGGCGACCTTACCTTTCAGATCGAATGCATTGAGAATCATGTTGTTACCTCTAAGCCACAGGAGGGCGTGGGATTAAGTGTCTCGCAGGAGCCGCCTGGGCGGCTCGCGAGGGGGAAGCCGGTCAGCGCAGGTCCTGGACGGCGACATGGTCCATGTCACCGAATACCTGGTTCTCGCCCACCATTCCCCAGATGAAGGTGTAGGCCTGGGTGCCGACGCCGGAGTGAATGGACCAGCTCGGGGAGATGACGGCCTGTTCGTTGTGCACCAGCAGGTGACGGGTCTCGTCCGGCTTGCCCATCATGTGGAAGACGGCGGCGTCTTCCTTCATGTTGAAGTAGAAGTAGACCTCCATGCGGCGCTCGTGGGTGTGGCAGGGCATGGTGTTCCACAGGCTGCCCTCTTCGAGCTGGGTCATGCCCATGACGAGCTGGCAGGTCGGCAGCAC
Source organism: Aeromonas sp. SrichE-2G (assembly GCF_017939565.1). NCBI lineage: Bacteria > Pseudomonadati > Pseudomonadota > Gammaproteobacteria > Aeromonadales > Aeromonadaceae > Aeromonas > Aeromonas sp. SrichE-2G. Next base: position 134,607 of record NZ_JAGKRG010000053.1, read on the forward strand.
GTCCGGCACCAGGTACTTGTAGATGGTGCGACGGTTGCTGGTGGCCGCATCCCCCAGGGTGGCCGGAGAGGCCTGATCCTGGGTGACCTTGCGGGTCGGGTAGCGGGTGTGGGCCGGGGCGCTGTTGTAGTAGAACTTGGCCGGCTGGGCGGTATCCACGCTGGCGAAGCTCAGCTCGCGGGCGCCCTGGCCGACGTAGAGGGCCTCGGCCCTGCCCACTTCATAGGTTGTGCCATCCACCACCACCAGGCCGGGGCCGCCGATGTTGATGAGGCCGAGCTCGCGCCGCTCCAGGAAATAGGTGACCCCGAACGCCTTGCCGAGCTCGTCGGAGAAGGTGAGCGGTGCATCGAGGGGCATGATGCCGCCGAACACGATGCGATCGATGTGGCTGTAGGTCATGGTCAGCTGGTTCGGGGTGAAGATCTCCTCCACCAGAAACTCACGGCGCAGGCCCTGGGTGTCGAGCTGTTTGGCGTGATCGCTGTGGATGCTTTGACGAGTTTGCATGTTGAACCTCAGTGCCTGGCCGCAAGCGGCATGGATGACGATATGTCGGGGAATCCTGTCGTTGAAGGCACGATAGCAAAATGAAAAACTGCGATCAAATTAAAATGAAACTTCGTTTTATGTTTTTGCGATGAAGGTTGCAGTTTTGAATTTCAAGGGGGCGTCTCTCAGTTCACGACGGAATGCGGGCCGGCTCGTCGCCGATCCTTGTCAGGCGGCTGCGCCTCGCCCCATCGTCGCCACAGGGAGGTACCTGACCGGGACGAGGTGTGGCCATCATGACAAGGAAGAGGAGGGGCGATCCCGGCCGCAGGGGGCCGGCCACCCAGGGCGGCCCTGTCGGCGGTTATCGGGCCGCAGGCGTTTATTAACCGGGGCAGACGTGCCAGAATGCGCGGCGTTTGTCTGCCGACGCTCGCAATGGGCTGTCCGATCACCGTCTCTGTTTACTCCCAGGGTTTTTGCATGCTGCTACTCATCGACAACTACGACTCCTTTACCTGGAACCTGGTGCAATATTTTGGTGCCCTGGGGCAGGAGGTGCTGGTGAAGCGCAACGACGAGCTGAGCCTGGAGGAGATAGCCCGGCTTGCTCCCCGCCATCTGGTGATCTCCCCCGGCCCCTGCACGCCGAACGAGGCGGGCATTTCACTGGCGGCCATCTCCCGTTTTGCCGGCGAGATCCCCATTCTCGGCGTCTGCCTCGGCCACCAGTCCCTGGCCCAGGCGTTCGGCGCCCGGGTGGTGCGTGCCCGCCAGGTGATGCACGGCAAGACTTCTCTCATCCGCCATCGGGGGGAGGGGGTGTTCAGGGGGCTCAACAACCCGCTGCGGGTGACCCGCTACCACTCTCTGGTGGTGGAGGCGCAGACGTTGCCGGATTGTTTCGAGGTCACCGCCTGGAGCGAGCACGCCGATGGCAGTCGGGACGAGATCATGGGGCTGCGACATAAAACACTGGCGCTGGAAGGGGTTCAGTTCCATCCGGAGAGCATCCTGAGCGAGCAGGGCCACCAGCTATTGGCCAATTTTTTGGCCGTTTCCTGAAAAAATTGTGACGTGCGCCTCAAAACCGAGATGAGGCGAAAAAAATTTTCCCTGACACTTTATTCACCCTCCTCCCTGTCCAAATTATCTCTTGCCAACACCCCCTGAGCCGTTATGCAATGCGGTTGCCTAAAATCTCACGGGCAATCGAACAATGTTCCTCATAGGCGGTCAAGTTACAGACTTTTTACTTTTTTTCTGTGATAATTCCGCCACGTTTACACGGATTTAACTTTTGGGCGGTGGATTATTCTGCCGCGGGATAGCAGGAGAGCAATATGTCAGAGTTGTTGGCAGTGACACGTGAAGTGTTTGATGAAGTGATGGTTCCCAACTATGCACCGGCCAAGATCATTCCGGTCCGCGGCGAGGGATCACGTGTCTGGGATCAGGAAGGCCGCGAGTATGTCGACTTCGCGGGCGGGATCGCGGTCAATGGCCTGGGCCATTGCCATCCCAAGCTGGTCGAAGCCCTGAAAACCCAGGGTGAGAAGCTGTGGCACCTCTCCAATGTGATGACCAACGAGCCGGCCCTGCGTCTGGCCAAGAAGCTGGTCGCCGCCACCTTCGCCGAGAAGGTCTATTTCTGCAACTCCGGTGCCGAAGCGAACGAAGCCGCCCTCAAGCTGGCCCGCCGCTACGCCATCGAGAAGTTCGGGGCCCACAAGACCCAGATCATCGCCTTCCACCAGGGCTTCCACGGCCGTACCTTCTTCACCGTCAGCGTCGGCGGTCAGGCAGCCTACTCCGATGGCTTCGGTCCGAAGCCCGCCGACATCACCCACGTGACCTACAACAACTTGGAAGAGCTGGCCTCCGTCATCTCCGACAATACCTGTGCCGTGGTGATGGAGCCGCTGCAGGGGGAAGGTGGCATCATTCGTCCCACCGACGAGTTTGCCCGTGGCGTGCGCGAGCTGTGCACCAAGCACAACGCCCTGCTGATCTATGACGAAGTGCAGTCCGGTGTCGGCCGTACCGGCGAGCTCTATGCCTATATGGGTCTGGGCGTCACGCCGGACATCCTCACCAGCGCCAAGGCGCTGGGCGGCGGCTTCCCCATCGGCGCCATGCTGACCACCACCGAGATCGCGGCTCACCTGAAGGTGGGTACTCACGGCTCTACCTACGGCGGCAACCCGCTGGCTTGCGCCGTGGCCGAAGCGGTGCTGGACGTGGTCAACACCCCGGAAGTGCTGAGCGGCATCAAGCAGCGCGAGCAGCTGTTCCGCCAGGGTCTGGAAGCCATCAACGCCAAGTACCACTGCTTCAGCGAAGTGCGCGGCCAGGGTCTGCTGCTGGGCGCCGTGCTGAACGATGATTTCAAGGGCCGCTCCCGCGACTTCCTGCTGGCCTCCGTCGATCAGGGCCTGCTGGCGCTGGTAGCGGGCACCAACGTGGTGCGCTTCACACCGTCCCTGGTGATCCCGGAAGCGGACATCAAGGAAGGTCTGGCCCGGTTCGAGAAAGCAGTCGCCCAGGTGGTCAACGCCTGAGGCTAGTTGAGGTGGGGAACCCGCCCGGCAGGAGCCGGGCCCCCACCTGTCGTCAATGAAAGGGAGTTGTCATTTATGTTGGTTATCCGTCCTATCGAGCAGCGCGACTTCGCCGGCCTCAAAACCTGTGCCATCGAATCCGGCACCGGCATGACTTCACTGCCGGTCAACGATGAGTTGCTGCAACGCAAGATCGATGCCTCGACCCAGACCTTCCTGGACAAACCGGCCGGCAAGGGAGATTGTCTCTACTTCTTCGTGGCCGAGGATCTGGAAACGGGCGAGATGGTCGGCACCTGCGCCATCGACGCCGCCGTCGGCCTGTCCCAACCGTTCTACAACTATCACATCGGCAAGGTGGTGCACTCGTCACCCAAGCTCGGCATCTACAACGTGGTGGAGACACTCACCCTCTCCAACGACTACACCGGCAATTCCGAGCTCTGCACCCTGTTCCTGCGTGAATGTGCCCGCGAGGGGCTCAATGGCCGCCTGCTTTCCAAGCATCGTTTCCTGTTCATGGCCGAGCACCCCGAGCTGTTTGACAGTACCGTCTTTGCCGAGATGCGTGGCGTCTCCGATGGCAACGGTCACAGCCCCTTCTACGAGTGGCTGCAAAAGCATTTCTTCTCGATGGATTTCCCCACCGTCGACTATCTGACCGGCATCGGCAAGAAGCGCTTCATCGCCGAACTGATGCCCAAGTACCCCATTTACGTGAACCTGCTGAGCAACGAGGCGCGCGCCGTCATCGGCCAGACCCATGAAAAGACCCGTCCGGCCATCAAGATGCTGCAGGACGAAGGCTTCGTGAACCGCGGCTATGTCGACATCTTCGATGCCGGCCCCACCGTCGAGTGCGAGGTGAAGAACATTCGCAGCGTGCGCCGCAGCCAGAAGCTGGCGGTGCTGGTGGGCGAGCCCATCGGCGGCCACACCTACCTCATCTGCAACGCCAGGTTCGAACAGTACCGTGCCTGCTACGGCAACATCCGGGTCGATCTGGACAAGCACGAAGCCATCATTCCGCCCAAGATGGCGGCCGCCCTCAAGGTGGAAAATGGCGACATGGTACGGGTCGTCGATCTGGAATAACGGGTAAATCCGCATTGAGACAGGCTGCCGAGGCGGCCTGTGCACCACAGGGAGTGAATTGATGATGTCTTTAGTCCAGTTTATCGATGGCCAGTGGCTGGCCGGTGAAGGCAAGCCGTTCGAATCAAAAGATCCGGCCAAGAATCAGGTGATCTGGCACGGGGAAGCCGCCAGCCAGACCCAGGTCGATGCCGCCGTCAAGGCCGCCCGCAGCGCCTTCTACCATTGGTCCGATCTGGCCCTCGAGGAGCGTCTGGCCATCGTGCGCCGCTACGCCGACCTGCTCGGCGAGCACAAGGAGGCGCTGGCCCTGACCATCGCTCGCGAAACCGGCAAGCCCCTGTGGGAGACCCGCACCGAGGTCGCCGCCATGCAGGGCAAGATCGCCATTTCCATCCGCGCCCATGACGAGCGCACCGGCACGGTCGAGAACCCCATGCCGGGCGCCAAGGCGTTCGTGCGCCACAAGCCCCACGGCGTGGTCGCCGTGTTCGGCCCCTACAACTTCCCGGGCCACCTGCCCAACGGTCACATCGTTCCGGCGCTGATCGCCGGCAATACCGTGGTGTTCAAACCCTCCGAGCTGACCCCCATGGTCGCCGAGACCATGGTCAAGGTGTGGCAGGAGGCGGGGCTGCCCAAGGGCGTGCTCAACCTGGTGCAAGGGGAAGTGGACACCGGCAAGGCGCTGGCCGGCAATCCGGACATCGACGGCCTCTTCTTCACCGGCTCGTCCCGCACCGGCCACTTCCTGCACCAGCAGTTTGCCGGTCAGCCGGGCAAGATCCTGGCCCTGGAGATGGGCGGCAACAACCCCCTCATCGTCAAGGACGTGAGCGACATCGACGGTGCCGTGCACGCCATCGTGCAATCCGCCTTCATCACCTCGGGCCAGCGCTGCACCTGTTCCCGTCGCCTGTTCGTCGAGCGCGGCGAGCGGGGCGATGCCCTGGTCAAGCGGCTGGTGGACGTGGTCGGCCAGATCAAGGTCGGTCTCTATGATGCCGCCGAGCAACCCTTCATGGGCGCCATGATCAGCGAGCGCGCAGCGCTGGGCATGGTCGAGGCCCAGGCCAACCTGCTGCGCCTCGGTGGCCAGAGCCTGCTCACCCTCAAGCACCTGGAAGCGGGCACCGGCTTCGTCTCCCCGGGCATCATCGACGTGACCGCGGTCAAGGCGCTGCCGGACGAAGAGTACTTCGGCCCGCTGCTGCAGCTCATTCGCTACGACGACTTCGACGCCGCCATCGACCAGGGCAATGCCACCAGCTTCGGCCTCTCGGCCGGCCTGCTCGGTGACAACGAGGCGGACTGGAACCACTTCTTCAAGCGGATCCGCGCCGGCATCGTCAACTGGAACAAGCCCATCACGGGCGCCTCCAGTGCCGCGCCGTTCGGCGGCATCGGGGCCTCCGGCAACCACAGGGCGAGCGCCTACTACGCCGCCGACTACTGTGCCTACCCGGTTGCCTCCGTCGAAGACAGCAAGGCCGCCATGCCGGAGCAGCTGTCTCCCGGCCTGACCTTCTGATAACAAGAAAATAAAAGAGGGGCACCCAGAGGTGCCCCTGTCTGTACCCGCAATCAAAGGAAAGAGAGATGCAAAAGGATATCGATACCCTGTTTGGCCATCTGTGGGACAACTACATTCGGGTCACCCCCAGTGCCCACAAGGTACATCAACTGCTTGGGGGCGGCGCGCCCATCATCAACGATCACGTGGCATTCCGGACCTACAATCTGCCCAAGCTCGGTCTCGAGAAGCTGGCGGCCCACTTCCGTGCCCTGGGGTACGAGGAGAAGGGGGAGTACGTGTTCAAGGCCAAGAAGCTCTATGCCAAGCACTTCGAGCACGCTGACCCGGACGCTCCCAAGGTGTTCATCAGCGAGCTGAAGGTGGAAGAGCTCTCCGAGACGGCCCAGGCCATCATCCACAAATTGGTGGATCAGGTGCCGGAGCACCTGACCGATACCGCCGCCTTCCTCTATGCCGGCGCGCCCTGGCAGGTCTCCCACTCCGACTACCAGACCCTGCTGGCGGAGAGCGAGTACGCGGCCTGGATGGCGGCCTGGGGCTACCGTGCCAACCACTTCACCGTCAACATCAACCGCCTGGCTGACTTCGACACCATCGAGCAGGTCAACGCCGCGCTCAAGGCGGCGGGCTTCGTGCTCAACACCGTTGGCGGCGAGGTGAAGGGGGATCCCGAGGTGATGCTGGAACAATCCTCCACCATGGCGGACAAGGCCGAGGTGGCCTTCAGCGACGGCGTGCGCGCCATCCCGAGCTGCTTCTACGAATTCGCCCTGCGCTACCCCCAGGCAGACGGCGTGCTCTACCCGGGCTTCGTCGAGGCCTCTGCCGACAAGATCTTCGAATCCACCAACGCCATGTGATGGCTGCCGTGAGCAAAACGCCCCGCCCGGGGCGTTTTTTTATGGATTTTCGCCGGCCTGACACGATCTTTACCTCCCCTTGACCCATCAGCCCGCGGCGAGCCGCTAGCATGATGCCGCCCGCTGCCGTGGGCCATCGCCGCACCGTGCCGGCGTATGCCACCCGTTTTGGAGTCATGTCATGAAGATTGTTCTGCCCTTGCTGCTATCCCTCACCACCCTGACCGCCGCCGCGGGCGATCAGGGCAGCCGTACCCCGCCCAAGCCCCCGCGCGAGATGTCGGCCGAGATGAAGGCGGCGTTCGATAGCTGCAAGGAGCATGGCAAACCGGGGGAGTCGGAGTTTGACAACTGCATGTCAGATCTGGGGGTTGAGCGGCCGGATGGCCCGGCCCCGACGGGTGGAAAAGAAGGGGAACCTGAGGCCGAGTAAGCTGGTGCGGACCCGCCGGTCAGGCCGGGCCCGCGTCAGTCATACCCGTTGCAGCGCGCCTTCGGTGGCCAGCAAGGTGGTCATGCCCGCGGCCTTGCCCGCCTGAATGCCGATCCGGGTGTCTTCGAACACCAGGCAGTTGGCCGGGTTGGCGCCGAGCAGCTCGGCCACCCTGAGGAAGGTATCGGGATGTGGCTTGTGGTTGTCGACGTCGTCGGCGCTCACCAGCACGGGAATGAAGGCGTCGAGCCCGGTCTGGCGCAAGATGTGCGCCGCATGCTCCCGGGATGAACCCGTGCCTATGCCCATGGGCACCTTGCCGTGGTACTGCCTGACCAGATCCCACATGGCGGGAAACACCCGGACGTCGTCAATCCGTGCCAGATAGAGGGCGACCTTGCGTTGGGCGAAGGCCTCCACGTCGATCTCCAGCCTGTGCTGCTCTGCCAGCATGGCCACTATCTTGCGGGTGGGGATGCCGCCGTACTCGTTGAGCTGCACCCGATCGAACGGCAGACCGAATTCGGCGCTGGTCGCCTCCCAGGCATCCAGGTGCAGGGGCATGGAGTCCACCAGGGTGCCATCCATGTCGAAGATCAGGGCGTCGTAGTCTGCGCATTGAGCGCGTTCAAACGGCGCGTGTTCTGGCTGCGAGTGTTCAAGCGGGGCATGTTCGGGCATGGGGCGTCCTCTGTGGCAAAGGCCCACCCTACCAGATCCGGGCCGCAGATGCCGCATCCCAGGTCACGATAGGCTGCGGTGCGGGCCTGAGGCCCATTTGACCAGGGCGCTCGCGTTCACTTGGCTTTGGCTGTCGCGGCACAGGGCGCAGCCTTCAGCGCCGAGCATCCTGGCGCGCCAGGGCCCCTTGCCCCTGCTGGCGTTCGGCCTGGGCGTCCAGCTCCTTGCCGAGGAAGTAGTTCAGGAAGGTGCGGATCACTGCGATGATGGCGAGGCGGACCAGCTCCTCCTTGCTCGGCGCCACCGTGGTGGCCAGGATGTCGGCGGCGAGCTGGAACTCCAGCGCCAGGATGAGCCAGCTGCCGAAACAGAGCCGGATGCGGGGGAAGCCGGGCTCGTGATCCCGCCCCCGCACCGCCAGCCAGAGGGTCTTGCCGAGCCCCATCACTACGCAGGCGATGGAGATGAGCTCCAGCAGCAGCTGGAACAGCTCGACCCCGTGCATCATGCCCTCTCGCAGGCTCACTATCTCAAGCACTCGGGTCACCTCCCTGTTTCAAAAGAGGACACTATTAACACATCGCTCGGCAAAGACCAAATCCGGCTCAGGCAAGCAGTTTGAATTCAATGACATAGAGTGGCGGCAGGGTGGGGTAGATATCGCGGATGACCTGTTTGAGCTCAGGGAGGGTCATGTTCTCCTGGCGGGCGTGCTCGTCGTTCAGATCCTCGAAGGCGACGGCCTTGACGGAGATCACTTCGATGGTGCCAAAGGGCTGGTGCTCCGGGTTGGTGAACAGCGCCAGGCGCTGGCCGGGCTGCCAGTTTGCCTCGCTCTCGTCGCGGATGGTGATGGTCTTGCGGCCGGCCTGGATGTCGGCGACGAAGCGGCTGAAGAAGGTGAACTCGGGGTAGTGTGAAACAGACATGTTTGATGCAGGCATGGGGACTCCTATGGTGAATGAAGGTCAAAGATCGAGATAGGTACGCAGCCTGGCCAGATCGGCGATGATAGGGCCGTCGGGGCCATCGGCGACGATGCCCTGTTCGATCAGCTCCTTGAGGGCGCGCCGGTAGACCCGCTCCGTGGTGCCGAAGCGCGCCGCCTCGTGGGCCCGCTTGCGCGAGCCGAGCATGGGGGTGCGCTGGCGTTCGCGCCACAGCTCGAAGGCGATGTTGTAGGCGATGGGGTGCAGCAACCGGCTGGTGGTGATGTCCAGGGTATCCAGGTAGTCGCTGGCGAGCGCCGCGGCGAAGAAGAGGGTCAGCTCGGGCTCGGCCAGCAGCCGTTTGGCCAGCTTGTCGGCGCAGATGACGGCGGCGTCCAGCTCGGTCTCGGCCACCACGCTCCACTGCACCGGGGTGGCGCTGAAGAACTCCATCTCGCCGAAGATCTGGCGCTGGCACTCGATTTCGCCGAGCTGAAACAGCCGCCCGGAGTGCACCGCACTGTTGAGGGAGACGCGTCCCTGCGCCACCAGATAGAGGTGCTCGCACTGCTCCCCCTGGCGCATGATGGGGTCGCCCGGCAGGTAGCGGCGCGAATAGAGGGTGCAGGCCGCCAGCGCCACGGCAAAGCGCGGCTCGAGTGCGGCAAGCTCGGCGTGAAAGCGACCGAGGGGATAGGGCTGTTGCTGCATGGGGAAGGCCCGACTTGACGAGGGCCATGAGGCTAACAAGGGCGGGGGCGGGATGCCAGCATCGGCGCCCCCGAATGTGCCGGGCTTAACGTTTTGCCGGGGCCGCAACGTGCCCCGGCAGACCCGGCTATTGCGTCAGGGCGTGGAGGGCGGCGGCGATGGCCAGCCGCTCGCCGACCATCATGGCGGCTTCGCTGGCGGCGTAGTCGCTCACCCCCTCTTGCACATCCTGCTCGAAGGCCACCACGTTGCAGAGCACGGCGGCCACCCGCACCTTGCGCAGGCGCCCCACGGCGAGCAGGGAGGCAGTCTCCATGTCTGCCCCCAGCACCCCCCGCTGGTGCCAGTAACGACACACCGCCTGCTCGTCATCCCGGTAGAAGCTGTCGTGGGAGCGCACCAGACCGTGCCAGTGGGGATGCTCGCTGGCGGCGAGATGGGCGAGCAGGGCGGCCTGCAGGCGGATGTCGGCGCAGGCGGGGTACTCAGGCGGCAAATAGGCCTGCGATGCGCCTTCGCTGCGCACCGCCCCCTCCACCACGATAAGATCCCCCAGCGCGATCTCATGCTGCAGGGCGCCGGCGGAGCCGACCCGGATGAGGATACGGGCTCCCGCCTGGACCAGCTCCTCCAGCGCGATGACGGCGGAGGCGCCGCCGATGCCTGTGCTGCACACCGTAATGGGCAGCCCCTGATGGCGGCCGTTGATGAGGCGAAACTCCCGGTGCTGGCCCAGCACGTCACACTCATCGAGCTGGCCGGCGATGCGGTCGACCCGGGCCGGGTCGCCGCACAGCACCACCCGCTCGGCGATCTGATCCGGGCGGCATTGCAGATGGGGCAGCAGGCTCATGCGATCACTTCCTGTTGCGGACGTTTGGCGCTGACCATCCACAGGCGAGTGCCGTTGGCGGCGATGAACAGCAGGATCAGGTACTCCAGGGACATGGCATAGACCCCCTGGGCGGCATAGACGCCGATGCTGATGATGTTGATGACCACCCAGAGGATCCAGTTCTCCACGTACTTGCGGGTCATCAGGATCTGGGCCACCACGGAGAGCACCGTCATGCTGGCATCCCAGAAGGGGAAGGCATCGGGGGAGGGCTCGGGCGTGGCAAGATTGGCGCCAAACAGGTTGAGCAGGGTGACGGCAGTGCGCGCCAGGGCGGCGAATACCGGGTCGATGTAGAGGGTCAGCAGGGCGATGGCCAGCACGCTCACGGCGGCGGTGGCGACGAGTTTGGACTTGCTGAGCCAGCGGATCTGCAGAATATCCCCCTGGGCGTTGGCCGGACGGGTCCAGGCGTACCAGCCATAGAGGTTGGCGCAGAAGAAGAACAGCTGCAGCAGCAACAGGCCGTAGAGCTGGATCTGGAAGAAGATGATGGCGAACAGGCTGACGTTGATGAGACCGAACAGGTAGTTGATGGTCTTCTCCTGGCTGGCGCACCAGATGCAGGCCAGCCCGAACAGGGTGCCGATGGCCTCGATCCACGACATGGCGTAGCCACCGCCCAGGGGGATGGTCACCAGGGTGTGATTGATGCTGAACCACTCGAATATGCTCATTTTCGATTCCTTTGAAAATTGGGGGCGTGAACCGGGCGTATTCTAGGGGTGACGCGAGGGCGTTTGCAGGACTTTTGTCCGCCCCGGGCCGAGCCATCTCAAAGAATGAGCAAAGAGAAGGGCAACTTTAGGCCCCCGATGACACCCTGATATGCGATGATGCCCTGCCCCTTTATTGATATGTCACAAAAGGGGGATGAGCTGGCTGTGGTCTGATGGGATCCGCCCCGGTGCGCTCGGGGTGGCGAGGAACGAAAGGAGCGAGTGTGAATTCCGAGTTGATCTGGGTGCTCAGCATGCTGGTGGGCGCCATCTTCCTGTTTATTACCAACAAGGTACGCATGGATGTGGTGGCCTTGCTGATCATCATACTGTTCGTGGTGAGCGGCACCCTGACCCTGCCGCAGGCCCTGGCAGGCTTCAGTGATCCCAACGTCATCCTGATCGCCGCCCTGTTCGTGGTGGGGGAGGGGCTGGTGCGCACCGGCATCGCCTATCAGGTGGGGGACGCGCTGGTGAAGGTGGCTGGCAGCAGCGAGACCCGCATGCTGGTGTTGCTGATGGTGGCGGTGGCCACCCTGGGCGCCGTCATGAGTTCTACCGGCGTGGTGGCCATCTTCATCCCCGTGGTGCTGAGCGTGGCGAACCGGATGGGGATCCCGCCCGGGCGACTGATGATGCCGCTGGGTTTTGCCGGCCTCATCAGCGGCATGATGACCCTGGTGGCAACGCCGCCCAACATGGTGGTGAACAGCGAGCTGATGCGCCACGACATTCACGGCTTCGGCTTCTTCAGCTTCACTCCCATGGGGGTCATCATTCTGGTGATGGGGATCCTCTACATGCTGCTGATGCGCACCTCCCTGGTGCGTGACGAGGAGGAGGGGAAGCACAAGCAGAGCGGGCGCAGCACCATGCGCGATCTCATTCGCGACTATCGGCTGGCCGGGCGAGCGCGTCGCCTGGCACTGCGGCCCGACTCCCCCCTGATCGGCCAGACCCTCGACGAGCTGCAGCTGCGAGCGCGCTACGGGGCCAACGTCATCGGGGTGGAGCGCTGGCGCAAGTTCCGCCGGGTGATGGTGACCGTCTCCGGCGTCACCGAGTTTCAGGCCAAGGACGTGCTGCTCATCGACATGTCCGATCCCGAGGTGGATGTGCGGGAGTTCTGCAGCGAGGCGCGGCTCGAACCCATGATACTGCGCGGGGAGTACTTCTCCGATCAGGCGCGGGAGGTGGGCATGGCCGAGGTGTCGCTCATCCCCGGCTCCCGTCTGCTCGGCAAGAGCATCCGCGAGGTGGCGTTTCGCTCCCACTACGGCCTCAACGTGGTGGGGATCCGTCGCGCTGGCGAGGCGCTGACCGGCAAGCTGGTGGACGACGCCCTGCAGATGGGGGACACCCTGCTGGTGGTGGGGAACTGGAGCCTCATTCGCCAGCTGCAGACCCATCATCGCGACTTCCTGTTGCTGGGCCTGCCCGCCGAGGTGGACGAGATGGCGCCGGCCCGCAGCCAGGCCATTCACGCCCTGATCGCGCTCGGGGTCATGATAGTGCTGATGGTGACGGACCCCGTGCCCAACGTCATCGCGGCGCTCATCGCCTGCCTGATGATGGGCAAGTTCCGCTGCATCGATCTGGAGAGCGCCTACAAGTCCATTCACTGGCCGACCCTGATCCTCATCGTCGGCATGCTGCCCTTCGCGCTCGCGCTGCAGCAGACCGGCGGGGTGGATCTCATCGTCGGCGCGCTGATCTCGGCGGTGGGGGAGATGGGGCCGCGGGTGATGCTGGCCAGTCTGTTTGTGCTGTGCGCCGTCATCGGCCTCTTCATCTCCAACACGGCGACGGCGGTGCTGATGGCGCCCATTGCGCTAGGCACGGCGCAGCAGATGGGCATCTCCCCCTATCCCTTTGCCATGACGATCGCCATCGCCGCCTCGGCGGCCTTCATGACGCCGGTCTCCTCGCCGGTCAACACCCTGGTGCTCGGGCCCGGCAACTACAGGTTCGTGGATTTCGTGCGCATCGGCGTGCCCTTCACGGCGCTGGTGATGGTGGTGAGCGTCATCGCCATCCCCTGGTTCTTCCCGTTCTGACGGCATCGATGAGAAAGGCGGCCTGCGGGTCGCCTTTTTGTTGACTGACTCTCAGGGACAGGATCGGAGGGGGTTCAGGGAATATGTTGGCGTGTAAACGGGGGAAGAGAAACATCGGGAGGCAAACGCTGGATACAAAAAAACCAGCCTAGGCTGGTCTGTTTGGTACTGCTTTCGATGGTGCGGAAGGAGAGACTCGAACTCTCACGCCTAGGGCGCCAGAACCTAAATCTGGTGCGTCTACCAATTTCGCCACTTCCGCAAGAATAATGGTGGCTATGACGGGATTCGAACCTGTGACCCCCGCATTATGAGTGCGATGCTCTAACCAACTGAGCTACATAGCCGTCTTGTGCACGACTTTCGTCGAATACAAGCAAAAATGGCTGGGGCACTAGGATTCGAACCTAGGTATGGCGAGATCAAAACCCGCTGCCTTACCGCTTGGCGATGCCCCAACAGTGTTCTTTGCAATCACTTGATTGAAGGAACGTTTTTTAAATGGTGGCTATGACGGGATTCGAACCTGTGACCCCCGCATTATGAGTGCGATGCTCTAACCAACTGAGCTACATAGCCATTGCTATCAACCACCGGAGTGGAAGAGAACAGAAAAATGGCTGGGGTACTAGGATTCGAACCTAGGGATGGCGAGATCAAAACCCGCTGCCTTACCGCTTGGCGATACCCCAACAGCGATGCCTGACAGAGACTATCAAACATCTTTTAAAAATGGCTGGGGCACTAGGATTCGAACCTAGGTATGGCGAGATCAAAACCCGCTGCCTTACCGCTTGGCGATGCCCCAACAAGGATGCCTGACAGAGACTATCAAACATCTTTAAAAAATGGCTGGGGTACTAGGATTCGAACCTAGGGATGGCGAGATCAAAACCCGCTGCCTTACCGCTTGGCGATACCCCAACTAGAGATGGTGGCTATGACGGGATTCGAACCTGTGACCCCCGCATTATGAGTGCGATGCTCTAACCAACTGAGCTACATAGCCAACCTTGCTTCCAGTGCTTCGTTGCCTCATCACTGTGCGGCCGGAATTATGCGTATCTGGCTCTGGGGCGTCAACCCTTTTTTCCCCAGAAAAACGCAAAAGCGGTGTGTTTGGCGACTTCTTCGCCCGTGCTGCACAAAAGCCCAACAATTCTCGCATTTTCAGCCCTTGCCGAGGCATTTTCGGGTGAGTGTCACCCGGGGGCGGCAGGCCAATAGAGGGTCCCGGCAGCATGGAACCGGATGAGGGCGTGGCGGGACAAGAGAGTTAATATCAGCGAAATCATGCCGTTGCTTTCATTTGTTGCCTGTTTTTCGCGCCGTCACTCGAGCCGCTGCATTCCGCCCAGCCAGAGGTGGGCACCAAACCTGCTAGGTGGGGTGGTCTTTGACGACAAGAGAGGAAAACGCCTGTTCAGGGGCCAAGCCGGCCTGCCACCTCCTCTCTGGCTGGCGATGACAGTGGTTTTCAACGATGGCGCCCTGTTTTTGGCTGAAACCGCGATCTTCTCTACGCGCTCGAGGGCAGGCAACGTGCCAGCTGTCTTTGCCTTCGTGAGTGCGTGGGCATCTTCCTGCGTGCTGGCCTCGATAAGAGAGGATGAGTGGAGGCAATGTCTTGTACAGTAGTTTTAATGTTAATTATTTGTAGAAACTCTTTTGATAATGAGTTGAGAGCGCCTGCGTATTGAATTCAAAAAAGATTTTGGTTGGCAGGCCAGCGAGGGTCAATGTGGACCTTGGCCATAAGGAGTCCTGTGCGAGCGACTGAACTAAAATGATACTCGCAAGTCCAGCCCATTGGCTGGACAGAGGACGTTGATATGAAAACGTTAAAGCTTGCCTTGCTAATAGCAGCACCGCTATTTCTCGCCGCCTGCTCCTCCTCGCCCATTCCCGATGATCCCACTTCATCGGGGGGGGCTTCCTGGGAAGAGATGAGAAGTCCTTATGGCAAAGGAGGGGGTCGAAATTACTTTGTGGCTATCACGCCACAGGTTGATCAGAGAGAAGTCGTTGTTGTAACAAGATAAGTGTACAGCCCTGGCTCGCTTCCCCGGGGCCTACACCGTTGTTCTTCCCCGTCTCGGCATACTCTTCCCCAGCGAAAAGCCCGCTCTCTCCCATCCCGATATCTGAAGAGATCACCCAGAGTGCTTTCTTCAGGATCCGTCTGTTTCGTGGACATTCGTTTTATTGATTCCTGCCCCACGCATGCCACAAAGCGGCGATCTCGCCTTGTGCGCTGGAAGCGGCAATATGGGAGCAAGAAAAGGCATTGAGAGAAGGGGGTGAGCAATCCCGATGACGTACAGAGGGGCGCCGTTGCAGGGGATGGTGATTGGTGGGGGAGATGGAAGGCCGGCTGGCCGGGATGACTGATGAGGGCGGGACTATGGTCGCAGCCTGACAGCAAGCGGGGTTGCTTCCTGGCTCGAACGGTGCCGAGCTCAGGGAGCAACCCCGCCATCAATGCGCTTTGATGGCGCAGGTGATTACACGTTGAACAGGAAGTTCATGATGTCGCCATCTTTGACGATGTAGTCCTTCCCTTCGGCGCGCATCTTGCCCGCTTCCTTGGCGCCTTGCTCACCCTTGTAGGTGATGAAGTCGTCGAAGGCGATGGTCTGGGCGCGGATGAAGCCTTTCTCGAAGTCGGTGTGGATCTTGCCTGCCGCCTGCGGGGCAGTGGCGCCGACCGGAATGGTCCAGGCGCGTACTTCCTTCACCCCGGCGGTGAAGTAGGTTTGCAGGTTCAGCAGCTCGTAACCGGAGCGGATCACCCGGTTCAGGCCCGGCTCTTCGATGCCCAGATCCGCCATGAACTCGGCGCGATCTTCGTCGTCCAGCTCGGCGATGTCCGCCTCGATGGCGCAGCAGACCACGACTACCACGGCGTTCTCGGCGGCGGCGATCTCACGCACCTTGTCCAGGAAGGGGTTGTTCTCGAAGCCGTCTTCCGCCACGTTGGCGATGTACATGGTGGGCTTGAGGGTCAGGAAGTTGAGGTGGGCAACGGCGTCCAGCTCCTCCTTGTCCAGCTTCATGCCACGGATCATCTGGCCGTTTTCCAGTGCCACCTTGATCTTCTCCAGCACTTCCACTTCTAGCTTGGCATCCTTGTCGCCGCCCTTGGCACGCTTGGACTGGCGGTTGATGGCGCGCTCGCAGGCGTCCAGGTCGGAGAGGGCCAGCTCGGTGTTGATCACCTCGATGTCGTCGGCCGGGGAGACCTTGCCTGCGACGTGAACGATGTTCTCGTCTTCAAAGCAGCGCACCACGTGGCCGATGGCCTCGGTCTCACGGATGTTGGCCAGGAACTGGTTGCCCAGGCCCTCGCCCTTGGAGGCTCCGGCGACCAGGCCGGCGATGTCCACGAATTCCATGGTGGTCGGCACGACACGCTGCGGATTGATGATGGCCGCCAGCTGGTCGAGACGAGGATCCGGCATGGGAACCACACCCGTGTTCGGCTCAATGGTGCAGAACGGGAAGTTGGCGGCTTCGATGCCGGCCTTGGTCAGCGCATTGAACAGGGTGGATTTGCCTACATTGGGCAGGCCCACGATACCGCATTTAAAACCCATGGATTGTTACCTTACTTGATGGATGCTGTTTGAGGGCCGCGCGGGCGACCCGTCGTGTTGTTCGCGCCTGGCGTCTTGCCAGGCTCCGTGTTCAGACTTTCTCGGCCTTGAAACTGTGCAGGCGGTTCATGGCCTTGGTCATGTCCTGCTTGAACAGGATGTCGGTGGCGCGCAGGGACTCGTCCAGTGCGGCTTCGATCAGGCTCTGTTCACTGCTGGGTGCCTTGGTGAGCACGAAGCCGGCGACCAGCTCCTTGGCACCGGGATGACCTATCCCCAGACGCAGCCGGAAAAAGTTATTGTTGTTGCCCATCCTGGCGATGATGTCCTTGAGGCCGTTGTGGCCACCGTGGCCGCCACCCTGCTTGAACTTGGCGATGCCGGGGGGCAGGTCAAGCTCGTCGTGGGCCACCAGGATCTCTTCAGGGGCTATCTGGTAGAAACGCGCGAGCGCTGCCACGGCCTTGCCGGAGAGGTTCATGTAGGTGTTCGGGATGAGCAGGCGTACATCCTGCCCGTCCACCAGGATGCGGGCGGTGTGGCCGAAGAACTTGGACTCTTCGCGCAGGCTGACATTGTGCCAGCGGGCCAGCTGCTCCACATACCAGGCCCCCGCATTGTGGCGGGTCTTGGCATATTCGGGGCCGGGATTTCCCAGCCCGACAATCAGTTTGATTTGACTTGTCACGCTTGATGTCTTCACTCGCTACTTGCCATGAGCGGATGGCCCGGGGCAATGGGACGCAATATTCTAGCCGCCGACTGGCGATCACTCAACCAAAGTGCGGCAACGGTCAGCGAAAAGCCGGGATCCTGTGGTCATGGGCTGGCCCCTGATGGTTTTTCACGTCGACATGTTGGTGTCTGCCCGGCGGCCTGGGGGCGAAGCGCAAGCGCCGTGGCATCAAGCGTGAAGTGGGAAGCCGGGGTCAGCTTTGCGGGCGCAGGTGTGGCCGCTCAGGTCGGTGGGG
Organism: Aeromonas sp. SrichE-2G; assembly: GCF_017939565.1. Classification (NCBI taxonomy): domain Bacteria; kingdom Pseudomonadati; phylum Pseudomonadota; class Gammaproteobacteria; order Aeromonadales; family Aeromonadaceae; genus Aeromonas; species Aeromonas sp. SrichE-2G. The sequence goes on from NZ_JAGKRG010000053.1 coordinate 152,144, forward strand.
ATCCCGGGAGGTTGCGGTGTGCAGGAGACCAAAAAAACAAAAACCGCCGTTCGGCGGTTTTTGTCACAACGGGGTCTATCAATGCTCGAACATGGCAGAGATGGACTCTTCGTTGCTGATACGACGGATGGCCTCTGCCAGTACGGAAGAGAGGGTCAGCTGCTTGACCTTGCCGACTGCCTTCATCTCCGGGGTGAGCGGGATGGAGTCGGTGATGATCAGCTCGTCGATCACGGAGTTCTTGATGTTTTCAACGGCAGTGCCGGAGAAGACAGGGTGGGTCGCATAGGCGAACACGCGCTTGGCACCGCGCTCTTTCAGCGCTTCGGCGGCCTTGCACAGGGTACCACCGGTGTCGATCATGTCGTCGACGATGACGCAGTCACGGCCGGCTACGTCGCCGATCAGGTGCATGACCTGGGAGACGTTCGGGCGGGGACGACGCTTGTCGATGATGGCGATGTCGGTGTCGTCCAGCAGCTTGGCGATGGCACGGGCACGGACCACGCCGCCGATGTCCGGCGACACGACCACGGGGGATTCGAGGTTCTTGGCCTTCATGTCTTCCAGCAGCACAGGGCTGCCGAACACGTTGTCGACGGGGACGTCGAAGAAGCCCTGGATCTGCTCGGCATGCAGGTCAACGGTCAGCACACGGTCCACACCCACGCTGGAGAGGAAGTCGGCGACGACCTTGGCGGTGATGGGCACACGGGCGGAGCGGACGCGGCGGTCCTGACGGGCATAACCAAAGTAGGGGATAACGGCAGTGATACGGCCAGCTGAAGCACGACGCAGTGCGTCCACCATGACGATCAATTCCATCAAATTGTCGTTGGTCGGGGCACAGGTGGATTGAATGATGAAGATATCGCCACCGCGTACATTCTCGTTGATCTGTACGCTGATCTCGCCGTCGCTAAAGCGACCTACGGCAGCATTGCCGAGTTTGATAAACAGGCGATCTGCGATCTTCTGGGCTAGTTCCGGCGTTGCGTTACCAGCAAACAGCTTCATGTCAGGCACGGTTTGAAACCTCGGGGTTGCATCCAGTATGTGGGGAGTCTGATTCCAGACCCGGATCGTTTGGGGGCAAACGATTCAGCAAGATGACGGACAAGGTCACAGCACAGGAAAAATGGCCCCGCATCACCCCCTACAGGGTGGGTGGACAGGGGGGCGTCCACCTCTGATGCGTCATCATGCCAGTTTGGCTGGGGTACTAGGATTCGAACCTAGGAATGGCGAGATCAAAACCCGCTGCCTTACCGCTTGGCGATACCCCAATCACTGACTTGTTGCAAAGTGGCGAAGAGTGGTGATATGTTCTCGCCCTTGGCGACAAACCCATCCCAGCCTTCCGGCACTTTGGCCAACACCTTCCGAGCAGCCATTTCGTCTTCAAATTGAGCAAAGACGCAGGCGCCAGTGCCCGTCATTCTTGACGGCGCGTATTCTAGCAACCAGCCGAGCGCATTGGCAACCTCGGGGTGGCGCTTTTTCACCAGCAATTCGCAATCGTTTTTCCACTCTCCGTCCAGCAGGTTGTGCAATGCCATTTTCGGGGTATTTCTCGGCAGATCCGGATCCTGGAACACGGCCGCCGTTGCGACATGGCAGTCTGGCTTGAGCACCAGATACCAGGCAGAAGGCACCTCGACCGGCTGCAATCGTTCACCCACCCCCTCGGCAAAGGCGGCCTTGCCGCGCACGAACACCGGCACGTCGGCGCCGAGTTGCACGCCGAGTTCGGCCAGCTCGTCTTCACTCAAGCCGGCTTGCCAGAGGTGGTTCAAGGCCACGAGGGTGGTGGCCGCATCGGACGAGCCGCCGCCGATGCCGCCACCCATGGGCAGCACCTTCTCCAGCCGGATGTGGGCCCCCTGGGGGCTTGGCAACCTGGCCTGGAGCAGGCGGGCGGCGCGGATGATGAGGTTCTGCTCATCGGGCACGCCGGGGATCGCGGGGCTCAGGGTGAGCTGGTCGCTGGCCGGGATCGGCTCGAACGCGAGCCAGTCGCCGTGATTGAGGAAGATGAACAGGGTCTGCAGCTCGTGGTAGCCGTCGGGGCGGCGACCGTTGACGTGCAGGAAGAGGTTGAGCTTGGCCGGTGCAGGCCAGCGGATCTGGCCCGGGCTCATCATGGTGCTGTGCTCCTGGGTCATCACTGTGCCAGCGTCCACTGGTTGATCTGCAGCTTGAGGCGGCTCTCCTGACCCGTCATGGTCAGCAGGTGCGGCAGGCGGTAACCGTCCTGATCCCGGTAGTCGCCATAGACGATCTGCCACTGGCCATCGCGCACGCTGGCGAGGCTGGCGTCGGGGTTGAGTTCGAACTCGGCGTTGCCCGGCAGCCCCTTGATCCACTCCGGCAGCCCGGCCACCGGGATGTGCCAGCCGGTGAGCTGGTAGACGAGCGCCTCGGCATCCTGGCTCTGGTGCAGCTTGCCGTCGTTGTCGAGCAGGCTCACCTCCCCCTTGTTGCGGGAGAGCTCCAGGATGTGGGTGCCGATGAGGCTGGTGAGGTTGAGGCGGTAGTCGTCGCCGTTTTGCTGCCAGTTGAGGCGGGCGCTGCCCTTCTGCCGGGCGGTGATGATGGCCATCTTGCCCGACAGCTGCCAGTGGGTGAGGCGCTCGAGACGGGCTCGCTCCTGCTGCCAGTTGACCTGATCCCGCTGGGGTTGAGTGGTGGTACAGCCCGCCAGCACCAGCAGGCAGGCGAGGGAGAAGATACGCAAGAACAAGGTCGTGCTCCGAACAAAAGGTTTGCCACAGTATACGGGGCGGCCGTATCGCTTTTAAAGACTTACCCTTTCTCGTACAATTGTCGGCCTTTACACCCTGTGCATGAAACGATCATCACCCATCCATGAGTCTGCTTGCCCTCGGAATCAACCACAACACCGCCAGTGTCGCCTTGCGGGAGCGGGTCGCCTTTGGCCCGGACCGCATCGATCGCGCCCTGCGTGAGCTGGTGGAGCAGCCTGGCGTCAGCGAGGCGGTGATCGTCTCCACCTGCAACCGCACCGAGCTCTACTGCAGCCTGGAGCAGGGGCAGGGGGAGCAGGTCCTGAACTGGTTGCAACGCTTCCACGAACTGGAGGCGAGCGAGGTGCTCTCCGCCATCTACCAGCACAGGGACGAGGAGGCGGTGCGCCACCTGATGCGGGTCGCCTGCGGCCTCGACTCCCTGGTGCTGGGGGAGCCGCAGATCCTGGGGCAGATCAAGCAGTCCTACGCCCATGCCCAGCAGGCGGAAGCGGTGAAGGGATCCCTGGAGCGGTTGTTCCAGAAGTCCTTCTCGGTGGCCAAACGGGTGCGGACCGACACCGAGATCGGCGCCAGCGCGGTCTCGGTGGCCTTCGCCGCCGTGAGCCTGGCCCGGCGCATCTTCTCCGATCTCTCCCAGACCAAGGTGCTGCTGGTCGGTGCCGGCGAGACCATCGAACTGGTGGCCCGTCATCTGCGCGAGCAGAACGTCACCCGCATGATGGTGGCGAACCGCACCCTGCAGCGGGCCCAGCTGCTGGCCGAGGAGTTCGGTGCCCAGGTGATGACCCTGGAGGAGATCCCGGACTACCTGCACGAGGCGGACATCGTCATCAGCTCCACCGCGAGCCCCTTGCCCATCCTCGGCAAGGGCATGGTGGAGCGGGCGCTGAAGGCCCGCCGCTTCAGGCCCATGTTCCTGGTGGACATCGCCGTGCCTCGCGACATCGAGGCCGAGGTGGACGAGCTCTCCGACGCCTACCTCTACACGGTGGACGATCTGCAGGGCATCATCGAGCAGAACCTCGAGACCCGCAAACGGGCGGCCGCCGAGGCGGAGCTCATTGTCCAGGAAGAGCGCGACGACTTCATGGGCTGGTATCGCAGCCAGCACTCGGTGGATCTCATCCGCGATTATCGCCACCAGTCCCAGCAGGTGGCCGACGAAGAGCTGCAACGCGCCCTGCTGGCCCTGCAACAGGGCGAGCATGCCGAGCAGGCCCTCAAGGCACTGGCGCACCGCCTCACCAACAAATTGATCCACGCACCGACCCAGGCCCTGCGCCAGGCCGCCGCCCAGGGGGATACCCACAAGCTGGCCCAGCTGCGTCAGGTGCTGGGGTTGTCACAAGAGTCATAGTGTTGGGGCGGCCCCCTGGCCGTCCCGTCCTCCATCGAGAATCCAAGAGTTATGAACCCGTCATTGATCAGAAAGCTGGAAGGCCTCATCGAGCGCCACGAAGAAGTACAGGCCCTGCTCGGGGAGCCCGGGGTCGCCTCGGATCAGGACAGATACCGCGCCCTGACCCGGGAATATGCCCAGCTGGAAGACATCGTTCACGGCTTCCAGCGCTTCCGTCAGGCGGAGGAGAACCTCGAAACCACCCGGCTGATGCTGGAAGAGGAGGATGCCGACCTGCGCGAGATGGCGCAGGAGGAGTTGCCGCTGGCCAAGGCCGAGTTCGAGGCCCAGGAGCAGGCGCTGCAGGTGATGCTGCTGCCGCGCGACCCCAAGGATGACAACAACTGCTATCTGGAAATCCGCGCCGGCGCCGGTGGCGACGAGGCGGCCATCTTCGCGGGGGATCTGTTCCGCATGTATTCGCGCTACGCCGAACGCCAGGGGTGGCGCGTCTCCATCGTCAGCTGCAACGACGGCGAGCACGGCGGCTACAAGGAGGTGATCGCCAAGGTGGATGGCGAGCATGTCTACGGCCGTCTCAAGTTTGAATCCGGTGGTCACCGGGTACAGCGAGTGCCGGAGACCGAATCCCAGGGGCGGGTCCACACCTCCGCCTGCACCGTCGCCGTGTTGCCGGAAGTGCCGGAAGCCGAGCAGATCGAGATCAACCCCTCCGAACTGAAGATCGACACCTTCCGCGCCTCCGGGGCCGGCGGCCAGCACGTCAACAAGACCGACTCCGCCATCCGCATCACCCACCTGCCCACCGGCCTGGTGGTGGAGTGCCAGGACGAGCGCTCCCAGCACAAGAACCGCGCCAAGGCGATGTCGGTGCTCTCCGCCCGCCTGCAGGCGGCCGAGGATGAGCGCCACCGCGCCGCCGAGCAGAGCACCCGCCGCAACCTGGTGGGCTCCGGCGATCGCTCCGAGCGTATCCGCACCTACAACTACCCCCAGGGGCGCCTCTCCGAGCACCGCATCAACCTCACCCTGTATCGCCTCGGCGAAATCCTGGAGGGGGATCTGGACTGCGTCATCACCCCCCTGGTGCAGGAGTATCAGGCCGATCAGCTCGCCTCCCTGGCCGAGAGCAACTGATGCAGATCCAGCAGGCCCGCGCCCACATCTTGGCGACGTTGGCCTCCGGGGAGTCCCCCCGCGCCGATGCCGATGCCCTGCTGTGCCATCTGCTGGAGTGTCGGCGCAGCTACCTGATGACCTGGCCGGAGCGCGAGCTCGATGCGGCCCAGCAGGCGACCCTGCAGGGCTGGCTGGCGCGCCGTCTGAACGGCGAGCCCATCGCTCACCTCATCGGGGAGCGGGAGTTCTGGTCGCTGCCGCTGAAAGTGAGCCCGGCGACCCTGATCCCGCGCCCGGATACCGAGGTGCTGGTGGAGCAAGCGCTGGTGCGGCTGCCGAGCGGCCTTTGCGCCCTGCTGGATCTCGGTACAGGTACCGGCGCCATCGCGCTGGCGCTCAAGTCCGAGCGACCCGATGCCGATGTATGGGCCGTGGACAGGATGCCGGAGGCCGCCGCCCTGGCCCGCGCCAACAGCGCCGCGCTGGGCTTGCCCGTCACGGTGCGGGACGGCAGCTGGTTCGAGCCGCTCTCGGGCGCCCCGCGCTTTGCGATGATCGTCTCCAACCCCCCCTACATCGACGGGGCGGACCCGCACCTCGATCAGGGGGACGTGCGCTTCGAGCCCCGCTCCGCTCTGGTGGCGGACGAGCAGGGACTGGCGGATATCCGCCTTATCGTGGCAGGCGCACCTGCCCACCTGGTTCCCGGTGGCTGGCTACTGCTGGAGCACGGCTGGGATCAGGGGGCCGCAGTGCGTCAACTCCTGCTGCAGCAGGGCTACGGCCAGGTGGAAACCGTGCGCGATTACGGTGATAACGAGCGAGTGACCCTGGGGCGGCTGGCTCGGTGATGATGACGGGCGGGAGGCTCCCGCCCTGGTGCAAGGAACTGTTATGTATGTTGCTCTCAAGCATCTGCACCTCGCCCTGATAGCCGGGGCCGTGCTGATGTTCATACTGCGCTTTTACTGGTTGCAGACCGGCTCCGCTCTGGCAGGGGGCGCCCGCACTCTCAAGGTGAGCGGCTGGCTCAACGGCCTGGTGGTGCTCACCGGCGTGCTGCTCTGCATGTTGCTGGGCCTCAATCCCTTGAACAACGCCATCCCCTGGCTCGCGGAGAAGCTGACCTCGGTGCTGGTGGTGGTGTTCCTGGCCATGATGGCCCTGCGCCTGGCACGCAGCAACGGCATTCGCTGGTTTGCCTTCCTGGGGGCCCTGGGGTGGATCTTCTTTATCGCCAAGCTTGCTGTCCTGAAACAGGCCAGCCTGTTCGGTTAGGGATGACGACGATGATACGCGTGGACGAATGGACCGATTTCGAAGCCCATGACATCGCCGAGCTGGCGCTGTCGGTGAGCGACGAGATCCGGGGGCAGGGTGGGAGCGGGGAGGCCGAACTGGCCCGCCTCGACGCCTGGCTGGACGAGGCGATTGCCGAGGGGGACTGCGACGAGGTGCGCCGTCAGCTGTTGCAGGGGTTCTACCAGACCCTGGGGTTTCGTGGCGACTGGCAGGATTACTTCTCTTCGGCCAATTGCGACCTGAACCAGGTGCTGACCAGACGCAAGGGCATACCGGTGAGCCTTGGCATTCTCATCATCCAGCTGGGGCGCAAGATCGGCCTGGATGTGGAGGGGATCTGCTTCCCCGGCCACTTCCTGCTGAGCTTCGCCGGTCTGGACGGGGAGGTCTATGTGGACCCCTTCAACGGTGACGAACTGAGCCGGCACCGCATTGAGCTGCTGCTGCGCGGTGCCCTCGGCAACCTGGCCATCCTGAGCGACGATCATTTGCAGCCTGCGGGCCAGTGGGAGATCATCGAGCGCCTGCTCAACGTCAGCAAGGGCGCCCTGCTGCGGGAGGAACGGATGACAGAGGCGCTGCGTTGCAGCGAACTGCTGCTGCGCATGAAGCCCGGCGATCCGCTGGAGACGCGGGACCGGGGCTTCATCTATGAGCAGCTGGACTGCCCGCGCTTCGCCGCCGACGATTTCGAATATTTTATCGAGCAATGCCCGGATGACCCTGTGGCCGATGTGCTGAAAACCCAGCTGGCCACGCTGGATCTGACCCCCAAGCCCCTCCATTGAGGAAGGGGCGAGATGAAACGTATCAAGGTCGACGTGCCCAGGCACAGCGGCTTAGCTTGGATTCGAACTCCAAGTCCCTTCACTGAGGAAGCCTGAGATGGAACAGAAGAATATCAAGGTCAATGGCATCGACGTCGCCAACGACAAGCCCTTCGTGCTGTTTGGTGGCATGAACGTGCTGGAATCCCGCGACATGGCCATGGCGGTGTGCGAGAAGTACGTGGAAGTGACCAGCCGGCTGGGCATCCCGTTCGTGTTCAAGGCGAGCTGGGACAAGGCCAACCGCTCCTCCATCCACTCCTACCGCGGCCCGGGTCTGGAAGAGGGGATGAAGATCTTCCAGGAGCTCAAGGCAACCTTCGGCATGCCGGTCATCTCCGATCTTCATGAACCGCACCAGGCCAAGGCGGTCGCGGAAGTGGTGGACGTCATCCAGCTGCCCGCCTTCCTGGCGCGCCAGACCGACCTGGTGGAGGCCATGGCCCGCACCGGCAACGTCATCAACATCAAGAAGCCGCAGTTCCTGAGCCCGAGCCAGATGAAGAACATCACCGACAAGTTCGAGGAGTGCGGCAACGATCGATTGATCCTGTGCGAGCGCGGCGTCAACTTCGGTTATGACAACCTGGTGGTCGACATGCTGGGCCTGGGCGTCATGAAGAAGAGCACGGGCGGCTACCCCGTCATCTTCGATGTGACCCACTCCCTGCAGTGCCGTGACCCCATGGGCGCCGCCTCTGGCGGTCGCCGCGAGCAGGTGGCCGAGCTGGCCCGTGCCGGCATGGCGGTGGGCCTGGCGGGTCTGTTTATCGAATCCCACCCTGATCCCAAGGTGGCCCGTTGCGACGGCCCGAGCGCCCTGCCGCTGGAGAAGCTGGAAGGCTTCCTCAAGCAGATGAAAGCCATCGACGATCTGGTCAAGGGCTTCGAGCCCCTCGACACCTCCGTCTGATCCCTCCGCTTTCCCGGACAACAATGCCCCGCCATGCGGGGCATTTTTTTATATTGAATATTCGAATGGCACTTGTTGTTGTCATATAACACCCATGTTTCCGTGGTGTTAATGATGTTAAATATGTTGTGTGATTGATGTCTCTTAATTGCCCTTTTTGACGTGCAAGAGTAGCGACCGTCTGGATGGTGAAAGGTATGAAGCGGGTGGGATAGCCAACTATCTCGCCGCGGATCGCTGCATGCATTTTTTGCCATCACCCGAGTCAATTAATTAACAGGACGTTGAGCATGCATAAGAAAATAGTCAGCAGCCTCTACTTTCAGGTGATATTGGCAATCACCATCGGCATATTGCTGGGGCATTTTTATCCAAGCCTGGGCGCCGATATGAAACCCCTCGGTGATGGCTTCGTGAAATTAATCAAGATGATCATCGCCCCCGTTATTTTCTGCACCGTGGTGACGGGGATCGCCGGCATGGAGAGCATGAAGGCGGTGGGCAAGACTGGGGCCATCGCGCTGATCTATTTCGAGGTGGTGAGCACCCTGGCCCTCATCATCGGCCTGTGCGTGGTCAACCTGCTGCAGCCCGGGGCCGGCATGAACGTGGACCCCTCTTCGCTCGACGCCAGCGCCATCTCGGTCTATGCGGATCAGGCCCAGTCACAGGGCATCGTCGCCTTCCTGCTGGACGTGATCCCGGCTAGCGTGATCGGGGCCTTCGCCGGTGGCAATATCCTCCAGGTGCTGTTATTTGCTGTCCTGTTCGGCTTCTCCCTGCATCATATCGGGGAGAAGGGAAAAACCATCTTCAATATCATTGATGGCTTCTCCCATGTTATTTTCGGGATCATCAACATGATCATGAAATTGGCACCGATCGGGGCATTTGGTGCCATGGCCTTCACCATAGGAAAATATGGCATCGGCTCCCTGGTGCAGCTGGGGCAATTAATCGCAAGCTTCTATCTGACCTGCCTGCTGTTTATTTTCCTGGTGCTCGGCAGCATCGCCAAGGCCAATGGTTTCAGCATTGTTCGCTTTATTTCCTACATCCGTGAAGAGTTGTTGATCGTGCTGGGAACCTCCTCCTCCGAATCCGTCTTGCCGCGCATGCTGGTGAAGATGGAGGCGCTCGGCTGCAAGAAGTCGGTGGTGGGTCTGGTGATCCCGACTGGTTACTCTTTCAACCTGGACGGGACTTCCATCTACCTGACCATGGCCGCCGTCTTCATCGCCCAGGCAACCAATACCCCGCTGGACTTGTTCCACCAACTCACCCTGCTGGTGGTGCTGCTCATCTCCTCCAAGGGGGCGGCCGGGGTGACCGGGAGCGGCTTCATCGTGCTGGCGGCCACCATCTCGGCGGTGGGACACCTGCCGCTGGCGGGGCTGGCGCTGATCCTCGGGATCGATCGCTTCATGTCGGAGGCCCGCGCCCTGACCAACCTCATCGGCAACGGCGTCGCGACCCTGGTGGTGGCCCGCTATTGCGATCAGCTTGATGAGGAGAAGATGCAGGAGGCCCTGGCGAAACCCGTGGCGGCCAAGCCGGTGGATCTGCGGGGCTGAATCGCCCTTTGATCATGAGGGTTACCCATAAAAAAACGGCCCGCGCGGGCCGTTTTTTTCATTCGTTTCTTGCGCAGAGTGACTTACAGGCTCTGGGTGAAGGTACGGGTGACCACGTCACGCTGCTGTTCCGGAGTCAGTGCATTGAAGCGCACGGCGTAGCCGGAGACGCGGATGGTCAGCTGCGGGTACTTCTCCGGGTTGGCGATGGCGTCTTCCAGGGTCTCGCGGCGCAGCACGTTGACGTTCAGGTGCTGACCCCCTTCGACCACCGGCTCGCTCTGGACCGGCAGTTCACGGTATTCGAACTGGCCGAGATCAGCCAGGTTGACTTCCTGATCGGCGGCGAAGCTGTCGCCCTTGGCGCAGATGCAACGAGCTTGCTGCTTCTCTTCGTCCAGCAGCCAGAAAGAGTTCAGCAGTGCGGTATTGGCGGACTGGGTGATTTGGATGCCCTTGATCATGGTATGACTCCTCATAGGAAAGCGGATTCAACGGTAAGCACATTACCCTGATGTTTTTAAACCACCTGGATGACGGGATGATTTAACGGGGCCTTGCCTTACACCTTTACTTCGTTGGGGTCATATATATCATGATGGTAATAATACGAAAATTGATCCAAATCAATAAATGCGCGTTTTTTCGGCGCAGCAAGATATTAATTTATTGAGTTTAATCAAAAAGAGATCATTTTTGCGATTTCGTAAGATATATAAATTATGCATTTTTTAATATTCATATCTAGTAAATTAACTACACCTTTGGTCCTTTTTTCATGTCACGGGATGGCTGAGGGGGAGGGGGAAGGCATGAACTCCCCCCCTGCCCGTGGCAGGAGGGAGCCGTCTCCCGGGCTATCCCCCTTGGTCGAATGCTCGTCTTCATACACTGAAAGCAGGCTGCGCGAGCCGCACCCATGGCGGGCAGCCCTGGCCGGGCTGCGGTTGCGTCTTGCCGCCCGGGCCCCTATCCTGAGCCCCTTGCTTCGTTGACCGGGGTGACGCGGCGCCGGCCTGGACAGAAAGGTGGCGTCGGAGCAGGGGAGGCTGGTGCGCCAGCCTGGGTTGTCGGTGTGATTTGTGAAGAGAGGAGACGGGCGTGCTGACCTGGAAAGATGTGATTGGCTCGGAGAAAGAGCAGGAGTACTTCAAGACGACCCTGGCGACGGTCAGGGCCGAGCGGGAGGCTGGCAAGGTGATCTATCCGCCGGCGACCGAGGTCTTCAACGCCTTCAAGCTGACCGAGCTGGACGAGGTCAAGGTGGTGATCCTGGGGCAGGATCCCTATCACGGCCCGGATCAGGCTCACGGCCTCTGCTTCTCCGTGCTGCCCGGCGTGCGCACGCCTCCTTCCCTGGTCAACATCTACAAGGAGATGCAGCGGGATCTGCCCGGTTTTGTCACACCGGATCACGGTTTTCTGGAGTCCTGGGCCAGGCAGGGGGTGCTGCTGCTCAATACGGTGCTGACGGTGCAGGCGGGCATGGCCCACTCCCACGCCCACCTGGGTTGGGAGACCTTCACCGACAGGGTCATCGAGCAGATCAACGCGAGCCGCGAGGGGGTCGTGTTCCTGCTGTGGGGGGCCCACGCCCAGAAGAAGGGCCGCTTTATCGACAGGTCGCGCCACCATGTGCTGAGTGCTCCCCATCCCAGCCCGCTCTCCGCCCATCGCGGCTTCATCGGCTGCGGTCACTTCTCCGAGGCAAACCGCCTGCTGACCCAGCAGGGGATGAGCCCCATCGACTGGCTCTCGGTCTGCCGCGACAGCCCCGAGCCGGCCTGACACTCTTTGTGTACGGCTATGTCTCCATACCTGTTGCATGAGGCGCCCTGGTGCCTCATGCAAGTACAGTCTGATGCTCATTATCCTTATCCTTCCATGACGCTCCAACATCCTGCGTCGAATCAGGTAATGCTTCAGGCCAGATAGCAGCCCCTGTCTTGCAACCATGACCACCGGGATGTCATTCCGTCCCGTTTCTCAGATTCGTCCTTTACCGCTCCGCTGTATGGCGGGACGTGACCAGACTGGTTCGCCTTTGAAGGACGCCAGAAAGAGGTCCTCATCTACGTCCACAATCCAACCTTCATGGTCCGCCCGGTGCTCTGCCATGGCGCGCAGAAAGCGATGGCGATACAGGAGGGTCGTGTTCCTGTAGATCTTTTGTGGGGTTGTTCGAGTCTGTATGTGCATGGCAATAGGGGCAGGCAGGGTAATCCGCTCGCAGGACTTTCATGGGAGGGTGACTGGGTTGTTGCAATTCATGCAGGGTGATATGCCGTTGTCGCACCGAGTGTTGTGGGAACGGGGTAAGGAAATGCTGGAAGGCTTGGATATCTATGATGTAGGCCACTCAGGATGGTGACCGTACTCAATGGCTTTCAACACATAACTGGGGCCGCGCCATAAAAAAGCCCGCACGCTCCGGTGAGCGGCGGGCAACTAAGAGCATGGAAGCAGACTACAGACAGAAAGGAGTATGTCAGCCCGGCAGCAGGGTGGTGGTGCGCAGGTCGCGCACGGCCAGGTTGATCTGCCGGGCCAGACGCAGGGCCTGACGACAGCTCAGCCCTGTCACATCGATGACGCCCCCCTGAAACTCGAACCGTCCCAGCGCCTCTACCATGAAGCTTCCATGATGGAAGCTCTTGATATAGCGGGCAATTCGACGGGGAGACAACTGCTTGAACACTTTCATGACCAGAGACCCTGTTGCTTGGACAGGGCACACTATGCCCAGCAAGGGTGACAGTGATGTGACAGTTGTGGGTGCTTTGTATGAATCCGCTTTTCGGCATGACGGCCTCAGGGGCTGGCGAGGGAAAAAGTAGTGCCGTACCGGGCCCTGGCCCCGATATACTGCGGCCATCTCTGGATTGATGAAGGTGCCGCGCGTGGAGTGGGTGGACATAGTAGATGAACAGGATCGGGTGATCGGGGTGGCCGATCGCGCCAGGGTGCGTCGGGAGAACCTGCGCCATCGTGCCAGCTACATTCTGGTGCTCGACGAGGCAGATCGGATCCTGGTGCAGCGTCGTACCCTGGCCAAGGACTTCTGTCCCGGCATGTTGGATGCCTGCGCTGGTGGCGTGGTGACCACGGGGGAGGCGATGGCGCCTTCCGCCCGGCGCGAGCTGGCGGAGGAGCTGGGGATTTGCGACGTCCCTCTGCAGGATTTTGGCACCTTCTATGCAGAAGGGGAGGCGAGGGGCGGGGCTTACCGGGTCTGGGGCGGTCTCTTCAGCTGCCATTATCAGGGCCCCGTGCAGCTGCAGGCGGAGGAGGTGAGCGAGGTGCACTGGATGAGCCTCGACGAGATCGCCGGGCGGGCCGAGGAGTTCACGCCGGACTCCCTGCTCGCGATCGCCACCTGGCAGGCGCGGCGCTCGCCATAGGGTGATGTCGCCAGACGCCGGCGTCTGTGACCTGTGTCCTTGCCCTCCGGCCTGGAGTAGACTGAGCCTCTTTCGGTCACCTAAGGATGCGTCATCATGATCACGGTCGGTCAATCCCTGCCCGCAGGGGAATTTACCTTTATCACCGCCGAGGGCAAGCAGGTACTGGACACCCGGGCCCTGTTTGCAGGCAAGCGGGTGGTGCTGTTTGCCGTCCCCGGCGCCTTTACCCCCACCTGCTCCAACGCCCATCTTCCTGGCTACGTGGTGCTGGCGGACCAGTTCAAGGCTGCGGGGGTGGATACCATCTGCTGCCTGTCGGTCAACGATGCCTTTGTAATGAAGGCGTGGCAGCAGGCCCAGAACGCCGATGCCATCACCATGCTGGCGGACGGTGACGGCAGCTGGACCCGGGCACTGGGTCTTGCCAAGGAGACCGGCGCTTTTGGTGGCGTGCGCGCCCAGCGCTTCGCCCTCATCGCCAACGACGGTGTGGTGGAGCAGCTCTTCGTGGAGGCGCCCGGCAAGTTCGAGGTCTCCGATGCCCAGAGTCTGCTGGCGGCGCTGTGAAAGATTAATCGTTGTTTGATTAGTCCTTGAAATAGCAAGCGGCCCCGTTACACTGAGCCCGTTTTTGGATGGAGCCAGGCTTGCGCCTGGCTCTCGTGTTTGCCGTGGATGAGATGGAAGAATATGACCCTGGCTTTTGTTGCCTTGATTGCCGGACTGGCGTTGCTGGTCTGGAGTGCGGACAAGTTTGTGGACGGCGCCGCCGCGACCGCCCGTTATGCCGGCATGCCGCCGCTGCTCATCGGCATGGTGATCATCGGTTTTGGTACCTCTGCTCCCGAGATGGTGGTGTCGGCCCTGGCCGCCTCCCAGGGCAACCCCGGGCTCGCGCTCGGTAATGCCTATGGCTCCAACATCACCAACATCGCCCTTATTCTCGGTTTGACGGCCCTGATCAGTCCCATTGCGGTGGCTTCCCAGGTGGTGCGCAAGGAGATCCCCATCCTGCTCGGCATCACGCTGCTCTCCGGTGCCCTGCTCATCGACGGCCATCTGGGCCGCACCGATGCGGTCATTCTGGGGACCGTGTTCGTGGCGTTGATGGGGTGGTCCATCTGGGCCGGCATGAACGGCAAGGGCGATGCGCTGGATACGGAGACCGAGGAAGACATCGAGAGCGAGGGCATGTCCCTCAAGGTCGCCCTGTTCTGGCTGGTGCTGGGGCTGGTGCTGCTCATCGGTGCCTCCCGCCTGCTGGTGTGGGGGGCGGTGACCATCGCCCATGGCTTTGGCATCAGCGATCTGGTGATTGGTCTCACCATCGTCGCCGTCGGTACCTCGTTGCCGGAGCTCGCTTCCTCCCTCATCGCCATTCGCAAGAACGAGCACGATCTGGCCCTTGGCAACGTGCTGGGCTCCAACCTGTTCAACACCCTGGCGGTGGTGGGCATCGCCGCCGGCATCCAGCCGCTGGAAGTGGCGCCCGAGGTACTCTCCCGGGACTGGAGCCTGATGATGGGTCTGACCCTGGTGCTGCTGGTGATGTGCCTGGGCCGCAAGGGACAGGGGCGTATCAACCGGCTGGAGGGGGGCGTGCTGCTCGCCTGCTTCGTCGCCTACACCGGTTGGCTGCTGACGAGCCAGTTCATCTAGCCTGACGATGAAACGAGAGAGGGGAAGCCGATGCTTCCCCTCTTTTTTTGTGCACTGTGTTCTGCCCGTCAGGCCACGGCGACCAGTTTCTGCTTCTGGGTGCTGTCCAGGATGAGGATGCTCGCCTTGGGGAAGAAGTTGAAGGTGGAGGCCGACGCCCAGGTGTAGGCACCCATCACCCGGCCCACGACCAGCTCCCCAATCTCGAGGTCCGGCAGCATGATGCCATCGCGAATGACGTCCACGCTGTCGCAGGTCGGGCCGGAGAGCACGGCATTGTGCAGAGGGCCCTGGGCGTAGGGGGTGCTTACCGGGTAGGTGACATGGTCGTAGAGCTGGCCGTTGTAGCTGCCGTAGAGACCGTCATCCAGGTAGTACCAGATCTTGTCGCCGCGATGGGCCTTGCCCATGACGCTGGCCACCGAGGTCATGGCCGGTGCACTGATGAAACGGCCCGGCTCGGCAATCTTCTGCACGGTGGCGGGCAGCTTGGCCAGGGCCTCGCGGATCGGGGCGCAGAAGCCGTCGATGTCGAACTCGCCCCCGTCATAGTCGACCGGGAAGCCGCCGCCGATATCCAGCACCCAGGGCTTGAGCCCGAGCGCCCAGGCCTGCTCCATGATCTCGCGGCAGGCGTCGATGGCCTGTACGTGGCGACGGGGGTGGGGGACCTGGGAGCCGACGTGGAACGACAGCCCCATCACCTTGATCCCCTTGGCCTGGGCCAGCTGCAGCAGCGGCAGTGCCTGCTCCGGCGTGCAGCCGAACTTCTTGGAGAGGTCGACCTTGGTCTCGGGGTTCGGGAAGCTGACCCGCAGCAGCAGTTTCACCTCGTCCTTGTAGGGCAGGAATTTCTCCAGCTCCAGCGGGTTGTCGTAGACGAACACGGTGCAGCCGTACTCCAGCGCATAGCGGATGTCGCTGTCGCGCTTGATGGGATGGGTATGAATGCAGCGTCCCGGGCGGACACCCTGACTGCGCACCAGATCCACTTCGCCATTGGTGGCCAGATCGAAACAGGCCCCCTCTTCCTTCAAGACAGAGACCACTGCCTCGTGGGGCAGGGGTTTGAGTGCATAGTGCAATCGTACATCGGGCAGGGCGGCCGCCAGGGCCCGATACTGTTTGCGGACGGCTGCCTTGTCGAGCAGCAGCAGGGGGGAGCCGAATTGTTCAACCAGCTGACGGTAATCTTGTGCAACCAGGGTCTCGTTCATTCTCTTTTGGTCATCCTTAGGGGGCGTGATATGCCCAAGCCATATGCGATTGAACCGGCGACGGCCGGGTCAGGCGAGCGGTCCGGTGGGACCAACCAGGCACACTGCATAACTTCCTTGCGAAGTGCTTAGTTATGCGCGGGATTATCGGCTTATTGAGTTTGTGTGCAACCCTTTTGATTGAATATGTCGTCAAGTTTTTCTGGTCGAGACGAAAGGGGCTATCGATATAAACCCCCTGTCGAGCGTCGGAAGGAACCGAATCCGGTGGTGAGAGGTAAAGCATTGATAGTTAACAAACATTTAGCATTTTTCCCTGTTCAGGGGGGAGAACGGAAAAAAGCGGCGGAGCAGGGCACGAGTGCGAGACAGCTCACATTTTTTGGATTACCATGCCCGCTTCCTAATCCAAACTAGTTCGGATGAAGGTAGCAGGAGAGCGATGGGCAACCATCCACCGAAGAAGTGAATCTTTCAGGTACCGGGCAACCGGTGTGGACTGCTACTGGACGATACTCTGGAGAGACCCGTTGAATCGGGCGCCGAAGGAGCAAGGCACCGTGATTGCATCGCAATCTGGCGCCGGAAACTCTCAGGCAAAAGGACAGAGGGGATGGGATGGTTGTACCTGGGCTTGGCCCGCATCCGATCGCCTCTGGCCGATCGCGACACCTATGGGAAGATCATCCTTCTCCTCCTTAATCGTTGTTTTTTAAGGAGGATGCATGTCATCAATTCAATCGGCGCTCGCCGCCATCGATAGCTTTGTCTGGGGGCCACCCCTGCTGATCCTGCTGGTCGGGACCGGCATCTATCTTACTCTGCGTCTGGGTTTGCTTCAGATCGTGCGTTTGCCGCTCGCTCTGCGGCTGGTCTTTGGCCGCGATCAGGGCCAGGGCAAGCAGGGGGATGTCTCCAGCTTCGGCGCGCTCTGCACCGCTCTCTCCGCCACAATCGGCACCGGCAACATCGTCGGGGTCGCCACCGCTATCAAGCTGGGCGGCCCGGGCGCCCTGTTCTGGATGTGGATGGCCGCCCTGTTCGGCATGGCCACCAAGTACGCCGAGTGCCTGCTGGCGGTGAAATATCGCCAGCAGGACGCCAACGGCCAGATGGCGGGCGGCCCCATGTACTATCTGGAGAAGGGGCTCGGCTCCAAACCGCTCGCCAAGCTGTTCGCCTTGTTCGGCATCGGCGTCGCCTTCTTCGGCATCGGCACCTTTCCCCAGGTCAACGCCATCAGTGATGCCATGAGCCTCTCCTTCTCGGTACCCCGTGAAGTGACCGCCGTGGTGCTGACCCTGATCGTGGCGCTGGTGACCCTGGGGGGTATCCAGTCCATCTCCAGCGTGTCGAGCAAGGTGGTGCCCTTCATGGCCATCTTCTATATCGTCGCCTGTCTGGGCGTGCTGGTGAACAACGCCAGCGCCCTGCCCGATGCCGTCATGCTGGTGATTGAGAGTGCCTTCACCGGCCATGCGGCCACCGGCGGCTTTGTCGGCGCCGGCATCATGCTGGCGATCCAGTCCGGGGTGGCGCGCGGGGTCTTCTCCAACGAGTCGGGGCTGGGGTCGGCCCCCATCGCGGCGGCAGCGGCCAAGACGGATTCCTGCGTGGAGCAGGGGCTGGTCTCCATGACAGGCACCTTCATCGACACCATCATCATCTGCACCATGACCGGCCTGACCCTGGTGGTGACCGGGGTGTGGAGCGGCGATGCGAGCGGCGCGGCCATGACCAGCCTGGCCTTTGCCCAGGGGCTGGATGCCCATGTCGGTCAGTACCTGGTGAGCATCGGCCTCCTGTTCTTCGCCTTTACCACCATCCTTGGCTGGAACTACTACGGCGAGCGCTGCACCGAGTACCTGTTCGGAGTGAAGGCGATCAAACCCTATCGCCTGGTCTATCTGGTGCTGGTGGCGAGCGGTGCCTTCCTGCATCTGGACATGATTTGGCTCCTGGCCGACATCGTCAACGGCCTGATGGCGGTGCCCAACCTCATCGGTCTCATCGGCCTGCGCCACGTGGTGATTGCCGAGACCCGCGCCTACTTCAGCCGGGACCGGGATACGGAGTCCGAGCCCGAGCCGCAGACGGCCTGATGCCACGACCATCCATTCAAATAAAAAAGCCACGACCCGGGTCGTGGCTTTTTTATTTGACCGTTGAAGGGAATGGTCACTCAAGGGGGCCACGGAAGAGCACTTAATCAGCCGTCAGCAGCCGCCGCAGCCGGTGGTTGACCTCGGCCACCAGTTCTCCATGGCTCTCTTGCCAATGGATGGCTTGCGCCAGGGTGGTGGAGGTGCCGGGGAGAAAGCGCAGCTCGCCGCCCGCCAGCTCGTAGAAGCGGCTCGCCATCCGGGTGCCTTCATCCACGTTGCCGGCCACCAGCAGCATGGCCTGAGCCAGCACGGCGCCACCGTGATCCTGCCCGGGGGCCAGCCAGCGCTGGGCGGTACCGGTCACCTTGCGCCCCCCGATCACCAGGTTGTACTGGCCGTCGCAAAACGAGCCGGGCACGAAATCATAGCTTCCCTCGAGGCCGTATCCGGCCAGCACACTCAGCAGCGGTGCCCCCAGCAAGCGGTAGTAGTGGGCGAGATCCGTGGTGGTGCGGGGCAGCATGAGGGACAGATTGAGGATGCCGGCGCCGTGGGGCACGGCGGTGCCGCCGCTGTCGCGCACGAACACGGGCCAGCCCTCGGCGGCGAGCTGCTCGCAGGCGTCCTGGTAGCGGGGCAAGCGGGTGTCCTTGCGGGTGACGATGAGGCACTGCGGGGCCTGCCAGAGGTGGGCGCGGGGCTGACCGTCCCGGGCGCACTCCCGCAGCCAGAGTTGCTCCTGGGCGAGGATGTGATCCGGCGTGTGACCTTCAGGCAGAGGGGGAAGCAGGCGATAAGGCATGGCAGGATCCTGAAGATTGACGGGTCTTGCACACTACCCGTGGCGGGCAGGCAGGTAAAGCCCCGCACGGCGGGGCTTTACCTGTGACATGGCGGGGCGTCAGGCCTGGGGAGTGTGTTCTGGCAGCAGCAGGTTCAGCACGATGGCGGTGAGGCCGCTTCCGTCACAAACCGGGCGCATGCTGATGCATCCCGACGGGGACGGTGTAGAATGAGCCCTCAGTTGGAAGATGGAGACTCTGGATGCTGAAGCTGTCGGAGTTCTGGAGTGCCCGTGCCCACTCCGAAGACTTTACCCTGACCCGCATGGGCTTCATGACGGTGCGGCTGCGGTTGCTCACCTGCCTGCTGATGGTGGGACTCCCCACCTGGGCGCTGGTGGACTGGCTGACCCTGCCTGCGGCCCAGTTCGAGGCGCTGTTCCAGCTTAGGATCTTCTGCCTGCTTGCCCTCTCGCCGCTGATCCCGCTCTCCTATCTCATCCACTTCAGGCGCGAACGCATGAAGCTGGCGCTGGGTTATCTGATGGCGGTGATGATGCTCTTCTCCCTCATCTGCCTGCACAGCTTCGGTGCGGATCAGGAGCTGCAGGCGGGCTACATGGCGTTTCCCTACCTGCTCATCAGCCTGTTTGCCATCTTCCCCATTCCCCTCTCTCTCAGCCTGCAGCTGGCGGGAGGCATCCTGGTCACCATGCTGGCCGGCAACTGGCTGCTGGTGGGGCAGCCCGTCTGGAGTGTGCAGACCCTCAACCAGATCTGGCTGCTGGGGCTCTTTGCCATCGCCAGTGCCTGGGTGCAGTGCGGCCAGCTCAACATGCTGTTGCAGCTCTACCGGGAGTCCACCACGGACGAGCTGACCGGCATGATGAACCGCCGCCTGCTGATGAAACAGCTGGAGAAGGCGAGGGCCGCCATGATCCGCAAACAGACGCCGTTTGCCGTGCTGCTGCTGGATCTGGACCGCTTCAAGCGCATCAACGACACCTTCGGCCATCTGGCGGGGGATGCGGTGCTCAAGGAGGTGGCGGCGACCCTGGCGGAGCAGCTGGAACCCGGCATGGTGCTGGGGCGCTACGGTGGTGAGGAGTTTGCCATCCTGCTGCCCCGCTGTCCGGATCAGGCCCAGGCAACACGGGTGGCGGAGCGGCTGCGAGTGGCGGTGGAGGCGCGGCTGGTGAAGAGCCCGACGTCCGACGAGCTGCTGGAGGTGACGGTGAGTATCGGCCTGACCCAGGCCCGGCGAGGCGAGGGCATCGAGGCGCTGCTCAACCGGGTGGACGAGTGTCTCTACATGGCCAAGATGGCGGGGCGCAACTGTGTGGTGGGGGAAGCCGGCAAGGTGCCCGACGAGCAGGGGGCCGCCGGGACGGATGCCGCCTGAGGGCGGCATCCCGGGGCGGGATCAGCCCAGCCGGTATTTGCCAGAGAGCTGCTGGGCCAGCAGCTTGAACATGTTGAAGACGGCCATGGTCTTGCCGGTCGGGGTGCCATCCTCGGCCAGGAAGAACTCCCCCTTGAACACCAGGATGTCCCCCTTCTGCTCCACCGTGTCGGCGCGCATGCCGTGGATGAAGTCCTCATGTTCCCGGATGATCTTGTTGGCCATCTCCAGCAGGGCCGTCTCGGTGATCAGCTCTTTTTGTGGTTGCATGTGCATCTCCTTTAACGACTGCTGACGGGGCGGGGCGCGCCCCGTCGCTGATTGAAGAGGCGGCCAGCATACTGCAAAGGGGGATTTTCTGTCATTGATATGACCCCGCATTTGCCCGGCTTGCCCCCTCTCAGCCCATCACCAGGTTGCGAAGCCAGCGGCGCTGGCGAATGCGGCGCTGCACCAGCAATACCTTGGAGAGCTCCTCCAGCAGCACCACGGCCACCACCCAGGAGAGGGGCCAGCCGAGCAGGCTGACCGCCACCCAGGCAAGCGGCAGGCCGATGCACCACATGCCGACGATGTCGATGAAGATGCTGTAGTTCACATCTCCCCCCGAACGCAGCACTCCGACGATACCCACCATGTTGAACACCTTGAGCAGCATGCCGAGACACAGGATGGCGAGTACCTGGCCCGCCTCTCCCATCAGCTCGCCGGGCAGATTGCCGACCCATTGCAGCAGGCTGGCTTGCAGCAGCCAGACGGCGATCCCCACCAGCAGGGCCCCGACGGGAGCAAGCAGCAGGAAGAGCTGGGAGTGCTGCCAGGCCTCGTCATACTCCTCGGCCCCGAGCCGGTGGCCGAGCAGGGTGGAGCAGGCCACCGCCAGCCCGAAGAAGAGGGAAATGAGGATGCTCTCGAGCGTCCCGAGGGTGGTCATGATGGCCAGGGAATCGGTGCCGAGGTGGGCGTAGAGGAAGCCGTAGAGCAGCATGCCGAAGGCCCAGAGTCCGTCGTGCAGCAGCAACGGCAGGGCGATCAGGGTGAAGCGCACCACCTCCTTGCGGCGAAAGGCCGCCCACCAGTCTGCCCTGCGCGGCACCAGACGGGGTTCGATGCGCCACACGTAAAGGAGCAGCAGCGCGGTCTGCAGCAGCCGTGAAATCGTGGTGCCCCAGGCCGAGCCGGCCACCCCCATGGCCTCGAAGCCGAAGTGGCCGAAGATGAGGGCATAGTTGAGGATGACGTTGGCAAGGATGGCGACGATGCCAATCCGGGTCGGCGCCGCCGCATTGCCGACCGAGCGCAGGGCCGCCTCCAGGGGGACCACCACGGCAGTGCAGAGGATGGTCGCGCCGGTGATCATCAGGAACTCGTCGGCCAGGGCGCGCAGTGCGGGATCCTGGCTGGCAAAGCCCAGCACGCTGCCCGGCGAGAGCAGGTAGACGAGGGCAAACGGCAGGCTCACCGCCAGGGCGCCCACCAGGGCCAGGGCCAGGGAGCGGCGCACCCCGGCCATCTCGCCGCGACCGTAATACTGCGCCGCCAACACCGAGACCCCGCCCGAGAGTCCCGCGATCACCAGCAGGTTGAAGAAAAAGACCCGGTTGCCCAAGCCGACCGCCGCCACTGCCGTGGTGCCGAGCTGGCTCACCATCATGATGTCGATGAGACCGAGCAGGGAGAACATCATGGACTGCAGCGAGACCGGCAGGGCCAGCCGCCACAATCGGGTCATGAACTCACGATCGGTGGTTTGTTTTAAAATCGCTTGCCAATAATTCATGTATGTTAACCGGGTATATGAAAATCAAGGTTTGTTGTGGGTATGATAGGGAAGGTAAGGGACGGCTTCACTGTGAGCCTCTCTCTGCTTTTTTGTGCAAAACTATCCTGTTGAGGTGTTATGCCCTTTGCGAACGAATGTCTTGAGATAGCACCGTCCTGCGAGGAGCGCATGCTGGGGCGTGAAGGCCTGCCTCTGCTCGGCGAGGCGGGCATCTTCCTGACCGGGTTGTCGAACATACGGGAGCACTACCTGATCCGTCGCAACCGGCCCGAATTTCACATCCTCATGATGAGCCACGACGAAGGGGGCGCTCTGCTCACCGATGATGGGGAGCGGGTCATTCCTGCCGGGGCCCTGGTCTTCCTGCCCGCGGCCGTACCGGGGGGCCTCAAGCTGGTGGGGGAGCAGTGGCGCACCAGCTGGATCCTGCTGGACGACGTGCCGCGCTGGCAGCACCTGCACCGGCTCGGTCACCGTATCTGGCAGGGGGAGGAGGGAGATCAGCTCTATCATCTGCTCAGCCTGATGCAGGGGGAGGGTATACGCTCGCCGCTGCAACCCCAGCTGCTGAGCCTGCTGCTCGCCCTGCTGGACCGCACCCTGCAGGGGGAGGGGCGCGGTACGCCGGAGCTGCGGCTGCAGGCGCTGTTTCGCCGGGTGGAAGCGCGTCTGGACGAGCCCTGGAGCGTGACCCTGCTCGCGGATCAGATGGCCTGCTCCGTGCCCCACCTGCATCGCCTCTGCCGGCAGGCGTTCGGCATGGGGCCCATGGCCTGGCTCACCCAGTTGCGCATGAACAAGGCGCGCCAGCTGCTGCTCTACACCAACTGGCCGCTGGCCGAGCTGGCCAGCCGGGTCGGATACAGCGACGGGGCCAACTTTGCGAACCGCTTTCGCCGGCTGACTGGTCAGACCCCCGGGTCCTTTCGTCGCCTGGGTCGCAAACCTTTCGCCACGGACGCGCAAACCCTTTGAAATTGTTGCCCCAAGCCCATAGGATCGACGGGCCACACAGTCAAGGTACAGATCCATGTTTGAAGATAATAATCAGAAACGTCCCCTCTATATTCCCTATGCAGGCCCGGCCCTGCTGGAGACGCCCCTGCTCAACAAGGGCAGCGCCTTCACCAGCGAAGAGCGCAGCAGCTTCAACCTGGAAGGCCTGTTGCCCCAGAACATCGAGACCATCGAGGAGCAGGCGGAGCGTGCCTATCGCCAGTTCATGGGCTTTGGCAACGACATGGACAAGCACATCTATCTGCGCAACATCCAGGATACCAACGAGACCCTGTTCTACCGCCTGCTGAACAACCACCTGACCGAGATGCTGCCGGTCATCTACACCCCGACCGTGGGCAAGGCGTGCGAGGAGTTCTCCAACATCTATCGCCGTGCGCGCGGCCTCTTCATCTCCTATCCGGACAAGGACAGGATCGATGACATGCTGCAAAACGCCACCAAGCAGAACGTCAAGGTGATCGTGGTCACCGACGGCGAGCGCATCCTGGGCCTCGGCGATCAGGGCATCGGCGGCATGGGCATTCCCATCGGCAAGCTCTCCCTCTACACCGCCTGCGGCGGCATCTCGCCGGCCTACTGCCTGCCGGTGGTGCTGGACGTGGGCACCAACAACCAGCAGCTGCTGAACGACCCCTTCTACATGGGCTGGCGCCACCCGCGCATCTCCGGGGAGGAGTACGACGAGTTCGTCGATGCCTTCATCCAGGCGGTCAAGCGTCGCTGGCCGGATATCCTGCTGCAGTTCGAGGACTTCGCCCAGGGCAATGCCACCCCGCTGCTCAACCGCTACAAGGACGAGCTGTGCTGCTTCAACGATGACATCCAGGGCACGGCCGCCGTGACCCTGGGCAGCCTCATCGCCGCCTGCAAGGCCTCCGGTGCCAAGCTCTCCGAGAAGCGGGTCGCCTTCCTCGGGGCGGGCAGCGCCGGGTGCGGCATCGCCGAGCAGATAGTGGCGCAGATGAAGGCCGAAGGGCTGACGGATGCCGAGGCTCGCGGCCGGGTCTTCATGGTGGACCGCTTCGGTCTCATCACCGACAAGATCCCGAACCAGCTCGACTTCCAGCGCAAGCTGTCCCAGCCGCTGGAGCGCATCAAGGACTGGCCGGTGGGGGACAACATCTCCCTGCTGGAGGTGATGGAGCACGGCCGCCCTGACATCCTGATCGGGGTCTCCGGCCAGCCTGGCCTGTTCACCGAAGAGGTGGTGAAGACCATGCACAAGCACTGTGCCCGTCCCATCATCTTCCCGCTCTCCAACCCCACCTCCCGGGTGGAGGCAACGCCGGCGGATCTCATCCGCTGGACCGACGGCCAGGTGCTGGTGGCCACCGGCAGCCCGTTCGCGCCGGTGGAGTACAAGGGCCAGCGCTACGTCATCGCCCAGTGCAACAACTCCTTCATCTTCCCGGGGATCGGCCTTGGCGTCATCGCCTCCGGTGCCAACCGGGTGACCGATGCCATGCTGATGTCGGCCAGCCGCGCCCTGGCGGACTGCTCCCCCCTAGTGAAGGGAGAGGAGGGCTCTCTGCTGCCGGATCTCGCTGACATCCACCAGGTCTCCCGCTACATCGCCAAGATGGTGGCCAAGACCGCCATGCTGCAGGGTAAGGCGGTGCAGACCCCGGACGAGGTGATCGATCAGGCCATCGAGGCGAACTTCTGGCGCCCGGAATACCGCCGCTATCGCCGTACCTCCTTCTGATGTTGGAAGGGTAAAGAAACGCAGAAGGGATGCATCAGCATCCCTTTTTTGTGCACGGCTGCGTGGAGAAGAGGGATTATTGTGCCGGCTCTTCGGCGGGCATGGGCTCGGCGGGGGCGGGTTCGGTGGGCGTATGGACACCGGTCACCCGGATCTCGACCCGGCGATCCGGGGCCAGGCAGTCGATGAGGGCGGCCCTGGCCTTGACGGCATCACACTGGGTGCCGGTAACCGGGTTGCTCTCGCCATTGCCCTGGGTGCTCACCTTGTCGGCAGGCAGCCCCTTACCGATGAGGAAGTCCGCCACAGTCCTGGCCCGTGCCTCGGAGAGCGCCTGGTTGTTGGCGTCCGAGCCGATGCGGTCGGTGTAACCCATCACCAGGGCGTTACCGTCCTTGGGCTTGACGTCGGCAATCTGCTGATAGAGATCATCCAGGGCGGCCATGCCTTCCGGCTTGAGGTCGGCCTTGCCAAAGGCAAACAGTACGTCCGAACTCAGGTTGAAGGTCTGATCCACGGGCTCGGGCGCCGGGGGCGGAGCCGCTACCATGGGGGCGGCCACCGGGGCTGCGGCGACGGTACGGTTGGGGTGCAGCACCAGCTCGATGGTGGCGGTGCTGATGTCGCTGACCCAGCGATGGGTGCCGCTGTCCACCTTGTCGTTGTCCGAGTCATCCCCCACTCGCACCAGATAGCGGTAGCGGGCCTGGATGTCGACCCAGTCGTGCAACCTGGCGGTCAGCCCGAGCCCTGCCAGCGGCGCCAGGTTGTCCTCGTTGCCGTTGATGGACTTGACGCTGTAGAGGTAACCACCCCCTTCGGCGAACACCGAGAAGATGTCCCCCAGGGGCAGACGGCCTATCACCGACAGGGTGGCCCCCTGGTTGCTGAACTCGTGGCCGTTGACGTCCCAGTCGCCTCCCGACAGATAGCCCAGCTCGGCCCCCAGGTTTTCGGTGAAGTTGTAGCCCACGAAGGCGTTGTAGGCGTTGTCACTGTCGTCGACGCCTTGAACCGTTTGCGTGCCTATCTTGAAGTCGTCGATGTCATGGGCCCACGCCCAGCCCGCCCCCGCGCCTATGTACCAGTCGTGAGCAGGGGCCGCCTGGGCGGCTCCCGTCGCCAATGCCAATGCAATCCAGATTGGTTTCAGTCTTATGTTCATCGCGTATCCTCGTCGATGTTGGGTGTTATAGGGCTCCCAGCCCTTTGTTATGTATAACCAACACTATGTATAGGCGATGTGGCCGCTTTAACCACATAAGTGGCGCATCTATATGGAAAATCTGTGAGAGCGACGGGCAATTTTTCTGCGTGGGAGCGGGAGGATGACAGCCTCGGCAGGCAATAAAAAAGGGACCGTATGGTCCCTTTTATTGCATGGTGCTTAAGCGATTACTGCTGTACTTCCTGCACGCCGGTGACGCGCACTTCGACGCGGCGATCCGGTGCCAGGCAGGAGATCAGCTCGTTCTTGCCCTTGACGCCGTCACACTGGTTGCCGGTGACAGGGTTGGCTTCGCCGCGACCTTCGATGGAGACCTTGCCTGCCGGCAGACCCTTGCCAACCAGGAAGTCAGCCACGGTACGGGCACGGGCTTCGGACAGCTTCTGGTTATAGGCATCGGAGCCGATGCGGTCGGTGTAACCCACCACCACGGCGCTGCCATCTTTCGGCTGAACGTCAACGATCTGCTGATACAGGGTGTTGAGGGCCTCGGAACCTTCCGGCTTCAGGGTGGATTTGCCGAAGGCAAACAGCACGTCGGAGCTCAGGGAGAAGTTCTTGTCGACCATGACGGGCTCAGGTGCCGGCTCCGGGGCCGGGGCGGGCACAGGTGCGACATAGGAGGTGCGGTTCGGGTGCATCACCAGTTCCAGGGTGGCGACGCTCATGTCGGTCTGCCAGGTCTTCTGATCGTCACCCAGATCCCACATGTAGCGGTAGCGGGCCTGCAGATCGAGGAGGTCGGAGAGCTTGGCGGTCAGACCCAGGCCGGCCAGCGGGGCAGTACCGTTGTCGCTGTCACCATTGCCGTTGACGTGGTTGAAGTAGGCGCCGCCTTCGGCGAACACGGAGAAGATGTCACCCATGGGCAGACGGGCGATACCGGACAGGGTCGCGCCCTGGGTCTTGAAGTCGACGCCGTCGACGCCAGCCTTGCCGGCATAGAGGTAGCCCAGCTCGGCACCAAAGTTTTCGGTGAAGTTGTAGCCGCCGAACAGGGAGAGCGCGGTGGCGTCCTTGTCAGCATCCAGGCCGAAGGAGTCCAGGTCATGACCATATGCCCAACCAGCACCCATACCGGTGTACCAGTCGTTGGCCGCCTGAGCGGTGGTAGTTCCCATGGCTGCGATAGCCAGAGCAATCAGGGTTGGTGCCACTTTCATTTTCATCGTTTTATCCTCGTTGAGTTGCCGTGCTACAGGCGAATGCGCACTCTTTGTTATACCGGTCGCAGATGACACTTCATGTTGCGACTCCGTGATGGATCACGGACGGCTTGAATAAAAAACGGATGGAAACCTGGATACTCATGAAGCTGTTCTCCATGGACAACTAACCGGGCGTTCAGCACTTTTAATAGTTCATCCAATGTCTTACAAGCGTTGCTACTGTATTCTTTTGAATCGGCATGATCAAGTTTCTGCTCAGATATGCAGCGCAGGCCCGGGTGCCAGGGGACAACCACGAGAGCAGAGGGAAAGAAGACAAACGGGGATGAGACAGGGGCTGTCGCTGGGGGAGATGACAAAGCAAAAGGGGATGCCGTGGCATCCCCTTTTTGCGTTATCTGAGCGAGGTCAGATTACTGCTGAACTTCTTGTACGCCGGATACGCGAACTTCTACGCGACGGTCCGGAGCCAGGCAGGAGATCAGCTGAGCCTTGGCCTTGACGCCGTCACACTTGGTGCCGGTGACCGGGTTGGCTTCGCCGCGACCTTCGATGGCAACCTTGCTGGCAGCCATGCCCTTGCTGACCAGGAAGTTGGCAACGGTGCGAGCACGGGCTTCAGACAGCTTCTGGTTGTAAGCGTCGGAACCGATACGGTCGGAGTAACCAACAACAACGGCGTTACCGTCTTTCGGCTGGAACTCGATGATCTGCTGGTACAGCGCGTTCAGAGCTTCCACGCCTTCAGCCTTCAGGGTGTCTTTGCCAAAGGCAAACAGCACGTCGGAGTTCAGGGCGAAGTTCTTCTCAACAACTTGCGGAGCCGGAGCCGGAGCTTCTTCAACAACCGGGGCCGGAGCCGGAGCTACGTAGGAAGTGCGGAACGGGTGGTAAACGGCTTCCAGGGTCGCAATGCTCTGGTCGGCTTTGTAGCGTACGTTGCCGTCGTGCAGATCAGCCACGTCCCACATGTAGCGGTAGCGAGCTTGCAGGTCCAGAGCGTCGTTGACCTTGTAGGTCACACCGGCGCCAGCCAGCGGGGATACCTTGCTGTCGCTGGTGCCCAGGCCGTCGGTGTGGCCCCAGTAGGCGCCGCCTTCAGCGAACAGGGAGAAGTCGTAGCCCAGCGGCAGACGAGCGATACCGGACAGGGTGGCACCCTGGCTCTCGTAACGGTTGCCATCGGTGTTACCACGGCCGGTGTACTGGTAGCCCAGCTCGGAACCGAAGTATTCGTTGAAGTTGTAACCGACGAATGCGTTGGCAGCAGTCGCGTCTTCTTCACCAGAGGTCACGCCTTCGATCTTGTTCAGACCGTTGAAGTGAGTTGCACCAACACCGGCACCGAAGTAGATGTCGTCAGCGGCGTGAGCTGCAGTTGCACCCATGGCAGCCATGGCGATGGCGATCATGGAAGGAGCCATTTTCATCATAAAATAATCCTCGTTGAGATGGCACGTTGTTCACGTGCTTCGCACTTGTAATTTATTTAAGCTGCTGGCTCTGTCGACCAACCTGAGTTGGCACGAACAGGGATCCTAGATCCATCCAGGAGGCACGCATCTGGGTGCACAAGTGATCGGGTTGCACTGTCGACAGTGCACAAACGCCGTCACGAACAGCCGAGTCATTCCGATGACGTGGCGCACTTTATGCCCATTTCAAAACATGATCAAGCTCACAGATAAGGGATGGGGCAAATTGTGTCGTATGGATAACTGGCTGTTTCTTCGAATTTATTAGTGATCCAAGTAGGCGCGGTGCAGCTTTTTCTCAAGCTTCATATAGGCCTGAGCCCAGTCATTCTGCGGGGTGGCGCCATTTTCCCTTGCCGAGAAGACGGCGAGATAATCTGCCTCAGTTGCTTCGCATAGCAAGGGTGTGAAACTGAGCAAAAAATGGCGGGCGAGATAGGGGTCGAGGGGCCAGATATTGAGGATGGCCCGCGCCACAGGCTGAACCGCGGCTGAACAGATGAAATGCAGGTGTCCGGCAGCGAGCCAGGTGTCCATCTCCTGAAGACCCTGCTCGGGGACAATACCCCCATCTCCTCTCTCCATGGAGAGCTTCATATGGTTTCCATTTCCAAGTTTCAGGGTGCCATCCTCCTGCAGGAGCCCGTCGTGGCTGCGCAGTGTCAGTGTCGTCGGACCTTCGAGATAGAGACTGCATTTGTCGGACAGCGCGGCCAGCACGGTGGCGGCGTCATCCTGCATGGTCGCGGGCAGCCAGAACGCCTCGGCCCGGGTCTGCTGGCCCTGGCTGAGTTGACGGAGGAGAGAGTCTGGCCCCGAACCGGGATGAAGACGGGAGATGATGCCGGGAAATGCCATATTGATTACTCCTGAAGGGATAATCGGCGAATTATACGAGCTAAGGCGGGGCAAGAATAAAGGTTTCTTTTCGAGACTGTTTACCTGAAGCGGCTCTGCGATTACCATCCCCGAGGTTTGTTAGGGTTGTCGTCGAAAGACGCTGATTATAGATAGAGACTCGACCATAACGAGTCCGTTCAAAACTGATACACTTGACTACGAGTCGTCGCGAAAAATAAAGGTGGAGTCAATCCGCCGAACGGAGTATGGAACACATGAATTCAAATATCGTAACTGTTGGCAAGAAGATCCGTCAGATCCGCGAAGCGGTAGGCCTGAGCCGTCCCAAGTTTGCTGATCTGCTGGGTGTCCCCCCAACCACGCTGAAGAACTATGAACTGGGTTACCGTGAAGTTGGAGGCGCCTTCCTGGTTGCCCTGGCTCACCACCCGGAACTGCACAAGTTCACCCTCTGGCTGCTGGCCGACAAGAAAGTCGCCGAAATCGGCCAGATTGGTCCGGACGATATTGCCAAGGCCTGATCGCCAGCCCCTGGATAAAAATGCCGCCTTCGGGGCGGCATTTTTTATTTATCAAAAAGTTACTCTGTTTAAATAAATATTACGTCGTGTTCCGTGAGTAAATATTTCAACTGAATCAATTTGTTGAACTGGATTAATCCCCGGAATATTCCGACGCTTTGAGTTCATATCCCTGATGCATGTGACGAGACAAATATGAGTCATTCCACTCCCAAGGCAAGAGATGGTTTCACCAGTACCTTTGGCGTGCTGGCCGCGACCCTGGGGTCGGCCGTCGGGCTCGGCAATATCTGGAAGTTCCCCTACCTGACCGGGGAGAATGGCGGCGCCGGTTTTCTGCTGGTCTATCTCCTCGCCACCCTGCTGGTGGGGCTGCCGGTGATGATCTCCGAGATCATGCTGGGGCGTCAGGCGAAGTCCGACGTGGTGAGCGGGCTCATCAAGCTGGCCCCCAAGGGGCAACCCTGGTGGCTGATTGCGGCCATGGGGGTGACGGCGGCCTTCCTCATCATGTCGTTCTACTCCGAGGTGGCGGCCTGGGTGTTTGCCTATATCTTCAAGGCGGCCAGCGGCGACATCCTCTCGACCGATCCCGCCGTCACCGGCGCGGCCTTCAACGCGCTCATCACGGATCCCTGGCAGAGCCTGCTGTGGCAGTGGCTGGTGCTGGCCCTGATGGGAGGGATACTGCTGATGGGGGTAGCCAAGGGGATCGAGGCGGTCACCAAGAAGCTGATGCCGCTGCTGTTCATCCTGCTGCTGGTGATAGGCATCCGCAGCTTGACCCTGCCCGGGGCAAGCGAGGGGTTGCGCTTCCTGTTCTCACCGGATTTTTCCAAGGTGACCGCCGGAGTCGTGCTGACGGCCATGGGACTGGCGTTCTTCAAGCTCTCCATCGGCATGGGCACCATGATGACCTATGGCAGCTACTTTCGGGATGATCAGCACATCCCCCTCACCACGGTCCGGGTGATGTGCGCCGATCTCTTCGTCTCCATGCTGGCGGGGATCGCCATCTTCCCGGCCGTGTTCGCCTTCGGCTTCGAGCCAAGTGCCGGCCCCTCCTTGCTGTTCATCACCATCCCGGCGGTGTTTGCCAGCATTCCGTTTGGCCACCTCTTCATGGTGCTCTTCTTCGTGCTCTCCGCCATTGCGGCCACCGGGGCCATGCTCTCGATCCTGGAGGTGCCGGTCTCGGTGCTCTCCGAGCGCTTTCAGATGAGCCGGCGCAAGGCGACACTCATCAACCTGCTGGTGCTGGGGGCGGTCGGCTCGACCTGTGCGCTCTCCAACAGCACGCTGGCGCAGGTGCAGATCGCCGGCAAGACCTTCTTCGATCTGTTTGACTTCATCTCCTCCAACGTACTGATGCCCCTTGGCGGCATCCTCCTCTGCCTGTTCGTCGGCTGGGTCTGGGGCTTCGAGCGGATGAAGGGGGCACTGACCAATGGCGGCACGCTGGCACTGCCCATCCTCAAGCCGCTCTTCTTTATCATCCGCTACGTGTCGCCGCTGCTGATCCTGGTCGTGATGCTCAAGGGGCTGGGGCTGTTCTGAAACACCGGGCCAGAGAGCAAAAGAGCGCCTTATGGCGCTCTTTTCATTGGTATCCCCCGAGTGTCAGAGCAGGCCGAGCCGGGAGAGCTCCTCCTTGAGCTGGTCCAGGTTGCGCTCGACGCAAGCCTCTCCCTCGCTGATGGCCTCGCCTGCGCGGTGAAAATCCATGATGGAGAGGTTGCCAAGGCGGGGGCAGAGCTGGATCTCGGGGGGATCGCCGGCCATCCGGGCCCGGGTGATACGTTCCTGCATGATGTTGATGGAGCCGGTCATCACCCCCCACATGCCCGGGGTACTGGGCTCGCCGCGGCTGAGCCACTGGCTGAAGAGGCCGCCCGGGGCGGGCTCGTCCGGTTCGTCCGTCCAGGGTTGGTGCAGGTCGGTGTTGAGGTTGACGGCGATCACCACCTCGGCCCCCATGGCGCGGGCCAGCGAGATGGGCACGGGGTTGACCACGGCGCCATCCACCAGCCAGCGGTCGTCGATCCGGGTCGGGGTCAGAATGCCGGGCATGCCGCAGGAGGCGCGCACGCACTGGCGCAGGGGACCTTGCTGCAACCAGATCTCGCGGCCGGTATCGAGCTCGGTGGCGACGCAGGCGAAGGGGAGCGGCAGACTCTCCATGGGGGGATCCCCCAGATGGGCGGCGGCGATGCCGAACACCTTGTCACCGCGGAACAGGCCGCCGGAGAGGGCGGGATCGAGCAGCCCCATCACCTGCAAGCGGTTGAAGCCGCGTACCCAGCTCTCCAGCTTGTCCAGTTCACCGGCGGCATAGGCGGCGCCGACGAAGCTGCCGATGGAGCAGCCCGCCACCAGATCCGGCTTGACGCCGAGGCGCTCCAGCGCCCGTATGATGCCGATGTGCGCCCATCCTCGGGCGGCGCCGCTGCCCAGGGCCAGGCCCAGGCGGGGTTTTCGTGACACAGTGCGTCTCCTGATGGTGAGTTGGGGGTCCAGCTTACCCCGACTGTCCCTGCCCGTCATCCCGCCAGCCTTCGCTTCGATTGCGACCCTTGGCCTTGGCCTGATAGAGGGCGAGATCGGCGCGGCGGATGGCCTCCTGCAACGTGGCGGCCTGACTCTGGCGGCAATGGCCCAGGCTGACCGTGACCCTCAGGTCGGGTGCGATGTCGGACCAGGGGTGTGCCTCGATGGCAAGGCGCAGCCGCTCGGCGAGGGGGGCCAGGGGGAGGCGCCGGTCGGTGACGAGCAGCAGAAACTCCTCGCCCCCCCAGCGGATCAGGTGGCACTCCCGGGGCAGCAGGGTGTGGCACAGCGCCACCAGCCGGATCAGCACCTCGTCCCCCACCTCGTGGCCGAAACGGTCGTTGACCTGCTTGAAGTGATCGCAGTCGAACATGATGGCGCCGATCTGGCGGGTGCCGGCCTCGGCATGACTGTGTTCGAAGGCATCGAAGTAGTGGCGGTTGAAGGCGCCGGTCAGGGCATCGTGGCGGGAGAGGTAGTTCAGGCGCTGGTTGAGGCGGCGGACGTGCAGGCTAGACAGGGTTGCGATCACCAGGCAGAGCACGGTGAGCAGCGCCGTGGCCGACTCCCACAGCAATATCTGCAGCAGGGGCAGCAGCGCAATGCGATGGATCAGGGTGAGCGGGGTGCCGGGGATGGTGTGCGTGAGCTGCAAGGCTCCCTGCTGCCAGTGATACGCCTCCTGTTGCGCCTGCCGGGTGAGGGGCGGGGCCGTGCCGGACTGGCTGCTGGCGAGGATCTGCTGGTGCGCATTGACCAGAAACAGGGTACCCACCTGGGGGGCGAGCCGGCGCAGGGTCTGCGCCAGGGTGGCGGTCTCGATGTCGATGCTGATCAGGCCGGTGATCTCGCCGGTCTGGGTAATGGGCTGGGAGAGGGTGACCATCCGTCCCTGGCCCGCAAGATCCTGATAGGGGCGCGACAGGATGGCGTGCTCCGAGGGGGAAAGTTGAGTAATAGCCTCTTGCCAGTAAGCCGTGTTGTAGATGAGGGGGCTGAAGCGAAACTGACTCGATGGCACCCAGGGATAGAGATAGATGAAGTTGTCCTTGCCGGTGAAGTAGATCCAGGCCGCCTCCTTGCCCAGCAGCTTGCTGGCGGTGGCGAGCAGGGGCGAGAGGCTGAGGGCCAGGTGCATTCTGGCTTCCCGCTGACTGTCCGCCGGGGGCCGCGGGCTCAACCCGGTCAGATTGCCGATGAGGGCGGGAGGCAGGCCGACGGGGATGCGATCCAGGGTGATGCCGTGTTCCCCGTCGACCTGCAGCGCCTGATACAGCTGGTGGGAGAGCACGGATCTGGGGTCGGTGCGCAGGCGCTCTTCCGCCTGGCCGCGCATGGCTTCAAGAAAGGCCTCCATGCGCTGGTACTGGCTGCTGAAATGGGTGGCGGCATTGATGGTGTCGCGCTTGTTCAGCTCGGTGACCTGATGAAAGGCGTGCTGCAGGGCGAGCAGCAACAGAAGCAGGCTCAATCCCAGCAGCAGCCACTGCAAGCGATATCTGGCAAAGGCAGGGGAAGGTATGGGCATGAGCGTTCCGGGCTGATGGCAGGAATCGACGTTCAGTCTAAGGTACAACACCCCTTATCGTCCCGGGAAGATGACATTTTGGTGATCCTCTGCCGCCCCGTTACGTTTTGTCACATTTATACATAGTCACGGCATAGTCAGGGAGTAACATGGTGCCATCCTTGATGAAGTTCCTTCTCTTCTTCTCATTTTGACGGCATGGATCCCTTGATGAAAACGCGTGTGTGGCTGTGGCTCTTCCCTCTTCTTCTGTTGCTGGCGGCGGGTGCCTGGCACCTGCGCCAGGATGCTCCCGCCAGCAAGCCTGCGCCAAAGCAGATCAACATTCGGGCCGAGACGGTCAGGCAGAGCCTGGCCGAGCCCTCCATCAAGCTGGTGAGCAAGCTGGCGGCCAATCGTTCCGTGGTGGTGAGCCCGGAGGTGACCGGCCGCATCGTCACCATAGCGGTGCGCTCCGGCCAGCAGGTCAGGCAGGGGGAGACCCTGATCGCCCTGGACGCGGGCAAGCAGCAGGCGGAGCTGGCCGAGCAGAGCGCCAGCGTGCGTGACGAGGCGCGCAAGCTGCGGGACATGCGCAAGCTGGTGGCCCGCGGCGCCGTCACCACCTCCGAACTGGAAGGGCAGGAGGCCACGGTAGCCCAGGCCCAGGCCCGGGTGGACGCGGCCCGCTACGAGCTCTCCCTGCGCACCCTGGCTGCCCCCTTTGACGGCACCGTCAGCCTCATCGACTTGAGCGAAGGGGCCCTGGTCAACAGCGGCGACGTGCTGCTGCACCTGGACGAGCTCGCCAGGCTGCGCCTCGATCTGGCGGTGCCCGAGCGCTACCTCTCCCTGCTGCGCCCCGGCATGACGGTGACGGCGACCAGCTCCGCCTGGCCGGATCAATCCTTCTCCGGCGTGCTGGAGACCCTCGATAGTCGCGTTTCAAGCGACACCCAGAACATCAAGGCGCGGGTGATCCTGCCCAATCCCGGCGGCCAGCTGCGCCCCGGCATGCTGATGAACGTGGAGCTCTCCCTGCCGGCCCAGAAGATGACCCTGATCCCCGCCCAGTCGGTGGAATACGCCGGCGAGCAGCGCTTCGTCTATCGCCTGGAGGCGGACGGCCGGGTGAAGCGCATCCCGGTGGAACTCGGTGACACCCACGGTGAAGAAGTGTGGGTGCTGAAGGGGTTGAACGTCGGCGATCGCATCGCGGTCGAGGGGCTGGTGAACCTGCGCGACGGTGCCCTGGTGCACGACCTGAGCGAGGTAAAAGGCTGATGTGGCTCTCCGATATCTCTGTGCGCCGCCCCCTGGTGGCGGTGGTCATCAGCGCCCTGCTCACCGTGTTCGGCCTGGTGGCCTTCAGCAAGCTGACGGTCAGGGAGATGCCGGACGTGCAGACCCCGTCCGTCTCCATCACCACCACCTATGAGGGGGCCGCCCCCGAGGTGATGGAGAGCCAGGTCACCAAGCCCATCGAGGACCAGCTCTCCGGCATCAGCGGCATCAAGAACATCAACTCGGTGACCCGCAAGGGGCGCTCCTCCATCACGGTGGAGTTCAAGCTCGGCTGGAACATGCTGGAGGGGACCTCCGACGTGCGCGACGCCATCTCCCGCGCGAGGCCGAGGCTCCCTGACGACGCCGACGAGCCCATGGTGACCAAGGACAACGGCAACGGTGACGTGGCGATCTGGCTGAACTTCAGCAGCACCCAGATGGACCGCACCGCCCTGACCGACTACGCGAACCGCATGCTGGTGGATCCCCTGAGCCTGGTGGACGGGGTGAGCGAGGTCTCCCTCTCCGGCGATCTGACCCAGGTGATGTATGTGCGGCTGCGCCCCGCCGACATGGCCGCCCGCGGCATCACGGTGGCAGACGTGCAGGATGCCCTCAAGCGGGAGAACATCGAGCTGCCGGGGGGGGAGATCCGCAACAACAGCATGACCATGGCGGTACAGATCGCGCGTCTCTATCACAGCGCCGAGGATTTCCGCTCCCTGCCGGTGACGACCGCCGCGAACGGCGAGAGCATCTACCTGGCCGACATCGCCGATGTGGAGGTGGGGGCCAAGAACGAAGACAGCGCCTACCAGCGCAACGGCCGCGAGAGCCTGGGGATTGGCATAGTGGCCCAGTCCACCGCGAACCCCCTGGCCGTGGCCCAGGGCATCGAGAAGAAGCTCGTGGAGATGCAGCGCTTCCTGCCGGAGGGGGCCAGCCTGGAGGTGGACTACGACTCCACCATCTTCATCAAGCAGGCCATCGACGAGGTGTACGAGACGCTCGCCATCTGCGCCGTGCTGGTGGTCGCCGTGCTCTACCTCTTCCTCGGGCAGGGGCGCACTACGCTGATCCCCGCCATCACGGTACCCGTCTCCCTCATCTCGGCCTTTATCGGTGCCTGGTATCTGGGCTTTTCCATCAACCTCATCACCTTGCTGGCGCTGATCCTCGCCATCGGCCTGGTGGTGGATGACGCCATCGTGGTGGTGGAGAACATCCACCACCACCTGCAGCGGGGGGAATCCCCCCTGATGGCGGCCTGGCACGGCACCCGGGAGGTGGGCTTCGCGGTCATCGCCACCACCGCCGTGCTGGTGATGGTGTTCGTGCCCATCGCCTTCATGGACGGCATGGTGGGCCGGCTCTTCACCGAGTTTGCCATTCTGTTGTCGCTCGCCGTGCTCTTCTCCTCTCTGGTGGCCCTGACCCTGACCCCGGCCATGGGCTCCTGGCTGATGCGCGCCGTCCATAAACCCAACGCCCTGACCGCCACCCTGGACCTGGGCCTTGGCTGGGTGGAGGAACGCTACCGCCGCCTGCTGGGCTGGGTGCTGCGCCGTGCCATCTGGATGCCCCTGGTGCTGCTGCTCTGTCTCGGCGGCATCGGCGCCCTCTTTGGCAAGCTGCCCGCGAGCCTCACCCCGACCGAGGACAGGGGCGTGCTCTACGTCTTCGTGAAAGGGGCCGAGGGCACCAGCATCGAGCGCATGAAGCGCAACATGCAGCAGGTGGAGGCCGCTATCCTGCCGCTGCTCGGCCAGGGGGTGGTGCAGGCCATGAGCTTCAGCACCCCGGCCTTCGGGCGCGGCGGCGATCAGACCGGCATGGCCATCATCCAGCTCACCGACTGGGCCGAGCGGGATGTGACCGCCACCGAGTTTGGCCGCAGCCTCAGCGGCCTGCTCGCCGGCATCCCGGACGTGATGATCCGCACCTTCCAGCCGGGCTTTCGGGGCGGCTCCACCGCCGCCGTCCAG
The DNA here is from genome assembly GCF_017939565.1 of Aeromonas sp. SrichE-2G. Classification (NCBI taxonomy): domain Bacteria; kingdom Pseudomonadati; phylum Pseudomonadota; class Gammaproteobacteria; order Aeromonadales; family Aeromonadaceae; genus Aeromonas; species Aeromonas sp. SrichE-2G. The sequence continues at coordinate 189,667 of NZ_JAGKRG010000053.1, forward strand.
TTCGTGCTGCAGGGCTCCGACTATGGCGAGCTCTACCAGCAGGGGCTGGCGCTCAAGGAGGCCGCCACCCAGAGCGGCCTGATGCTGAGCCCGGATCTCGACTACGCCGAGAAGACCCCGGAGCTGCAGGTGACCATAGAGCGGGAGCGGGCGAGCCAGCTCGGCATCCCGGTGTCGACGGTGGCGAGCTCGTTGCAGGCCCTGCTCGGCGGCGTCAGCCAGACCACCTATGTGGACAGGGGCGAGGAGTATGACGTCTACCTGCGCGCCAACCAGACCCAGTTCAACGGCATCTCGGACGTCAGCCGCATCTATCTCAAGGCCGCGAGCGGCGAGATGGTGAGCCTCTCGACCCTGGCCACCGTCACCCAGGTGGCGAGCCCCCAGCGCCTCAACCACTACCAGCGCCAGAAGGCGGTCGCCCTCACCGCGGACGTGGCCCCCGGCCACACCCTGGGGGAGGCGCTGGACTTCCTGGACGGCTGGGCCGCGGATCACCTGCCCACCGGCATGTCGGTGGATTACGCCGGCGAGTCCAAGGACTATCGCGACAACCAGGGGGAGATGGTGCTGGTGTTCGGCCTCGCCCTGCTGGTGGTCTACCTGGTGCTGGTGGCCCAGTTCGAGAGCCTGCTGACCCCGGCGGTGGTGATGATGACGGTGCCGCTCGGCATCTTCGGCGGCCTGCTCGGCCTCTGGCTCACGGGGCAGGAGCTCAGCATCTACAGCCAGATCGGCATGATCATGCTGATCGGCATGGTGACCAAGAACGGCATCCTCATCGTCGAGTTCATCAACCAGCTGCGCCAGCGCGGCGAGGGGTTCGAGGAGGCGATCATCGCAGGCTCGGTGCGCCGCCTGCGCCCCATCTTGATGACCTCGCTCACCGCCATCATCGGCGCCGTGCCCCTGATGATCTCCATGGGGGCGGGCTACGAGAGCCGGATGGCCGTGGGCACCGTGGTCTTCTTCGGGCTGTCGCTGGCGACCCTGGTCACCCTGCTGGTGGTGCCCGCCATCTATCAGCTGATCGCCAGACGCGCGGGCATGACGGGGGCGAGGGACAGGCTGGTGGACGAGGTGCTGGCGGGCAAAGTGCTTGCGGGCGATGCGCTGGCGGCGACGCCAGAGAGCCAGCCCCTCCCGGACGAGGGAACGCCCCAGAAAGGGCGGGACCAGCCGGCGGCCTAGCTGGCCGACCCACGATGCCATAAACAGGGCGCCAATGGGCGCCCTGCTTGTTGATGAGATCCGAGTTTGTCACGCCGGCCTGCCACGTCCGTGCAAAGGGGCCCTTTCCCCTCGCGTTCTGTGGGGGCAAAAAGCCGTCGCCCCCGCCTGGCTCTGCCGGTATAATGCGCGACCCGAATTGTTCCAGGTGGTCAAAATGCAGCCGGTTACCAACCTCTTCTCCTATCCCCGTTACTGGGCCGAGTGCTACGGCACGGCGCCCTTCCTGCCCATGTCCCGCGCGGAGATGGACAAGCTCGGCTGGGACAGCTGCGACATCGTGCTGGTGACAGGCGACGCCTACGTGGATCACCCGAGCTTCGGCATGGCGGTGATCGGCCGCATGCTCGAATCCCAGGGGTTTAGGGTCGGCATCATCGCCCAGCCGGACTGGTCGTCGAAGGATGACTTCATGCGCCTGGGCAAGCCCAACCTCTTCTATGGCGTCACCGCGGGCAACATGGACTCCATGATCAACCGCTACACCGCCGACAAGAAGCTGCGCCACGACGACGCCTACACCCCCGGGGATGTGGGCGGCAAGCGGCCGGACCGCGCCACCCTGGTCTACACCCAGCGCTGCAAGGAGGCCTATAAAGAGGTCCCTGTGGTCATCGGCGGCATCGAGGCGTCCCTTCGCCGCATCGCCCACTACGACTACTGGTCCGAGACCATCCGCCGCTCCATCCTGATCGACGCCAAGGCCGACATCCTCATCTACGGCAACGCCGAGCGCCCCCTGGTGGAGGTGGCCCACCGCATCGCAGGCGGCGAGACCATCGACACCATGCAGGACATTCGCGGCACCGCAGTGATCCGCAAGGAGCCGCTGCCGGGCTGGCGCGGGGTGGATTCGAGCAAGCTCGACCAGATTGGCCGCATCGATCCCATTCCCAACCCCTATATGGAAGGGGCCCCCTGCGCGGATGACGAAGGCACCGCGCCGGTGGAGCAGGAGGCCAAGCCCATCCTGGTGCAGCCCCCCAAGCAAAAGCCTTGGGAGAAGACCTACGTCAAGCTGCCGGCGTTCGAGCGGGTGAAGGAAGACAAGGTGCTCTACGCCCACGCGTCCCGCATCCTGCACCACGAGACCAACCCCGGCTGTGCCCGCGCGCTCTCCCAGGCCCACGGCGATCGCATCATCTGGGTCAACCCGCCCGCCTTCCCCCTCGAAACCGACGAGATGGACGGGGTGTTCGGCCTGCCGTACCAGCGGGTGCCACACCCGGCCTATGGCAAGGAGAAGATCCCGGCCTACGACATGATCAAGACCTCGGTCAACATCATGCGCGGTTGCTTCGGCGGCTGCTCCTTCTGCTCCATCACCGAGCACGAGGGGCGCATCATCCAGAGCCGCTCGGAAGAGTCAATTCTGAAAGAAATCGAAGAGATCCGCGACAAGGTGCCGGGCTTTACCGGCGTCATCTCGGATCTCGGCGGCCCCACCGCCAACATGTACAAGCTGCGTTGCAAGAGCCCCAAGGCCGAGCAGACCTGTCGCCGCGCCTCCTGCGTCTGGCCGACCATCTGCCCGCACATGGACACCGACCACAGCCCGACCATCAACCTCTATCGCAAGGCGCGCGACCTCAAGGGCATCAAGAAGATACTGATCGCCTCCGGGGTGCGCTACGACATCGCGGTGGAAGATCCGCGCTATATCAAGGAGCTGGCCAAGTACCACGTCGGCGGCTACCTCAAGATAGCGCCGGAGCACACCGAGGAGGGCCCGCTCTCCAAGATGATGAAGCCGGGCATGGGCAGCTACTACAGCTTCAAGGAGCTGTTCGACAAGTACTCCAAGGAGGCGGGCAAGCAGCAGTACCTGATCCCCTACTTCATCTCCGCCCACCCGGGCACCACGGATGAGGACATGGTGAACATGGCGCTCTGGATCAAATCCAACCGCTTCAAGCTCGATCAGGTGCAGAACTTCTACCCGTCGCCGCTCGCCAACGCCACCACCATGTATTACACGGAGAAAAACCCCCTCAACAAGGTGAGCCGCCAGGGCGGGGACGTGTTCGTGGTAAAGGGGGAGCGTCGCCGTCGCCTGCACAAGGCGCTGCTGCGCTATCACGATCCGGCCGGCTGGCCGATGATCCGCGAAGCCTTGCTGGAGATGGGCAAGGGCCACCTGATCGGCAACGGCCCCGACTGCCTGGTGCCGCCGGAAGGCCGTGGCGAAGCCAAGGCCGAGCGCAGTCGCAACAAGGGCCTGAAACCTGCCCTGACCCGCCACAGTGCCATCACCCATCAGCGCAGTAACGGGGCGGGTGCAGCTAATGCCCCGGCGGCCAGCCGAAATGGCGGCAAGGCGGGCAATGGCAAACCGGTAGGCGCCCAGCTCCAGAAAGGCTCTGGTAAAGGCAAGTCTGCCGCGCAGGGTTCTAGTCAGAGTGCTGGCCAAGGCAAACCGGCAGGGCAGGGGAAACCCGCCCACAAGGGCAAGGCCCCGACCCGCGCTGGCTCTGCCAAGCCGGGCGCCAAACCCGCCACTCAGGGCGGCAAGCCTGCGGCCAAAGGGAATGGCGCCAAGCGACCGGCGCGGTGAGTTTTCTTATTAGGAATCGATAGAAATAAAAAGGCGACCGGAAGGGCGCCTTTTTATTACGCACAATTCATTCTCGTAATAGGAGATAGGCTTTAAGCTGATGTCAGATGATAACTATAACTGTACAGATTACTACAACTGGTGGCGTCCACATCAACAAATTGGAAAGATAAACGTCTTTGGAGAGAATTACTTATATTTTTGACCGCCAAGCCGACCGTTAAAGTTAGCTGAAATAATTTATAAGTGTGCTTTGATTTTCTATTAAGTTAATAATTTTTTCATTTCAGCATCTAAGTATTCATCAACAGCATCAGCATCAATATGACCAGCGCTGTACCAAGCATATACTTCTTTGAGTGCTAAAGTACCAAATCGTGCCCAGCCGATTATGTTAGTTCTCAATAAAAATTGCACCATTTCGCCACCAGACTTAAGTGCAGCATCACCCGCGTCAATCAAACAGAGTGTGCCGTGAGCGACCAATAGCATCCGTCTTAACTCTGGATTAGCATCTAAAGGGATGCACTCTTTCCATAACTTCTTGTGATAAAATCGTTGCTTACTCGCCCACATTAGTCGGGTTAAAAGCTCTGTAATCAGAACTGGAATTGCCATGGCCACACCATGTCTTAAATCGTAACCTTTTTCGAAAACTTTTGTTGCTACAGTGGCAAAAGATTGTCTGTGTTGACCAAATTCACCAACATCTAATAGTAGCAGTAAGTTATAGAAAGGAATTGGAATACCCGCGCCACGCTCCGATGCACCAGAAGAACCGGCCATGTCTGAGAATAGATGTCCTAGCCAGTTGGCAAAACCAGAGAAAACCTTGGCTATAAAGTTGCCGCCTTTTAGCTCATGGGTTTCAGTATCAATAGTGATAATCTGACCGTTAGAGATAAAAGTAGAGGTATCGGTAAACTGATTTAAGATAGAGAAAAATAGACCAATAAGATCGGGAGAGTGCCCCAAACTCTTTAAGTGGTGATTCTTAGGTGAAAGGTTTTTGACTGCACCATCTGTCCCATTATTGCCAAATGTGGTCGCTTGGTCATAGTTAACTTTAAAGTTACGTTCTAGGTAACCAATTGCGCTCTGAGTTGAATCCCCTCCTTCTTTTACACCTTGCCAACCACAGGCCGAAGCAAATTTCTCGACAGCGGAGTCAACAGCGCTATCTGCAACTTTGGTTAGCTTTCCTACTCCAGGCATCCCGACGAAGAAAACATCGATAAGTCCACCGATGACACCACATGTGCCAGCAATGAGATAGTCGTACTTATCACATTGAGCATTCTGGATGGTGAACTCATCTTTGATACGTCTTTCGAGTTCTATCCGTTGAATTGGTGACATCAACGTAGTAAATGGATCGGCAGTTAAATCAACGTGGTTGCGCAAAGAATACTGTTCAACCGAACTCTGGTATTGTGCCCAGCTCATATTTCTATTGAAATCGAGGTTATCGAGCAGGGTTACTTGCGTAATGGTCATATCAACTTTCGAGTGTGTGATTGAGTTGTCTAGAACGAGTAACTCTTGTGAAATGTCGATATTTTCAGCCAGTTGAGAATTGAGGCCTTGATTGTCCAGCATAATGTCCAAATCTGCTAGCGCCTGATCAAGGGCATCATTATTGAATTGTTGGCTTTTCTGTAATGCATTAAGAACTGTGCCTAACTCGCTTATTTTGTTTTCCGATTGGTCCAGCTGGTGCTTTTGCACCAGCATGGCCGAAATTTGTTCATCTCGTTCAGTCACTATGAAAACATCCCTAACAATTTACCTTTGATGACATCAGCTGCGTTGAAGTAGCCAATTGCCTCAAATATCTTAGCAAGTTTTTCCATATCTAAAGTAGAGATGTTTTGTTTTAGAGCCAATACCTGAGCGGTTACAGCCACACCTTCTTGTTCACGTTCGACGGTTTTCACTTCGTAGAAAGACATAATAACAGTGTAAATTTGTTGCTTAGTTGCCTCGCGAGTAAGCGATTGAAGTTTTTCGTGATTAAGTTCTTTCGGACACTTCAGTTTGAAGCATTTGCTTTGAGTCGCATCACCTTTTTGTGTAAGCACATTCCCTGCTGAGGTTAGCAGCTTCACTTTTTGTAAAAGCAGTTTTACTTTTTCGTCTTGAACACCGTGAGAAAGAATAGTCTCGTTCAGCTTGATGGTAATGAAGTTGATATCTTCCATTAAGTGAGACACAGTTGCTTGAGTTTGTTTAATAACCTCGTTGAGCATCAGCTCTCTGCGCTTGGTTTTATCAAGCTCATTTGCCCCCGTTAAATGCTTAATGCCTTTGTAAGCGCCTAAACCCAGTAGGACTGCAACACCAATACCAGTCGCCATACTAGAGAACCCTAGCACGCCACCCAAACCAAGCGTTGCAAGGCCTGATGTTAAACCAGCAGCTGACATACCCACTACTGAGCCAGAAAGATAAACCGCAGCTAGAGGTACTCCCACTGCGGCAGCTTTTGCACCAAGCTCTTTCATGCCGTGAGTTAGCGCATCGTCGCTGAAGTCATCACTGAGCATTTTAAAGTCGAGTTTGAGAGCTGCGATAATTAGTTCAACTTCATCATCACTTACATTGAACAGGTAGTTATTATCTTTAAAGAAGGAGAAATTGTCATGCTGTCCATCGTTCACGCTCATGAACACGCTAAACAAATCTTTCACGAGCGAAATTTTAACAGATTTATTGTGGCTAGGGGGGCAGGTATCATCGATTTTTTGTATCAAGGATTCCAAGCTCTCTAGTACGCCAGCTGTGGTGATATATTCTCTTAGCACAAAACGTGATTCTGAACTGAGTTCTAAGCGAGTCATGAGAAGAAGAATTTGAGAAAATTCATCTTTATCGACCTCACCGTCGTCGGAGTACGCCATGTTCACGATAACTTTTAAGTAGGCGACTTTGAGCTCTTCCGACATTTCAGATAGTGAGACTAACTGATCTTCTTCTTCGAAGGTGTCAAATTGACTGCTGATGGTGTTTAAGAACTCAGCCAATTTTTCAAGATTGCATTCACTGATGTGTTCAACTTTAAAGGATGAGCCATCTTTTCGGGTGATTATGGTGTACTCAGTTATTTTCTCTTTACCTTTATCATTATTCGTTACGTTACGGACATATTCAGCTGTCTCCAAATCACTAAAGTTCACGACTTCAGGTGATTCAAAAGCAGGTTTGTAGACCATTTTCTCACCAGTAAATGCTAGGCCATCTTTACCACTACCGAATAAGGTGCTATCGAGCAGTGCGATAACTGAACCGATAGTATCTTCTAGGTTCATCGATTTAGCAGCATTGTTGAGTTTTTTCTCAGGAATATCTGGTGCTATGAGGAGACCGTTATGCGAAATTTGAATGACGTTTTCTTTAATAAAGATATTTATGTTATGCATTGCAAATACCTAAGTTTTAGCTGAACGTTTTTTGGTGTTATCACGATTAAAAATTATTAAATATCACCTAAATTTCACTGTGATATAGCAAAATAAAAGAAGAAACTCTGGAGAACCAAGGGAATTTCTGGGACACCCACCTTTCTGTGCAAGGTGTAAACCGCATGAAACCCACGCTACCGCCCGTGGATGACAGCTTCCAACATGCTCCATTGACCAGCGGGGGCAGCAACCCATCGCAGCTCAACAGGTTCCAGATAGCCACTGTAAGCCAAACGAAGCTGCCTGTGCGAGCATCGGCAGCGATATCACCAGCAGAACGTTGCGGTTTTTTGAACCCTGTCATCAAAGTGCCAGCAGGCTGCCGATAAAGGCAGCCAGGCGGGGGCGGTTTTGGTATCTTGGCGGCCGATTAATTTGGCGTGGGGGGCCATGGCGCACCCCGCACGAGCACCGATAAAGAGACCGGCACAGGAGCAATGAGATGGCAGTCAAAAGCAAATCCAGAAACGAGAAGATAGGCAGCGGGCTTGGGCTGGTGTTCGGGATCATCGGCTTCAATATGCTGGTGCCTGTGCTGTTCGGGCCCCAGGCGGGGTTTGAGCTGGCGCCGATGATCCTGGCCATGGTGAGCGCCGTGGTCGGCTCCGAGCTGGGGGCCCGAATTGGCAAGTGGGTCGATGCCAGAGCGCAGGCCAACTCCCCGGAGTAAAGGGCGACATCCGCCGCCCGCGCATGGCGGGATCAGCCGCCCCGCCGCCTGGGTTCGCTGCGATGCAGGAAGGTGGTCAGGGTGTCGCGGGGCGGCGTGATGCCGCACTGCACCAGAATCCGCCCGATGCCCCCCCTGTGATAACCGCCGTGGGTCACCAGATGCAGCAGCATCTCCTCGCGGCTCATCTGCCCCCTGTCCCCGTCCACAAAGTGAAACGAGATCACGGCCTCGCTCTCTGCCTGACCAAGGCTTGCCACGTAATCCAGATACCAGGCATCCAGCGCGTGGATGGCGGTGCGCAGCATATTGAGGGTCGGCGTCTCCGGGGGATTGGTGGCACTGAAGCCGTGGGGCTCTCCCAGCAGGTTGCCCTTGAAGATGGCGTCGACCACATGGAGATGGTTGAAGATGCGAAGGGCAGTGTGGCGCGCCTCGGCATATTGCTGTGGGTCCAGAGTGGCGAGGGCATCCAGCAGCTCGTCGTCGGCCCAGGCCTTGTAGCGAAAGAGGGATGGCAGGGTCGAGTGGCTCATGATCTTCCTTGATGGGTGGGCGCGCAAGGCTGGCATCTTAGCCAGCCGCCCAGGGCTTGGGAACCTCGTCGCCTGAGGTTGGAAGCTGACCTTCGTCTATTTTTCCTTGTTAATCAGTGGGCTGTGAAGCATCTCCCATACGGGGGCTTGCCCGGTTCGCCCAGGGGCGGGGACATGCTACCTTGCGGCCATCGTACCCAGAGGAGGAGTTCCCATGCGCATTGCCCTGATTGGCCTTGGTGATATCGCCCAGAAGGCCTATCTGCCGCTGCTGGCCAGCGACGAGCGAGTCACCCCGCTGCTCTGCACCCGTAACCCCTCCGTGCTCGGCAAGCTGGCCCGCCAGTACCGGATCCCCGAGTACTTTACCGAGGTCGATGCGCTGCTCGCGAGCCACCCCGATGCGGTGATGATCCACGCCGCCACCGCCGTGCACTTCGCGCTGGCGCGGCAATGCCTGGCGGCGGGCATCCCCACCTTCGTGGACAAGCCGCTCTGCTTTGAGTTCGCCGAGGTAGAGACGCTCGCCAACCTGGCCCTCGCGAAGGCGTGCCCGCTCTTTGTGGGCTTCAACCGCCGCTACTTGCCCGCCCTGGCCGCCGCCCGCAGTCAGCCGCTCACCGAGATCCACTGGCAGAAGCACAGGCACGATCTGCCTGGGCGGCCTCGCGCTTTCCTGTTCGACGACTTTATCCACGTGCTCGACAGCCTCTGCTTCTATGGCGGCGTGCCGGACGGCGACATCCATGCCCTGCTGCGGCGCAGTGCGCAGGATCCGGACATGCTGGTGAGCGCGAGCGTCGCCTGGCAGAGCGGGCAGGTGGCGGTGAGCGGCAGCATGAATCGCAGCGCCGGCATCACGGAGGAGCGCATCGACGCCTATGGGGACAACCTCTCTCTGCATATCGAGAACTGCACCCGGGGCACGCTGGCCCGAGACAAGGCCGTGCAGACCCTGGCGCCGGACGACTGGCAGCCGGTGCTGGCCCAACGGGGCTTCGTTGCGATGCTCGATCACTGGTATCGGCAGGTGGAGCTGGGGCGTGCCGACGGGCGACTTATCGAGAGCTACCTGCACGGCCACCGACTGGCGGAGCGACTGGTGGCCCTGGCGGGGGAGTGAGCCTCGCCAGCGCACGGAATCTTGGCAGGCAAGTTGGCGAGATAACCGGCAGACCACTGTACAAGATGGCGCATCCCTGCGCAGTCAGGCGCCCTAGGCGTTGCCGCGCGAGCCAAGCGGGGGGGAGTTTGCTATCTTGGCCGCCATGAACAGCCTTCAACACAGCAGAGTCTCATGAGCATTATTCTGGGGATCGACCCCGGCTCCCGGATCACCGGTTACGGCGTCATCCGCATCGTGGCGGGCAAGGCGCAATATCTGGGGTCCGGCTGCATCCGCACCGACCTGGGTGAGCTGCCGTCCCGCCTCAAGCAGGTCTATGACGGGGTGAGCGAGATCATCACCCAGTTCAAGCCGGACGAGTTCGCCATCGAGCGGGTCTTTATGGCCCGCAACGCGGACTCGGCCCTGAAACTCGGCCAGGCCCGTGGCAGCGCCATCGTCGCGGCGGTCAACGCCCTGCTGCCAGTGAGCGAATACTCTGCCACCCAGATCAAGCAGGCGGTGGTGGGGACCGGCGGGGCGACCAAGGAGCAGGTGCAGCACATGGTGACCCATCTGCTCACGCTCTCGGCGACCCCCCAGGCGGATGCGGCGGATGCCCTCGGGGTGGCGCTCTGCCACTTCCACACCCGGCAGAGCCTGATCCGGATGGCGGGGCGCGCCACCGGCGCGGTGCGCGGCCGTTACCGCTGATCCCCGCAGGCCCCCGGCAGGGGGCCGTCCTTCCCCGCCAAGTGCCCATGTTGCCGACAAAAGCGCTATTTGAGTCACTTTCTGTCGCACCTTCCGGACGGGACTCTCATGGAGAAGGGGGCGGCAATGAGGGATATCTTCCTACCTAATCAATAACTTGTGACTTGCGTCACACATTCTTCATGAAATGAGGCGGCTTCGTCTTGTTCCGCCACACTCCCATAATATGGCGCCTGTTTAATAACAGTGTCCGTACGAGCCCTTTTGGGCTCCTTGTTCGTCATCATCGGGAGAGACAAGAGTGAAACCTTTTGCTGCTGAATTTATGGGAACCTTCTGGCTGGTGCTGGGTGGGTGCGGCAGTGCCGTGCTGGCCGCCGCGTTTCCTGACGTGGGTATCGGCCTGCTGGGTGTGGCCCTGGCGTTCGGTCTGACCGTGCTGACCATGGCCTTCGCCATCGGTCATATCTCTGGTTGCCACCTGAACCCGGCCGTGACCGTGGGGCTCTGGGCCGGTGGCCGCTTCCCGGCTTCCAACGTGCTGCCCTACATCGTCGCCCAGGTCCTTGGCGGAATCGTGGCGGGTGGCGTGCTCTATGTCATTGCCAGCGGGCAGGCGGGGTTCGATGTGAGCGCCGGCTTTGCCTCCAACGGCTATGGTGAGCACTCCCCGGGTGGTTACAGCCTGCTGGCGGCCCTGGTGTGCGAAGTGGTGATGACCGGCTTCTTCCTGTTCGTCATCATGGGGGCCACCGACAGCCGTGCTCCGGCCGGTTTCGCCCCGATCGCCATCGGTCTGTGCCTGACCCTGATCCACCTCATCAGCATTCCGGTGACCAATACCTCGGTCAACCCGGCGCGCAGTACCGGTGTGGCGCTGTTCGTGGGTGACTGGGCCGTCGGCCAGCTCTGGCTGTTCTGGGTTGCCCCCATCGTCGGTGCCATTCTGGGTGCATTGGCCTATCGTGTGGTCGCCACGAAAGAGTGATGTGTTGCTAAATAACGTGTGGTATCGACACGCCTTCGGGCGTGTTTTTTCGTTTGAGGGGGAGGGAAAACGCGCCGCCAGGGCGCGGGAAGAGGGGAGACAGGAACCCGTGATCGTCACAGGCCCTTGGCGCTCAGCATGTCCTTGTAGCGCTGGTGCAGCAGCTTGACTCGTTCTACATAGGCCCGGGTTTCGGCAATGGATGGGAGGGATGTCGCCATGCTGTTGCCTTGCCCGAATGCTTACAAGCCCTTGGCGCTCAGCATGTCCTTGTAGCGTTGGTGCAGCAGCTTGACTCGCGCCACATAGGCCCGGGTTTCGGCGTAAGGGGGGATGCCGCCGTGCTTTTGCACCGCCCCTGCCCCCGCGTTGTAGGCGGCGGTGGCCAGGGCCACGTTGCCGTCGTACTGCTTGAGCAGCCCCGCCAGGTATTTCACCCCGCCGAAGATGTTCTGCTCCGCCATCAGGGCATTGCCGACCCCGAGCTCCCGCGCGGTGGCCGGCATCAGCTGGGTCAGCCCCATGGCTCCCTTGCGGGAGACCGCCAGCGGGTTGAAGGCGGACTCGGCGTGGATCAGCGCCCGAATGAGGGCGGGCTCGACCTGATAGGCCTTGGCCGCCGCCTTGATGGTGCTGGCGTAGTCGTAGAGGAAGAGCCCGGTCGTGCGCCAGTTGACCTTGGAGGCGGGGTCGCAGGCGTAGCAGTCGTTGAACAGCAGCAACTCGTAGTGGCCCTGCTCCGGCATCATGTCGGAGTAACGCACCACGCCGTTTTTTTGCACCGACTTGTAGACCTGGATCTGGCGCGTGGCAGGCTCGGGGGCGGGCGCTGATGCCTGGCGCGTGGCGTCGGGCTCGTCGGGTAAAGAAGAGGGGGCCGGAGGCGCCACGTCGGGTTTGTCGGGCAAGGGGGAGGGGGTGGACGTCAGGATCACCACCTCGGCCGGTGGCGGCAACTGGCCCCAGGCAAGGGGGGAAAACAGCGGGATCATGCCCAGCAACATCCATGCTTTCAACGGCTTGCTCCTTAAGCCTCGTTCGCCACGTTGAGTAAAGCATTCTGGGCGCGGCAGAACAAGTGCGCCAGCGGGGCGCCATCAGAAAAGTGCGCAGTGGAAGGGAGCCGGGATGCCGAGCACAGCAGGGGTTGCGAAGGCGACAATGCCCGGTGCGGCGGGCCTGGAGTCAACCCTGCTTTCTCTCTGGCTATTGGCTTTTTTGTAAGTTAAAGGCGTGTTATCTTGCTGCTGCTCTACTCTGGTCTGATCTCTTCGGGTCTGATCGCTTGGTGGGGCCGAGTGACGGGGCAGGAGAAGGCCGGGTGGCCATAACGACATGGGCATGACAAACAGGCGAGCGATGGAGCTCAGATTCGAAGAGTACTGTGATGCGGATCTTTCCCTGATCAGGGACTATTACGAGACGACGTTTTCCCACTATGTGCCGGATCTGGCCGAGCGGATCTTCGTGGTGCGAGATGCCCATTGGCTGGTGGGCGCGGTGCGCCTTAGGGACGAACAGGACTACTACCATCTGTGCGGTTTTCGACTGCTGCCCCACTACCAGTCCCTGGGGCTGGGCTCCAGACTGTTGCAGCATGCCTGCAGCAATCTGTCGGACAAGCCCGTGATCTGCCATGCCTTGCCCTTCGAGAAGCCCTTCTACCTCAAGGCCGGTTTTGCCCACCTCCCTCTGAACGAGCTCAGCGGGCCGCTTCATTCCCTCTATCACCAGCAGCACGAACAGGGTTACCAGATCGAGCTGCTGGTGCGTCAGGCCAAAGCCCCCGTTTTCAACTGACGTCTCATTGGGGCTTGGTCAGCAGGTGGATCTTGCCCGGTGACAGCTCCAGCCCCAGCAAATTCTCCTTGAGCCAGGCCTGGTTGGGATCCTTGTCATCGAGTTTGTAGACAGGCTGGGTCTCCAGCCGTTTCTCCATGCTCTGCAGCAGCATGCGCAACATGAAACCGAACTTCTGCTCGGCCGCCGCCGGCTCCAGCTTGTAATCGATGAGCTTCATGTTGTCGAGGAAGAGCGCGCTCTGGGCCTTGTCGTAGCGGGGTCTGGCCTCATAGGTCATGTTCAGCAGGGCGTCATACTCGGTCTGGTCCGGCAGCGCTATTTTCAGCTTGCCCTTGCCAAACACCCTGGCGGTGTCGGGGCTCTGGCGGCCAATCTGCACGTCGCTCTGCTCGAGCCGCACGTGAGCCTTGATGATGCCGGGCAGTTCCAGCTGTTTGTCCACTTGTACCTGAGATTGCAGGTACTGATTTATCTGCTGCTCATTGATGTCATATGAGCCTTGGCCTAGCATGGCCAGACTCAGCAGCATAGATTGCAGGATCATGCTAACGACCTGATAGAATGGGTGTGTCCTACAGCATACCATCCCGGCCTTGTGGGATCTGCCCATGCCATTTGCCCAATACACCAAGGAGTCGTCTTGCTCGACGGTCTGGAATACGACATTCAGTTGCTGTTTTCCCGCTTTCTCGGCTGGCTGTTGCTGTTGTTTCACACTGTGATAGTGGCGGGGATCTCCCTGCGGGTGGTGATGAAGCGGCGTCCCATCGGGGTCTCCCTGGCCTGGCTGGCCCTCATCTATGCCATCCCCTTCGCGGGGGTCGGCTTCTACGTGTTGTTTGGCGAGATTCGGCTCGGCCGCAAGCGGGCAGAGCGCGCCCAGGCCATGTACCGCCCTTATGCCATCTGGATCCGCCAGCTGGCCCGTCTCTTCCCCCAGCACTGTTGCGAGGTGGGCAGCAAGGCACGCCCGCTCCACGACCTTATCCAGGGGCGGCTGGCCATGCCCATGCTGTCGGGCAACCGGATGACGCTGCTGCACAAGCCCGAGACCATCATCCAGGAGATAGTGCGCGACATCCGGGGCTCCTCCCAGTCCTGTTATCTGGAGTTCTATATCTGGCATCCCGGCGGGGATGTGGACGAAGTGTGCGAGGCGCTCATGGAGGTGGCGGCACGCGGCGTGGATTGTCGTGTGTTGCTCGATTCCATCGGCAGCAAGACCTTCTTGCGCTCCCGCTGGCCCAAGGCGCTGCGCGCTGCCGGCGTCAAGGTGGTGGAGGTACTGCCGGTCGGTGCCTGGCGTATCCCCTTCCAGCGGCAGGACCTGCGCATGCACCGCAAGCTGGTGGTGATCGATGACAGGGTGGGATACACGGGCTCCATGAACATGGTGGATCCCCGCTACTTCAAGCAGGACGCCGGTGTCGGCCAGTGGGTCGACATCATGATCCGGGTGCAGGGGCCCGTGGTGCCGCTGATGTGGTCCACCTTCGTCTGGGACTGGGAGATGGAGACCGGCGAGCGCCTGCTCGACAGCCTGCAGCACGAACCCGAAGCCTGGCCGCAGACCAACTACCGGGCCCAGCTCATCCCCTCCGGCCCCTTCGTGGGCGGTGACTGCATCCAGCAGAGCCTGCTGCTCGCCATCTATCAGGCCCGCCATCACCTGGTGCTGACCACCCCCTATTTCGTGCCTGATGACCCCCTGGCGGCCGCGCTCTCCTCGGCGGCGGCGCGCGGCGTGCTGGTGCAGCTGGTGCTGCCGGCGCGCAACGACTCCCTGATGGCGAACCACGCCAGCAACTCCTTCATGGAGGATCTGCTGGCGGCCGGGGTGGAGATCTACCGCTACGACGCCGGCCTGCTGCACACCAAGAGCGTGCTGGTGGACGATGACTTCGCCCTGGTGGGGACGGTCAACCTCGACAGGCGCAGCCTCTGGCTCAATTTCGAGATCACCCTGCTCATCGACAACCCGGTGTTCGTCGCCGAGATGAACCAGCTGGTACAGGGCTACATGCTGGAGGCGACCCCCATGTCCCTGACCAAGTGGCGTGCGCGGCCCTGGTACAAAAAACTGCTGGAGAACATCTTCTACCTGTTCAGCCCCTTGCTGTGACAGCCAGAGAGGGAACCCTGAGCCGCGATCCGGCTTGCGTGTGTTCCCATCCTCCCCGTAGAGTGCGCCCATGCACCCGCCATTGATAATGTGGAGAAAAAGAACAGATGAAGAAAAAAGTGGCCTTGGCCGTCGGGGCCGTCCTGGTGGTGGGGGGGCTTGGCGCCTGCTGGTACACGGGCAACACGTTCGACCGGATCCTGGCCGAGCAGATCGCCAGGGCGCAGCAGGAGAGCGGGGTCGAGATCAGCTGGCATCCGGCCACGGAGAACCTGTTCGTTCGCGACGGCCTGCTCAAGGTAGTGGTGCCGCCCCAGACGCTGGAGAGCTTTGATCCCCAACTCGCGGGGAGCGAGGCCATCGAGATGCAGTTCGCGTTCAACAGCCGCATGCTGCCGCTCTATATCAAGAGCCACCTCTTGCTGGACACCGCCGAGGGCTCCCTCGCACCCGTCTTCACGGCCCTCGGCATGGAGAAATGGCAGCTGGGGGCGGAGTCGGCCAGCAGCCTCTGGACCATGAGCAACAGCTCCCGATTCTGGGCCAGCGACTTCAAGGTCAAGGAGGGGCTCAACGAGTTCCAGTTCCTGCCCCTGAACGGCGACTACCGCGGCGATCTCGACGGCAATGGTCATCTGACCGCCCACTGGCTGGGCATGACGGTACACGATGCGCAGAGCAAGACGGATCTGGCCCTGGCCGATCTCAAGGGCAGCGCCGACATGGCGGAGATTAGCGGCCTCTGGCTCTCGCCCCGCAGCGATGCGACCCTCTCCGCCCTCTCCCTGACACAAGGGGATCTCAAGGTCTCCCTGCAGGGGATGACCACCGCCACCCAGCTGGCGGGGGATGATGTCCAGACACTCTCCACCCGTTATCAGATGAAGGTGGCGTCTCTCAATCTGGAAAACGAGGAGGACAGCCTGGCGCTGACCGAGGGCAACCTGGATCTGGCGCTCAACGGGCTGGATCTGGAGGGGTACCAGCGGCTGCAGGAGGCCAGCAGCCAGCGGGTGGACGAAGCCGCCATCCAGGAGGCGCTGGACAAGATGCTCCAGCGGGGGGCCACGCTCCTGCTGACGGACCTCAGCGCCCGCCTCAACGGCGAACCCGTCAACCTGCAGGGGGAGGCCAAGCTGGCCCCCACGACCCTGGCCGCGCTGATGGAGAGCGAGGAGGGGATGCAGGCCCTGTCAGGTCTGCTCCATGCGCGCCTAGGCGACAAGCTGGGCCAGGCGGTTCCACAGCTGGCCCCCATGCTGAGCCAGTTCACCGACCTGGGTTACCTCAAGGCGGAGTCGGCGGTGCTGAGCGCCGAGCTCAAGCTGGAGAAGGGGCAGGTCACCGTCAACGGTCTGCCACTGCACCAGTGAGTGCCCCCGCAATGAAAAAAGGCTCCTTCGGGAGCCTTTTTTTCTGGGGTCGGAACGCCGCTTACTTGAACACGACCGTCTTGTTGCCGTAGACAAAGACCCGTTCGTTCAGTACCAGCTCCAGGGCGCGGCTCAGCACGGATTTCTCCACGTCGCGACCGGCCTTGGCCATGTCGTCGGCGGTGAAGGTGTGGTCGACGTGGATGACGTCCTGCTCGACGATGGGACCCTCATCCAGATCGTCGGTGACGAAGTGGGCGGTGGCACCGATGAGCTTGACCCCGCGATCGAACGCCTGGCGATAGGGACGGGCACCGATGAAGGCGGGCAGGAAGGAGTGGTGGATGTTGAGGATCTTGCGCGGGTAGGCCGCGACGAAGCTCGGGGTCAGCACCCGCATGTACTTGGCCAGGATGACGTAATCCGGCTGGTAGCCATCGATGAGGGCGCGCACCTGATCTTCGTGTTCGGTGCGGCTGAGGTTTTCGTGGCTCACGCAGTGGAAGGGGATGTCGAATTTGCCCGTCAACTCGCCCAGGGTGTCGTAGTTGCCGATCACCGCCACTATGTCCATGTCCAGGGCGCCGGCGTAGTTCTTCATCAGGATGTCGCCAAGGCAGTGGGTCTCCTTGGTCACCAGGATGACGATGCGCTTCTTGCCCGCCTTGACCAGGCGGCGCTGGGCGCCCGCCGGCAGGGCATCATCGAGATCCGCCAGCAGGGTCTCGTCGTTGAAGCGGCCTTCCAGCTCGGTGCGCATGAAGAAGCGGCCGTTTTCATGGTCCACGAACTCGTCGTTCTTGTTGATGTTGAGCTGGTGCTTGTAGCAGATGTTGGTGATCTTGGCGATGAGCCCCTTGGCGTCGGGGCAGTCGGTCAGCAGTATTTTCTTTTCCATCTCTGTCATGATTCCGTTTGTGTTGTTGGCGCCCAGTCTGCGCGGGCAGCACGTTTTTTTGGCACTATGCCACAAACAAAATCAGAAAAGACAGCGTGCCGTGCATCGGCGTGACCGGTTGGCTGAGGCGGGCCGCCGGGAGCAACCGTTTGTCGTTGATGGGTTTTGGGCTGGCATCCTGCGGCGATTTTCTTTAGGCTGTCTGCGCTTATTCTCAGGGCGGGGTGAAATTCCCCACCGGCGGTATCCCGATATGACTCGGGGAGCCCGCGAGCGCCCGACCCGGTTTGACGGGGCGGGGTCAGCAGATCCGGTGAGATGCCGGAGCCGACGGTCACAGTCCGGATGAAAGAGGATAAGACAGATATTGCTGGCAAGCCCCCTGTGGGCCGGCCGCTGCATGCCTATCTCTGTCTGCCTTTCCATGCCCTGATTCTGGTCCTTGTCTTTTTTAGGAGTCTTACCATGAATCAGTCTCTGCTCAGTGAATTCGGTGATCCCATTGCTCGCGTCGAGGCCGCGCTGGCCGCACTGCGTGCCGGCCAGGGTGTGCTGGTGGCCGACGATGAAGATCGGGAGAATGAGGGTGACCTCATCTTCGCCGCAGAATCCATGACCAACGAACAGATGGCCATGATGATCCGCGAGTGTTCCGGCATCGTCTGCCTCTGCCTGACCGACGAGCGGGTTCGCCAGCTCGAGCTCCCCATGATGGTGGAAGCCAACTCCAGCCACTACCAGACCGCCTTCACCGTGACCATCGAAGCGGCGCAGGGGGTGACCACCGGGGTGTCCGCCGCCGATCGCATCACCACCATACGTGCCGCCATCGCCGACGGGGCCAGACCGTCCGACCTGCATCGCCCCGGCCATGTCTTCCCGCTGCGTGCCCGTACCGGCGGCGTGCTGACCCGGCGCGGTCACACCGAAGCCACGGTCGATCTGATGCAGCTCGCCGGGCTCAAACCTTACGGTGTGCTGTGCGAGCTGACCAGGGAGGATGGCTCCATGGCCAGGTTGCCGGACCTGGTGGCCTTCGGTCGCCAGCACCAGATGCCGGTGCTGACCATCGAGGATCTGGTGCAATATCGTCAATTGCTGTCAGAGCGTTCAGCCTGAGCCTCATACGAAATTGTAATAAGCCGAAATTTTGGTTACGCTTTGCACGAACCTCATCCGGAGACACTCTTTTTTGATTAAAGTTTGCGCATAAAGTGTGCAACTAAAAAAAAATGAGGGTTTTAACGCATTTATCTGTGATGGGGCCTATCCAAAGTATGATTTTTTTGTGCCATAATCACGCCGCTTGCTAAACGTCTGGCGAGTTAAAGGGAGCTTTTAAAAATGAAAAAAATGTTGTTGGTAGGTGTTGTTGGTCTGTCCGCTCTGCTGGGCGGTTGTGCAAACACCAGCGAACTGGAAACTTCCGTTCAGAATCTGTCTAACAAAGTTGACCAACTGGCTCAAGATGTTAGCGCTGTTCGTGCTGATCAGTCCAAGATCGCTGCTGATGTTGCAGAAGCCAAGCAAGAAGCTATGCGTGCTAACCAGCGCATCGACAACATGGCTACTTCCTACAAGAAGTAATCCATGCGAAAAAATGGCGCATTTTAATGCGCCATTTTTTTTTGCCTGAAATCTGGCAATTCTCCGTGTTTGACTCCCGCCTGAACAAGGCAATGCCGACCGATCGGCATTCCCCGTCCTGAATATCCCTTCGATCAATAAAGCAGGCTGTAGAGCTTGCGGCGGTAATTCTGCGCTGCCGGATGTGCGCCCATGGTGGCCAGCACATCGAGATAGATCTTCTTGGCATCCCCAAAGGCCAGATCCCGCTTGAGAATGGCGAACAGCAAGGCCAGAGCCTCTTCCTGTCGACCGACCTGGCTGTAGAGTACCGCCAGCTCCTGGGCGAGGGCGTCATCTGCCGGTTGTTCGGCGTGACGCAGCTCCAGAGCGCGCAGTTCAGGGCTGTCACTGGCCTGCAGCGCCAGCGAGAGGCGAGAGCTCAGGGTCTGATAGTGATCGTCCTGTGCCACCATGGGGATGGCGGCGAGCAGGGCTTGCGCCTCGTCCAGCAGGTTCAGATCCAGGGCCGCCTGTACCAGCCAGAGGCTGATGTCGTGACGCTCGGGGGCGAGGCGGTGGGCCTTGCTCAGGTGGGCGTGCGCCACATCGGCCTGCTCTGCGGCCAGTGCCTGCTTGGCCTGCTCCAGCAGCAGCTCTTCTTCCTTGGGGGCGAAAGCAGCGAAATACTGGCGCAGGGTCGCTTCATCCTGCGGGCCTTCCAGGATGGCCTGCTCATCCGGACGCCCCTGATGGAACAGCACCAGGGCGGGTAACGCACGCAGGGCCAGCTGGCTCGCCAGCGGCTGTAGCTGGGGATCATTCATATCGACTTTGGCCAGGGTGACGCCAGGATTGGCCTGACCAACCAGGGCTTCCACCAGGGGGGTCATGGCCTGACACTCCGGCATCTGCGGGGCGTGGAAGTAGATGACGACCGGCTTTTTCAGGGATGCATCGATCAGTTCGGCGTGAAAATTCTGGGGAGTGATGTCGACGATCATGAGGCTGACTCTCGGAAAATGGTGTGGATCAACATGGGGTCCAGCGGAGTGGATTTCAAGCTCCCGTCCAGCAGATAGGCATCGACCTGGCGGGTCGGGGCGGCGAGGCTGAGCCATCCTCTGCCAATTGGCCAGTCGCTCACTTCATAGAGGCGGGTATCGAGCAGGTTCTCCAGCCGCCACCCTTGCTCCGGCAAGAAACAGACCTTCTCCAGCCCGGCGGCGATGCCGGCGCCGTGGGCCTTGAGCACCGCCTCCTTGCGCGACCACAGCCGATAGAAGGCCGAGTCCTGTTCCTGCACTGGCAGGGTGCGCAGCCACTGGTATTCCCCGGGGGCATAGAAACGCTCTGCCAGGGGCAATATGGGGCGGCGGCGCAGGCCCATTTCGATATCCACGCCGAGGGGACCCTCCCGACAGAGGGCGAGCACCAGCCAATCACCGCTGTGACTGAGGTTGAACTGCCAGTGGTGGTCGCACAGCATCGGCTTGCCGTGCTCGCCGATGTGAAAGGTCAGAGACCCGGCCGGGCAGTGGAGCCGCTCGGCCAGCAGGCGGCGAAGCAACACCCGGCCCAGCAGGTACTCCCGCTGGCGGCCGGGTTGGCGGATCTCGTGCCAGTGGCGGTATTCCTCCGGGGAGAGCCCGGATGGCAGCCCGATCAGCTGTTCAGTATCGACGAGCGCGGTATTTAACAAATAGAGATCCGCAGAAAGCATAATATTTCACTTAAAAATGGGGTCGAAGTAGCGATAACAATCCGTTTGGAGAGGCCGAAACCGATGCTTTCAAGATTGTATATTGTTTGGCCATGATCACATAAATTGCGCTAAACAGAGCATTTCCTTGCAAAAATGTGAGTTCGATTGGGATTTTCGCTTGCCTCGATAGAATTCTTGGATATAGTCGGGTGCTGTTGCCTTATAAATTGCCCTGTCGGGCTGCATTTTAACAAGTTTCACTCTTTTTTGTGGGGATAAAGGATTGCGCCACCTGATGCTACTGCTGGTCGCGCTCGGAATGGTAGGTTGTGCTTCGGCACCCCAACCCGAGGTCGCGAGCAAGATCGAGGTTTCCATGATGGAACCCGTGATTGAACCCGAAGTTTCGCCTACCCCGGATGTCAACGAAATCCTGACCGTATACAAAGAGTGGCGTGGTACCCCCTATCGTTATGGCGGTACCACAGAACGAGGCATCGATTGCTCGGCGTTTACCCGTGAAGTGTTCCGCAATGCCATCGGCATCGAATTGCCCCGCGATACCCGCTCCCAGGTCCACGAAGGCTCTCGCGTTTCCAAGCAGGATCTGGTCGAGGGGGACCTGGTCTTCTTCAAGATCAACCCGCGTCTGAACCATGTCGGCATCTATGTCGGCAACGGTGAATTCATCCATGTCTCCTTCCGTGCCGGCGTCACGCGCTCCAAGCTCGACAATGTGTATTGGCGCAACAAGTTCTGGCAGGCACGCCGGATCGATATCTGAGTCAGGCTGGACAAACGGCTCGCAGTACGGACTGTTTTTCCAACCTCACTTGAACCGGACCCCCAGGGTCCGGTTTTTTTATGGCCCTCTTTTAGACTTTCCCTGGCCGACTCTCTATAGTGTGGCCCCCTTGATCCTCGGCAGGTCCAGCATGACACCCCAGCAGAAAACCGGATTGCACCCGCGCAATCGCCATCAGGCACCCTACGACTTTGACGCGCTCTGCCAGCGCACCCCGGCGCTGTCGCCTTTCGTGTTCGTCAACGAGCACGGCACCCGGACCCTGGATTTCGCCGATCCGGCCGCCGTCAAGGCGCTTAACCGGGCGCTGCTGGCGCTGCACTATGGCATCGAACACTGGGATCTGCCGCCTGGCTACCTCTGCCCGCCCATCCCGGGGCGGGTCGATTATCTGCATCGCGTCGCGGATCTGCTGGCGGAGAGCGCGGGCAAGGTGCCGACGGGCAAGGGCGTGCGGGTGCTGGATATCGGCGTCGGGGCAAACTGCATCTACCCCCTGCTGGGTGCCCGCGAGTATGGCTGGCGCTTCGTGGGGTCAGACATCGACCCGGTGTCGGTCAAGGCGGCGACCCTGCTGGCTGCCAGCAATGGCCTGGGGAGCCAGATTGCGTGCCGTCATCAAGGCAACCCGAAACACATCTTTCGCGGCATTCTGGGGCCGAAGGAGCACTTCGCCCTGACCCTGTGCAACCCGCCGTTCCATGCGTCTCTGGCCGAGGCGAGCAAGGGGACGGAGCGCAAGCTGCGCAACCTGGGCAAGGGGGAGGGCAAGGCGGTGACGGGGGCGCCCGTGCTCAATTTCGGCGGTCAGAAGGCCGAGCTCTGGTGCGAAGGGGGCGAGGCGGCATTTCTGGCCGGCATGATAGAGCAGAGCAGGGAATTTGCCGCCCAGTGCCTCTGGTTCAGTTCGCTGGTGTCGAAGAAGGAGAACCTGCCGGCCGCCCGCAAGGCGCTGACCCGGGCGGGGGCGCGGGAGGTTCGTGTACTCGATATGGCGCAAGGCAACAAGGTGAGCCGGATCCTGGCCTGGAGTTTCCTGGATGAGGAGAAGCGGGCAGCCTGGTGGTCTGCCATGGGCCGATGAGCAAGACCGGGGCACTGGCAAGGGCCCCGGTTCTCTTTTTCCGGACTGATTTATTCCCGCTTGCAGCCCTCGTTTCAATCGTTTTCCCACCTGATTTTTCCAGCATGTTAGTGACCACTCCCGCCCTCGGTACAGTTGTACGCCGAGATTTTTTTGTACTTACTGCTGAAACTTTCATAAAATGGGACTGGTTAGACCTCTTCACAGGCTGTTAATCGAATAGGGATCGGTACATGAAAGTTGTCGATTTTCTGAAGCACAAGCGCGAAATTCTGGCGCAGCACCCCTTTGAGCTCAAGGATTGGCTCTCCCCGGCTATCCGCGACTACTGGCGTGAGTTTCAGCAAAAGGCACACCTTCACCCCTTGCTGGGGCGAGTGCTGGATCTGCAAGGGGAGTCCCAGAACGCCCAGCAGCAGGAGAGCGCCAGAGTGGCACAGGTGGCCAACGGCCAGCCGGCCATGACGCAGGATCCTGTCGTCGAGCTCGACGGGGAGGCCGCCGCACTCTATGCCGAGCTGCAGAACCGGCTCGGGGAGGAGACCCATGTCGGCGAGTGGCTGCAGGTGACTCAGGCGCTGATCAACCAGTTCGCCACCGTGACCGGGGATCACCAGTGGATCCACACCGATCCCGAGCGCGCGGCGGCCGAGTCCCCCTTCAAGACCACCATCGCCCACGGCTTCCTGACCCTGGCCCTGCTGCCGCAGCTGACCGGCTCGGTGGATGAGACGACGCCAGAGTTTCCCACTGCCCGCATGGTAGTGAACTTCGGGCTGGAGCAGGTACGCTTCCCCTATCCCATCAAGGTGGACAGCAATATCCGGGCCCGCACCAAGCTTTCCCGGGTCACCCCCATCAAGGGCGGGATCGAGCTGCTCAAGGAGATCAAGATCGAGATCGAGGGGATCCGTCGTCCGGGGTGCGTCATCGAGTCGGTGACCCGCATCTATTTCTGATCACGCCTTCACTGTTGATGGTTGAACGGGCTCGCTGTTGCAGGCCCGTTTTTGTATCCGGCACAGATGGCCAGCCCCAGGACAAACGGATCCGCAGTTGGATGTGACTCATAAAACCGGTGCTGTCGCAGCTAGCCGGTTTTCTTTTGATAAGGTTGTGAGCTGGTGAGATAGCACTGCATGCCGCGATTGAAGCTTGCATCTGACCCTGGAGAACATCGCGCCTATTAATGAAAAAGAGGAGCCGCTATGACTCCCCTTTGCATGTGACTGGTCACTGGTTCAAAAACTGGCACCCAGGCTGATCAGATGGCGGACCTCGCTCTCCTTGAGACTCTGCCCTGCCCCCTCAAAATGGAACTCCCCATCTTGCCAGTCGAGTTCGCTCGACCAGGAGAGGCGAACGTTGTCGTTGAAGTAGTAGCGTAGTCCTAGGCTGCCATTGATGTCCTGATCCAGGGTGAGATAGGGGGACTGCTGTGACAGGTATTTCAGATAACTGCCCTTGCTGAACAGCTCGAACTGCTGCCGCCAGAGCGAGAATGGCTGGCGATAATCCCAACTCAGACTGCCGATGGGGTAGCTGATGATGCGCGAATCAAACAGAAGCAATCCTGCCCAGCCGCCATCGCGAAAATAGGCGCGCTGGACACCTGCTTGGGCAATCAGTTCCAGTCGCCTGCGCTTGTCATTCCAGAAGCGGTAACCGGGACCGGAGCTGAAATCGAGCTGGAGATAGTTTTCATCGAGCATGTTGTATTCGGCATTGAGAGAATTGCGAACAAACCAGTGATCGTTGAAGAAATAGTCCAGGGTCGGGTTGAGGGTATAGTCGTGGCTGTCGGTCTCGCCATTGGCGGTTTCGTAGTTGTATTCCCCTGACAGGCTGTAACGCCAGTCGAGATTGGCGACCTCCGTCTTGCCCTTGATGTTGATGTCGTTGGTGCGGGTTTCATTCTTCTTGAGCTTGATGTTCAGGTCGCCATTGCCGGTCCAGAGCCAGGCGTTGCCCTCGTCCCCCTCAGCCTGAAACAGCGATATTCCCCCCTTGGCCGTGGCCTTGGGCTTGTCCTGCTTTTCCAGTCGCCAGCGTTTGACTGCTTCCCGTTTGACCGTTACTGCCTGGCTGTAGGGCAGGGCAATGCGTACCGACTCTGGAGTGATCTCCTCTATGGTGCCCGTCAGGCGATCGCCGTTGCGCATCCAGAGAATGTCCTTGGCCCACGTCAGCGGGCTTGCCAGGATAAACAGAAGAAGCAGGTATCTCATGAGTGATGATGACTCCGGTACTTAGCCGCTGATAGGGCGGGGTAGTCCATTCTTGCTGTCCAGTGCGGCGGTGACGTCGGCCTGGGTGACCTCGGGCGCGCTGATAAATTGCTCGACGGCCGGTGGCAGGATCAGAGGGGCGCCATTTTCGAGTTCGTCCTCGGTACGGGAGAGGGGGGAGTGCACCTCCAGCCAGCGGCGTCCATCGGGCTCCACTGCCATCTTGACCGGCTGGTTGATCACCCGCACCGGCGTGCCGACCGGCACCAGGCCGAACAGCATCTCGATGTCATCCGGGCGCAGCCGGATGCAACCGGCGCTGACCCGCAGGCCAACGCCGAAGTCCTTGTTGGTGCCGTGAATGAGGTAATCCTTGTTGCCATAGCCCAGGCGCATGGCGAACTTGCCGAGGGGGTTGTCCGGGCCGGGCGGTACCACGGCGGGCAAATCGATCCCCTTCTGCTCCAGCCAGGATTTGCGCACCATGGGGCCGGGCACCCAGGTCGGGTTGGGATTCTTCGCGATGACGGTGGTGGTCATCTCCGGTGTCTCGCGCCCGATGTCCCCGATGCCGATGGGCAGCACCATCACCTCGTTTTTGCCCTTGGGGAAATAGTAAAGGCGCAGCTCTGGCAGGTTGATGACGATGCCCTCCCGCGGCACGTCGGGCAGCAGCATCTGGGTCGGCAGGGTCAGCCGGGTGCCCGGTTTGGGCAGATAGGGGTCGACGCCGGGGTTGGCCTCGAGCAGGGCCAGAAAACCGATCTGGGTATATTTGCCCACCAGCTCCAGATGATCGCCCGGCTGGACTATGTAATCTTCCAGCTCGCCGATGAGCCGGCTGTCGGCGGGCGGCAGGGGATAGGTTTTGGACCAGGCCGGCGCGGCCCAGAGGCTGACGGCGGCCAGCAGCAGTGAGACGATACGTGTATTGAACATGGTTCTTCCTATCGAATGTGGGTGAGGGAAGCCCTCCTTCCCAAAAAATGAGCTGGGATTGTCAACCAATCGTCCGGGGATTACCAGCCTCGCACCAGGGTCTGCCGGGTGGGGTGGTGGCAGTTTGCATCAGCGTTGCAGCGAAGAACCCGTGTTGCCGGGAATGACGGCCCATGGGAAGCCGCGTCATGGCTCCCTGCCCAGTGGCCGCTACTGACACTGCGGATCATGTTTGCCATGTGGTCGGCGTGGGCAGGGGAGGGGCGCAAGGTGTGGAAGGGTGGCGTTTTTATCGCCAGTTGTCTGATCTACAACGAGATTTACGTTGATTTCCCGGCTTGGGTTGAGTCAATATGAGGGCCCGTGGAGAGATGCCGGAGTGGCCGAACGGGATTGACTCGAAATCAATTGTGGCAGCAATGCCACCCAGGGTTCGAATCCCTGTCTCTCCGCCATTTACCAAGCCCACGCCAATGCGTGGGCTTTTTCATTGGGAGTCGCCGCCCTCTCGGCTCCCCGCCGCCTCTTCCCATGAGGGTCGATGACTTGTCCCGCAGAGGCACCGGGCGCTCAGGGATGGCGCTTGGGCAGCCAGTCGTCGATTGCCGCCACCATCTGATCGGGTGTCAGCTGGCGGGTCATCCGTCCCCGCAGCACATGGCGATGGCTGAAGGATCTGGCACCACGGGCCATCACCTTGGTCCTCAGGGCTGCGATATACTCCTCGCCGAAGTGGCTGTTGTAGGTGTTGAACAGCACCACGTCCTTGCCATCGAAGCGGTTGTGCTCGACGAAGGCCCAGATGGGCGGCGCCGGGCTGTAGAGCCAGACCGGGGAGCCGAGCCACACAGCATCGAACGTACTCAGATCGAGGATACGCGGTACGATATCGGGCAGGGCCTCTGGCGCACGCTTCAAGGTATTCGCATCGGCGAGGGCCTGCACCAATCCCCCGGGGCCGAGCCGGTAGGCGGGGGCATCCAGCGCAAAGATCCGTGCCCCGAGTCGATTTGCCAGGTGGCGGGCGGCCAGCGCCGTATTGCCCGAGCGTGAGAAATAGACCACCGCTGTGCGGGGGTTCGCCACCTGCTGATTCTCGGCCTCCAGCCCTGCCAGATCATGTGCCTGCCGACGCTCGATAAAGGAGACCGCCAGCAGCACGACCACCACGGCAGCGGCCAGCGCAGCAAGTGTGATAAAGACCCAGTTCATCGTCCTTGACCTCACATTACATGAAGTACGGCTTGTCGCCCTCGCTGCCGGGTTGGTGGATGCCAAGGTTCTCCCCCAGATGCAGCTCGGGCGAGACCAGGATCCGGGTGATGAGATCCCCCACGCTCCTGCGCGACACCACTGTGCCCTGGAAGGGCTGGCCCTTGGCGGTCAGTGCGTAATCCACTTCATCCTCATCGGTCAACCAGGCCGGGCGCAAGATGGTGTAATCCAGCCCCGATGCCTCGATGGCGTCTGCCGCGCGCCGGTAGGGTTTAAGCTCCTCGCCGATGATGCCACGATTCCACTCGCCGAACTTGCCGGGCACCTCGTCGTAGATCCCAAGCGACAGCACGAAGACCAGGCGCTTCACCCCGGCCGCCCGCATGGCGGCGATGACCGCCTGGGCCTGCTTGTCCAGGTTGTCGCCACTGAGGTTGGCGTAGACGATCTCTTGTCCTGCCATCGCCTCCTTGAGCAGCGGCTTGTCCAGCACGCTGCCGATCACCACCCTGGCGTTGGCCGGCTCACGGCCGCTCAATTTTTTGGGATCGCGCAGCAGCAGGGTCTGGCGGATGTCGCGCTGCCCGGCGAGCCCCTTGACCACCCACCGGGCTATCTGGCCGCTGACGCCGAGGATCAGTACGTTTCGCATATCGGTTTACCTTGTCGCTTGAATGGGTGGGGATGCCCCCACCGCGGGATCACAGGGTGCGCTGGAAGAAGGGCACGAGGCTTGCCATGGCGATGGCCACCGGCTCGGGTTTATCGTAGAGGTCGTAGTGGGACCAGCCTTCGGCCACGACAATGTGCTTGTCGGTGGAGGCGGCGCGGCCGTAGATCTCCCAGCCGTCCCGATAGGCCCCAAAGCCTCCCGCCTTGTCGCCGATGACCACCATCAACGGCTGGGTCAGCAGCACCTCGGCATGGAGGAAGGCATCCCACCCCATGGCGGCGCCGGTGAAGGACATCAGCTGGCGGGTCGCGCCATGGGGCTGCTGACCGCGCGCCGTCTTGTAGTACTCGGTGGCCTCCAGCACGTCGATGTCGGTGATGCCTGCCGCGGTGGCCGCTGCCACTGACGCCGGCAGCAGATCGGCGGGCTCCATGGCGCTCCCTTGTGCCTGCGCCGTGCGCATCCGGGCGATGCCCAGGGCCAGCTCAAGAGGCTTGAACTGGGCGAAGCCTTCGCGGATCAGGCGGCCATAGTTGACCCCAGTGATGGAGACCAGCGCCTTGAGGCGGTGATCCGTGATGCCCGCATGGATGGTGTAGGCGCCCCCACCGCACACACCGATGGCGCCGATGCGATCGCTATCCACATAAGGCAGGGATTGCAGGTAATCCACCGCGAAGCGGATGTCGGAGACCCGAATGGCCGGATCCTCGATAAAGCGCGGCTCACCGCCGCTGGCACCCTGGAAGCTGGCATCGTGCACCAGCACCACGAACCCCGCCGCAGCCAGCCCTTTGGCGTAGACATTGCCGGCGGTCTGCTCCTTGCAGCTGCCGATGGGGTGGGTGCTGACGATGGCCGGGTAGCGCTTTTGCTCGTCGAAATCGGGCGGCAGGTAGAGGTCGGCCGCCGTCTGCCAGCCCAGGTTCTGATAGGTCAGGTTCAATACATGGCTCATGATGATGCTCCTCGATAAGCGAGAGGGGTTTCCCCCTCTCGCGGGCCGATTAGTTCAGGGTCCGCAGGAAGAAGGGGGCCAGCTTGGCGACGGCCTCGTCGACATAGTGGGGCACGTCGTAGAGGGACATGTGGTTGGCCCCCTCCACCACATGCAGGGTCTTGTCAGTGCTCGCGGCGCGCGCCAGCAGGTCATCGCTCATCCACTTGCTACCAGCCACACTGCCAGCCACCGCCAGGATCGGCTGGGTCAGGAAGGCCTCGGCCTTGTGATAGGCGTCGTAGGTGATGATCTGGTTCAGGTTGCGGGTCAGCGCAAAGCCCGGCGCATTGGGGTGCTCGCAACGCGGGGTATGGTAGTACTCCCAGGCTTCGCGCAGCTCCTCGTTGGGAGCATCCTCTTCACGCAGGGGGGCCAAGGGGATGGTGGCGTAGCCGCTGCCGGTCGCATCTGCGGTGCGCGCCTGAGAGCCGAACGCCAGATACCCCATGGCATCGGCATCCTTGACGCTGTTGTCCCAGCCATTGCGGAACATCTGGCCGATGTTGACCGCGCTGACCATGCCGAGCGCCTTGATGCGGCGATCCTGGATGGCGGCATTGGCGCTGTAGCCGGCACCGGCGCAGATGCCCATGGCCCCGATCCGGTTCTGATCGACATAGGGCAGCGTGGTCAGGTAGTCCACCACGGCGCTGACGTCCTCGCTGCTGACATGGGGATTCTCCAGCTGGCGCGGCTCGCCCGAGCTCTCGCCCTGATAGGAGCGGTCAAAGGCGATGGCAACGAGGCCTTGCTCGGCCAGCTTGCTGGCGTACAGGCCCGCAGTCTGCTCCTTCACCCCGCCGCCGGGGTGGGAGACTACGACCGCCGGGTACTGCTTGCGCTCATCGAAGTGCGGCGGGAAGTGAACGATGGCGGCCATGGTGATGCCTTGGCCGTTGCGATTGGGGAAGGTGACGTGGGACATGGTCGGGCTCTCCGTTAGGTTCAGGGGCGTCATGCTTGACGCGAGTTCGAGCTAATAGTAGTAAGTCTATTGAGCTAGATATACGCACCTATCCAGACATGACTGATTAGCCAGGCTAAACAAATGCCCATAGAACCTTCACTCGTCGCGTCACTGACGTGGTTTGCCCACATCGCCCGTCACCGCAGCTTCACCAAGGCCGCCACCGAGATGGGGGTGACCCGCGCCGCCCTCTCCCAGCACCTCAAGGGGCTGGAGCAGCAGCTGCAGGTGCGGCTGCTCAACCGCACTACCCGCGACATGTCGCTGACCGAGGAGGGGCAGCGCTTGCTGGATGTGCTGCAACCCTCCCTCACGGCCATCGAACGGGTGGTGAGCGAACTTAATGACTCCCACCTTGAGCCCTCGGGCCTTATTCGCATCAACAGTTCGCGCATCGCCGCCAGGCTGCTGCTCGAGCCCCACATGGGTGAGTTTCTGGCGCGCCATCCCAAGCTGCGGCTGGAGCTGGTGATGGCGGACGGTTTTTCCAACATCATTGCCGACGGGATGGATGCCGGCATTCGCCTGGGAGAGAGCCTGGATGAACACGTGGTGGCGGTGCCCATCACCCCCCCTCTGACCATGGCCATTGTCGGCGCCCCCGACTATTTCAGGCAGCATGGCACGCCGCAGACCCCGGGCGATCTCACCCGGCACAACTGCCTGGCCTACCGCTTCACCTCCAGCAACACCATAGACCGCTGGTCGTTTACCTCCCCCGATGAGGAGCAGCACACCCAGATCGTCGATCCCAAGGGCAACGCCGTGTTCAACGACGACGACAGCATGCTGCAGGCGGCCCTGCAGGGGGTGGGGTTGGTCAAACACCTGGATCTGCGGGTGCGCCAGCACCTGAGTGACGGATCGCTGGTGCGGGTACTCGCCCCCTGGTGCCCCCCCTTCCCTGGGTTTTATCTCTATGTGCCGTCGCGGGCCCAGATGCCGGCCAAGATCCGGGCGCTGATGGACTTTCTGGTGGAGAAGCGGGAAGGCGTTGCCAGGTAGCGTGAGCGGGCGCTCTGGTAGTCATGGATGACAGTTGGGGATCCAAAGAGGCTTGATGCATTTTTATTGCGATGGAAACAATATAATTATGGTTCAGGTGTGGTTAAGGCTTGACCGTTTCCATCTTAACTTATTTAGTTATCATTGCATTTGAATCCCACCCACCGGAAATGGAGTCATTGCAATGCTGAATAACATTCCATCTAAACGGACGTTGATAGCCAGCATGCTGACGCTGGCCTTTGGCGCCACCGCAACCTCTGCGGTACAGGCAGCCACGACGGCCGCCGAACAGGATAAAGGCAAGCCCAACATTGTTGTTATCTTTGGCGATGATATCGGCTATTGGAACCTCAGTACCTACAACCAGGGCATGATGGGTTACAAAACGCCCAATATCGACAAGATCGCCGCAGAAGGCGCCAAATTCACCTCCTATTATGCAGAGCAGAGCTCTACCGCAGGTCGTTCTTCCTTTATTACCGGCCAGATGCCGTTCCGTACCGGCATGAGCAAGGTGGGGATGCCGGGTGCACCTCAGGGTCTCCAGAAAGAGGATCCCACCATCGCCAACGTGCTCAAGCAGCTGGGTTATGCCACGGGGCAGTTCGGCAAGAACCACCTGGGTGACAGGGACGAATTCCTGCCGACCGCCCACGGCTTCGACGAGTTCTTCGGCAACCTCTATCACCTGAACGCGGAAGAGGAGCCGGAAAACCCGGACTATCCGAAAGATCCCGCCTTCCGCAAGCAGTTCGGCCCGCGCGGCGTCATCAAGAGCACCGCCGATGGCAAGATTGAGGATACGGGTCCACTCACTGTCAAGCGGATGACCACGGTGGACGAGGAGACGCTGGCGGCCAACAACGACTTCATGGAGCGTCAGGTCAAGGCCAAGAAGCCCTTCTTCACCTGGTTCAACACCACCCGCATGCACAACAAGACCCACATCAAGCCTGATCACCAGGGCAAGACGGGTCTCGGCGATTATGCCGACGGCATGGTGGAGCACGACGCCATCATTGGCGAGGTGATGAAGAAGATCAAAGACCTGGGGATCGAGGACAACACCATCGTCGTCTATACCACGGACAACGGCCCCATGACCGCGACCTGGCCGGACGCCGGTTTCACGCCCTTCCGCGGCGAGAAAAACACCGGCTGGGAAGGGGGCTTCCGCGTGCCTGCCATGGTCAAGTGGCCAGGCCATATCCAGCCAGGTACTGTGCTGAACGATATCTTCGGCAGCAATGACTGGTTCCCGACCCTGATTGCCGCCGCCGGCGAACCCGAGATCAAGGAGAAGCTGCTCAAGGGGTACAAGACCTCGGCGATGACCTACAAGGTCCACCTGGACGGCTACAACCAGCTCGACTATCTGCAGGGCAAGTCACCGAGTCAGCGCCAGGAGTTCTTCTACTGGAGCGATGACGGCGATCTGCTGGCCATGCGCTACGGCCGCTGGAAGGCTCACTTCATGATCCAGGAGCATACCGGTCTGGCGTTGTGGCAATACCCCTTCACCAAGCTGCGTACCCCGATGATCTTCGATCTGGAGGTCGACCCGCTTGAGAAGGGCAGTGATGGGATGGGTTACAACACCTGGTTCTATGATCGTCTCTTCCTGCTTGGCGGCGCGCAGAAGTATGCCACCGACATGATCAAGAGCTTCCAGGAGTTCCCGCCACGGCAGAAACCGGGTAGCTTCACGATATCCGACGTGAGCGCCCTGATCGAGCAGGGTGCGAAGAGCAACTGATTCTCGGCGTATACGGGTGAGGCCCTGGCCTCACCCGCTTTCAGGGGTAACGATGAAACACAGCACCACCATGCCCATCAAGGCGCTGGCATCCGCAGAAAAATATGCCGGCAAGGGGCCAGCCTGGGTTCGCCGCTTTCATGTGATGGCCAAGCCGACGGGTTCCACCTGCAACATCGATTGCACCTACTGTTTCTACCTGCACAAAGAGGGGCTGCTCCATCAGGAGCGTCACACCCACA
This sequence comes from Aeromonas sp. SrichE-2G, assembly GCF_017939565.1. NCBI lineage: Bacteria > Pseudomonadati > Pseudomonadota > Gammaproteobacteria > Aeromonadales > Aeromonadaceae > Aeromonas > Aeromonas sp. SrichE-2G. The sequence continues at coordinate 222,309 of NZ_JAGKRG010000053.1, forward strand.
TGAGTGACGAGGTGCTGGAGAACTACATTCGCCAGTACATCGACAGCCAGGATGGCGAGCAGGTCGTCTTCTCCTGGCAAGGGGGCGAACCAACCCTGATGGGGCTGGATTTCTTCCAGAAAATCGTCAAGTTACAAAAGCAGTATCAAAAGGCAGGCCAGCGGATCGAGAACGATCTGCAGACCAACGGCATCCTGATCGATGACAAATGGGCCGCCTTCCTGAAAGAACACCATTTCCTCGTGGGGCTCTCCATCGACGGGCCGCGCGAACTGCATGACAGATATCGGGTGACCCGCAGCGGCAAGCCCACCTTCGACAAGGTGATGGAAGGGGTGGCCGCTCTCAAGCGACACGGGGTGCCCTTCAATGCCCTGGTAACCGTCAACCGGACCAATGCCCGCTTCCCCCTCGAGGTGTATCGCTTCCTCACTCGCGAGCTGGGGGCCACCTACATCCAGTTCAACCCCTGTGTCGAGCCCGTGGATTTCACCAGGACGGCGCCGCAGTTCTGGCACGATGACACCATTCCCGTAACCGGTAGCCGCCGCGCCAAACCGGGGGATCTGGACTCCATCGTGACAGACTGGTCGGTGGACCCGGATGACTGGGGCCAGTTTTTGATCGCGGTGTTCGAGGAGTGGGTCAACCACGATCTCGGCCGGGTGCAGGTCAACCTGTTCGAGACGGCGGTGGCCCAGACCATAGGCATGCCCGCCCAGATCTGCGTGACCTCGGAGTTTTGCGGCAAGGGACTGGCCATCGAGAAGAACGGGGACATCTATTCCTGCGATCACTACGTCTATCCGGAGTACCGGCTGGGCAACATCGATGACACTCCGCTGTCCCACATGGCCTTCTCCGAGCGTCAGCAGGCCTTCGGGTTTGGCAAGCGGGATACCCTTCCCGCCTATTGCCGGGCCTGCCCCTATCTCAAGCTGTGCTGGGGGGAGTGCCCGAAGAACCGGATTGTACGCACCCCGGATGGGGAACTGGGACTGAACTACCTCTGCCCCGGCATCAAGGCCTTTTTCGACTACGCCCAGCCCATAGTGGTGGGCATAGTCACCATTTTGCAGGGGCAACCGGCAGGAGATAAGGCATGAGCAACAGGGAGAGGCTGCTGCAGCTCGAGCAGCGCATGAACGAACAGGTGCTGGGGCAGGAGAATCTGGTCAGGATGCTGATCATCGGCCTGCTGTGCGATGGTCACGTGCTGCTGGAAGGGCTGCCCGGGCTCGCCAAGACCCGGGCGGTGCGGGCGCTCTCCCGCCATATCGACGGGGACTACAGCCGCATCCAGTTCACACCGGATCTGCTGCCATCTGACATCACCGGCAGCGAGATCTATCAGCAGCATGCGAGCTCTGAGCAGGAACAGTTCCGCTTCAGACCCGGCCCTGTGTTCGGCAACATCATACTGGCGGACGAGATCAACCGGGCATCGGCACGGGTGCAGTCGGCCCTGCTGGAGGCCATGGAGGAGCGCCACGTGACCGTGGCGGGGAAGAGCTGGCCACTGCCCGGCCTCTTCATGGTGCTGGCGACCCAGAACCCGGTGGATCAGGAGGGGACCTGGCCACTGCCGGAGGCGCAGCTGGACCGCTTCCTGATGAAGGTGCTGGTGGACTACCCCTCGAAGGCCCACGAGCAGCAGGTCATGCAACTGGTCCGTGAAGAGCAGCGGCAGAAATATGCCCGGAGCGATCGGGGAGAAGAGGCTGCCACGGCCCCGGATCTGCGGATCACCCAGGAAGAGGTGCTGAGCTGCTGGCAGGAGATAGCCCAGGTGCACGTCGCCCCGACCATCGAGGCCTACATCGTCAATCTGGTGGGGATGACCCGCTACCCGCAGGGGGTGAGCGACGAGCTGGCGAGCTACATCAGCCTCGGGGTCAGCCCTCGCGGCACCCTGGCCCTCGAGCGTTGCGGGCGGGCCAATGCCTGGCTGGCGGGTCGCGACGCTGTCCTGCCACAGGACATCAAGGACGTCGCCCACGCCGTCTTGCGTCATCGCCTGATGATGAGCTATCAGGCCAATGCGGACGGCTTCTCGGCGGACGATGCCATCCAGACCCTGCTCGATACCGTGGTCGCCTGATGGCCACGGGACTTTGCATCGATCGCGCCGATCTGATGGCGCTGGCGGGGGAGGCCAGGCTGCTCCGAAACGACCCGGAGCGGATCGCCAAGGGCGCCCTTGCGGGGGAGCGTGTCTCGCGCCAGCAGGGGCGGGGACTCAACTTCGAAGGCTTGCGGCGCTACCAGGCGGGGGACGATGTCCGTCTCATCGACTGGCAGGCCACCGCCCGCCTGCGCACCCCCTGGATACGGCTCTATAACGAGGAGCGCGAGCGCCCCGTCTTCCTGCTGATCGATCAGCGTCTCGACATGTACTTCACCACCCGTGGCCACAGCAAGTCGGCGGCGGCGGCCATGATCGCCGGGCTCTATGCCTGGCGCAGCTGGCACGACAGCGATCGGCTTGGGGCCCTGGTGTTCAATGACGAAGAACTGGCGGTGCATCCCTGCCGCTCACCCAAGCAGAATCTGGGCCGCGTCATCGAGGATCTCTGCCGTTTCAATCAGGCGTTGCCGGCGGCCTATCCCCAGGAGCCGCGCCCGGAGGTGGACCTGGCCCGCGTGCTGCAGCAGATCCAGCCGCTGGTCCCGCCAGGCGCCTGGCTCGGGATCATCAGCGATTTTCATGACCTGGATGCCCGCTGTGATGCCCTGCTGGCGGGGCTCAGGCGTCGCTGCGAGATCACGGCCTTCGTGGTCTATGACGACCTCCATCTGCGGCTGCCGACCCGGGGGGCGTTGTGTGCCCGCTATCAGGGCAGCGATGCCACCGTCGCCCTGTCGCCACAGATGAGGGACGATATCCAGCATGCCATCGGCAGGCGTCTGGCGGATCAGGAGGCGCGGCTGACCCGACTGGGGGCCAGGGTGCGCAACATAGTGACCAGCCAGGATCTGGTGCGGCAGCTGCAAAAGGGAACATGAAAGGGAACATGAAAGGGAACATAGAGGGGGGCTGATGCTCGAGAAAGGGTTTTCTGTACCGGCACTGCTGGATCCATCCCTGCCAGAGCGTGTCTCCTGGTGGCCGCTGGCGTTTGGCTGGCGATGGCTGGGAGCCTTGCTGCTGCTGGCCCTGTGCGTGATGGCCCTGTCCCGCCTTGCCCGCTGGCGGCGCAACCGCTGGCGCCGCGAGGCCGGCGCCATGATGGCGACCCTGAGGGACGTCGACGGCTGGCTGGCGATGATCAAGCGCATCCGTCTGGTCCATCACCCTCGCGCCGAGGTCGCCCGGGCCATCTCCCCGGCCGAGATCCTGGCCGGGGTCCCCGTCGACGAGGCCTCCCGGCACCTGTTGTGCGAGCGCTACTGCCGGCCTGACAGTGAACTGACGCCTGCCCAGAACGCCCGTTTGGCCAGGCAAATCGCCGCCTGGCTGGAGAGCCTGCCTCATGTCTGACTGGTTATCCCGCTTCGATTTCGCCTGGCCCTGGGCATGGCTGCTCCTCTTCCTGCCGCTCCTCGGCCGCTTCCTGCTGCCCCAGGTCAGGCCGCAGGCAGACTATGTGCGGGTTCCGTTCCTGCCCCATCTGATCGAAACCCTGAACCTCAAGGAGAGCCCACCGCAAGCCAGCCGCTGGCAGCAGCTGTGGTTCTGGACGGTCTGGCTGCTCCTGGTGTGCGCGCTGGCGAGGCCCGAATCCCTGACACCGCCCCAGCACATAGTAAAACCGATGAGAGACATGGTGCTCATCCTCGATGTGTCGGGCTCCATGGGAAAGAATGATCTGCCCGGGGGAGAGACCCGTCTCGCCGCGATGCAGGCCTCCGTGGCCAGGTTCGTGGCAGCCCGCAAACAGGATCGCATCGGACTGGTGATCTTCTCCAGCAGTGCCTACCCCTTTGCCCCCCTGAGCGAGGACAAGCAGGCACTGCAGGCCCGCATCACCCAGCTCTCCTCCGGCATGATCGGCGAGCAGACGGCGATCGGCGATGCCATCGGCGTCGCGGTCAAGATGCTGGATACCGCCCTGCACGGGGAGAGCAGCAAGCTGGCCATTCTGCTTACCGATGGCAATGACACGGCCTCCCAGCTGCCCCCCGCGCTGGCGGCCAGGTTGGCGGCGGATCACCGGGTTCAGATCCACACCATCGCTTTCGGCGACGAGAACACCAGCGGTGACGACAAGGTGGATCTGGACCTGCTCAAGGAGATCGCGGACACAACCGGCGGTCGGAGCTGGCAGGCCGCTCGCAGCGGCGCGGCCCTCGATGAGGTCTGGAAGGAAATAGACGCCCTGACCCCGGTAGAGGTCAAGACGCTGGGCTGGTCCTGGCACCAGCCGTTGTATCCCTGGCCGCTCGGCCTGGCCCTGCTGCTGTTGCTGGCGTTCACCCTGCTGGATTACCGCAAGGAGTCAGCGACCCATGAGTGACTTCCACTTCCTCTACCCATGGCACCTGCTGGGGTTGCCGCTGTGCATCGCGCTCTGGTTTGTGGTGCGCCGTCCCCCCAGCGCCTGGTATCAGTTGATGGACAAGCCGGTGGCCGAGGCGCTGCTGGTGGGCAAGTCCCGCCCCCTGATGCAGTTGCTGCCCTGGCTCTTTGCCGCCGGCGTGCTGGCGCTTTCCGGGCCGACCTGGCAGAGGGAGATCCCGGCTGCACTCTCCCCGCAGGGGAGCGTCATGGTGCTGCTGCAGCAGAACCTCGGCATGTATGCGCAAGATCTGGCGCCCAGCCGTCATCAGCGCATGCAGCACAAGCTGATGTCACTGGTGCAGGGCACGCCCGGAACGGGGTTCGGGCTCATCGTCTATGACAGCACGGCGCACCTGACCACGCCCCTGACGCTGGACCCCGACTTCTTCTCCCTCTTCCTGGAGGCCCAGAGCCCGGCCATCATGCCGCAGGGGCAGGGCTCGGCCCTGGTCAAGGCCCTGGCGCTGGCACGGGAGAATCTGCCGACGGCCCCCGATGCGGCGCGCAGCATCCTGGTGGTGGCCGACACCCTGGCCCCCGACGAGGCGGCTGCCTTGAGGGAATCCCCGCTGCCGGTACAGGTATGGGTGGTGGGCACGGAGCGGGGGGGCACGCTGCCGGCCGAGTATGCCGAGCGCGGGATAGACACCCGGCTGAACGTCGATGAGTTTGGGTCGCTGAAGCGGGACGGCATACCGGTCACCCTGGCCACCATAGATGACGGGGATCTGGCGGCCGTCTCGGCCAACATCGAGCGGGCGGTGCAGGCCCAGAACAATGCCCGTGAAGACTTGCGGTGGAAAGACAGCGGCTACCTGCTGGTGATCCCCATGCTGGGGTTGCTGCTGTTCTGGCGCAGGCAACTCTTGTGCGTGGTCCTGCTGGCGGGCTCGCTCGGGCTCTATGGGGGCCACGTCGAGGCGGCCTGGCTGGACTGGTGGGCGACGCCGGATCAGCAGGGGCAGCGCGCCTTTGACCGGCAGGATTACGAGCAGGCCGCCGAGCACTTCCAGGATCCGCTGAGACGGGGCATTGCCCACTACCATGCCGAACAGTACGTGGCGGCAGCCACGGCGTTTCGCCAGGCCCCGGCCACACCGGAGACCCTGGTGTGGCTGGCCAACAGCTATGCCCGGCAAAAATCCTGGCAACAGGCCATCGACGCCTATGATCAGGCGCTGAGCCTGCGCCCCGGCTGGGACATGGCGCTGGACAACCGCGCCAGGATTGCCGGGATCATCATGGCGCTGCGCAAGCAAGAGCGGGATCGCGAAGCCTCCCAGGGGGAAGAGGCGGACTTCGATCCCGATGAGATCAAGCATGACCTGAAGAAGGGGCAGGGGGTGGATCAGCAGGATCTCGGGGCGGTGGGCGGCGCCACTCCCCAGGCGAACCAATGGTACGACAATCTGCAGCTCTCCCCCTCCGGGCTGCTGCGCAACCTCTATCAGGCCGACACCCCGGAGGCACAGTGAAACCGCTCTGTTTATTGCTGCTGCTCGTCAGCCTGTCAGGATATGGCGCCATGGACATCAGCCGGGAGCTGGTGGCGCCAGAGCAACTGGTGCCGGGTCAGCCGGTGCGCGTCGCCGTCACCTTCTGGACTGACTCCTGGTTCAACCCGCCCCCCGAATGGCCAGCCCAGGTGGTGAGAAACGGCGCCCTGCTGACCACGCCCCTGCCGAACCAGCTGCTGACGCGCCAGCAGGATGGCAAGAGCTGGAGCGGCGTGCGGATGGAGAGGCTGGTCTCCGCCTGGGATCCCGGCACGCTGAGCCTGCCGGCGCTGGAGGTGACCCTCTCATCGGCGGGACAAGCACCCCGCACCGTCTCCCTGCCCGCCGTCGAGCGACCCGTGGCCTGGCCCCAAGACGTCAAACAACCGGACCGCTTCCTGCCGGCCAGCGCCCTGACCCTGAGCCAGAAGCTGGTGCTCTACCGCAGCGGGGAGGGGGACGCGCTGCATGTGGGGGATGCCATTGAGCGGCAGGTGACGGTCAAGGCCGAAGGGGTCGTGCCGTCCCAGATCCCGCAGCTGCTGTACGCCATTCCTGGCCAGGACAGCCAGCGACTGCCCCCCGTCAACAGCCTGCTGGATTCGGGGCGCGGCGACTTTGGCGGTGGCCAGCGGGAGGAGCGCCTGCGCTATCTGCCCACCCGGCAGGGCAAGCTGGTGTTGCCGCCCTTGACCCTGAGGTGGTGGGATACCTCGGCGCAGCGCTGGCAGTCGGCCGAGCTGCCGGGAGCCGACTACGAGATACAGGGGCCGCGTGCGGCCGGTCGAGAGGCCGAACTGCGGGCCGGCACCGCCTCTCACCTCTGGCGCTACCTGTCTATGCTGGGAGGCCTGGCCATCCTGGCGGTGGCGGGCTTCTTCGCCCGTCATTCGCTGCTGCGTGGCTGGCAGTTTGCCCGCCTCGCGGTTGCCCGATTCTGGCGTCCCGTCCCGTTGCCGGACCTGACGCCCTCACACAAGGAGAATTAGATGAAACTCAACCCTCTGCTTGTCGCCCTGCTCGTGAGCACCTGTGCGGGCGCCAGCGAACAAGGCGCGGCCAACCCCCTTGCCGCCTGGCAAGACACGGCGCCCAAGAAGGCGATCGAGGCCTGGGTCAAGGGCGCCACGACGGAAGGCTCCAAGACCTTTATCCCGGTCAGCAAACGCTATGTGGTCTTCGACAACGACGGGACCCTGTGGCCGGAGGCCCCATTGACGTTCCAGCTGCAATTCGCCCTCGACGAGATCAAGCGACTCGCCCCCGCACACCCGGAGTGGAAAGACGATCCCATCGTCAAGCTGGTCCTGGCCGACGATCTGGCCGGGCTGGTCAAGGCGGGCAAACCGGGGCTGACCAAGCTGGTGGCGTTGACGCACAGCGGCATGAGCACGGACGACTATGCGCAGCGGGTGCGCCACTGGCTGGACACGAGCAAGCACCCCCGCTTTGGCTGTGGCTATGACAAGCTGGGCTACCTGCCCATGAGGCAGTTGCTGGAGTATCTGCGGGCGAACGGCTTCAAGACCTGGATAGTGTCCGGTGGCGGCATCGACTTCATGCGGGTGTTCGCGCAAGAGATGTACGGCATCCCGCCGGAGCAGGTCATCGGCTCCTTCGCGCTTTCAGACTATGCCTTGACGGCGGATGGCTCAGCCATCACCAAGACGATGAAGGGGGCCTACTTCGACGACGAGGCTGCCAAGCCCGCCGCCATCCACCTCTTCATGGGGCAGCGGCCGGTGGGGGCCTTTGGCAACAGCGACGGCGATGTGCCCATGCTGCAATACACCTCCACCCAGCCCGGCTTCAAGACCTTCGGCCTCATCGTGCATCACACGGACGCGAAACGGGAGTATGCCTATGACGGCCATCCCCCGAGCAGCGGCACCCTGGTCAAGGGGCTGACGGAGGCGACCAAATATGGCTGGACCCTGGTGGACATGAAGCAGGACTGGAAGAGCGTGTTCGATCCCGCCCTGTGTCAGACCCCCTGATGACCGCGCCCTGAGAGCATCAGGGCGCCTGCCATTCAGCCCTTGCGGCTCGCGAGCTGGCGCAGCCGCTGGGTGCTCTGGTGCAGACTCTGCTGCTGTGCCTCGCTCAGGGGGCACTGCCTGAGGACGTACTCCGCGCTGGCCACCACCGTCTTCCAGCGCGGGGCCTTGGGCAGGGTATCCAGGCTCAGGTACTTGTCGAGGGTGCGGGTCTGGGGGCTGGACCTGTCCATGTAGACGCGCCACAGCTTGCTCTTTTCCGCCAGCACTATCTTGCCCTTGCCGGTGCTCTGCTGCCAGGTGTCCAGGGTGAGCCGCATGGTATCCACCAGGGCCCGGCGCAGGGGCTCGTCATCCTGCTGGCGGATGAGGTTGTCCGCGAGCGATCTGAACTCTCCCCCCAACCGGCTCAGCTCCCCGAGCAGTTGACCATCCTCGATGATGGCCTGGCGTGACAGGCTCTTGAGGGCGTTTTCCAACGCCATCACCCGGTTGTCATCCTGGCGTTGCTCGGTGCTGAGGGTCAGCGCAAAGGCGTGCTGCCCGGCCAGGTTGATGGGCAGGGCGCGGGCATTGAGGCCATCTTTCTGACCCGCCACCAGGAAGTCCAGATCCTGCTCCGGGCGCGCCGTCATGTCGGGCCACTGCTGGGCCAGCGGGCTGGCCAGCCACTCGTCCAGTGGCTGCCCCTCCATGGCTTCCGGTTCCTGACCCAGCAGGCGCGCCAGTGCCCGGGAAGCGAACAGCACCACGCCCTGGCCGTCGATGAAGACCATGGGGTCGGCCCCTTCCCCGAGCAGGGCCAGCAGCCGCTCCTGGTCCTGATGCAACTGCTCCTGCAACATCAGACGGTGCTCTATCTCCTGCTTGAGCAATCGGTTCTCCACCAGGGAGGCGCGACCGGCGCTCGCCTCCAGCAGAGCCCTGACCCGGGCAAACAGCTCCTCCTTGCAGAAGGGTTTCACCAGGTAGTCGTTGGCCCCGGCGTTGAAACCCTCCTCGATATCCTTGGGCTGGTTGAGGGCGGTGAGCAGCAGCACCGGCAGCGTCTCCTTGGGGTGCTGCTGGCGCAGCCGGCGGCAGACGTCAAAGCCGGAGAGGGTCGGCATCATCACGTCCAGCAGGATGAGATCGACCGGCTCCTGGGCCAGCTTGGCGAGGGCGTCGTGGCCGTCGCTGCTCGGCAGGATGCGGTAGCCGCAGGGTTGCAGCAGGTGGCGCAGTATGTGCAGGTTGATGGGCTCGTCGTCCACCACCAGGATGAGGGGGGCGCCGGGTGGCGGGGGCGGCAGATCCTCGCTCTCCCAGTCCGGCAGGGTGAGGGGCTGCTGGCGCACCAGCTGGAGCTCCATCTGGCGGCTGTCCAGGGTCAGGGTGCCCGCCTTGCCGCTGGCGAGCGGCAGGGTGAAGGCGAAGGTGGAGCCGACGCTCGGTTCGCTCTCCACGAACAGCTCGCCCCCCATGAGATGCACCAGCTGGCGGGTGATGGAGAGGCCGAGGCCGGCCCCCTGTTTGCTGACCTCCGGGCTCATCTGCACCAGGGGCTCGAAGATGTGCTCCAGGTGATCCCGGGCGATGCCGATGCCGGTGTCGGTCACCTTGATGCGCAGGAAGTTGCCCTCCACCAGGGCGCTCAGCACTACCTTGCCCTGGGGGGTGTACTTGATGGCGTTGCCCACCAGGTTGTAGAGCACCTGTTCGAGCCGTTGCTCGTCCGCCAGCACCGGCGGCAGTTCGGCCGGGCTGATGTCCACCAGGGTGAGGGGCTTGGCCTGCACCAGGTGCTGGCAGAGATCCAGCACCAGCCGGATGACTCCCTTGGAGGAGACGGGTTGGGGGTGGATCTCCAGCTGGCCGTAGCGCATCTGGTGGTAGTCCAGCAGATCGTCCACGAGACGCGCCAGGCCGTCCGCGCTCTTGATGATGAGGCCGAGCTGCTTTTGCTGCCCCTCGGTGAGATCCTGCTGGCTGGCGAGCATGGACTCCGCCATGCCCTTGATGCCGTGGATGGGGGTGCGCAGTTCGTGGGAGGTGTTGGCCAGCAGTTCGTCCTTGAGCTTGTCCGCCTGCTGCAGGCTGAGGTTCTGCTTGTGGGTCAGCTTGACCTGCTGCTGCAGCTCCTGGGTCTGGCGCTCGATGAGCTCGATCTTCTCCTTCACCGAGCGCTGCATGTGGCGAAACGCCTGGGCCAGCCGATCGATGTCGTCGTCGGTGCGATCGATGGCGATGGGGTGATCCAGGGCGCCGTCGGCCACCTGCTCCGCGGCGGCGGTGAGGGATCGCAGCGGCGCCGTGATGGAGTGGGAGAGCCAGCGGGAGAAGAGGGTCAGCAGCAGCAGGGAGGCCGCACCCAGCAGGACCACCAGGGCTTCGAGCTGGCGAATGGGGGCATAGGCTTCCCGGGTGGAGATCTCGGCGATGAAGGCCCACTCGGTATCGAACACCTTCACCTGGGTGTAGGCGGCCAGTACCTCGTCCTCGTGGTAGGAGAGAAACTGCCCGACCCCCTGCTCGCCGGAGAGGGCCTTGATGATGAGCGGCGTCTGCAGCGGCCGGAAGTCCGGGGTGAAGCTGTTCTCCACGCTGAAGCCGGGGGCGAGGGAGGCGTTGGCGCGCATCCGCTTGTCCGGGCCGATGAGGATGGTCTCGCCGGTCTCCCCGAGCCCCTCCCGCTCCGCCATGATCTGGTTCAGCTTGTCCGGCAGCAGCTCGAAGATGACCACGCCGCGCACGTAGTCGTATTGCATCACGGGGGCGGCCAGATAGGCGACCACCTGGCCGGTTAGCTCGTTGCGGCCAAAATCGGTGAACTCGAAGATCTGCTGCGGCTTCTGGCCACCGTCGAGGCGGCGCTTGATCTTGGCGAAGGTGTTGCCAAGTCCGCTGGACTGGTAGGGGCCGGAGAGCAGGTTGGTGGCGAAGTTGGCGTGCTTGGTGACCGAATAGACCACGTCGCCGTTGAGGTCGACCAGGAAGATGTCGCTGTAGTTGGACTTGCGCACCATGTCGGCGTAGCCGCGGTGAAAACGCTGGTGGACACGGCCATACATCTCGTCCGCGAGGATGAGGGCACTGATGGAGGGCTCGATGTTGACCTGGCTGTCCGGTTGCTGCAGCTTGTCCCAGGAGCCGGGCACATAGCGGGCCTGGGCGCGGGCGCGGGCCTCCTGCGGCGTGGTGCCGAGCTTCTCGAAGGCGCCGGTGAAGCCGTAGAAGCGACCGATACTGTTGCCGGCAAAATCCTGCTGGGAGAAGTTGATGATCTGCTCTTTGAGGTTGCCAAAGTAATCTTCCAGCTGGCTCTTCTTGATATTGCGCACGGAGACCAGGTGGTTGGATGTCTGGGTGGTGAGATCCTTGCCGTGGCTATAGAGGAAAAACAGGGTGACGACCAGGAAGGGCACCAGGCCCAACATGAAGAAAGCCAGCATCAGCTGCGGTCGGAGCCCACGAGGCCTGAAGATCCATTTCATCGCGTGATTTTCAATTGAGAATCCGGTTACTAAGCGCGATGAGTTTCTGACTAAAGGCTAACTATTTCAATGGCTTTATCTGAAATTCGCTCGTCGGGTCACAGGGAATGGGGGGATTTTCGACCAAGACGTCTAAAGCCTGAGCAAACAGTTTTGAAAAGCGAACAAAGTCATAAAAAAGGGTTGTGCCCGGGCTCGGGGTACGTATAATGCGCCTCGTTGTCAGGCAACTGGCACGAAAGCAGTAATGCGGGAATAGCTCAGTTGGTAGAGCACGACCTTGCCAAGGTCGGGGTCGCGAGTTCGAGTCTCGTTTCCCGCTCCAATACTCCATGGCACCAATCATGGACATCACTCTCAAGGCCCAGGCCTTGTCAGCATGGCGCGTTAGCAAAGCGGTTATGCAGCGGATTGCAAATCCGTTTAGTCCGGTTCGACTCCGGAACGTGCCTCCATCTTCTCCCTGTTTTGTCACTCGTCATCGACGATCACTCAATCGGTTTTTCCCTGTATCGCCACTGTCATTGCGACCCGGTGAGCTGTTCGCATCCCTGTCGTTGCCACTCCTTGCGCAGATAGTGCTCCATGTCGGTCAGCGCCTCCCCCCGGAACTGAAACGCCAGCTCACCGCCGTGTTCGGCCAGGGCGGTCATCCGCTGGGTCAGCAGCGCGCACTGCCACAGGCTGGGGGAGGGCGTGCCATGATAGGCGATGTCGATGGCGTCCTCGCGATTGAGCTGCCACTCCTGCCATTGTGACCAGGCGAGCAGCCCCAGTACGCTCAGGATCGCCACATCCGCGAGTTTCATCCTGTTCCCCCTGTCTGTGTTTCCTCCGTTAACTCTGGTCCAGCCGCCGCGTTTTGCCACGCTTGTTGTTTTTTGGTTAAAAAATGTAACCCATTTTCATTTTATGGCTTTAAGACCGCTTTTTTCCAAAAAAATGGCCTCATGGGTGTAGTAATCCTACAATTTGTGGCGTAATCTTTGTTCAGTGGTCTTACCAGTGAGGCGTCATATCATGTTTCATCCCTTCTCCCTGACTCAGATAATCCTTCGCCGCATCTTCGTGCTGATGGCGGGTCTGCTTGCCTTCCCGGTGATGCTGTTTCGCAGCGATCGCGCCCGTTTCTACAGCTACCTGCACCGCATCTGGAACAAGACCAGCACCAAGCCGGTGTGGCTCAAGATGAGCGAGCGAGGGGAGCGGATCTTCTACTGAGGACGCGCCAGCCAATAAAAAAGACAGCCACGGGCTGTCTTTTTTATTGGGCGCTTGCCGGGCTGATAGCCAGCGCCAATGCGCCCTGGCTATCAGCCGGTGGCCAGTCAGGGCCGATGAGCCAGGGTGGCTAGTGCCGCCCGCAGGCGGGCGAGGCCGATGGGCTTGAACAGGCAGTCGTTCATGCCGGCGGCCAGGCAGAGCTCCCGCTCACGGGGCTGGGCGTGGGCGGTGAACCCCCAGACGGGCAGCTCATGGCCACGGGCACGCAGGTTGCGGGTCAGCTCGAAGCCATCCATGACCGGCATCTGGCAGTCGGTGATGACGAGATCGAAGGGATGACTGGTGAGGGCGCGCAGGGCCTCCAGCCCGTTGGCGCGCACGCTGACGTCGTGCCCCAGGTGCTTGAGCTGCTGGCGCAGCAGGGTCTGGTTGGCGTGGTTGTCATCCACCACCAGGATGCGCAGCCGGGTCGGTGGCGTCAGGGAAGTCGGAATCGCCGTCCTGGCAGGCAGCGGGGCGTGCTCCGCCAGCGTCAGGGGCAGGCTGATCGCGAGCCGGGTGCCTTCGCCGACCCGGCTGTGGACGCTTATTTCTCCCCCCATCAGCTGGCACAGGATGCGGGCGATGTTGAGGCCCAAGCCGCTACCCGGGATGTGGCCCTGGGTGTGCGCGCGGTAGAAGGGGGTGAACAGCCGGGGCAGCTTGTCTGGCGCAATGCCGGCCCCGGTGTCGGCGATGACGAGGTGCAGCACGGGCTCGGCCGGTGCACCGGCCAGGGTGGCCGCGATGCTCACCTGGCCCTGCTCGGTGAACTTGATGGCGTTGCCGATCAGGTTGAAGAGGATCTGGCGCAGGCGAAGGGGGTCGATCATCACCCTCGGCAGGGGCGGTTCGGGCAGCCTGACGTCATAGGCCAGTCCCTTCTGCCCGGCCATGCCCGCGAACACCCGGGTCACCGACTGCAGCAGCGGCGTGAGCTCGCACGGCACCGGCGTCAGGGTCATCTGGCCCGCCTCTATGCTGGCGATGTCGAGGCTGTCTCCGAGCAGATCCAGCAGGCCGTTGGCGGAGTCTGCGGCGATGCGCAGCCACTCGCCGCTGCGGCTGCTGAGGGCGGGATCCTCGGTGGCGAGCTCCAGCATGCCGAGAATGGCGTTCATGGGGGTGCGGATCTCGTGGCTCAGGGTGGCGAGGAAGTCGCTCTTGGCGCGGCTGGCGCTGTCGGCCTGGAGCTTGGCCTGGCGCAGCGCCTCCTCCAGTCGCTTGCGGTCCGTGATGTCTATCCAGCCATCGATCACCCCGCTGATGACCCCGTCGCCATCGAAGTAGGGCACCATCCAGTGATAGATGTCGGTCTGCTCCCCCTGCCGGTTGAAGAGGCGATCGGCAAAGACGGGCTGCCCCTCCCGCAGCACCCTGGCAAAGTCTTGTTCGAGCCTGGCGATGCTGCGGGCATCGAGCACCCCCTCCAGCCCCCGGGCGAAGGGCTGGCCCATGACGGCGTCCGGCTCTGCGCCGAGCTGGGTCAGGTACTTGCTGTTGCACAGCAGCACCTTGCCGCTCTTGTCCCGCACGACGATGGGGTGGGGCAGGCTCTCCCCAAGCGCCCGGATAAAGCGGACATGGGCCTCCAGCTGCTGGCGGGAGGCTTGCTCGCTGTGGGCGAGGCGGTTGAGCATGCGGTTGCGGTAGAGCAGCGCCAGCGCCAGGGAGAGCAGCACGGCAAACACCAGGTAGAAAACGTGGGCGTGGCGCTCCATGAAGCCGGGCACCGGCAGTTTGCGGTTGCGCCACTCGTAACGCAGCATGGCCAGCTCGTTGGGGGGAATGGCGAGCAGGGTCTTGTCGAGGATCCCCATCAGCATGCCGTGCTCCGGCAGGCTGGCAAATCCCATCCGGATCGGCTCGTCATCGGCGGGGCCGGCGATGCGCAGCCGGGCCCGGGGATCGTTCTCCAGCGCGTGACGGGCGAAGTAGAGCGGCACGATGGCGGCGTCCAGTCGCCCCCAATCGAGCGCATCCATCGCCTGGGCGGCACTCTCCACCAGGGTGATCTTGCTGCCAGCGAGCCTCTCTGCGAGCGGGGTGTGGCGCGTCATCGCCACCGTCCTGCCCGCCAGGCTCTGGAGGGAGTCGATGGCGTGCTCGTCCTGGCGAGTGAGGATCACATAGATGTTGTCGGTGGCGTAGGGAATGGAGGTGAGCAGCCCGTAGCGCTCGGCCACCTGCTGGGAGATGGCGCCAATGAGATCGATGGTGCCTGACTGCAGGGCTTCTGCCAGTTGGCGCTCGGAGTCCGCGCTCACGAATTCGAAGGTGAGGCCGGTGCGTGTGCTCACCTTGGCCAGCATGTCGACCGTCATGCCGACCAGCTGGCCGTCGTGATCCAGGGCACCATAGGGGTAGAGATTGTCCATCAGCCACACCTTGACGGGGGGGGCCTGGCGCATCCAGGCCCGCTCGGCGGCGTCATAGATCTCGCCATTCCTGTCGTTCATGTCGCGAATGGGCCCGTTCCACTGGGTGAAGATGGCATTGCGGATCCCGATGTCGATCCCCTCCAGACTCTTGTCGACCAGGGCTGACAGCACAGGCTCGCCGGCCTGCATCGCGAAGCGAAAATCTGCCGGCGCGAGCTCGGGCGGGGCCTCCCCACGCTGGCGCAGGTAGTCGAAGCGCTCGCTGTTGAGGAAGTGCATGGCATGGGCGTCCCCCAGCAAGATGTCCTGACGGCCGAAGAAGACGGCGTCGAAGGCTTCCATGTTGGAGGGGTAGGTCTCCAGAGTGAGGGTGGGGTAGTAGCGCTTGAAGCGTGCCGTGTCGATCTGCCCCTGGACGGCCGCGACGCGCTGACCCGGCGCGAACAGGGGCCCCTGGCGGGCTTTGGGAGCCGAGAAGACGAGAGGCGAGCTGAAATAGGGGACGCTCAGCCGGATACCGGCAGCATCGGTGTCCGCCAGCGTGAGGTTGCCAACGCTGGCAAGGTGGATCTCCCCGCGGCGCAGGGCATCGAGCAGGCTTTCCTTGTCGGGGAAGGCGCGCAGCGCCAGGGGTTTTTGCAGGGTTCTGGCCAGCACGTCGAGATAGTCGGCGGTGAGCCCCTCCACACGCTGCCGGGCGAGGATCATGCTGAACGGGCGATAGTCGTGGCGCAGGATGCCGACCCGCAGTTGGGGTGTCTGTCGCAGCCACGCCTGCTCGGCCTGGGTCCAGCGGGGCGGGAGGATCTCGGGGGCGTGACGGCTGTGAAGGGTCAGGGCTAGGGCCGGTTGCAGGCACAGCAGGCAGAGCAGGATCAGTGATCGAAAGAGGTTCATCATGCCATCCGACGTGACAGCCATCCTTGCCAGGTCTTGTTCAAAGGCGGCCATTCTACCGGAAAACGACTATAACGAGTCCCTCATTTGGCGTGTATTCCCATAAAAAGAGGCCCGGAGGGCGGATTGACCGCCGTCCGGGCGCCGTGGCCATGCCACCCGCTCAACCGAACCGGTAGGCCCCCATGTAGAGGCTGCCGTAGTCCCAGCTGTCGTGCAGTTTTTCCGGCCTGTCCTGCCCCGCCGCTCCCAGTGCCACGAACAGCGGCCGCAGGTGATCGTCGTGGGGGTGGGATTCCACTGCCCCGGGGGCCCGGGCGCGGTAATCTTCCAGCGCTGCCTTGTCCCCCTCGCTCATGGCCTGTTCCATCCAGTGGGCGAACTGGCTCGCCCACTGGGGAACCGGGGCGCCGTCCGGTCCGAGCGCGCGCAGGTTGTGGGTCATGGCGCCGGAGGCGAGGATGCCGATCCCCTGTTCGCGCAGGCCCCGCAGGGCTTCCCCCAGC
The DNA here is from genome assembly GCF_017939565.1 of Aeromonas sp. SrichE-2G. Lineage (NCBI taxonomy): Bacteria > Pseudomonadati > Pseudomonadota > Gammaproteobacteria > Aeromonadales > Aeromonadaceae > Aeromonas > Aeromonas sp. SrichE-2G. Next base: position 238,823 of record NZ_JAGKRG010000053.1, read on the forward strand.
CGCCACAGCTGATCCGGGCTGAAGCTGGCCGGCAGGGAGAGCTGCACCAGGGGGATCTCGCTGTGAGGATCCATCAGGGAGAGGGGGGACCAGACGCCGTGGTCCAGCTCACGGCGCACCGGGGTGGCGGGCATGCCGGTCAGCAGCAGCTGATCGCTCACCGCTTCCTGCAGCCACTGGGGGCTGCAGGCAGGCCAGCGGATATGGTAGAGCGGCTCGGGGAAGCCATAGAAGTCGTACATCAGGGCCGGGCTGGGTTCGACGTTGATCTGCAGCTCGCTGCGACTGAACCAGTGGGCGGAGAACACCACCAGCCCCTTGATGCCCTCGAGGCGCAGGCGCTTGAGAAACTGGGTGGCTGGCTGGTCGCGCAAGACCAGATCCGGGGCGCCGTGAGAGATGAACCAGACGGGGGCGATAGCCATGACGAGACTCCCTATGCAGTGTGCAGGTACGCGCGGCGTACCAAAGACCGGGGTCAGGGCGACGTGCCGCTGACGATGAGGTCATTATCTGCTCACGCCATGAGGTTAACAATCCATGCTGATGTGTAATCACTGTTCACTATAGGTAGATAGTGATGGGGGGAGGAGGGCGGTAACGAGAGGGCCGGCGCAGTGGCCGGCCCTGGGGGAAAGGAGAGGGCGGGGTCTTACTGAATGCCCAGCAGCTCCACATCGAAGATAAGGACGGAGCCCGGCGGGATCTTGCCGGCGGCGCGATCGCCATAGGCCAGGTTGGCGGGGATGTAGAAGCGGGTCTTCTCTCCTTCCACCATCAGTTGTACCCCTTCGGTCCAGCCCGGGATCACCTGGTTGAGGCCAAACTCGATGGGCTCGCCACGGGCGACGGAGCTGTCGAACACGGTGCCGTCCAGCAGCTTGCCTTCATAGTGCACCTTCACCTTGCTGGTGGCGGTGGGGTGAACCGTGCCGTTGCCTTTGGTGAGCACCTCGTACTGCAGGCCGGAGGCGGTGGTGGTCACCAGCGGATTGTCTTTATTGCCGGCGAGGAACTGGGCGCCGATGCGCACGTTTTCCGCGGCCAGCTTCTTGTTATTGCTGCTGGTGAAGAAGTAGTAGGCGACACCGGCGACCAGCAGCGCGATCAGAATGAATTTCATCGAATTTCCCTTGTGAGAGCGAGAACGGCATCTTATCCCAGCCGGGGCGTCAGGGCGAGCCGGGGCGGGCAGGATGTGACCGGACTGGCAAATGAACAGGGGGAGGATAGATCCTCCCCCTCATGGTGGCAGTGGGCGTTACTTGGCGGCCACCATCATCAGGGCGGGCAGGGCGAAGAAGAGCCCGGCCACGTACCCCAGGGCAAGCAGCTTGTTCTCGCTGCCGACCCGGGCCAGGGTCTCGGCGGCCTTGATGGGCAGCTCGCGCAGGAAGGGCAGGCCATAGATGAGCGTCACGGCGAACAGGTTGAACAGCACGTGGACGAAGGCGATGGTCAGCGCCAGCTGGGCACCGGCGCCGCTGATGGCGGTGGCGGCCAGCAGAGCGGTGATGGTGGTGCCGATGTTGGCCCCCAGGGTGAAGGGGTAGAGCTGACGGGTACTGAACAGACCGCTCCCCGCCAGCGGGATCATCAGGCTGGTGGTGGTGGAGGAGGACTGCACCATGACGGTGACCAGGGTGCCGGAGGCGATGCCGGTCAGGGGGCCGTGGCCCAGAGCCTTGTGCAGCAGCTCCTTGGCGCGGCCTACCATGACCCGCTGCAGCACCTTGCCGAGGGTGGTGACACAGCCGAGGATCAGCAGGATGCCGATGACGATGGTGGCAATGGCGGGCCCCTTGCCCGGCAGGAAGGCGACGGCGCTGTCGATGACGTTCATGGCCGGCTCGATGAGGGGTTTCATGAAGTCCATCCCCTTCATCGACATGTCGGCGGAGCCCAGCAGCAAGCCGGACAGCCACTCGGCGCTCTTTTGCAGCAGGCCGAACATCAGCTCCAGAGGGAGGAAGATGAAGACCGCCAGCAGGTTGAAGAAGTCGTGTACCGTGGCCGCGGCGAAGGCGCGGCGAAACTCGCCCCGATCCCGGATATGGCCGAGGGAGACGATGGTGTTGGTGATGGTGGTGCCGAGGTTGGCGCCCATCACCATGGGGATGGCCATGCCCATGGGCAGGCCGCCAGCCACCAGGCCGACGATCACCGAGGTGACAGTGCTGGAGGATTGCACCAGGGCGGTGGCGAGGATCCCGAGCAGCAAGGCCACGAAGGGGTTGTTTGCGAAGGCGAAGATCTGGGCCGCACCCTCGGCGCCGCCGGAGAAGCCCTTGAAGCCGTGGGAGACGGCGCCAACGGCGACCAGGATCAGGTAGATCAGCGTGATCACCGCCAGCCAGTTGAACAGTGGGCCGGTACGGCGGGGCTGCAGTGGTGCGGAAGATGCGGTGCTGTGCATGTGGCCTCTTGGGACGTGCTGCGTTGAATTGGACGGGCGCATTACAGCAGCGCTCTATGACAGAAATATGACAAAGTGACACTTTTATGATGGTTTGATGACGGCAGGGGGATGGGCGGATCGATCGTCACCGCCTCCTTGCTGCCACCAAATGGGTCAGGAACTGTCGGACGCACCCCCTGTGTGGAGGGGGCAAGGGCGTCGTTCGAAATCGTGCTTGTACTTGGCCGTCAGGGTTATATGCTGACGATTGTCCTTTCAACCAAAGAGAGTGGTGCTGTCATGCGAGCATGGATACTGTGTCTTTCCCTCGGATTGTTGTCTGCCGGCGTCCAGGCCGAGTGCAATCTCGAGAAGGCGGCCAAGAACGAGGCCCTCAATGCGACCCTGGGGGTCAAGGGACGCTGTGATACCGACAAGCTGGTGGATCAGAAGACCAAGGATGCCAAGAAAGAAGTGAAAGAGGTGAAGAAGAACACCACCAAAGCGATCGATGACAAGACCGATGGCCTCAAGGAGGCCGGCAAGGATGTGAAGAAGGTGGTGAAGGATCCGGTCAAGTCGGCGGCCACCGCCGTGGTCACCAAGGGCTGAGCCGGGTGTCGGCCATTCCGGGCCGAGGCGGCACGCCGTGCGACGCAAGAAAGGGAGCCAATGGCTCCCTTTCTGTTGGGCAGCCGGCGGCTGGGCCAGAGGTCGCGCTAGAAATTGACGGAGCAAACGGGAAAAGAGGAGCCAAAAGGACATAAAGGTGCTATCTGGTGCCAGCGTTCGACCCGGGAGAGTAGACTGCGGCGCCATGTCATTAGCAATGGTGAGTCTGTCATGAAGCATGTCGTCATGAAACCCTGGTCCCTTCTCCTCCTCCCCCTGGCCTTCTGCGCCCTCTCGGCCCAGGCCAACCTCCTCTCTTCCGGTTGCAGCGCCAAGGACGTGGCGATTGGCTCGGCCGTCAACAGCGCGACCGGGGTCAACAGTCGCTGTTCGGCGGCCAGCACCAAGCAGCGGGTCGAGCACGCCGTCGACAACCCGGGGGACTACGCCAAGCGCAAGGCCGCCCAGGCCACCGGGGTGGACGACGCCTATCGCAAGGCGAAGAACACCCGGCAGCGGGTGGAGGATGCGGTCGACAACCCGGGGGACTACGCCAAGCGCAAGGCGGCCCAGGCCACCGGGGTGGACGATGCCTATCGCAAGGCGAAGAACACCAGGCAGCGGGTGGAAAACGTCGTGGACGATCCGGCCCAGGCCGCGGGCAGGGCCGTGCTGCGCCACAGCGGCGCATACTGAGTCGCCGGACCGACGAATGCGCCGCAAGAGGGCGTGGATGTAAAAAGGGGAGCCCATGGGCTCCCCTTTTGCTTGGCGTGACGTTCTGCTTTGCGTGTCGCCGGCCGCTTACTGGCCGTCGGTCGCTTCCTCGTACTGACGGAAGGGAATGCGCAGCACCGCGATGCGCAGGAAGAGGTAGGCCACCCCGATCCCCGCCCAGATGAGGCCGAGCTCCAGGGAGCTCTGCTCCAGGTTGATCCAGAGCGCGCCTATGGTGGCGGCCCCCAGCAGCGGCAGCACCAGATAGAGCAGGTGATCTCTCAGGCTCTTGTTGCGCTTCTCGCGGACCCAGAACTGGCCGATGACCGACAGGTTGACGAAGGTGAAGGCCACCAGGGCGCCGAAGTTCACCAGGGCCAGGGCCATGTCCAGATCGAACGACACCGCGGAGAGCGCCAGGGCGCCCACCAGCAGCACGTTGATGGCCGGGGTGCGCCAGGTGGGGTGGATGTAGCCGAACACCCGCTCGGGGATCATGCGATCGCGCCCCATCACGTAGAGGATGCGCGATACCCCGGCGTGGGCGGCCATGCCGGAGGCCAGCACCGCCACCGTGGTGCACACCAGCACGATGCTCTGGAACAGGGTGCCGCCGACGTAGAGGGCGATCTCCGGCAGCACGGCGTCCGGCTCCTTGAAGCGGGCCAGATCCGGGAAGTAGAGCTGCAGGCTGTAGGAGACGGTCACGAAGATGATGCCGCCGATCAGTGCAGTCAGCACTATCGCCTTGGGGATCACCTTGCCGGCGTTCGGGGTCTCTTCCGAGAGGGAGCTCAGCCCGTCGAAGCCCAGGAAGGAGAAGCAGAGGATGGTGGCGCCGGTGAACAGCGGCAGCATGCTGGCGGACTCCACGTGGAACGGACGGCTGCTCATCAGGGTGCCGGCACCCTCACCCTGGCTCAGACCCCAGGCGATGAGGCCGAGGAAGGTGATGATGATGGCGATCTGGATGAAAACGATGGCGCCGTTGAAGTTCGCCACCAGCTTGATGCCGCGCAGGTTCAGGAAGGTCATCACGGTGACCAGGCCGAAGATGAAGATCCAGGGATCGACGTTCGGGAACATGGCGGTCAGGTAGATCTTGGCCAGCAGGATGTTGATCATCGGCATGAACATGTAGTCGAGCAGGGAAGACCAGCCGACCATGAAACCGACGTAGGGGTTGAACACCTTCTGGGCGTAGGTATAGGCAGAGCCCGCGGAGGGGAAGCGGCGCACCAGGTGGCCGTAGCTGAAGGCGGTCAGCAGGATGCCGCCCAGCGCCAGCAGATAGGCTGTGGCCACGCGGCCGTCAGTGATGTCGCCGACGATGGCGAAGGTATCGAACACCGCCATGGGGGTGAGGTACGCCAGACCCATCACCACCACCTGGAACAGGGTGAGCGTCTTGAGCAGCTTGGCACCGGCCATCACGCTTTCTCCTCTGCACAGGCCACGGGGGCGAGATCGGACGGGATCAGGGAAGCGCGCAGGCCTCGCTGGACACAGGGGGCGCCGGTCTGGGTGACAGACGGATGGCGCACGCCGGCGGGGACCGGCAGGAAAGCAGTGAAATGCCCCATGTTTTTCCTCACAACGTCGGGAGATTGTTTGGCAATCTCGGTATCAATTCCGGCACAAGGTCCGGCCTCTTGGTGGATGGTGGTGTGCCCCTTAAAAAGCAAAGAACCGATGTCGCAACAACATCGGCTCTCAAAGGGCGCCGTATTGTGCCCTCAGGGGGGGGAGGAGACAAGCAAAAAAGGCCGTCAGAAGGGATTTTGTTTCCAGTGCAAGCAGTCACTTCGCAGCCAGATCCAGGGGAAAATGACAAGATACTCACCAGAAGGGCGGATGGACTGGCGGGAGGAAAAAGCTGGAGCCCGCATGGGGCGGGCTCCAGGGGAGGGATCAGGAGGCATCGCTCTCGGGGCGGCCGAGCCGGACCCGGAAGACGGTCAGGCGCAGCAGCAGGTAGAGGGCACCGAGCGCCGCCCAGACCAGGCCCAGCTCGAAGGAGGCGGGTTCCAGATTGAGCCAGAGCACGCCGATGCAGGCGGCACCGCACAGGGGCAGCAGCAGGAACAGCAGGTGATCCTTGAGGGTCTTGTTGTGGCCGAGCTTCACGTAGAAGTGGGCAATCACCGCCAGGTTGACGAAGGTGAAGGCCACCAGGGCGCCGAAGTTGATCAGGGCCAGGGCGATCTCCAGGTCAAACGACACGGCGGAGAGGGCCAGGGTACCCACCAGCAGCACGTTGAGCGCCGGAGTCTGCCACTTGGGATGGACGTAGGAGAAGAAGCGCGCAGGCAGGGCGCGATCCCGCCCCATCACGTAGAGCAGACGCGACACGCCGGCGTGGGAGGCCAGGCCGGAAGCCAGCACCGCCACCGTGGTGCACACCAGTACCACCGCCTGGAACAGGGTGCCACCCACATAGAGGGCGATTTCGGGCAGGACCGCATCCGGCTGCTGGAAGCGGGAGATGTCCGGGAAGAACAGCTGCAGGAAGTAGGAGGTGGTGACGAACAGCACGCCGCCGATCAGCGCGGTCAGCACGATGGCGCGGGGGATCACGCGATCCGCGTCCGGGGTCTCTTCCGACAGGGTGCTGATGGCATCAAAACCCAGGAACGACAGGCACAGGATGGAGGCGCCGGTCAGCAGGGGGTTGATGTGCATCTGCTCGGAGAAGAAGGGACGGCTGCTGGCCACGGTCCCCATGCCCTCACCGTTGTAGACGCCCCAGGCGATAAGCCCGATGAAGACGGCGATGATGCTGAACTGCATCATGACGATCAGGCTGTTGAAGTTTGCCACCAGCTTGATGCCGCGCAGGTTCAGTGCCGTCATCACGGCGGCCAGGGCGAAGATGTAGGTCCAGGGCTCCACGTTCGGGAACAGGGCCTCCATGTAGATCTTGGCCAGCAGCATGTTGATCATCGGCATGAACATGTAGTCGAGCAGGGAGACCCAGCCCACCATGAAGCCGACATAGGGGTGGAACACCTTCTGGGCATAGGTGTAGGCGGAACCCGCCGAGGGGAACTTGCGCACCAGATGGCCGTAGCTCATGGCGGTGAACAGCATGCCGATGAGGGCGAACAGGTAGGCGGTGGGCACATGGCCTTCGGTGATCTCGGTGACGATGCCGAAGGTGTCGAACACCGCCATGGGGGTGAGGTAGGCCAGCCCCATGATGACCACGTGCCAGAGTTTCAGGCTTTTCTTCAGAGCGGTGGGTTGCGCAGTCATTATGGGTTCCCCTCGAAACGGACCGACGGGATCAGGCTGACGGAGATGTCATGCTGAGCAGAGGGGGCGCCATGCCCTTGTTCGGCTGGATGGCGCTGACCGGCGAGGGCCGGCAGTAAAGCGGTGATATGCCCCATGGTGTTCCTCACTAAGAAGCGGGTGTCGTGAGATGGCTGTCCATCTCGCTATCATTTCCGGTCGGTTCCGGCCTCGTTATGGATTTGTTTGGCGCAAAAAAAGAACCGGGCTCCGATGAGCGGGCGGTCCTTGAATACGGCGGCGCATTGTGCATTCGTGTTGCCCCCTTGACAAGCATATCAAGGGAGCAAAAACGCATTTTTTTGCACAAATAAGCGAACGCTTTCTTCCGTATCAGGCCAGGGATGCCAACAGGGATTGCTCGAGCAGATCGAGCCCCTCGTCGACGATGGCCGCCGGTGCGGTCAGGGGGGCGAGGAAACGGATGACGTTCCCGCGCACACCGCAGGCCAGCAGGACCAGGCCCCGCTTGCCCGCCTCGGCTACCAGCCGCTTGGTGAGGTCCGGATCCGGCCTGGTGGCATCCCGCTCCTTGACCAGCTCCATGGCCACCATGGCACCCGGGCCGCGGATGTTGCCGATGCAGTCAAACCGCTCGGCCAGCTGGAGCAGGCGGGTCTTGATCTGCTCGCCCTGGGCCTGGGCTTTCTGGTTGAGACGCTCCTCCTCGATCACCTCCAGCACTGCCAGGGCGGCGGCGCAGGCGATGGGGGAACCGGCATAGGTGCCGCCGAGGCCACCCGGCTTGGCCGAGTTCATGATGTCGGCCTTGCCGACCACGGCGGAGAGGGGGAAGCCACCGGCCAGGCTCTTGGCGAGGGTCATGATGTCCGGTTCGACGCCGCTGTATTCGGTGGCGAAGGTCTTGCCGGTGCGACAGAAACCGGTCTGGATCTCGTCACAGATGAGCAGGATGCCGTGCTGATCGCAGATCTGGCGCAGGCGCTGCAGGAAGCTCGGGGAAGCGGCATAGAAGCCCCCCTCGCCCTGCACCGGCTCGATGATGATGGCGGCGACCCGGGCGGGCTCGATGTCGGCGCTGAAGCAGAGATCCAGCGCGGCCAGGGCGTCCGCCTCGCTCACTCCCAGGTAATCGGCGGGGAAGGGGAGGTGATAGACCTCGCCCGGGAAGGGGCCGAAGCCGGTCTTGTAGGGAACCACCTTGCCGGTGAGCGCCATGCCCATCATGGTACGGCCGTGGAAGCCTCCCTTGAAAGCGATGGTGCCGCTACGGCCGGTGTGGGCACGGGCGATCTTGATGGCGTTCTCCACCGCCTCGGCGCCGGTAGAGAGGAACAGGGTGCGCTTCGGCGTGGGGCCGGGCACCAGGTCGTTCAGTTTCTCCGCCAGCTCGATGTAGCCGGAGTAGGGGGTGACCTGGAAGCAGGTGTGGCTGAACTTCTCCAGCTGGGCGCGCACCGCCGCCACCACTTTCGGATGGTTGTGGCCGGTGTTGAGCACGGCGATGCCGGAGGCGAAATCGATGTAGCGGTTGCCCTCCACGTCCCACAGCTCGGCGTTCTGCGCCCGATCGATGAAGACCGGCAACAGGGTGCCGACGCCCTGGACTACGGCCGCTTCACGGCGGGCCTGCCAGCTCTGGTTGTTGCTTGAATGACTCATTTTTCCTCCCTGAAGGGCATGTGCCCCGATATTCCTGTGCCATCTGGCTATCAATTTCATCCGCTGCCTGCCATGGGCAGGGCGGTATGTCCGGTGGGGGCGCACTCGGCGTGCTGTCGGGTCTGATGACCTCTGACGGTGGCCGGTGCGCCCCCCTTGCTGTCGATAAAACGAAGGGGTGGTCAGGTGCTCCTGACTGCCCCGCGTGCCTTAGCGAATGCCGCCAAAGCAGAGGTATTTGGTCTCCAGGTACTCCTCCAGCCCTTCAGCCGCCCCTTCGCGGCCCAGGCCAGACTCCTTGATGCCACCAAAGGGCGCCAGCTCGGTTGAGATGATCCCCTCGTTGATACCCACCATGCCGTACTCGAGCTGCTCCGCCACGCGCCACACCCGGGCCACGTCGCGGCCATAGAAGTAGGCGGCCAGGCCATAGGGGGTGTCGTTGGCCAGCGCGATGGCCTCGGCCTCGGTCTCGAAGCGCACCAGGGGGGCGACGGGTCCGAAGATCTCCTCGTCCAGGATGGGGTTGCCCTGCTCGACCCCGGTCAGGATGGTGGGGTGATAGAAGAGGGGGCCGGCGGGGTGGGGGCTGCCGCCCACCAGCACCCGGGCACCGGCTGCCTCGGCCTGCTTGACCAGGCTCGCCACCTTGTCGGCGGCGGCCGGGTTGATGAGGGGGCCTATCTGGGTGCCTTCCCCCATGCCATCCCCGACCTTGAAGCCACGCACCGCGGCCGCCAGCTTGTCGGCGAAGGCGTCATAGACACTCGATTGCACCAGGATGCGGTTGGCGCAGACACAGGTCTGGCCGGCGTTGCGGTACTTGGAGGCGAGCGCCCCGGCCACGGCGGCGTCGAGGTCCGCATCGTCAAACACGATGAAGGGAGCGTTGCCGCCGAGCTCCAGGGAGAGGCGCTTCATGGTGTCGGCGCACTGGCGCATCAGGAGCTTGCCGATGCGGGTCGAACCGGTGAAGGAGAGCTTGCGCACCGTCTTGTTGTTGCACAGCTCGTCGCCCACCGCGCTCGCCTGGTGAGAGGTGATGATGTTGATGACCCCGGCAGGAATGCCCGCCTGCTCCGCGAGGGCCGCCAGTGCCAGGGCGCTGAGGGGAGTCTCGGCGGCGGGCTTGATGACGATGGTGCAACCTGCGGCCAGCGCCGGGCCCGCCTTGCGGGTGATCATGGCGATGGGGAAGTTCCAGGGGGTGATGGCGGCCACGACCCCCACCGGCTGCTTGATGGTGGCCAGACGCCGGTCACCGGAGAAGCCGGGAATGGTGCGGCCATAGGCGCGCTTGCCCTCCTCGGCGAACCACTGGATGAAGCTGGCGCCATAGGCCACCTCTCCCTTGGCTTCGGCCAGCGGCTTGCCCTGCTCGCAGGTCATGATGCGGGCCAGCTCCTCCTGATTGGCCATGATGAGCTCGAACCAGGCGTAGAGCTTGCTGCTGCGCTCCTTGGCGGTGAGGGCCGCCCAGGCGGGCTGCGCCTGGTGGGCCGCCGCGATGGCGGCGCGGGTGTCTTCCCCGTCCATGTCCGGTACCTGGGTGATGACCTGGCCGGTCGCCGGGTTCAGAACCTCGAACCGGTGTCCGCCCCGGGCCTCGCACCAGCGGCCATCGACATAGGCAAGGGATTTGATCAAGGAGAGAGCAGGTTGTGATGCTGACATGGGAAGCCTCGATTGTGGGTCAGGGCGGTTCACTCGTCCGGTGGACACGCCGTATAGAATAATAAGCACATGACGACCATAAATTGAGCCGAAATGTTTTTCAAGTGTTAAATATATTTGAGTGTACGGGGTCTGGCATGCTAGAAATGAGGCTAATTGAGCGATTGTTGCGTTTTATGTCGTCTCGGGTGTGCAAAATAATGAACGGATGGGGTTGTGCAGGATAGTGAACAGGGCATCGGCGTTGATGCACTATTTTAACCAACCGTCACCAGGTATTCGAATGGCAATTAAGGAGATGGACGATGCAGCAACCCCATGGAGAGGTCCAGTGGCGGACCATGACGGATAACCCCTTGGCTGACAAAGAGATGGACAAGAGCATGGGGGAGCGTCTCGCCCAGATCCGCCGGGGCCTCGGGCTCTCCCAGCGCCGGGCGGCCGAGCTGAGCGGCCTGACCCACGGCGCCATCTGCATGATAGAGCAGAACAAGGTGAGCCCCTCGGTGGCTTCCCTGCAGAAGCTGTTGAGCGTCTACGAGCTGCCGCTGTCGCGCTTCTTCGCCGAGGAGGAGCAGCAGACGCCGAGCGTGGTGATCAAGGCGGATCAGCTCATCGAGCTGGGCAGTCAGGGGGTCTCCATGAAGCTGGTGCACAACGGCAACAACCGTCGCCAGCTCGGCTTCATGCTGGAGACCTATGCCCCGGGCACGGACACCGGGGGCCAGGTCAAACACCTGGGGGAGGAGGTCGGCACCGTGCTGGAAGGGTCGGTGCTGCTGACCCTGGCTGGCCAGACCTACGCGCTCAGCGCCGGGGACAGCTATGTGATAGACACAGGCGAGCCCCACAGTTTCAGCAATCCGTCGGGGCAGGTCTGTCGCATCGTCAGCGCCCACACCCCGGCCAACTTCTAGTGTCGTTCTGGAAAAAGTGTCGTTTTGGAAAAGAACCGGTAAGGAAACAGGGATCATGACCGAACATGTAAAGAGTTACTACGCAGCCAGTGCCAACCAGCACGCCCCCTATCCCATGCTCACCGAGCAGCTTGAGTGCGACGTCTGCGTCATCGGGGCGGGTTACACCGGCCTCTCCAGCGCCCTTCACCTGGTGGAGAAGGGCTACAAGGTGGTGGTACTGGAGGCGGCCCGCATCGGCTTTGGCGCCAGCGGCCGCAACGGCGGCCAGATCGTCAACTCCTACAGCCGCGACATCGACACCATAGAAGCGAACTGCCCGCCGGAACAGGCCAGGCTGCTCGGTTCCATGTTGTTTGAAGGGGGCCAGATCATTCGCGATCGCATCAAGCGCTACAACATCCAGTGCGATCTGCAGGAGGGGGGCGTGTTCGCCGCCGAGACCGAGAAGCAGCTGCACGAGCTCAAGGCGCAGCAGGAGCGCTGGCAGAAGTGGGGCAACGACAAGCTGGAGCTGCTCGATGCCGACGGGGTGCGCGAGGTGGTGGCGAGCGATCGCTACGTCGGCGCCCTGCTCGACAAGAGCGGCGGCCACATCCACCCCCTGAACCTGGCGCTGGGGGAGGCGGAGGCGATTCGCATGCAGGGGGGGCTCATCTTCGAGCAGTCCGCCGTGACCAGCATTACACCGGGCCAGAGCCCGCTGGTGAAGACCGCCAAGGGCGCGGTCAAGGCGCGCTACGTGGTGGTGGCCGGCAACGCCTACCTCGGCAACCTGGTGCCCGAGCTTGCCGGCAAGAGCATGCCCTGCGGTACCCAGGTGATCGCCACCGAGGTGCTGGGGGAGGAGCGGGCCCGCTCGCTGTTGCCACAAAACTACTGCGTGGAGGATTGCAACTACCTGCTGGACTACTACCGCACCACAGGGGATCACCGCCTGCTCTACGGTGGCGGCGTGGTCTATGGTGCGCGGGATCCTGCCGACATCGAGCGGCTGATCATCCCCAAGATGCTGAAAACCTTCCCCCAGCTCGCAGACGTCAAGGTGGAGTACACCTGGACCGGCAACTTCCTGCTGACCCTGTCGCGCCTGCCGCAGTTTGGCCGCATCGGCCACAACATCTACTACATGCAGGGTTACAGCGGCCACGGCGTCACCTGTACCCATCTGGCGGGCAAGTTGCTCTCCGAGGTGCTGAGCGGTCAGGCGGAGCGTTTCGATGCCTTTGCCAAGCTGCCTCACTACCCCTTCCCGGGTGGCCGGCTGTTCCGCATCCCCTTCACCGCCGCCGGGGCCGCCTGGTATACCCTGCGCGATCGCCTCGGGGTGTGAGCCCGGGCGCGTGCAGCAAGAAACGACAAGGCCACCCTGAGGTGGCCTTGGTTTTTTGGGCGTGGTGAAAGCGCTGGGCTCTCGCTTGCCGGTAGCCTTGCCCGAACAAGGGCCGCTGGCCTTGCCGGCAAAGGGAGAGTGAACAGGGGCTAGTCGCCCCTGGCCACCCCCTCGCGTCTCGGATCCGCGGCCCCCAGCCAGCCGCCGGCATTGCGCTGCACCCCCTGCAGCCCCGAGGTCTGCTCATTGAGCAGGATCTCGTGTCCCCTGGCTTTCAGCCCCTGGACCACGGCGTCGGGCGTGCGCCCCTGCTCCAGCTCGGTGGGGCCGTTACGGCTGCCAAAGTTCGGCAGGTCGATGGCCTGCTGCAAAGTCAGTCCCCAGTCCTGGGTACCGAGCAGCGCCTTGCCCACATAGTTGATGATGGCGGAGCCCCCCGGGGAACCCAGGCTCATCTCGAGCTCGCCGCTCTGCTTGTCAAACACCAGCAGGGGGGACATGGAGGAGCGAGGGCGCTTGCCGGGCTCGACCCGGTTGGCCACCGGCAGGCCGGCCACGTCCACCGAGGTGAAGGAGAAGTCGGTGAGCTGGTTGTTCAGCAGGTAGCCGTTGACCATCAGCCGCGAGCCGAAGCCATCCTCGATGGAGCTGGTCATGGAGACCGCCATGCCGCTGCCATCCACGATGGAGATGTGGCTGGTGGAGGGAAGTTCCGGGGTGGCGTCACGGCCCATGGCCAGCGCCCGGGGCGGGGTACCTGGCTTGGCGACCCCCATGGAGCGGTTGCCGATGAGGCGACCCCGCTCCGCCAGATAGCTCTTGTCCAGCATGCCCTGCACCGGCACGGAGACGACGTCGCCGTCGGCCACGTACTGGTTGCGATCCGCGAAGGCAAGGCGCGCCGCCTCGCTGTAGAGGTGGATGGCGTCGCTGGAGGCGGCGAGCCTGCCGTTCGGCCCTTTCACGGGCTTGAGCGCCGCCATGTCGCGGCTCTCCAGCATGCCGAAGATCTGGCCGAGGGCCAGGGTGCCGGAGGAGGGGGTCGGGAAGCCGCACACCTCGCTCTGGCGATAGTCAAAGCAGAGCCCGTCCCGCAGCTTGGCGCGGTAGCTGGCGAGATCGGCCGCCGCCAGCACCCCCGGGTTGGTGGGGTGGCTGCGCACCTTGGCCACCATGGCATCCGCCAGCGGCCCGCGATAGAAGGCGTCCGGCCCTTGGTTTGCCAGGGTGCGCAGCACCCTGGCCAGGGCCGGGTTGGTTTGCTTGGTACCCGCCGTCTTGGGCGTGCCGTCCGCCTGGTAGAAGTAGGCGCGGGCCTCCGGGTCCTTGGCGAGATAGGGCTCCTTGGCGAGCAGGGTGGCGAGGCGGGGGCTTATCACGAACCCTTGCTCTGCGAGGGTGATGGCGGGTTCGAACAAGCTAGCCCAGGGCAGCTTGCCATAGCGCTCGTGGGCCAGGGCCAGGGCGCGCACCGTGCCGGGGGCGCCGACCGAGCGGCCCCCCACCACGCCGTCGTAGAAGGCCATTGGCTTGCCATCCTGCATGAACAGTTGATCCGTGGCAGCCAGAGGCGCCGTCTCCCGGCCATCCACGGCAGCCACCCGCTTGCCATCCCACACCAGCATGAGGGAGCCGCCACCGATGCCGGAAGATTGCGGCTCCACCAGGGTCAGCACCAGCTGGACGGCGATGGCCGCATCCACGGCGCTGCCTCCCGCCTTGACGATCTGGTAGCCCGCGTCCACCGCCAGCGGATTGGCCGCGGCCACCATGAAGTGGCGACCCTGCCAGCCTGGCTTGTCAGTCCAGCCGCTGGCCGCTTCGGGGGCGATCAGGGTCTGGGGTGGGGGCACATAGTGGAAGCCATTCTGGGGGGCGCAGCCGGCGAGTAGGCCGAGGGCGACCAGCAGGCCGAGAGGTTTGAGGGACATGACAAACTCCTTGTCGGTTTCTTGTTCACCTGTCGGAATGTGTCACACTTGGAGCCTGATGAAAAGATTGTCTTTAATACTCATATGGTTACAAATCTGTCAGGAGGCACACCATGAGACTCGAAACGCTGGAAGGAAGGGGCGGCATCCTGGCGCTGCTCTGTCTGCTGCTGGCCGCCTGCGGGGAGCCGGCGCTCAGGCCCCTGGGGACGGGGGAGACCATACTGGCCTTCGGGGACAGCCTGACCGAAGGGCGAGGCGCGAGCACGGCCCAGAGCTACCCCGGCGTGCTGGCGAGTCTGACCGGTCATCCCGTCATCAATGGCGGGGTGTCGGGGGAGCTGAGCCAGGCCGGCAGGGCCCGCCTGCCGGGGTTGCTGGCGGAGCACAGGCCCGCCATGGTCATCCTGCTGGAGGGGGGCAACGATATCTTGCGCGGTAGCGGGGAGGGGGCGCTCAAGGCCAACCTCGCCGCCATGATAGAGGCGGTGCAGGGCAGCGGCGCCCAGCTGGTGCTGGTGGGTGTGCCCCGAAAATCCCTGTTTGCCGAGGGCGCTCCCCTCTACGAGGAGCTGGCGGAGCAGTACGGCTTGGTGCTGGACAACGACAGCATCGGCAACCTGCTGCGACGCCCCGAGCTCAAGTCCGACGCCGTGCACCTCAATGCGCCGGGGTATCGCACCCTGGCCGAGCGCCTGCACCGGCTGTTGCAGGAGCGGGGGGCACTCTGAGCCGGGGCATAAAAAAAACCGCCATCCGGCGGTTTTTTTACGATGATTTCTGTCGCCAGCCGGCGGACTAGATGGACTGCTCTTCCCCACCCAGGGCGGCAAACAGGGCCGGGATGAACTGGGAGAGTTCGGCGGTGACCAGGGCGAAGTCGGCGTCCAGACGGGCGGCGGGATCCTCGCTGGTGACGTCGTCGTTCTGCTCGCGCAGCTCTTCGCTGAACTTCAGGCGCTTGATGGAGAGGTCATCCCCCAGCACGAAGCCCAGGGTCTCGCCCCAGTTGAGGGCCAGCTTGGTCACCAGCTTGTCGTTGGCCAGGTGATTCTTGATCTCCTCGCTCATCAGATCCTGCTGCTTGCAGCGGATGATGCCACCGTGCTCCATGGCGCTGCGCAGCTCGGCCTCGTCCTCCAGGGTGAAGGCGGTGGGCAGGTTGCCCTCGTTGAGCCACTCGGTCATGGTGATCTCGGGCGGGTTCTTCAGGGCCACCGGCACCACCGGCAGGGAGCCGATGGACTTGCGCAGCAGGGCCAGCAGATCGTCCGCCTTCTTGGCGGAGCCCGCATCCACCACCATCAGGTTGTCGGCCGGATTGATCCAGGCGAAGGTCTGGCTGGTACGGCTGAAGGCGCGCGGCAGCAGGGTGTGCATGATCTCCTCTTTCAGCGCTTCCTTCTCTTTCTTCTTGAGGGCGCGCCCCTGCTCGAACTCGATCGCCTCTACCTTCTCCGCCAGCATCTCCTTGACCACGGTGCCGGGCAGCATCTTCTCTTCCTTGCGGGCGCAGACGAGGATGTGGCCGGAGGCGCTGTGGGTCAGGGTGGAGCCGAATTTGCCAAGGGGCTTGACCCACCCGAACCGGGAGATGTCCTGGCTGCCGCAGGGGGTGAAGGCACAGGCCTCCAGCTGGGTTTCCAGCTGCTCGACGGTCAGGTCAAAGGGGCGGGTAAAGCGATAAATCTGCAGGTTTTTAAACCACATGGCGTCCTCGGTCTCTAGATTGTCCGGCGGGCATTGTACTAGAGAGGCGCTTTGTGATCAGCCAATCATTCTCGCTAAATAAAGGGCGATCGACTTCACATGGCCTCACGTTGACCGCCCGTCTCCCTGCCGAACTCCCCTAGACTGCGAGTGTTCGAATTGTTAACAAGGATGCGACTATGTTGAGACAGAGCCGGCCGGAAGACATGGAAGAGATCGTCGAGATCTGGCTGCTGGCATCCTTGCAGGCCCACGATTTCGTCGACGCTTCCTGCTGGTGGCAGGCTCAGGAGGAGCTCCGTACCCGCTATCTCGATCACGCCCGTATCTGGGTGTTCGAGGAGCGCGGCGATCTGCTCGGCTTCATGGCGCTGGTGGACGACTACCTCGCCGCCCTGTTCGTGCGCCCCGACAGGCAGGGGCGCGGAGTGGGACATGCCCTGCTGCAGCAGGCCAAGTCCCGGGGGCGGGCGCTCCATACCCGGGTCTTCGTGGAAAACGAGCCGGCGGTGCGCTTCTATCGACGCCACGGCTTTCTGATCGGGGAGGAAGTGGCGGATCCCCTGACCCAACACCTCCAGTACGAGATGCACTACCAGCCCGTCTGACTCTGGCGGTCACCTCCCTTTTGCTTGAAAAGCGAGGGGCATATCCTCATCTTGTCTGCATCGGGCGGCACTGCTGCCTCCTCTTTCATTTCGAGCCGCTTTTTCATGAAGATCCTGCATACAGCCGACTGGCACCTTGGCCACCAACTCCATGGCCACGACCGCCGCTTCGAACACGACGCCTTCCTCGACTGGCTGGCTGATACCATCAAGACCCGCGACATCGACGCCCTGCTGGTGGCGGGCGATCTGTTCGATACCGCCAACCCCCCTGCCAGCGCCTGGCAGCAGCTCTATCGCTTTCTGGCGCGGCTGCGCGCCGACCATCCCGCACTGGAGATGGTGCTCATCGGTGGCAACCACGACTCCCCCTCCAAGCTGGATGCCCCCCACGAGCTGCTGCGCGCCTTCGACCTGCATCTGGTGGGCAGTATCAGCCGGGACGACGAGGGGCGCCTCGAGACCGAGCGCCTGCTGGTGCCGCTGCGGGGCAAAGACGGCGAGGTGGCCGCCTGGTGCGCCGCCGTGCCGTTTCTGCGCAGCAGCGATCTGCGCCCGGAAGGGCTCAACGAAGGGCAGGACAGGCTCATCGAAGGGGTACGCCAGGTCTATGAGGCGGTGCTGACGGAGGGGCGGGCGCGCTGCAATCCGGATCAGGCCCTCATCGCCATGGGCCACGCCTATCTGGCGGCGGGCCAGCTCTCCGAGCTCTCCGAGCGGCGGGTGCTCGGCGGCAACCAGCACGCCCTGCCTGCCGAGCTGTTTGCCGCTGCCGACTACACGGCGCTGGGTCACCTGCACCTGGCCCAGAGCCCGGCCGAGGGAGTGCACTACAGCGGCTCACCGCTGCCCCTCTCGCTGGCCGAGGCGAACTACAACCATCAGGTGCTGGAGGTGACGTTTGTGGGAGGCAAGCTGGCTAGGCTTGAGCGGATCCCGGTACCCCGCGCGGTGGAGATGATCCGGCTGCCCCAGAGCGGCCTCGACGAGGCGCTCCAGGCCATCGAGGCGCTGGAGTTGCCCGTTCGTTCGCAGCAGGCACAGCCCTTCCTCGAGGTGCGGCTGCTGTTGCCCAAACCCGAGGCCCGTATCCGCGAGCGTGTGCTGGCAGCCCTGGCGGACAAGCCGGTGCGTCTGGCCCGCATCACGACCAGCTATCAGGGCTCGGGGCAGGGGCTGGCGGACGGTGCCGGCCAGCGTCGGCTCGATGAGCTCTCCCCCACAGAAGTGTTCCGCCTTTGCTATCAGCGTCAGTTTGACGGAGAGCCGGAGGCTGAGCTGGTGGCGTCGTTTGAAGAGATCCTGGAGCAAGTGAAGGAGGCCAATGCATGAAAATCTTGTCGCTGTCAGGGGAGAATCTGGCCAGCCTGACCGACCTCTTTGCCATCACCGGCAATACCCGGGCTGATGGGGGCAAGAGCACGCGCGATATCGGGTCGGTATGGATGGAGGCGTGTGGCGTATGAAGATCCTCTCTTTGAGTGGTGAGAACCTCGCCAGCCTGACCGGTCAATTCACCATCGATTTTGCCGGTGGCGCCCTGGGGGCCGCCGGCCTGTTTGCCATCACCGGCAACACGGGGGCCGGCAAGAGCACCCTGCTCGATGCCATCTGTCTGGCGCTCTATGACGAGATGCCGCGCTTTATCGCCAATCGCAAGAACGTGGCCGAAGTGGGCCGCATGGATGACGAGGAGAAGCTCAAGGCCAACGACGTGCGCGGCATCCTCAGCCGCGGCCACGCCAGCGGTTTTGCCGAGGTGCAGTTTCGCGGCTGCGACGGCCGGGTCTGGCTGGCCCGCTGGGCGGTGCGCCGGGCCCGCAACCGCGCCGAGGGGCGCTTTCAGGCCCAGGAGCGCAGCCTGACCGACGTGGCGTCGGGTCAGGTGTTCAGTGGCAGCAAGCGGGAGCTGCAGGAGCGTATCGACGAGCTGGTGGGGCTCTCCTGGGAGCAGTTCCGCCGCGCCGTCATCCTGCCGCAGGGGGAGTTTGCCGCCTTCCTCAAATCGAGCGCCGACGAGCGTTCGGCCCTGCTCGAACGGATGACCGGCACCGAGCTCTACTCCGCCATTTCCATTCAAACCCATGAACGGGCGCGGGAGGAGCAGCAGAAACTGGCCGCCATCAGCCAGCGGCTCGACGATGTGACACTGATGGACGAGGCGACCCGCGAGCAGTGGGTGATCCAGCAGGTCAGCCTCGCCACTAGCCTCAAACACGAGCAGCAACAACAGCAGCTGATGCAGGACTTGCGCGATCTCAATGGTCGCATCGCTGCCCAGTTGCAGGCCTGTGAGGAGGGGGGGGTGGCCTTGGCCGCGGCCGAGGCGGCCCATGGTGCGGCCGCCCCGGAGCGCGAGGAGTTCGCCCGCGCCGAGCAGGCCCAGGTGGCTCGCGCCGATCACGACGAGCTGGCTCGCCTCACCCTGGAGGTGCAGCAGCAGGAGAAACTGCTGGCCGAGCTCGGTCCCGAGTTTGGCAAGCTGGAAGAGCAGACCCAGCAGAGCGCCCTCACCGAACAGCAGCTGCTGGCAGAGAAGATCGCCGCCGAGCGCGAGTGGGGGGCCCTGCAGCCCGAGCTCAAGCGGGCGCAGGAGCTCGATACCCGCATTCGGGAAAAGCAGCAGCAACTGCAGAAGATCCAGCTGGAGGGGACGCAGGAGCGGGAGGTGCAGCTCACCCTTGAGCAGGGCTGGCACCAGCAGCGCCAGCAGGTGGAGCAGCTCAAGGCCCAGCACCAGCAGTGGGGGCATTGGCTTGAAGAGCACAAGGAGCTGGCGCCGGTGGCCCGCCAGTGGCAGCCCCTGCTCACCGCCATGCAGGATTGGGCCGAGGATGCAGGCAGGCTGCAGCAGTTGCTCACCTTGCGCGAACACAAGCTGCGTGCCCTCAGGCAGTTGCAGCACCAGCTGGAGCAGGGGCAGCAGGAGCGCGACTACTGGCAGCGCGAGCAGGAGCGGTTGCAGCAGCAACAGCACGAACTGCAGGAGCAGCAGTGGGAGGGGCGCCTGGCCAAGGCGCAGGAGCAGTGGCAGCAGCAGACCGAACAGCTGGGCCAGCTGCGCCAGTTGCTGGAGCTGGCGGACTATGGCCGCAATCACGGCGAGCAGCATGGTCGCCTGCAACAGGAGATAGCCCAGCTTGAGCAGGCGCTCGGCAAGCTGGCCATTCTCGGCGACGAGCTAGCGCCGGCCCGTGAGCGGCTCGCCCTGCAACGGGACGAGGCGCGCCACGCGCTGGAGCAGTCCCGTGCCATCGCCAGTTTCGAGCAGTATCGCCACATTTTGCGCGACGGTGAACCTTGCCCGCTGTGCGGCGCCGAGGAGCACCCCTATCACCAGAGCCAGCCGCCGGTGGCGGGCATTCTGGGCCAGCTGGCGGAGCGCGCCCGCGGCCTCGAGCTCGAGTGGGATCGGCTCAATCACCAATACATTCAGTGCGAGAGCGAGCGCCAGGAGCTGGCTCGTCAGCTGGCGGTGCGCCAGCAACATCTGCCGGAGCTGGAGACCCGTGCCGAGCAGCTGACCTTGCGCTGGCAGCAGCTCGGGGGCGATACCCTGCTCGGCCATCCGCTGCCGCTAGGTCAGAGCCCGATCGAGTGGAATGAATTGATGAATACCCTGCTGGGCCGTGGCCAGAGCCTGGAGCAGGGGCTGGCCCGTAGCCAGCAGCAACTGCGTGAGGCCCAGCAGGGGCAGCAGCAGTTGCAGGCCGTGCGCCAGCAGCTGAGCCAGCTGGCCAGCCAGCACCAGCAGTTCGAGCAGCAGTGGCAGGAGGCCGACCGCCAGCGCATCGCCCTGGAGGGGGAGGTGAAGGCGATGGGCGAGCAGGAGACGACCCTGCGCCAGCGCCTCGAGCAGGGGGGCAACCGGCTCGATGAGCAGATGGGGGGCCAGCCCTGGCGTCAGTGGCTGGGCAGCCAGCAGTGGCACGAGTGGCAGCGGGCCTGCGAGGCCTGGCTGCACGGCCAGAGCGAGTGGGAGCGGCTGGCCGGCGAGATTGCCAGCCTCACCCCGGCCCTGAGCGCCCAGGAGGCGCGTCTGCAGACCCAGCGCGAGCTGCTGCACAAGCTCGAGCGCGACTACAAGGAGCATGAACAGCAACGGCAGGGGCTGGTCACCAGCCGCGCCACCTGTCTGGGGGGGGAGGAGATTGCCCTGGTTGAACATCGCTGGCAGCAGCGGCTGCAGCAACTGGCCAGCGAGCTGGAGATGATGCAGGGGGCGGCACGAACCCTGCGCGAGCGCCAGACCGAGCTCAAGACCCGTCTCAGCCATCTGGAGCAGGAGAAGCAGGTGAGCAGCCGGCGGCGGCGGGAGGTGCTGGGGCGCTGGGCAGCTCACGCCAGTAGCCTTGGCATCGCCGAATATGACCTGCGCCGCCTGCTGGCCATGAGCCCGGATGAGCTCAAGGCGCGGCGCGCCGCCTTGCAAGCGCTGGAGGATGCCCGCGCCGAGGCGCGTACCCGTTTGACCGAGCGGCAGCGGGCGCTGGCGCTGGAGGAGAGCAAGCGGGATCGTTACCGCGAGCATCACCCCGAGCTGGCCGCGTTGGCGCCAGAGGAGCTCGACAGCCGACTGACGGCGCTGGAGGCGCACTGCCGCGCCCTCGACGAGCAGCTGTTCCAGTGCAAGAGCACGCTGGCCCAGGCCGAGGCGGCTGCCCTCAAGGCGGGTACTTTGCAGGAGGAGCTAGCCGCCCAGCAGGCGGTGGCGGATCACTGGCAGCGACTCTCCGATCTCATCGGCTCGGCCAGCGGTGCCAAGCTGCGAACCTTCGCCCAAAGCCTGACCCTGGAGCGGTTGCTGCTGGAGGCCAACGCCCAGCTTGCCGAGCTCTCCCCCCGCTATCGGCTGGAGCGGGTGCCCGGCACCGATCTGGCACTTCAGGTGGTGGATCTCGACATGGGGGACGAGGTGCGCTCGGTGGACTCCCTCTCCGGCGGCGAGAGCTTCCTGGTATCGCTGGCGCTGGCGCTGGCCCTCTCCAGCCTGTCATCGCGCCAGACCCAGGTCGAATCGCTGTTCATCGACGAGGGCTTCGGTACGCTCGATCCCGACAGCCTGGATCTGGCGCTCTCAAGCCTCGACTCCCTGCAGGCGGCCGGTCGCCAGATAGGGGTCATCTCCCACGTGCAGACCCTGGTGGAGCGGATCGGTGTGCAGGTGAGGGTGGAGGCCCTCGGCGGCGGCGAAAGCCGGGTGGTGTTGCCCTGAGCCTGGGTCTGTCAGGCTCAAGATCCTAAAAAGCCAGTCCGGGATGCCGGACTGGCTTTTTCAATGGGGGATGAATGAGGATCCCTTTCCCACCGGCATAGGGCCTGTATGAGGGGCCGTATCTCTTATCCAACGCCGGGGTTTACGACAGTCAGGCATAAAAAAACCGAAGCACCAGGCTTCGGTTTTTTGCGGTCACTGGCACCAGGCCAGGGGCATCATTTCTTGATGCGGATCACCGGGGTCTCGCCCACGGTCACGGCACCAGTCATCTTCACCAGCTCTTTGATCTCGTCCATGTTGGAGATGACCACAGGAGTCAGGGTGGACTTCGCTTTCGCTTCCAGCACGGCCAGATCGAACTCGATGATGGTGTCACCGCGCTTGACCTGTTGACCTTCCTGAGCGATACGGGTGAAGCCTTCGCCTTTCAGTTCGACGGTGTCGATACCAAAGTGAACGAACAGCTCGATACCAGAGTCGGATTCCAGAGAGAACGCGTGGTTGGTCTCGAAGATCTTGCCGATGGTACCGTCGCACGGAGCAACCATCTTGTTGCCGGCCGGCTTGATGGCGATGCCGTCACCGACGATCTTCTCGGCGAAGACAACGTCAGGCACATCTTCGATGGGCACGATTTCGCCGGACAGCGGGGCAAAAATTTCGATGCCGCCGGTATCAGAACTGTCGTCGGAAACCAGTTTCTTCAGTTTATCAAACAGACCCATAGTAAAAGCTCCTAGAGATGATTGTCGCTGTTTGCAGCCGATCTTAGCAGACTGCCTTCTGCTTAATAAAGTTATCTACACAGGCTTCGATTTCGGCGGCGGTCGCATAGCTCAGGGCCTGGTCTGCCATTGCCTTCACATCTTCGAAGTTGGTGTTGCGGATAAGCTTCTTGATACGCGGTACAGAGATGGCGCTCATGGAGAACTCATCCAGACCCATACCCAGCAGCAGCAGGGTGGCACGTTCGTCACCAGCCAGTTCACCGCACATACCGGTCCACTTGCCATTGTCATGGGAAGCGTCGATCACCATCTTGATCAGGGTCAGGACGGAGGGTGACAGCGGGTTGTACATGGCGGAAATCATCTCGTTACCACGGTCGACGGCCAGGGTGTACTGGGTCAGGTCGTTGGTACCGATACTGAAGAAATCCACTTCCTTGGCAAGATGATGAGCCATGACGGCCGCGGCCGGGGTCTCGATCATGATACCCACTTCGATGGATTCATCAAAGGCTTTGCCTTCGGCACGCAGTTCGGCTTTCAGCGTCTCCACGGTGGCCTTGAGGCTGCGGAACTCTTCGACGGAGATGATCATCGGGAACATGATGCGCAGCTTGCCGAAGGCGGAGGCGCGCAGGATGGCCCGCAGCTGGGCGTTCATGATGTCGGCGCGATCGAAGAAGATACGCACGGCACGCCAGCCCAGGAAGGGGTTCATCTCTTTCGGGAAATTCATGTAGGGCAGTTCTTTGTCGCCGCCGATGTCCATGGTGCGGACGATGATCGGCTGATCCGGCATGGCCTCTGCCACTTCTTTGTAGGCCTTGAACTGCTCGTCTTCGGTCGGCAGCGCGTCACGGTCCATGAACAGGAACTCGGTGCGGTACAGACCCACGCCTTCGGCGCCATTGCGGATGGCACCCTCGGTATCCTTGACGGTACCGATGTTGGCGCACACTTCGACCTGATGGCCATCCAGGGTGATGGCGGGCAGATCTTTCAGCTTGGCCAGCTCGTCTTTCTCGGCCTGGAACTGGGCCTGGAACTTCTTGGCTTCGTTCAGCTGATCGGCGGTCGGGTTGATGATGACCTGGTTGTTGATCGCATCCAGTACCAGCATGTCGCCGTTCTTGACGCGCTCGGTGATGTCGTTGGTGCCCACAACGGCCGGCAGCTCCAGGGAGCGGGCCATGATGGAGGTGTGGGAGGTACGGCCACCGATGTCGGTGACGAAGCCCAGCACGTATTTCAGGTTGATCTGGGCAGTTTCGGACGGGGTCAGGTCTTTGGCGACCAGGATGACCTCTTCGTCGATGGTGCTCAGGTTGACAACGGCGATGCCCAGTACGTTCTTGACCAGACGGGTACCGATGTCGCGGAAGTCGGTGGCACGCTCGCGCAAGTAAGGGTCATCCAGCTCGGCCATCATCTTGGCGTACTGTTCGATCACCTCGAAGATGGCTTTGTCGGCGGATGCCTTGTTGTCCTTGATGAAGGATCTGATATCCCCTTCCAGCTCTTCATCTTCGAGCAGCATGATGTGGCCTTCGAAGATGGCCTCTTTTTCTTCACCGAAGGTGCGACCGGCCATCTCTTTGATGGCTTCCAGCTGGGCGGCTGACTTGGTGCGGGCTTCGAGGAAGCGGTTGATCTCGGCATCAATCTGGTCGGCAGAAATCTTGCCCTGATTGATAACGATTTCATCTTCTTTCAGAAGAAGCGCCTTGCCGAATGCGATACCGGGGGACGCAAGAATGCCAGATATCATAATCCTTCCTATTAAAACGACTGTGGGGGAGGAATAAAGCTGGATTACTCCAGCTCGTCCATCAGGGCAACCAGCTTCTCAACGGCTTTCTGAGCGTCCGGGCCGTCGGCCTGGATGGTCACGTTGGTGCCTTTGGTCAGACCCAGGGTCTGCAGCTTGAACAGGCTCTTGGCGCTGGCGGATTTGCCACCGGAGACCACAGTGATCTCGCTTTGGAATTCTTTGGCTTCTTTCACGAACTGAGCTGCAGGACGGGTGTGCAGGCCGTTTTCAGCAGTAATAACAACAGACTTCTCGTACATGGTTTCACCCCATATTATTGATATTGTGTGGAGAGATGGTCGCTAATGAGGCTTCCTGTCTCACCGTGTCAGTATGGATATGTTGTAAAGTAACGAAATCAGACCTGCAATGGTTTAATCCAGGTCAATTTTCTGTGCAGTATTCGGCGTTTTGGCCAGGTCTTTTTTCGTTGTCGCGCTACAAGCCGCGTCAGGACTGGCCTGAAATTAATTTATAACGAAAAATAACACTTTGTTACCTTGTGATACCTAGCCGGTAAACACCTCGTGACGCCGCACAGGATATGAGATTTATCACAGAATGTCTGCTTTTTTTGTCATGACGGAGTTTGTTATTTTACCCCAAAAAATAAGGGGCCGACTGACGCTGATGGCTATTGAGTTTAGCGCATAATGAAAACGGCGCTCCGAGGAGCGCCGTCGTTTTGATGTAAGCAGATCAACTACTGTTGCAGCTCTTGCTCGCTGAACACGCCGGCGAAGAGGGCGCTGGAGAGGTAACGCTCGGCGGCGCTCGGCAGGATGACGACGATGGTCTTGCCCTCGAACTCCGGCAGCTCGGCCAGACGGTTGGCGGCAACCACGGCGGCGCCGGAGCTGATCCCGGCCAGGATCCCTTCCTCTTCCATCAGGCGGCGAGCCATCTCGATGGCCTCGTCGCTGCTCACCTGCTCGACCCGGTCCAGCAGGCTCAAGTCCAGGTTGCCAGGGATGAAGCCGGCACCGATGCCCTGGATCTTGTGCGGACCCGGTTTGATCTCTTCCCCTGCCAGCTTCTGGCTGATGACGGGGGACTCGCTGGGTTCGACCGCCACGGAGACGATGGCCTTGCCCTTGGTCTGCTTGATGTAGCGGGATACCCCGGTGATGGTGCCGCCGGTGCCGACGCCAGCCACGAAGACATCGATATCACCATCGGTGGCCTCCCAGATCTCGGGGCCTGTGGTCTTCTCGTGGATTTCCGGGTTCGCCGGGTTTTCAAACTGTTGCAGCAGGACGTATTTTCCGGGCTCGGATTCGAGGATCTCGTTGGCCTTGGCGATGGCGCCTTTCATGCCGAGGGGGCCTTCGGTCAGCACCAGATTGGCTCCCAGGGCCTTGAGCAGTTTGCGGCGCTCCAGGCTCATGGTGGCCGGCATGGTCAGGGTGATGGGATAGCCACGGGCTGCGGCCACGAACGCCAGGGCAATGCCCGTGTTGCCGCTGGTAGGCTCGATGATCTCCTTGCCCTTGGTCAGCACGCCGCGTTTCTCGGCATCCCAGATGAGGTTTGAACCGATACGGCATTTGACGCTGAAGCTCGGGTTGCGGCTCTCGATCTTGGCCAGCACGCGGCCCTTGGTAACACGGTTGAGACGAACAAGCGGGGTATTGCCTATGGTCTGGCTGTTGTCCTCAAAAATTTTGCTCATGGTGCTATCCCTGTGTTTGTTAAGGCGATGAAACAAGATTAACCTGTGGTTTCTGAATGAGAAGTGACGAATCGTTATAACAATATGTTATTAGAACATATAGAATTTATTCTCTCTCGCCGAAGGGCCTCCCGGTGCCCGGGCGACCAAAGGAATGGATCTCATGGGATTTGCAGGAAGCGACCGCTATCTCGCGTCAACGTCACTGAGTATGGCCGTCAACGCCGCCATCGTGCTGGAGAAGCCGCTGCTCATCAAGGGTGAGCCCGGTACCGGCAAGACGGTGCTGGCCGAGGCAGTGGCCGCCTCGCTCGGTGCTGACCTCATCAGCTGGCACATCAAGTCCACCACCAAGGCCCAGCAGGGGCTCTACGAATACGATGCGGTGGCCCGGCTGCGGGATTCCCAGCTCGGGGACCCGAGGGTGGGGGAGATAGGTCATTACATCCGCCGTGGCAAGCTGTGGCAGGCCTTCGCCGCCCAGCAGCGGCCTGTGCTCCTCATCGACGAGATCGACAAGGCCGACATCGAGTTCCCCAACGATCTGCTGCTGGAGCTGGATCGCATGGAGTTCGACGTCTACGAGACTGGCGAGCGGGTCAAGGCGCGCCAGCGCCCCGTGGTCATCATCACCTCCAACAACGAAAAGGAGCTACCGGACGCCTTCCTGCGCCGCTGCTTCTTCCACTACATCCGCTTTCCCGACAAGGCCGAGATGGAGGCCATCGTCCGTCTGCACTACCCGGCCCTCAAGGAGAGCCTGCTCAGCGAGGCGATGGAGCTCTTCTTCGAGCTGCGCGCCGTCGAGGGGCTGCGCAAGAAACCCTCCACCTCCGAGCTGCTGGACTGGATCCGGCTGCTGCTTGCCGATGACATCGCCCCCGAGGCGCTGCGTGCCCGGGAGCCGGGCAAGCTGGTGCCCGCCCTCTACGGCGCCCTGCTCAAGACGGAGCAGGACTTGCACCTCTTCGAGAAGCTCGCCTTCCTGGCGCGCCGCGGCGGCTGAATGCTCATCGACTTCTTCCTCCATCTTCGCCGCCACAAGCTTCCTTGCAGCCTGCGGGAGCTGCTGGACTTGCACGGGGCGCTGGGGGGCAGGTTGGCCAGCGTCGACATGGAGGCGTTCTACCTGCTCGCCCGCTGCGTGCTGGTCAAGGACGAGGGACACCTGGACCGCTTCGATCGCGCCTTCGCCGAGTATTACGAGGGGTTGGATGCCATCCCCCTGCTGCCGGAAAGCCTGCCGGAGGAGTGGCTGCGCCAGGAGTTCGAGCGGCTGCTGAGCGAGGAGGAGAGAGCCCTGCTGCAATCTCTTGGCGGTCTCGACAAGCTGCTGGAGACCCTCAACCAGCGTCTGCGCGAGCAGAAGGAGCGCCACGCCGGCGGCAACAAGTGGGTGGGCACGGGGGGCAGCAGCCCGTTCGGTCACGGCGGCTATCACCCGGAAGGGATCCGCCTGGGGGGAGAGGGCCGGCATGGCCGGGGGACCAAGGTGTGGGAGGCGCGCCACTATCGCAACTTCAGCGAGGAGAACGCTTTGGGCCAGCGCGCCATCCAGCTGGCCTTGCGCAAACTCAGACGCTGGGTGCGCAAGGGCAGCCCCTCCGAGCTGGATCTCGACGACACCATCCAGAGCTCGGCCCGTCAGGGGTGGCTCGATGTGAAGCTGCGGCCCGAGCGCCACAACGGCGTCAAGCTGCTGGTCTTCTTCGATGTGGGCGGCTCTATGGATGCCCACGTGGCCGAGGTGCAGCGGCTCTTCTCGGCCCTGCGCCACGAGTTCAAGCACCTGGTGTTCTTCTACTTCCACAACTGCCTCTACGACTTCGTCTGGCAGGACAACGCCCGGCGCACCGAGGAGCGCTTCGACACCTTGCGGCTGCTGCGCACCTATGGCAGCGACTACCGGGTGATTTTCGTGGGGGACGCCAAGATGGGCCCCTACGAGATCACCTGGCCTGGGGGCAGCGTGGAGTACTGGAACGAGGAGCCGGGGCAGGTGTGGCTCGAGCGTTTGCAGCACCACTTCCCCAGGATGGTCTGGATCAACCCTCTGCCCAGGCAGGAGTGGCTCTGGCACCCCTCCATCAAGTTGATGAATGAATTGGTTGGCGGGCGCATGCACCCGCTGACGCTGGCTGGTCTCTCCGCTGCGATCGACCAGCTGTGACCCTCTGAACCCTAAAAAACAGACAAGCCGGGACTGCACCCGGCCAGGAGCAAAGATGACCTCTATCGTAATCAGTGGCTCGGGCCTCTATACCCCGCCCCATGCCGTCAGCAACGAAGAGCTGGTGGCCGCCTTCAACCAGTACGTGGATCTCTACAACGAGGAGAACGCCTCCGCCATCGACGCGGGCCAGCTCTCTCCCAAGCAGCACTCGAGCTGCGAGTTCATCGAGAAGGCCTCCGGCATCAAGAGCCGCTATCTGGTGAGCCGCGAAGGAGTGCTGGATCCCGACATCATGCAGCCCCTGCTGGCGGAGCGTCCGGATGAGCAGCCCTCCATCATGGTGGAGATGGCGGTGGCGGCCGCCGAGCAGGCGCTGATCGCCGCCGGTCGCGAGCCGGGGGAGATCGACCTGGTGATAGTGGCGGCCTCCAACATGCCGCGCCCCTACCCGGCGCTGGCCATCGAGCTGCAGCACTATCTGGGGGCGGGCGGCATGGCGTTCGACATGAACGTGGCCTGCTCCTCCGCCACCTTCGGCATCAAGACGGCGGCGGATCTGCTGGCGGCGGGCTCGGCCCGGCTGGCGCTGGTGGTGAACCCGGAGATCTGTTCGGGGCATCTCAACTTTAGAGATAGAGACAGCCACTTCATCTTCGGCGACGCCTGCACCGCCGTGCTGCTGGAGCGGGAATCCGACTGCAAGGTGGCCAACCCCTGGCAGCTGGTGGCGAGCAAGCTGGTGACCCAGTACTCCAACAACATCCGCAACAACTTCGGCTTCCTGAACCGCTTCAGTCCGCGCACCCGCTACGGGGACGACAAGCTGTTCCGCCAGCAGGGGCGCAAGGTGTTCAAGGAGGTGCTGCCCCTGGTGTGCGATCAGATTGCCGCCCAGCTCGACGAGCAGGGGTGGGCGGCGGACGACTTGAGCCGGCTCTGGCTCCATCAGGCCAACCTCACCATGAACCAGTTCATCGGGCGCAAGCTGCTGGGCCACGATGCCAGCCAGCAGGAGGCGCCGGTGATCCTGGACCGCTACGGCAACACCAGCTCGGCGGGCTCGGTCATCGCCTTCCACCTGTTCAACCAGGACTTGCCGAGCGGGGCTCGCGGCGTGCTCTGCTCCTTCGGGGCCGGCTACTCCATCGGCAGCCTGCTGCTGCAACGTCGCTGAGGGCCATCGTCAGGCAGAAAAAAACCACCCGTACGGGTGGTTTTTTTGTCTGTTCGGGGCGCTCAGTTCGCAGGCTCGATGGCGAGCACCTCGCACGTCGGCTCGCTGATGCGAAAGCGCACGTTCACGTCGAACAGCCTGACCCCATACTCCTTGTCGTCCGGCTTGCCCTGCTTGTAGGCAGGGCGCGGATCCTGGGCCAGCACCTCGCTCACCAGCTGGCGCAGCTCTGGGTGGGCCTTGAGCCAGGGGGCGAGCTGCTGCTCGGCCTGGGGGCTGAAGCTCACCGACAGCGGCGGGGTGGGGGCATCCGGGGCGAAGCCGCCACGGGCGTGAGGCAGGCTGTCGGCATAGGGAATGTAGGGCTTGATGTCGACGACGGGGGTGCCATCGAGCAAGTCCACCGCCCCCAGCTCCAGCCAGAGCTTGCCCCGTGCCCGGCCGACGCCGTGCAGCTCGACCACGGAGAGGCCGAGGGGGTTCGGGCGGAAGGTGGAGCGGGTGGCAAAGACCCCGACCCGCTCGTTGCCGCCGAGGCGCGGCGGGCGCACCGTCGGATGCCAGCCCTGGGCCATGGTCTGGTGAAACACGAAGCTTATCCAGAGATGGGAGAACTGCTCGATGCCGCGCAGCACGTCCTGCTGATCGTAAGGGGGAAGCAGCTCGAGGCGGGCGCGGGCCGAGGTGACCAGGCCGGGCTGGCGGGGGATGGCGAACTTCTCCTTGTAGGGAGAGCGGATGATCCCGAGGGTATCGATGTCGAACTTCATGGCGGGTCCTGGCTGAAAACCCCGGCAATGTAGCACAGGCGGGCCGAAAACGCAGGCACCCTGGCGGCCGGGGCGTTGCCGCCCCCCTGTGATCCGGGTCGCAGACCCGGGGGCGCGGGGCTGTGCCCGGGCGTGAACTTGCGTAGGGTGGTGCGCAAAGGAGATGCCGGACGTGGCCAGGGCGCCACGCCGCACAGGAGAGACAGGGATGAAATTGCTGATTATCGGCGGCACCGGCTTCCTGGGCCGCCACCTGACCTCGCTGGCCCTGGACTGGGGCCACGAGGTGACGCTGTTCAATCGCGGCCACCGCCAGCACCCGGACTGGCGCGAGCTGACCCGGTTGCAGGGGGACAGGGATCTCGACCTGACGCCCCTGCAGGCGGACGGGCTGCACTGGGATCTCGCCATCGACACCTGCTGCTATCGCCCCGAGCAGGCAGAAAGGCTCTCAGACGTCCTGCTCGGGCGCTGCGAGCGGGTCATCTTCATCTCTACCATCAGCGTCTATCGTGACTTCGCCCGGCCCGAGATGGATGAGTCGGCGCCGCTGCATGAGATGGGGGATCCGCTCCCGACCGATTACGGCCCGCTCAAGGTATGGTGCGAGGCGGCCTATCGCGAGCGCTGGGGCGAGCGGCTCTGCATCCTGCGCCCCGGCGTGCTCTGCGGCCCCTTCGACCCGACCGGGCGCCTGGCCTGGTGGGTGAGGCGGGTACAGCAGGGAGGGCCCTGGCTGCTGCCGGGGGAGGGGCAGGACAGGCTGCAATACCTTGATGTGCGCGACTGTGCCGAGTTCGTGCTGCGGGCTGCCGAGCAACGGCTGGAGGGGTGCTTCAATCTGCTCAAGCCCGGCATCGCGCTGGCGGACTGGGTGGAACGCCTCGCCGCCCGACTGGTGCCGGCGACGGCACTGCAACCCCAGTGGCGGCCCTGGGCCACCCTGATAAAGGCGGGGGTCGAGCCCTGGCAGAGCTACCCGACCCTGTTGCCCAGCACCCAGGCGGAGTATGCGGGCTATGGCAGCATCAGCGCCGAGGCCGCCATCGTCCACGGCCTGAACTTCCGCCCCCTGGAGGAGACGGTGGCCGATCTGGTGGAGTGGCTCGCGAGCAACCCGCAGGGACCGCTGGCGGGCATGAGCCGGGCAGAGGAGGAGGCGCTGCGCCGGCGGCTGGGGGAGGCCTGAATAAGGGAGTACAGGGCAATAAAAAAGAGAGGGCACCCCGGTGCCCTCTCTTTTTTCATTTTGCCTCGGGCGTCAGCGCAGGAGCGCGCCGCACTCGGCCAGCAGTGCCCTCAGCACGCTGCGATGGCAGCGGGACTCCTGCTCGCAGTAGCAGCCGACCGACAGGTTGGTGGTGTGGGAGAGGGCGGCCAGCAGGGCCAGATCGTGCCTCGCGGCCGGGACGGCCATCTCGGCCTTGTACTGCTTGCAGAAGGCCGTCCACTGGGCCGGGGTCTCGGCGCTCTGGCCCAGCTTCATGGTCTCGGCGCTGGGGGCCAGGTTCGGGAACCAGACGTCGTACCAATCCTGGCTGGCGAACTCCGCCTTGGGCACGCCGCGGGGCGGGCGGCGCACGGTACCGATACGCAGCCCCTCGTCCGCGAGGCGGGGGCTGCCGAGACGCACTATGGCCAGTGCCATGGCGGGCTCCTTACTTCTCTTCGGCCACTTTCAGTGCCTGGCCGTAGCAGATCACCTGCTTCAGGCAGCCCGGTACGTCGCTGAACTCGGCGCATTTGTCGAAGCTGACACCGTTGCCGCCCATGTCCGCCACGCGGCGGCGGGCCAGGGTGCGCGCCTCGCCGGCATTGGGCACCGCCTGATTGGCATCGCTCTGGCAGGATTCCCCCTCGACGGTGCCAAGGTAGAGGTAGTTGAGATCGGCGAGCTCGCTTGGCTCGTAGATGCGGACGCTGCCCGGCTTGAAGTATTCGTCGAAGTTTTCCTTGTCCAGATTGCTGTTGAAGGAGAAGTCGGCGCAACCGGAGGTGATGAGTGGCAGCAATAGAATCAGGCGTTTCATGTCGATGTCTTGTTGAACGGTGAGAGGGGCATTATAGGGGCCAGTCGCTGCCTGCGACCAGCCCCATTTTTGGCCTGGTGGGAAGGGTGTGACGAGGATCAGGCAGAAGCGAGCACGCTGGTGCAGGCTGCGGTAGTCGTCGTTGGTGAGCAGGGTCTCTGGATGAGAGAGGGGCGCACCGGCGCCCCTCGGGTGACTGCGATCAGACCGGAGCCAGCCGCTGGTGCAGGCTGCGGTAATAGTCGTCGGCAAGCAGCGTCTGATGCGGGGCACACAGGCGGATCTGCCCCTCTTCCATCAGGGCGACCCTGTCCATCCGCTCCAGTCCCAGCAGACGGTGGGAGATGAGTAGCAGGGTGCGATTTGCCCCCAG
This sequence comes from Aeromonas sp. SrichE-2G, assembly GCF_017939565.1. NCBI lineage: Bacteria > Pseudomonadati > Pseudomonadota > Gammaproteobacteria > Aeromonadales > Aeromonadaceae > Aeromonas > Aeromonas sp. SrichE-2G. The sequence continues at coordinate 271,588 of NZ_JAGKRG010000053.1, forward strand.
GGTCAGCAGCAGATCCATGATCTCCCGCTCGGTCTGGCTGTCGAGCCCTTCGGTCGGCTCGTCCAGCAGCCAGAGCGGCGCGTCGTGCAGCAGGGCGCGAGCGATGCCGATACGGCGGCGCTCACCGCCGGAGAGCGGACGGCCACCATCCCCGAGCCAGGCGTCCAGCCCGGCTTCGGTCTGATCTTCCTCATGCTCAAGCAGGCTGGCGAGACCCACCTGGGTGAGCACCTCCGTCAGCCGCTCATCGCTGGCGTTGGGGGCGGCCAGCCTGAGGTTGCCGCGCAGGGTATCGGCAAACAGGTGGACCCGCTGGCTGACGACGGAGCAGGAGGCGCGCAGCGCGTCCTCGCCGTACTGGGTCAGGGGTCTGCCGTCCAGCAGGATCTCCCCGGACTGCGCCGTCCACTCCCGGGTCAGCAGCCCCATCAGGGTGGACTTGCCGCAGCCGGTCTGCCCCAGCAGAGCGAGCTTCTCGCCCGCGTTCAGTTGCAGGGTGCAGCCCTGCAGCACGGGGCCGTCCTGGTCCGGATAGGTGAAATGGACATCTCGCACCTGCAAGGCGCCCGCGCTGGCGGGGGCCTGATCCTCTCCCCACGCAGGCGCCTTGGCCTCCTGCAGGATCTCGTTGAGGCGGCGGGCCGAGGTGAGGCTGGTGGAGAGGTGCTGGAAGGCGCCCGCCAGCGGCAGCAGCGCCTCGAAGCTCGCCAGGGTGGCGAACACCATCAGCGCCGTGATGGGGTCGGGGACACTGCCCCCGACGCCGTGACCGGCCAGCCAGAGCATCAGGGTCAGGGTCCAGCCGCTCAGCAGCTGGACCGAGAACGCGGCCAGACCACTGACCCTGGCCATGCGGGCCTGGGCCTGGATCAGAGCCCGTTCCGCCTGCTGCAACTCGGCGAGCGCCCCGGGGGCGGCGGCGAACATCTGCAGTTCGGCATGACCGTCCAGATAGTCCACCAGGCGGGTGCGCAGGCTGGACTTCTCGGCGATGAGCCGGCGGCCCGGTGCGCGCCCGGCAAAGTAGAAGACCAGGGGCAGGGCCAGCATGCCAAACAGCAGGATGGCGCCCAGGGTCAGGGCGAGGCGGCTGTCGAAGAAGGAGAGGAAGAACACCAGCCCGGCACAGCTCAGCAGCGCCGCTCCTATGGGGGTGATGAGGCGCAGGTAGACGTGGTCCATGGCGTCGATGTCGGCCACCAGGCGGTTGAGCAAGTCCGCCTGCCTAAAGCCGGCCAGGGAGCCGGGGGAGAGGGGGGAGAGCTTCTCCCAGAACCAGACCCGCAGCCGGGTCAGCACCCGGAAGGTGGCATCGTGGCTCACCACCCGCTCGCCCCAGCGGCTGGCGGTGCGCACGATGGAGAAGAAGCGCACCCCGCCCGCCGGGGTCATGTAGTTGAAGGTGTCCCGGGTGGCGACGGCCAGCCCGGCCACCGCGGCAGCGGAGAGGAACCAGCCCGAGAGGGAGAGCAGCCCCATGCCGGCCACCAGGGTGACCAGGGCCAGCAGCAGGCCCAGGGAGAGGCTGAGCCAGTGCTGGCGATAGAGACGCAGGAACGGCAGTAGATCAGTCATCGAGAGAGTCTCCGAAACCTTGTGACTGGTGCTGGGACAGGAGGCGGGCGAAGGGCCCGCGGGCTTCGCTGAGCCGTGCGAACTGGCCTTGTTCCACCAGCTGGCCGCGCTCCAGCACCAGGATGTTGTCCATCTGGCTGAGCTGGTCGAGGCGATGGGTGATCATCAGCAGGGTCTGGCCTTGTGCGGCCTGTTCGAGCGTGCCCATGATGGCGCGCTCCGAGTGGCGATCCAGGCTGGCGGTGGGTTCATCCAGCACCATCATCTGGGTCTCCTTGAGCAGGGTGCGGGCCAGGGCGATGCGCTGTGCCTGACCGACGGAGAGACCACCGGCCTGATCCCCGACGCGGTAGTCCAGCCCCTTCTCCTTGACGAAGGACCAGGCCTCTGCCCGAGTCAGCACCGCCTCGAGCTCCGCATCGCTCGCAGCGGGCTTGGCCAGCAGCAGGTTGTCTCGCAAGGAGGCGTGGAAGAGCTGCGGATTCTGGGAGAGCCAGCCCAGTTGCATGCGCCACTGGCTGATGTCCAGGGTGTGGAGCTCCACGCCGTTGACGCGAAGGGAACCGCGATAGGGGGCAAAGCCGAGCAGGGCGTTGACCAGGGAGCTCTTGCCCGCCCCGCTGATGCCGACCAGGGCGGTGCGCGTGCCGGCTTCCAGGGTGAAATCGAGGGGGCCGACCAGCACCTTGCCCTCGGCGCTCAGCACCTCCAGGGCGCAAGCCTCCACCCGGATGGGACCCTGGGCGTGGAAGGGGGTCGTTCCCGAGGCCGGCTCGCTGACCTCGGCTTCCAGAAACTCCAGCAGCTGTTCGGCGGCGCCGATGGCCTGCGCCTTGGCGTGGTAGTGGGCGCCGAGCTCTCGCAGGGGGGCGTAGAACTCGGGGGCGAGGAAGAGCACGAACAGGCCGGTAAAGAGCGTGACCTTGACGCCATAACTGCCAAAGTTGAGGTGATCTATATAGGAGAACCCGAAATAGACGGCCACCAGGGCCACTGCGATGGCGGCGAAGAACTCCAGCACGGCGGTGCTCAGGAACGCGAGGCGCAGCACCTCCATGGTGCGCTCGCGAAAATCTTCCGACGCGTCGCGGATGGCGTCACCCTCCGCCCGGGTGCGCATGAAGAGTTGCAGGGTACGCAACCCCTTGAGGCGATCGAGGAAGTGACCGGAGAGGCGTGCCAGCGACTGGAAATTGCGGCGGTTCGCATCGGCGGCGCCCACACCCACCAAGATCATGAAGAGCGGGATCAGGGGGGCGGTGCCGAGCAGGATCAGGCCCGCCGCCCAGTTGACCGGGAAGACGGAGACCAGGATCACCAGGGGGATGAAGACGGCTATGGCCATCTGGGGCAGATAGCGGGAGAAGAAATCCTGCATCTCTTCGATCTGCTCGAGCAGCAGGCTGGTCCAGCTGCCGGCGGGGCGGCGCTGGATATAGGCGGGGCCAAGGCGGGCGAGGCGGGTGAGCACCAGCTCGCGAATGGCCTGACGCACCGCGCTGCCCGCTTTGAAGCTGGCCACCTCGCGCCCATAGGCCAGTGCGGCCTTGGTCAGGGTCACCAGCAGCAGGCTGACGAAGAGGGGGGCGGATTGCTCAGGGGTCGAACCCTCGATGATGAAACCGTGGAGCAGGGTCGCCAGCAGCCAGGCCTGCATCACCATCAGGACGCCCTGACCCAGCCCGAGGGCGATGGAAAAACCGATCCAGCGTCGGCCATGGCCCGACTGCTTGCGCAACCAGCCATAGAGATGTTTCTGCCTGTTCTTGTCCATTCACCGCCTCCTCAAATGAGTGGCGCAAGACTATCGTCGCCCCCACGGCTTGGCAACCTTGCAAATCCGGCTCTGTGGGCGCCTTTGTTTGAAAAACCAGCTTCATGCTCAATAGTTGGCCGAACAGCTTGATTTATGGCAAAAAATGCGAAGTCGGTGATTGCGCTCGGCGGCAAAATGCATATAGTAGAGGCCACTGACGCGGGTGTAGTTCAATGGTAGAACGGCAGCTTCCCAAGCTGCATACGTGGGTTCGATTCCCATCACCCGCTCCACATTCCAGATGATGACCAAGCTTGTCATCACCTCCGCCGAATCGCTCTCTGTCATGGGATGACCCATCAGACCAGCAGGTTTAGATGCCTAGCGGGCATCGTATAATGGCTATTACCTCAGCCTTCCAAGCTGATGATGCGGGTTCGATTCCCGCTGCCCGCTCCAGCGTTCATGCAAAAAGCCCACTCCGTCGAGTGGGCTTTTTGTTTTGCGCTTCTTTCACGCCTCTACTGCAGTGGCTGCCACAAACAGAAGAGGCGCCAACAGGCGCCTCTCGCTTCACACACGGGAGCCGGCTTATTCCTGCTCCAGCTCACCGCAGAAACGGTAGCCTTCACCGTGGATGGTGGCGATGATCTCGGGGGTGTCGCCCACGCTCTCGAAGTGCTTGCGAATGCGGCGGATGGTGACATCCACGGTACGGTCGTGAGGCTTGAGCTCGCGGCCGGTCATCTTCTTGAGCAGCTCGGCACGGGTCTGGATCTGGCCCGGGTTTTCGCAGAAGTGCAGCATGGCACGGAATTCGGAGCGCGGCAGCTTGAACATGTCGCCCGCCGGGCTGACCAGCGCGCGGCTGTTGATGTCCAGGGCCCAGCCATTGAACAGGTAACGCTCCACCAGTTTCTTCTCTTCGCCACCGGCGGCCACGTTCATGGTGCGGCTCAGCAGGTTGCGGGCGCGGATGGTCAACTCGCGGGGGTTGAACGGCTTGGTGATGTAGTCATCGGCACCGATCTCCAGGCCCAGAATCTTGTCCACCTCGTTGTCACGGCCGGTCAGGAACATCAGGGCGATATTGTCATCCTCACGCAGTTCGCGCGCCAGCAGCAGACCGTTCTTGCCCGGCAGGTTGATGTCCATGATCACCAGATTGATGGTATGGCTGGTCAGGGCCTGGTGCATCTCGTCGCCATTGTTGGCTTCCAGCACGATGTAGCCTTCGGCCTCGAAGATGCTCTTGAGTGTATTGCGGGTGACCAGCTCGTCTTCGACGATCAGAATATGTGGTGTTTGCATGAGTATTCCCAGATTCTTATCAGTTAATTATCGAAATTTTAACACTCTTTGGCGTTATCCGACCGGTCCTGAAAATTTATTACGTCATCCTGGGTATGAAAATCAGGTCGAATCATCGCGAATTTGGTAACTATGTTGGCAAGCGTCCCTGTGCCATCCATAGGCTCTCAACAAGTCTGATCGAGAGGTGTCCGGAGAGGTAGTCCATTACAAAAGTTGCTGCATTTTATCAGTTAACAGGCGCATAACAACACTCTTTGCCGTCAGATAGCAACTTTTTAACTCGGGTTTGATATAAGTCAATCCCCGAGTTCGCTGCATCATACTTGGGCTGGCCCGCTTTTTCGCCCTTAATAAATGTAATGGGATGTAACATGTGGTTGACATGACTTTGTGGGAAAACTACAGAAAAGTGTGCTTCATTGCCCCCTCTGCACCGCCGGACTGGCCTGCCTATGCCATCGTCACGGCCTGGAACCCGGCCAGCCGCTGGGTGGCGCCGCGTCGCAATGCCCGCCGCCAGCGGGCCCTGATGCGGCAGGTGGACGAGCTCCCCGTCCTGCCGGTGTGGGGGAGCGATGAAGACGAGCGTTGGCAGGAGGCTTCCCTGCTGTTGCCACTCTCGCAGGCCGAAGCCGTCAGGCTGGCCGCCCGCTTCGGGCAGAATGCCCTCTACTGGGTGGAGGGCGGTGAGCTCTGGCTGGTGCCCGTTTTGCTCCAGGGGGCGCCCTGCCATCTGGGGCGGCTGGCGTCCCGCTGGCGGATCCGCCCTTCTGCGTGACGAAGGGGAGAGTAAGAGCTCACCCATCTGGACGGGCTGCCCAGGTCCCGGATTGTCAGACCCTCCCCATGATGAAAGAATGAGCGCACAGATTTCACTCCATGGAAGGATGATGAGCATGCTGGACCTACTGCCCGACCTTTGCGATCAACACGGTGACACCCTGCAGGTGGCCGATCCCCTGTTTCACGACTATGGCGGCAAAGCGCTGTTTCACGGCGAGGCGGTGACCCTCTCCTGTTTCGAGGACAACAGCCTGGTGCGGGAGCTGGTGAACCGGCCCGGCCAGGGCAAGGTGATGGTCATCGACGGGGGAGGCTCCCTGCGCCGGGCACTGCTCGGGGATCAACTGGCCATCAAGGCGGTGGAGCAGGGGTGGGAGGGGATCCTGATCAACGGCGCGGTGCGCGATGTGGGCACCCTGGCCACGCTGGCGCTCGGGGTCAAGGCGCTGGCGCCCTGCCCGGTCAAGACCGAGAAACGGGGGCTGGGTACACTGGATGCGGTGGTCTCCTTTGCCGGCGTGACCATAGCCCCGGGTGACTATGTCTACGCCGACCTCAACGGTGTGCTGGTGAGCGGCGCACGCCTGCTCTGAGGCCTCAGAAGTTGAAGCCCACGCCCAGGGTGAGGAATTGCTCGGTGCTGAAGGCGCTGACGCCGTAGTTGGCGGTGATGGCCAGTTGCGGCGTCACCAGCAGGCTGCTGTTGAGCTCCACCAGGGTGCTGGGCTTGCTCACCTCCAGCTGCTTGAGCTGGCTGCCGATGTTGAGGGAGGGGGAGACGCGATAGCGCACCCCTGAGCTGATATTGAAGCCGGCTCGGTCACTGTCGGTGCCGATGGCGGGCCCCGCCTCCATGTAGAGGCTGATGTCGTCCTCCACCGGATACTGGTAGCCGGTATTGATGAGCCAGATGTCAAAGTTGTCGCCCGGGTGGGCCTGATTGCCGAGCAGGATGCCGGAATAGCTCTTCACGTAGAGCGAGTTGTCTGCATCTGTCTGGAGAAAACTCCAGTCGGCGGCCTGGGCCGAGAAGGCGAGGCTGGATGCGAGTGCGATGACGAGAGACCTGGCCATTCGTTTCCCCTCCTTGGGCCCGAACAGGACTACAAGCATGGCACATGCCAGCGGGCTGTAAAGGGAACCCCGATCACAATAAAAGAGTTTTGACGGGGGGAGGAGTCGTGTTACACAGGCCCCTCACTCTGTGTCTTCACGATAATCTCCATCACGAGGTGAACTCATGAACAAAAAACTGATCCTGCTGGCCGCACTGGCCCTGGGAGGCTGCGCCATGACGACGGGGTCCACAATGGCCGAACTGCAGGCATCGACCTGGCAGTTGCAAGGGGCGAGCGGTGACACCTTCACCCTGCAGCTTGCCGGTGACAAGGTTGTGGGCAAGGGCGGCTGCAACCGCTACTTTGGCGGCATTACCCAGCAGGGCGACGGCGTGCTGACGCTCGGTCCCATCGGGGCGACCCGCATGATGTGCATCGGAGATCAGATGAGCAAGGAGATGGACTACCTGAAAGCGCTGGAGAAGGTGGCAGGCTTCCAGGTGACCGGCGATCAGCTGGTGCTCCAGGATGCCGGCAAGGCGACGCTGCTGACCTTCAACGCCGTCAAATAATCTGGTGCCGTCAGAGTCTGTCGCAGACCAACGCCCGCACCACAGTGTGACAGGGATGTGCAAAAGGGACGCCGTGGCGTCCCTTTTTGATCGCGGGGCCGAGGGTCAGCCCCCCCGCTGAAAGCGAAAGCGCTTCTTGCGCCGGTAGGGATAGACGTCCTCGAACACCCCCTCCTTGATGTTGCTCTGCAGCCGCTTCCAGTAGTTGGCATCGAACAACTCCTTGTGCAGCTGCATCATGATCTCCCGCACCTGGGGTTTTTGCAGCAGGAAGGTGGCGAACTCCTCGGGGAAGATGTCGTTCGGCGCCACCGAATACCAGGGCTCGGCGCTCCACTCGTCTTCCGGGTAGCGCGGTGGCGGGATCTGGCGGAAGTTGCACTCCGTCATGTAGCAGATCTCGTCGTAGTCGTAGAAGACCACCCGGCCGTGGCGGGTCACCCCGAAGTTCTTGAACAACATGTCGCCGGGGAAGATGTTGGCCGCCGCGAGCTGGCGGATGGCGTTGCCGTACTCCTCCAGTGCGAGCCGGGTCTGCTGCTCGTCCGCCTGATCCAGATAGAGGTTCAGCGGGATCATCTTGCGCTCGGTATAGAGGTGTCTTATCACCAGCTTGTCGGCCGTGATGGTGAGGGCCGAGGGGGCCACCGCCTTGAGCTCGGCCAGGAGCGCCGGGGAGATGCGGTCCAGCGGAAACTCGAAGTTGGTGAACTCCTGGGTATCGGCCATGCGCCCCACCCTGTCGTGCTGTTTCACCAGGCGGTACTTCTCCTTGACCTGCTCGTGGCTCACCTCCTTGGGCGGGGTGAATTCGTCTTTGATCACCTTGAACACCACGTCGTAGGAGGGGAGGGTGAACACGCTCATCACCATCCCCTTGATGCCGGGGGCGATGACGAACTGCTCCCGGCTCTGGGCCAGGTGCTGCTGATAGTGGCGATAGAGCTCGGTCTTGCCGTGCTTCTGGCAGCCGATGGCGTTGTAGATCTCGTAGTCCGGCTTGCGGGGCATGATCTGGCGCAGGAAGGCGACGAAGAGCGCCGGCACTGGGGCATAGACCATGAAGTAGGCGCGGGCGAAGCCGAACACGATGGAGGCCAGCTCCGGCTCGAAGATGACGGTGTCCACATAGATGCTCTGGCCCGTGCTGAGCAGGGGCAGGATGAAGGGCAGCACCTGCCCCTTCACCCTGATGAGCCCCACCAGATAGGCCCCCTTGTTGCGATAGAACACCTCCTTGAGCAGCTCGATGGCGAACGGCTCCTCCTGCAGGATGGCGGGGCCGCTCTCGGCCAGGTGGCGGTGGATGTCGATGATGTCCCGCTGCTTGTCCTCATAGGGCAGGGTGAAGCTGTAATCCCCGAGCAGCTGGCTCAGGGTCTGGGGCAGGTGGGCGAGATCGGTGCGATAGACCCGCAGCAGGGCGCTCAGGTCGGGATGATCGCCGCGGCTCACGAAGGGGTGGATGTAGAGGTTCTCGTCGCGGATGTTGCGATGGCGGAAGATCCGGCGATAGACGGAGTTGAAGAAGGACTCCGCCACCTCGAAGTTTTCGCAGCGGGGCAGCAGATCGCTGAAGGCCCCCTTCACCTGCTTGAGCAGGGACTGGGTGGCGTGATGCTCCCCCATCATCTGCTTGATCTGGGCCGTGGTGGCGCCGACGTGGTGATCATAGAGGCGGATGCGCTCGCGCCCGGCGAGCTGCACCCCCAGCCAGTCGCTGTTCTCGAAGCGGCTCTTGCTGCCCTGGGTTATCTCGAGAAAGCGGCTGTAAAACGACTCGAAGCGTTGCAGGATAGTCTCGGCGACGGCCTGCTCCAATGGCTGCTGCATCTCTCTCTTCCTTGTGATCTGGCGGGCCGATGGCATCTGTGCCAGGAGCAAAACGGGTCACTCCCTGGGCCACTATGGCAACATCCAAACATCTGTTCAAGTGGCAATCTTCGGGGATAAACGGTAGATTGCGCCCCTGTTTTGCCGGCGTTTCGCAGCCGTTCGCGGCGTCGGCCCCATCCAGGAGAGAACCCGATGAAACTCTATTTTGTGCTGGTGTCACCCGCCCGCGCCGCCAATGTGGGGGCTGCCGCCCGCGCCATGAAAACCATGGGCTTCGATGCCATGCGGCTGGTAGGGAGCCGGGTACACGAAGAGGAGGAGGCGAGCTGGGTGGCCCACGGGGCGCAGGAGATCCTGGCTGAGGCGTCGGCCTTCGACACCCTGGAAGAGGCGCTGGCCGACATGGATCTGGTGATCGCCACCACGGCCCGCCAGCGCGGCCGCTACCAGCACTACCTCACCCCGGGGGAAATTCGCGAGCAGATCCGCGCCAAGCCCTCCCTTGAGAAGGTGGCCATCGTGTTTGGCTGCGAGGAGTCGGGCCTCTCCAACGAGCAGCTCGCCCAGGTCGATCTCATCAGCTACCTGCCCCTCAAGGTGAGCTACCCGTCCCTGAACCTGGGGCAGGCGATCATGCTGTACGCCTATGAGCTGAGCCCCCTGCTGGATGACCAGCCGGTCGACGAATCCCGGTCGGTAGCAGAAAATTTTGAGAGCACCGGGCAGGTTCGCGTGCTGAAATCAAAAACAGCAGAATTGCTTAATGATCTCGGTGTTTCGCAGGATGAAAAACTGCATCAGTGGGTGATGGACCGAGTGCCCATGCTGCCGCAACGGGATCTGAATATGCTCCATCTGCTCTGCAAAGACCTCGCCCGCAAGTTTGGCAAGGAGGTTTAGGTTGACAGCCCGACGTCCGGCGCGGTATTGCTAAAAGCCAGCTTCGTTCAAGAGTGTTCGTCATGCAGCTATTCACCAACGTCATCACCACCACCATTATTACCGGTACCACCACAGGTGGCACTGGGGCCGGTTGATGCGCTGACGAACAAGCACAGAAATCAGAAAAAGGCCCGTACCCACCCAGTACGGGCCTTTTTTGTTGGGGCAATTTCAGACTGATTTTCAACGGATTACAGGGAGAGAAAGCGATGAGAGTGTTGAAGTTTGGCGGGTCGTCACTGGCCGATGCAGAGCGTTTCTTGCGGGTCGCCGATATCGCGGTAAACACCCACGGGCAGTCCCAGGTAGCCCTGGTGCTGTCGGCACCGGCCAAGGTGACCAACCACCTGGTGGCCCTGGTGGAACAGACCAGCCGCGGCATGGATGCCAGCAGCACCCTGTTCGAGATCAACGGCATCTTCTCCCGCCTGCTGGCGGGCCTGAAGGCCGCCTACCCGGCCCTCGATGACAAGGCGCTGCAAAGCCGCCTCACCGCCGAGCTGGATCAGGTCGAGCGGCTGATGCAGGGGGTGCGTCTGCTGGGGCTCTGCCCGGACAACGTCCAGGCCCGCATCCTGAGCCGGGGCGAAAATCTCTCCATCGCCTTCATGCACGAACTGCTGCGGGTGCGCGGCCTCGAACTGGATCTCATCGTGCCAGAGCAGCTGCTGGTCACCGACGGCGGCTACCTCGAAGCCCACGTGGACATCGAAGCCTCCCGCCTGCGCTTCGCCGCCAAGGGTCTGCGCTCCGACTGTCTCTACCTGATGCCGGGCTTCACCGGTGGCAGCGACAAGGGCGAAACCGTGCTGCTGGGCCGTAACGGCTCCGACTACTCCGCCGCCGTGCTGGCCGCCTGCGTGGACGCCGAGTGCTGCGAGATCTGGACCGACGTGGAGGGCTGCTACAACTGCGACCCGCGCCTGGTGCCGGATGCCTATCTGCTGAAAACCCTCTCCTACAAGGAGGCGATGGAGCTTTCCTATTTCGGCGCCAAGGTGCTGCACCCGAAAACCATCGCCCCCGTGGCCCAGTTCCACATCCCCTGCCTCATCAAGAACAGCTTCAACCCCCAGGGTCCGGGCACCCTCATCGGGGTCGACCAGGGGGAGGACGATCTGAAGGTGAAGGCCATCTCGGATCTCTCCGGCATGTGCATGTTCAACGTCTCCGGCCCCGGCATGAAGGGCATGGTGGGCATGGCGGGTCGCATCTTCTCCGCCGTCTCCCGCGCCGGGGTCAGCATCGTGCTGATCACCCAGTCGTCCTCCGAGTACAGCGTCAGCTTCTGTATCCACAGCTACGACAGCGACAAGACCCGCAAGGTGCTGGAGCGCGAGTTCGAGCTGGAGTTCAAGAACCAGCTGCTGGATCCGCTCGAGATCATGACCGATCTCGCCATCATCTCCCTGATCGGTGACGGCATGCGCACCAGCAAGGGGATGGCGGCCCGCTTCTTTACCTCCCTGGCCCAGGCGTCCATCAACATCGTCGCCATCGCGCAGGGGTCGAGCGAGCGTTCCATCTCTGCGGTCGTGCGCTCCGGCAAGGTGGCGGAAGCCATCAAGGCGTGCCACCAGAACTTCTTTGGCAGCCAGCAGTTCATCGACCTCTTCGTGGTCGGCGTGGGCGGCGTCGGTGCGGCCCTGGTGGATCAGATCGCCCGCCAGCAGCCGGTCCTGGCCGAGCAGGGCACTGGCCTGCGGGTAGTGGGCATCGCCAACAGCCGCCAGATGGCTGTCAACAAGGATGGCCTGAACCTCGCCAACTGGCGTGAGCAGCTGGTGGAGGCGCAAGGCAGCTTCAGCCTGGAGGCGGTGAAGAAGCTGGTGGAAGAGAGCCACCTCATCAACCCGGTGATCGTGGATTGCACCTCCAGCGAGGCCGTGGCCGTCCAGTACGCCGACTTCCTGGCGGCCGGCTTCCACGTGGTCACCCCGAACAAGAAGGCGAACACCGGGTCCCTGGATTACTACAAGGCGCTGCGCCGCACCGCCCGCCAGACCCGCCGCAAGTTCCTGTACGAGACCAACGTGGGCGCGGGCCTGCCGGTCATCGAGAACCTGCAGAACCTGATCAAGGCCGGCGACAAGCTGCGCGCCTTCGACGGCATCCTGTCCGGCTCCCTCTCCTTTATCTTCGGCAAGCTGGACGAGGGCATGGCCTTCTCAGAGGCCACCCAGATCGCCCGCGGCAACGGCTTCACCGAGCCGGATCCCCGCGACGATTTGAACGGCATGGACGTGGCCCGCAAGCTGCTGATCCTGGCCCGTGAGGCCGGCATGGCGCTGGAGCTCTCCGACGTAGAGGTGGAGCAGGCGCTGCCGCCGGGCTTCGACGTCAGCGGCGACGTGGAAGCCTTCATGGCCCGTCTGCCCGAGGCCGACGGCTGGTTCCGCGACCAGTTCGCGGCGGCCCAGCGTGAAGGCAAGGTGCTGCGCTACGTCGGCTCCATCGAGGGGGGCAAGTGCAAGGTCGCCATCAAGGCGGTGGGCGGTGACGAGCCGCTGTTCAAGGTGAAAGACGGGGAGAACGCGCTCGCCTTCTTCTCCACCTATTACCAGCCCATCCCCCTGGTGCTGCGCGGCTATGGCGCAGGGACCGAAGTGACCGCCGCCGGCGTCTTCGCCGACGTGCTGCGCACCCAGAACTGGAAGCAGGAGTTATAAGCATGAGTTCAGCGATGAACCCGAATGTGGAAGTGGGTGGCAGCGTGGTGGCCTATGCACCGGCCTCCAGCGCCAACCTGAGCGTGGGCTTTGACGTACTGGGGGCGGCGCTCGCCCCCGTGGATGGCTCCCTGCTGGGTGACCGCGTCCAGGTCAAATCGGCAGAGGTGCCCTTCGCCCTCTCCTCCGTGGGCCGCTATGCCCACAAGTTGCCGGATGACCCCAAAAAGAACATCCTCTACGACTGCTGGGTCGCCTACGGGGAGGCGCTGGAGAAGCGCGGCCTCGGGCTCCAACCCCTGGAGATGGTGTTGGAGAAGAACCTGCCGGTAGGCTCGGGCCTCGGCTCCAGCGCCTGCAGCGTGGTGGCGGCGCTGGAGGGCCTGAACGCCTTCCACGGCGCGCCCCTCAATGAACACGACATGCTGCTGCTGATGGGGGAGATGGAGGGCAAGATCTCCGGCTCCGTCCACTACGACAACGTGGCGCCCTGTTATCTGGGCGGCATGCAGCTGGTGCTGGAGGAGGGGGGGGTCATCAGCCAGGGCATCCCGGTCTTTGACGAGTGGTACTGGGTGGTCTGCTACCCGGGCACAGTGGTTTCGACTGCCGCCGCCCGCGCCATCCTTCCGGCCCAGTATCGCCGTCAGGACTGCCTCACCTATGGCCGCCGGCTGGCCGCCTTCGTGCACGCCAGCTACAGCGGTCAGGAAGGGCTGGCCGCCAGCGTATTGAAAGACGTGATCGCCGAGCCTTATCGCGCGGCCCTGATTGAAGGCTTCAACGAGGTGCGGGCCCAGGCGGCCCAGAACGGGGCGCTGGCCACCGGCATCTCGGGGTCCGGTCCCACTGTGTTCGTGGTGATGAAGGATCCGGCCCAGGCCGAACGAATGAAAGAGTGGATGGAAGCGCACTTCGTGCGCAATGAAGATGGATTTGCCCGGGTCTGCAAACTGGACATGGCCGGGGCACGGGTAACAGGAAGCGAGCTATGAATCTTTACAACATCAAGGACAAGAGTGAACAGGTGAGCTTTGCCCAGGCGGTGCGCCAGGGGCTGGGCCGCGAGCAGGGGCTGTTCTTCCCGGAAACCCTGGAGCCGCTGGCCGACGTGGATGCCCTGCTGGACCTGCCGCTCGCCGAGCGCTCTGCTCGTATCCTGAGCCACCTGCTGGGTGACGAAGTGCCGGCTGCCAAGGTAAGCGAGCTTATCGACGCCGCTTTCACCTTCCCGGCCCCCCTGGTGAAGCTGAAAGATGGCACCTATGCCCTGGAGCTGTTCCACGGCCCGACCCTGGCGTTCAAGGACTTCGGTGGACGCTTCATGGCCCAGTGTCTGGCCGCCTTCCGTACCAACGACAAGATCACCATCCTCACCGCCACCTCAGGCGACACCGGCGCCGCCGTGGCTCACGCCTTCTACGGCCTGGAGGGGATCGAGGTGGTGATCCTCTATCCGAAGGGCAAGATCAGCCCCTTGCAGGAGGCGCTGTTCTGCACCTTAGGGGGCAACATCCGCACCCTCGCCATCGACGGCGACTTCGATGCCTGCCAGGCGCTGGTGAAAGATGCCTTCGACGATGAAGGGCTCAAGACCGCCATCGGCCTGAACTCGGCCAACTCCATCAACATCAGCCGCCTGCTGGCCCAGGTTTGCTACTACTTCGAGGCCGTGGCCCAGCTGCCGAAAGCCGATCGCGCCAAGGCGGTCATCAGCGTGCCGTCCGGCAACTTCGGCAACCTCACCGCGGGTCTTATCGCCAAGGCGCTGGGGCTGCCGGTGAAGCGCTTTATCGCCGCCACCAACGCCAACGACACCGTGCCGCGCTACCTCAAGACCGGCCAGTGGGAGCCGCACCAGACGGTCGCGACCCTGTCCAACGCCATGGACGTGAGCCGCCCCAACAACTGGCCGCGCGTGGAAGAACTGTGCCGCCGCAACGGCTGGGCGCTGGAAACCTTAGGGTCAGGCATGCGTGACGACGCCCAGACTCGCGATGCGCTTAAACGCCTGCACCAGCTGGATTACTTGTGCGAGCCCCACGGCGCCATTGCCTGGGATCTGCTGAACGAGCAGCTCGCCGAGGACGAGGTAGGGGTCTTCCTCTGCACCGCCCACCCGGCCAAGTTCAAGGAGTCGGTGGACGAGATCCTGGGGCTGGACGTGCCGCTGCCTGGCCCGCTCGCCAAGCACGCCGCGCTGCCCCTGCTGTCCCACGACCTGCCCGCCGACTTTGGCCGCCTCAAGGCCTTCCTGCTCGGTTAAGCCGCCATGAGACGCTGACGATCCCCCGCTTTTTCACGAGAGCGGGGGATTTTTTATGTCCGTCATAGCGCGGGGAATCCCGCCCAGATCACCCTGAAACAAGGAGCACGGCATGAGTCAGCATCCCCTTCGCACATTGATCGAGACCTGTGACGCCGCCATTTCCCGGCGCGACTTCGACGCCCTGATGGCCTTCTACGCCGAAGACGCCGCCCTGGTGGTCAAACCTGGCATGGTGGTGCGCGGCATCCCCGCCATCCGCCGCGCCTTCACTGCGATCTCGGATTACTTTGACGGCCAGCTTGAGGTGACTCAGGGGGCCATGGAGGTGATCGAGGGGGCCGACAATGCCCTGGTGATCATGCAGACCCGGCTGCGCTACCCGGGCGGGGAGGGATGGATCGACGAGAACCGGCGTGCCACCTATGTGTTTCGCAAGGAGACGGATGGAGAGTGGCGCTGCACCATAGATAACTCCTACGGCACCACGCTGCTGGCGGCGGAAGCTTGATGCCAGCCACTCGATGGCCCTCTCTCTGAGCCATCCCCGCTGGCGCCGCACCACAGTGGGAGCCCGGGCACAACTCCCCGCATGGCGGCGTATCACAACCTACTGCCAGGATCCTCTGTTTCAGCGGTTGCTGCGGCCTGTTGCTGATGGATTGCGCACTCTGCCCAGCAAGGCAGGCAGGGGCAGGACAATAAAATGGAGGGGGAAAAACCCGGTTGAAAAGACTCGATGCGGGCCATTGACCCGGCGCCTTGTGGCTGTTAATCAGGGTGCTGCTTGAAGCTTTCATGGACGAGCAGGGCCGCAGATACCTCGAAGGCGCGGCTTATCGATAACAACAACACCACAGTGCAGGGAGCAAACCATCATGTGGCCGTACCGAAAAATAGTGACCCAGTCCCTCAAGACCCCCCTGATGATCGCCAGGATCATGTTTTACCTGGCCCTGTTATTGGTATTCCCCTTGCCAATGATAATGCTATCGGACTCTCCGGCGGCAGAGATCGGGCGTTTCTCTTACGTCCTGGTGACGTTTCCCATCGCCATGGGACTGATGCTGATATCAAGCCTGATGGCCATCCTGATTGCCATGGTGGAGTCGCGAAACCAGCAGCCACCCCAGGGGCGGTGGTGAGAGGGGCTTGGGCCTTTCGAGGCATCAATAAAAAACCATCCCGTGCGGGATGGTTTTTTGTTTCCGAGCATCCAGAACGGCGGCTGATGGCCGTGAAATATCCCAACGATTTCTAACTTGGGATACGTTGCTACGTTTGAATACTCGGCCCGCCGGGAAAACGGTGTTTGCCCGATCTTGAGCGGGCTCTTGGCGGCGCAGTGTGTGATGACAGATAAAGCCAGCTGGTAATGGCTGGCTCGGGAAGATGGTGCCATATATTTTGGAGTTTATCCTGGGTTTTTAGCAAGCCAAGCATCGAAAGAGTGTTTTGACATATTTGTTAGCATTGATGAAAAAACATCTTGGTTACACAAGTATAAACAGTGCCGAATTACAGTATATGGATTCAAGGTGTCATTATTTTCAGGGTTTTCTTCAAACTCTTGCTTATATTGTTTAACTTTCGTTATTGTTGCCTTCATGTATTCATTAAGATCATTTCGAGTAATATTAGGCGCTAAGGAAACAATTTCATCGGTGAATCCGTCAACTTTATAATCATCAAACTCATAATCTTTAAAGAAGTGCTTTGCTATTCTAAGAAATCCGAAAGCGGTTAACCCCCCTCTTCCATTAGACTTTATTGGCCTTGGCGGTCCGGGCTGATCAATTAAAAGAGGCATCGGTTCATCGACGTCATCCTCTTCTGCTTTCTTAATTTCATCATCTGTTGCAACACGGATTTCTTTAAATTCCCTATCCGCAAGTTCAAATAATGCAGCTAATGTATTTATTCTGCGCTTTAACCTATTTGGGATGCTCTTTTTATATTTTATTTTATGGTCTAAAACACTCCAAGAATCTTGAATTATCGTTCTTATCTGAATTTCAAAGCTTATACCAACAAAAGCTTTGTATTCTGGCATATCCTTTCTTGATTCGCCTAATTTCAAGTCTAGATGTAGACCCTTATAACCAAAGGAGCCCTCAGTGCTTTCAATTTGCGATATTTTGTCAGTTTCATCAATAATATCTAAGTGTAGCTTTAAAATCTGTTTGATTTTATCAATGTCATCCTCATAGAGGCATACTACGCGCAAACCCACCAAGTCAGATATATGCTCTGTTATTGTGTATTCTGTTTTATCTGCTTCAAGTTTTTTTCTATATTTAAGATTGAACTTCCTAATGCACTCTTCTTTTTCCTTTACTCTCCCTTCAACTTTAGATAGATAAATACTTCCGTCATGATCTAATAATGCTGAGATTAATGTTTTAAATGAAGTGACAGCTCCCTCAAGGAGCTTTATATTGTCTGAGTAATATTCTCTGAATGTTGACTTTTCTTTTTCGAAGTCTAAAGATGGCATTAATTAATCCTTTGATTTTCTGCCCAATGTTTACCGAGAAAAATAAATTCGGTTGCTGATTTTCTATTGGCACAATTCTAATCTTATTTTGGGAGGCATCTTTCTCATGTTTTGGGCCAACCTACAAATTGCATCAATCACTGTGCATAACCGACACTACCGCTCGTGGATTACAGCTTCCAATGCGCTCCATCGACCAGCGGGCGGGGCCCGGATGGTGCTATAGGCGCCGAATGGCCAGCATAGCCTCAAGCCTCATACGCAAACCAGTCGAAAATTGACGCAACTGGCGAGAAGCGCTGAATTTTTGCGCCAGCTCACCAATCTAGCCTCTCGTCTTGGTGGAGCGGGGGCGGGCAGGGGGAAGGAAGGCTGTGCGAGCACGGCGGCACTTTGGTTGTCATCAAGCAAGGGGACTATAGTGCAGCGAGGCGAGGGTGCCTCGTTTGGCCCGCGTGAGTGGGGCTAACCACAATGGATAGAACGAAGGGAGTTGGTCATATGAAGCGGATCCTGATGGTGTTGAGTCTGTGTGTGACGATGTTTGGCATGGGAATGGGGGTGGCCCAGAGCGCGACGGTGGCGGGCGATGGCTCGGGGGCGCAGCAGGCGTGCGAGGCCCAGGCCGCGGCCAAGAAGCTGGCGGGGGCCGCCAAGACCAGCTTTGTGGGCAAGTGCGTGAAAGATGCCACCAGCGCCGCGACCGGCGAGTGCGAGAAGGCGGCTGCCGACAAGAAGCTCGCGGGGGCGGCCAAGAACAGCTTCGTGCAAAAGTGCGTGAAGACCGGCGGGGCGAGCGATCCGGCGGCGAAGTGCGAAAAAGCGGCCGCCGACAAGAAGCTCGCCGGGGCTGCCAAGAACAGCTTTATCCAGAAGTGTGTGAAGGATAGCGCCGTCCAGTAAGGCGCTGTACTTATCCGGTGTGTTTGCGGGGGCCATCAGGCCCCCTGCTTTTTTGGGGAAAGGAGCGGGGGCACGCGGGTGGGAACGGGCTGGTCACGGCTGGCTGGGGCGCATCACGGCAGCGACAAGCCATCGGGGCTGGGGGTTAAAAGAGCGGTCTCTGAAGGGGCTCTGCCACCAGAAGACGCGCATCCACCCCCTCTGTGCCGCCGATCAGGAAGGGGCTCTGGGGATCGTGGCGCTGCCGGTTCTTGATGACGGCGCTCTGGCTGTAGGTGGCGTAACAGTAGGTGCAGCCATGGAGGCAGGTGTTGTAGGCGCCGATGTCGATGCTCTTGACGCAACCACAGGCCTCGCGCTGGCCGGGGTCTTTTCTGCCGTCAAGCCGGCGGCCGAACAGCGCCTGGATCAGCTGGTCGTCGATGCACTTGCCATGGGGGATGCCGAGATGGGCGAGATCCACGGCCTCGGCGCAGGTCTCTATGGTCATGTCGAACTGGGCGGCGGTCTGCGCCATAAAGGCTGCCAGCTCATCGAGCGCCTCATGATGCGCTGGCGCCTTGCCCCATTCCGTTCCCAGCAGGTCGTGCACGATGAGCCCCTCGACCGCGTTCAGGTTCTTCTCCGTCTTCTTGTAGAGGTCGACCACGCTGATGACGACCCTGTGGGTCTTGCCGGCCAGGAGGGACGCAATCTTGTGGAAGAGCCGCTTGTGCTCGGCCAGATCGACCAGGTTGCACAGCAGGATGGGGTCGTAGCGCCAGATGACCCTGTTCGCACCGACCCGCTCTGACAGGGCGCAGAAGGTCTGGATGGCGTGATGGGGTCTGGGGACCCGGCTCTCCAGGGCCTTGGGGTAGCCGGTCAGAGTGTATTGGAAGTAGTAGCGGTGGCCGAGGGCATCGAGCTCATCCAGGTGCCCCATCAAGGGGGCCGGTTGCCGGGTCCAGAACACGATGGCATCGACCTCCTCCGGGTGCAGCGACACCCGGGAGATCTGATGGGCATTGAAGGGGTTGCGGGTGAGCAGGAAACCGGCCCTTATCCGGTTCATCCACCAGGGGGTGTAAAAGGCCGGGATATCGGTTCGTCTGCTGGCGCTGATGATCATGGCGCTTCGGCTCTCGCTCCGGCGGTTGGCAAGGGGGGCCGCCCCTTGCCAACCCGCCATGCCTATCAGGCCCCGGATTCCGGCGGCGTGTGTTCCGGCGCGCTGCTCAGCAGATCCTGCCCCTCGTCCTGGCTCAGCACCAGATAGCGCTCGTACTGGCGCAAGACGTCGGCGCTCAGCTCGTCCCGGGTCAGGTACTGAACGTCGTAGCCGGCGCGGCCGTCGGCGAAGAAGGTGATGGGCTCGAAGATGCGGGCCTCGGGATCGTGGTTGTGGGCCGCCTCCAGGGGGTTGAACGCCGGGGCGGGGCGGGCCTCGATACGCACCCCGTAGCAGAAGTCGCGCCGCCCTTGCTGGGGCACCAGCAGGTGGCACTGCTCCGCGTCCTCCTGCTCGACCCGGCTGATGATCCCCCGGGCCGCGAACTCCTGGCTCAGGGCCGTCAGGGCCGGCAGGGCGACCTCGGCGAGGAACGTGCGGGCCCCCTGTTCGGTGGAGGGGCGCAGCAGGTGATCCATGCGGGTGCGCCACTGCTTGCCGCTCCAGAAATCGGTGGCGGGGGAGAGGCGTCTGGCCGAGTGCTCCCGGTCGGCAATCAGGCCGCGCACCAGGCCGAGGCAGAGCAGCACCATGATGAAGGCGAACGGCAGGGCGGCGATAAGCGTCATGGACTGGAGCGCCGCGAGCCCCCCGGTGCTCATCAGGGTGCCTGCGGTGATACCGAGCAGCACGGCCCAGAACAGGCGCTGCCAGACCGGGGAGCCCTCCTTGCCCTGGGTGGCGATGTTGTCGATGACGAAGGCCCCGGAGTCGGCGGAGGTGACGAAGAAGACGCTGATGAGGATCACCGCGAGGGCCGAGGTGATGTCGGCCCCCGGCAACAGATCGAAGAAGTTGAACAGCAGGGTGTCGATGTTGCCGACCGAGTCGATGAGGCTCTGGCCCCCCTCATGCTGGCTGGCCCAGATGGCGGCGTTGCCGAACACCGTCATCCACAGCAGGTTGAAGGCGGTGGGCACGAACAGGACGCCCAGGATGAATTCGCGCAGGGTGCGCCCGCGGGAGATGCGGGCGATGAAGAGGCCGACGAAGGGGGACCAGGAGATCCACCAGGCCCAGTAGAGCAGGGTCCAGTTGCCGAACCAGCCTGCCTGGCGGGTCTCGCTGTAGGTGAAGGTGCGGAAGGTGAGCTGGCTGAGAGACGACACATAGTTGCCTATGTTCTCGGAGAGGGCCCCCAGCAGGTACTGGGTGGGGCCGGCCAGCAGCACGAACAGCAGGAGCACAATGGCGAGGAAGAGGTTGAGCTCGGAGAGGCGCTTGACCCCCTTGTCGAGCCCGGTGACCGCCGAGACGCCGGCGAGGGCGATGACGGCCCCGATGAGGCCGAAGCGGAACAGCTCCCCCGAGGTGTCCATGCCGGTGAGCCGGGTGATCCCCGCCGAGAGCTGCATCACGCCATAGCCCAGGGTGGTGGCGATACCGAAGATGGTGCCCACCAGGGCGAAGACGTCCACCGCGTGGCCGAGCGGCCCGTGGATCTTCTCCTTGAAGATGGGGTAGAGGCCGGAGCGGATGGTCAGGGGCAGGTTGTAGCGAAAGCCGAAGTAGGCCAGCACCAGGCCGACGATGGCGTAGACGGCCCAGGCGTGAAAGCCCCAGTGGAAGAAGGTGGTGACCATGGCCTCGCGGGCCGCCACTGGCGTCAGGGGCGTCGCCTGGGGCGGCGAGACGTAGTGGCTCATGGGCTCGCCCACCCCGAAATACATGAGCCCGATACCCATGCCGGCGGCGAACAGCATGGCGAGCCAGGAGGTGAAGCTGAACTCGGGGCGGGCGTCATCCGGCCCCAGGCGAATGTTGCCGTAGTGGCTGAAGGCGATCACCAGCAGCAGGATCAGGAACATGCCGACCACCAGCACGTAGAACCAGCTGAAATGCTCGGCGATCCAGCTCTGGCCGTTGCCGAAGAAGCGGGCGGCGGCCTCGGGGGCCAGGGAGCAGATGGCCAGCAACGCCAGGATGAAGAGCAGGCCGGGGATGAAGATGGGCAGCGACAGGGTGCATCTGGGGGGGCGAGGGGCGTTCATGGGACACCTTTGGGTAGAGGGACTCATGACACTATAGGGCCATTGTTTGCAAAACAGACTACCTCAGCGGGATTTTTACGTACCTTGCAAGGCGCATGTGAAGCCGCTCACGTTCAAGCGGCTCGGGCGCTGAGGGCGGGCAGATGATTGGCAGGCAATTGACGGCCCATCGGGGAAGGAGAGGCGGGGGAGGGCCCGTTCAACTCGCGGCCCTCCTGATGGACGCAGGAGGGGATGGAAGGTGGCGCGGAGGCCAGGGCCCTTCGTTGACCGTTTTCATTCACACGTAACATCTTTTATAAAACAATGGCTTGTCACTTTCTTTTTTGTTAATAGCGAGCGAATCCGCCTTTTTGGGAAATCTTTTCGCCCCTCGTCCGGTTCTATTGAACGTAGCCGGACGACACGGGCCGGATACATCCCTCACGACAACAAGGAATAGAGACATGAACGTGAAAAAGAGTACTGCCATCGCCTCTGCCATGACGGGTCTGCTGGCCCTGGGGGCCCAGATGATCGCCGCGCCGGCCATGGCGGCGGAGGAAAAAGAGAAGTGCTACGGCGTGGTCAAGGCGGGCAAGAACGACTGCGCCAGCAAGGGGGGATCCTGCGCCGGTACCGCCAAGATGGACGCCCAGGGAGATGCCTTCGTGGTGGTGCCCAAGGGGCTGTGCGAGAAGCTGGCGGGTGGCTCCCTGCAACCCAAATAAGCCCGGTGCCGGGGGGCGGCATTCTCGCGCCCCGGCATCCTGCCACCCGAGGTCATTGCCATGAATCCCTTGATCGGTATCGGATTGCGCCCACCCCATTATGACGAGATCCGCCAGACCCTGCCGGAGGTCGGCTGGCTCGAGGTGCACAGCGAGAACTACTTCGAGCGCCACAGCCGGGGGGCCGAGGTGCTGACTGAGCTGGCCGGGCACTATCCCGTCAGCCTGCACGGGGTCGGCATGTCGCTCGGCTCCGCCGACCCGCTCGACCCGTCCCACCTGCGCCAGCTGGCTACCCTGGTGGCGGCCGTCTCGCCGGTACGGGTCTCCGAGCACCTGAGCTGGGGCAGCATCGGCGGGCGCCACTTCAACGATCTGCTGCCCATGCCCTACACCCGGGCGGCCCTCACCCACATGAGCGACAAGATAGAGAAGGTGCAGCAGACCCTGGGCTGCCAGCTGCTCATCGAGAATCCTTCGTCCTACCTGCAACTGCCCGCCGAGATGGGGGAGGGAGAGTTTCTGGCGGAGCTGGTGCGGCGCAGCGGCTGCGGCATTCTGCTCGATCTCAACAACCTGCACGTGAGCGCCTGCAACCACGGCCTGGAGGTGGACGACTACCTGGCGACCATCGACCTCGACACGGTCGGCGAAATTCACCTGGCCGGTTTTACCGAGAAGCACCTGCCCCAGGGGGCCCTCTATATCGACACCCACAGCGCGCCGGTGGCGTCTCCGGTATGGGCCCTCTATGACCGTGTCTGCCGGGAGCGCGCCATCCCCACCCTTATCGAGTGGGATCTGGCGATCCCCCCGCTGCCGGTGCTGCTGGCAGAGGCCCGCCAGGCCCACGAGATCCTGAGCGCCAGCTTGCGGGCCAAGGAGCCAGTCCATGTCTGAGCTGGCCCGCCTGCAACAGGCATTCGCCCAGGCCCTGCTCGGGGAGGATGACGCCATTCTGGGGCAGATCCGCTCCCGGTGCTTCCCGCCCGAGGCCGTGCTGCAGATCCACCGCAACAATTTCATCCTCGGCCTGACCGAGGTGCTCGCCAGCAGCTACCCCGCGGTCCGGGCCATGGTCGGCGAGACCTTCTTCGACGCTGCGGCGCGAGGCTTCGTGCTGGCCGAGCCGCTCGGGGAGGGGAGCGTCATGCACTACGGGGAGGGCTTTGGCGACTGGCTGGCAGGCTTGCCCACCACGGCAAGCCTGCCCTGGCTCGGGGATCTGGCCCGCTTCGAGTGGGCGCTGGAGCGGGTCTCCTTGCTTGCGCCAGAGACGCGGCGCTGGCCGGCCGAGCGGCTGGCAGCCCTGCCCCCTGCGCAGTGGGAGCAACTGGTGCTGCACCCTGCCCGGGATATGGCCCTCTTCGAGAGCTCCTATCCGGTGCTGGCGCTCTGGCACATGGCCCTGCACGGCGGGGAGACGGTCAGTGAGGGGGAGGCCCCGAGCTGGCTGGCGCTAAAAAAACGGCCCGGTCACGAGGTCGGCCCCATCCCTCTGGATGCCGCCGCCTGGCGCCTGCTGCACGGCTGCCAGCAGGGGCTGCCCCTGGCCCGCTTGCTGGCTCAAGAGGCGGCGATGGCCGAGCACCTCGCCCCCCTCGTCACCCTGGATCTGCTGGTCGAACTGGAGCTTCACCATGACTGAATTTCCCTCCCACCCGGCCCCTCAATGGGCCGCCCGCCTCCCGTGCTGGGGCAGCGCCGCCGTGCTGCTGCTGGCCCGGCTCTGGGTCGCCAGTGTGTTTCTGCGCTCGGGCTGGCTCAAGCTCGGCAGCTGGGACTCGACCCTCTATCTGTTCGAGTTCGAGTACAGGGTGCCCCTGCTGCCCTGGCAGTGGGCGGCCTATGTGGGCACCGCTACCGAGCTGCTGCTGCCACTCTTCCTGCTGGCGGGTCTCTTCACCCGCCCCGTGGCCCTGCTGCTATTTGGCTTCAACATCATGGCCGTGATCTCCTACCCCACCCTGTGGGCGGGGGGCTTCTACGACCATCAGCTGTGGGGCTGGATGTTGCTGACCCTGGTTGTCTGGGGGGCCGGCCCCCTGGCGCTGGATCGCTGGCGCCTTGCCCGGCGTTCGTCTCCGGCGTAAGGTGGTTGCACATGAGCCCCTGTTAGGGGGGTAGGTCATGGATTCAAGGAGCAGAGATGAAGGTACGCGAGGCCGTGGCGGCCGATATTCCCGCGCTGGTGGCCCTGCGCATGGCGCTCTTTGGTGAGCTGGGGGAGCTTGATGACCCGCTGGCGGAGCCCGCGCTTCGGCAGGCGACCCACGCCTATTTCAGCGAGGCCTTGAGGCAGGGCAGTGCCCGCACCTGGGTGGTGGAGGTGAACGGCGAGCCGGTGGCCTGCGGCACCCTGGCCCTCTTCGTGCGGCCCCCCTATCCCGGCAACCTGGCAGGGCGTGAAGCCTATCTGCTCAACATGTATACCCGACCGGCCTGGCGCAAGCGGGGCATGGCGAGCGCCCTGCTGGAGGCCATGCAGGCCCATGCCCGTGAGCAGCGGCTGGGCAAACTGTGGCTGCACGCCAGCGAGGAGGGACGAGCGCTCTACGAGCGGTTCGGGTTTGCAGGCAACCCCGCCTGTCTGGAGTGTGCGCCCGCCTGATCCGGCTTTTCCTCCGCCCCGCTGATCCCGGATCCCCCGGGCTGCGTACACTCCCTCCCTTGGCGGCGTCGCCGCTTTTCTATACACTGCGCGCCCCCGTGAATCCGGGTCATCCGACCACTCATCCCGGGGCTCGCGGTGCCGATATCCTCTATGTGGGATGGCGGTGGTGCCGTTCGGATCGTCAACGAGGTAGGAGTGTCATGTTCAATCACAAACTCAAGGCGCAGTTGCAGGCTTGCCAGAGCCGGCTCGACGAGGAGCAGGGCGTGGTCGAGGCGATCAAGACGGGCGCCGCCACCATCATCTTCACGCCGGACGGCACCATCCTGGAGGCGAGCGCCCCCTTCCTGGCCCTAATGGGCTACGGGGTAGGCGAGCTGCCGGGGCAGCACCACAGCCTGCTCTGCCCCAAGGGGTGGGCGCAGTCCAGCGACTATCGCCAGTTCTGGAGCCGTCTCGGCCAGGGGGAGGTGCAGTCCGGCACCTTCGAGCGTCTGAACAAGCGGGGGGAGACGCGCTGGCTGGAGGCGAGCTACTTCCCGGTCAGGCAGCAGGGCCGGGTGACCCGGGTGGTGAAGATCGCGAGCGACGTGACGGAGCAGCACCTGAGATTGCAGCACCTGGAGGCACTCTCCCAGGCGCTGGACCGCTCCCGGGCGATGATCGAGTTCAGCCCGAACGGCGACATCCTCAGCGCCAACGCCAACTTCCTCGACGTCATGGGCTATCGCATGAGCGAGATTGCGGGCAAGCACCACAGGATCTTCTGTGACGAGGCCTTCCTGCGGGAGCAGCCCCATTTCTGGGAGGAGCTGGCCCGGGGCCAGTTCAAGTCCGGCCTCTTCATGCGCCACAACAGCCAGGGTCAGCCTATCTGGCTGGAGGCGACTTACAACCCTATCCGGGACGAGAGCGGCAAGGTGGTGCGGGTGGTGAAGTTTGCCAGCAACATCACGGCCCGCATCGAGCAGAACCACGCCACCCGGGAGGCGGCGCGGCTGGCCCACAGCACGGCCCAGGAGACGCTGCACAGCGCACAGGCGGGGGCCGAGCTGCTGCGCGCCGTGGTGGAGACCTCCTCCCTCATCGCCACCCGGGTGGATCAGGCCATCGCCCTCATCGGCCAGCTCAACGAGCAGTCGAGGAGCATCGAGGCCATCGTCTCGACCATCAGCGCCATCGCCGATCAGACCAATCTGCTGGCCCTCAACGCGGCCATCGAGGCGGCGCGGGCCGGGGAGCAGGGGCGGGGCTTTGCGGTGGTGGCGGACGAGGTGCGCCAGCTGGCGGCCCGCACGTCCCTCTCCACCGATGAAATCGCCAAGGTGGTGCAGAAGAACCGCGAGTTGACCGCCCGGGTGACCGATGACATGGCCGGGGTGGCCGGCAGCGCCGAGCTCGGCAAGCAGCAGATCGCCGGCGTGGACAGCCTGATGACCGAGATCCACCAGGAGGCGAGCCGGGTCTCGGAGACGGTCTCCGCCCTCTCCATCTGAGGGCCGGCCCGGCGACAGCCGCTGGCCAGATTGCCAAAAGAGTGAGCAGTCGGACGCTCAGGCTGAACCCGGGCTGTATGGCGCCCACCTTGTGAATTGTCCTGCCCGGGCCACTTGTTTAGGCTGCCGCCTCCTTTTTCGATTGAGCAGGTAGACAATGATGGCAGTACGACAGAGAGGCAGGGCACTGGCCCTGCTGCTGGGAATGGTGGCGAGCCTGGGGCTAGGTGGTTGCATGGGCCAGATGGGCCTCTCCTCCATGGTGACCAAGGGCAACCTCAGCGTGGTGGACAACCGCTACGGCCGCGCCGGCGTCTTCGTGCTGCTCTCCCCCGTCTATGGCCTCGCGGCGACGGCGGATCTCTTCGTGTTCAACACCATCGAGTTCTGGTCCGGCAAGAACCCCATCACCGGCAAGTCGCCGGCCCTGGTGGATCAGAAGGCCGATGCCGTCATCAAGGTGAACCAGCACCTGGATCCTTCCCTCAACAAGGTGCCGCTCGCCATGCTGCCGCAAGGGGTCCGCGAGGTGGAGGTGCACTATCCGGACGCGCACACCGCGCTGATGGAGATCCACTACCTGGACGGCCGTCAAGGCACGATGCGCGGGGAGATGCAGGGCGAGCTGCTGCACCTCTATCTGGACGACAAACTGGTCTCCACCCTGACCCGTCAGCAGCTCGATGCGGCGGCAAGCCGGGGAGCGGTGCAGGCATAATTTGTCGCTCTCCTGATCTTTTCCTCACCACAGGGGGTATACATGCCTGCGGGCAAGTACGCCCCGATGTTGAGGGAGTGGGCTATGGGGGTAAATGGATTGCGCTTGGCAGAGCTGATTGGTTCTCTCAGCCATGCCCTGGACATGACGGAAGGGCAGCCAAGAGGCCACTGCATCCGCTGCTGCTGGATAGGCTCTCGTCTGGGAGATCAGCTGGGACTGGATGCCCGGCAGCGCCACGACCTCTACTACACGCTGCTGCTCAAGGATTTGGGGTGCAGCAGCAATGCCGCCCGCATCTGCGAGCTCTATCTCACCGACGATCTTCACTTCAAGCGCGACTTCAAGCTGGTGGATGGCTCCCTCTCCGAAGTGGTCAACTTCGTGCTGGGCCACACCGGCTTGCAGGCGGATCTGCTGGGGCGTTTTCGCAGCCTGTTCCACATCTTTCGCAACGGGGATCAGATAGCCAACGAGCTGATCCAGACTCGCTGCCACCGGGGGGCGGCCATCGCTCGCCAGTTGCGCTTCAGCGACGAGGTGGCTCAGGGCATCCTCTCCCTGGATGAGCACTGGAACGGCAAAGGTCGGCCGCTGCAACTGGCGGGTGAGGGGATTCCGCTCTTCTCCCGTATCGCCCTGCTCTGCCAGGTGGTGGACGTGTTTCACGCCGCCGCAGGCCCGGACGCGGCGCTCAGGGAGCTGCGCGAGCGCAGCGGAAACTGGTTTGATCCCGCCCTGGTCAGGGCGTTCGAGGCGCTGGCCGACGACGCCTTCTGGCAAGGGCTGGTGGACCCCAGGCTGACGGAGCGGGTCTTCGCCCACCCGGCGGGGCAGGGGGAGGTGGCGCTGGATGAGGATTATCTGGACGAGATAGCGGCGGCCTTTGGTCAGGTGGTGGACTCCAAGAGCCCCTATACCGCAGGACACAGCGGCAGGGTGGCGCTCTATACCGACATCCTCGCCGCCCAGATGGGGCTGTCCGAGCCGCGGCGGCGCTGGCTCAAGCGGGGCGCCCTGCTCCACGATGTGGGCAAGCTCGGGGTGAGCAACGCCATCCTCGACAAGCCGGGCAAGCTCGACGAGCAGGAGTGGGCGGCGGTGCAGATGCATGCCGCCTACACCGAGGAGATCCTGAGCCGCATCGGTGCCTTCAAGGAGCTAGCCCAGGTGGCAGGCGCCCACCATGAGCGACTCGACGGCAAGGGCTATCCCAAAGGGCTCAAGGGGGAGGCGATCACCCTGGAGACGCGCATCATCACCACCGCCGACATCTTCGATGCCATCACCGCCAAGCGCCCCTATCGGGACGCCATCCCGGTGCCCAGAGCGCTGGAGATGATGGCCGAAAACCTGGGCACTGCCATCGACCCCGACTGTTTTGCCGCCCTGAAGGCGGGTATCCAGGATTTCTCCCTCTACCTCACGCCGGAGCAGCCTCTGGCCCTGGCAGGCTAGGGCAAGGGTCAAGCCCGCGACAAAAAAGCCCCGCTTCGGCGGGGCTTTTTTGTGGGCGCGTGTCGGCGTGGGATCAGGAGGCCTGATGGGCCGAGGGCTTGGCATAGGGCTGCAGCACCAGCCCCAGCAGGCGATGGAGGTGGGCGAGCTGCTCGGTGAGCTGGACGTTGAGCCAGAGGTAGCCGGCGAGGGTGACGCCGCCCTCCCGGGGCGATTCGGCCTGGAGCGCGCGGGACACCTCGGCCGTCGCCTCCTGCAGGCGGGTCATGGCCTGGGTGGCGGCGACGGTGTCCCCGCTCTTGAGCATGAGGGCGAGCTGGGTGAGCACTCCCTCGGTGGCCTGCTGGCAGGCGCGAAGTCCGGGGTGGCTCTGCATCAGGAAGTGGCTCTGGCGGTCGCGCCAATGGGTGTTGGCCAGCATCTCCAGGGTGCAGACGCTGTTGCGCATCGTGGTCTGGATGGCCTCGAACAGGGGGCTGCCAAGGCGGGTCTCCTTGACGGCGGGCGCCAGCAGGGCGCGCAGGCCGACGATCTTGGCGAGCAGGCGTGCGTGGCTCTGGGTGAGCTTGGGGCGTTCCAGCACGTTGGGGGAGAGGTGGGTGTGGTAGATGCGCTGGGCCTGCAGCAGGGTGTCGTGCATCTGCAGGCGCCAGTGGAGGTAGGCGCGCTGGGGATAGATGCTGCAAAACAGCAGGGCCAGCACCGAGCCCAGGATGACGTCGCCGCTGCGCCAGAGCGCCGTCTCTATGTCCCCCGGCAGCCCGCCGACGATGACCCCCAGGGTGATGCCGATGAGCAGCCCCACGTAGGGGCGCTTGCCGAGCGCCAGGTAGCCGCACAGGAACATGATGGCGCAGCACCAGATCAGCATCAGGGGCAGGGAGTAGAGCTCCAGATAGAGGGCCACCACCCCGCAGGCCGCGCCGAAGATGGTGCCCACCACCCGCTGCAGGGCGCGGGAGAGCACGTTGCCCCAGAACGAGATGGGGCCCATCACCACCACCAGGGTGATGAGGGGCCAGGTGCTCTCCGGCAGCTTGAGCTGCCGGGTCAGCAGGAAGGTGAGGGTGAACGCCAGGGCGATGCGCAGGCCGTGGACGATGCGGTAGCGACCGTAGATCAGCAGATCGAAGCGGGAGAGGGGCGTATTCAGGCGCAAGGGGGCTCTCTTATCTCGGGGGGCGGCCGGTGTGGTGATGTCGGTATCGACCAAAGGGACGACCTGGGTTGCAACCACTCAGGTGACCGGAGTGGCAAAGAAGCGTCATGCAGACCCCTCTGCGGGCAAGCGTACCATCACCCGCTCGCCGGGGGGGAGGGCGGTGTGCCCGGGGGCAAGCTCGATGCGGCAGTTGGCGCTCTCGCGGCCCTCGTCCACCGGGCGCACCAGCAGGAGGCCGGCCTCATCCTGGCTGAGAACGCCGGGCAGAGAGGTCAGCCCCGCCGGGTTGGCCACGGCCGCCAGCAGCCGGGCGCAGAGGCGCAGGGGTGGCGGTGCCTGACGGGGCTCGCGCGAGGGCAGCCTGGCGCAGATGAAATCGGCGATGGCCTCCAGATCGTCGAAGCCGAACCGGGGCAGGGTCGTGGCCTGGGGGGCGTCGCTGACGAGGGCGACGATGTCCGGGTCATCGGGGAAGAGCAGGGGCCGGCCGATGGCGGCGCGATGCAGCTCCACCTTGGGGAAGTGCCTGTGCTTGAACCCCTCGATGAGCAGCAGGTCGAGAGCGCTGGCATCGAAGCGGGCCAGCAGTGCCTCCAGGGATGGCTCCCCCTCTGGCGTCTCCCGGATCAGGGCGTGGCGCAGGCTGGAGGCCGCCATCACCTGGACGGCGCCCGCCTGGCGCAGGCGGTGGCTGTCCTTGCCGGGCTGGTCGATGTCAAAGGCGTGATGGGTGTGCTTGAGCACCCCGAGGCGCAGGCCGCGGGCCACCAGGCGCGGGATGAGGCGCTCCAGCAGGGTGGTCTTGCCGGTGCCGCTCCAGGCGACGAAGCCGAGCAGGGGGAGGGGCGAATGGTTCATGGCTGATCCCCTTCAAGCAGGCGCGCCTCGTAGGCGGCGAGCTCGTCCGGGCTGTTGAGGTTGACGAAGGCGTCAGGCAGATCGGCGAAGGGCACCACCGCCATCCGGTGGCGGGCAAACCAGGCCCCGGTCTTGCGCTCCCCATCGGCCAGCGCCTGGCGCAGGGAGGGGAGCAGGGGGCGGCGGAGCAGGGCGACTACGGGCTGCAGGTGCTCCCCGTCGTGGGCCACCACCAGATCTGTGTCCGGGGTGATGGCGGCGCGAAAGCGGGTCATCAGATCAAGGGGCAGGGCGGGGCCGTCACAGGGCACGAACAGCACCCAGTCGTGGCGGGCGGCGGCCAGCCCCGCCTGCATGCCGGCCAGCGGCCCCTGGAAGTCGTCGTTGCCATCGCCGATGACGGGGGCGAGCGTCTGGTAACGCGCCTGGCTGCGGTTGGCGTTGATCAGTACCTCGTCCACCTGGGGGCGCAGGCGATCGAGCACGTGTTCGATCAGGGACTTGCCCGCGAGGGGCACCCAGCCCTTGTCGTCACCCCCCATGCGGGTGGCACGGCCACCGGCCAGGATCACGGCGGAAACGGGATGGGCGGGGAGTTGGGAAGGGCTCATGGTGCTCCAGTGTCTGCATCTGTATGGGGCGCCTGTGCGCCGCGCCCGGGGATCTTGCGCCAAGCGCGCCGCGCTCGCAACCTTCCGGGGCTCATGACTGCGCCCCTTTGGCCACAGGGTTTGGCCAAGCTCACAAAACCGAAACGCCAAACGTCATATGATCCGTGCATTTCGAGTCTTGCTCTCCTGCCGAACGGCAACTTCATGTAAATCAAAGAGAATGACTATGGCTACCGGACAATATCTGCTGTGGAAAGATGCGCAGGGCGAGGACTTTCGCCCGGTCGCGCTGACGGGGACCGACCTGCTCAACGATCGCAACCTCAACAAGGGCACCGCCTTCACCGAACAGGAACGCGCCGACTTCGAGCTCGACGGCCTGCTGCCGCCCCAGGTGCAGACCTTTGAAGCCCAGCTGGAGCGGGTCTATGGTGCCTTCCAGAGCGCCTGCAGCGACATCGAGAAGTACCAGAACCTGCGGGCCCTGCAGGATCGCAACGAGACCCTGTTCTACGCTCTGCTGGCGCGCCACGTGGAGGAGATGACCCCCTACATCTACACCCCGACCGTGGGCAAGGCGTGCCAGGAGTTCAGCCACCGCTTCCAGAAGCCGCGCGGCCTCTACATCACCCCGAAAAACGTCGATGACATGGGATCCCTTGCCCGCCACATGGACGCCAAGGCAGTGCGCATCATCGTCGTGACCGACAGCCAGGGGATCCTCGGCATCGGCGATCAGGGGGTGGGCGGCATGGGCATTCCCATCGGCAAGCTCTCCCTCTATACCCTGGGCGCCGGCATCCACCCGGCCTGCTGCCTGCCCATCGCGCTGGACGTGGGCACCGACAACCAGGCGCTGCTGGATGACCCCATGTACCTGGGCCAGCCCCACAAGCGCATTCGCGGCAAGGAGTACGACGACTTCATCGACAAGTTCGTGGCCGGGGTCAAGCGCCACTTCCCCAACGCCGTGCTGCAGTGGGAGGACTTCAGCAAGTCCAACGCCTTCAACAACCTGGCCCGCTACCAGCAGGCGCTGCCGTCCTTCAACGACGACATCCAGGGCACGGGTGCCGTGGTGCTGGCGGGCATCATAGGGGCGGTCAAGTCCAAGGGCGAGACCCTGGGCCAGCAGAACTACCTGGTCTACGGTGCCGGGGCTGGCGGGGTCGGTGTTGCGGATCAGATCTGTGCCGGGATGATACGCGAGGGGCTGGATCCGCAGGCGGCGCGGGATCGCATCTATATCCTGGATACCCAGGGGCTGGTGTGCGACAACCGCGAGGGGCTGGATGAATACAAGCGGCGCTACGCCAAGCCGGGCCTGCTGCTGGCCCAGTGGGATCTGCAGGGCAAGGCGGGGCTGACCGAGGTGCTGCGCCACGTGCCCATCACTGTGCTGCTCGGCACCAGCGGCGCCGGCGGCGCCTTCCAGGAGGAGCACATCCAGCTGATGCTGGCCCACTGCGAGCGCCCCATGGTGTTCCCGCTCTCCAACCCCACCGCCAACTGCGAGGCGCTGCCGGAAGACATCTTCCGCTGGAGCCGGGGTCGCGCCATCGTCGCCACCGGGAGCCCGTTCAAGGACGTGCACTTCGAGGGGCAGGATTATCGCATCGGCCAGGGCAACAACGTCTTCATCTTCCCCGGCGTGGGACTGGCGGCCATCGTCAGCCAGATCCGCGAGATAAGCCCGGACATCTTCACCACCGCCGCCTTTGCGCTGGCCGAGTGCGTGGATGAGGCGGATCTCGCCCGGGGCACCGTCTACCCGCGCATCAGCGAGCTTCGCAAGATCTCGGTGCACGTGGCGACCGCGGTACTCAAGGACATAGTGCGCCGCGACCCCACCCATCCACTCATCGGCCAGGATCTGCATCAGCACATCCTGAGCCACATGTGGGAGCCGGTCTACCTGCCCTATCGCCGGGTCTGACGAACGCAAGCCAGCAATGAAAGGGGGGTGACCATGGTCACCCCCCTTTTTTTGTCAGCCGGACGGTCAGCTTCGCAGGGGCAGCCAGCGGCCCTCCCTGCTGCGGCAGGCGGTGTCCTGCCACTGCTGGCTGGTCTGGCCTATGTAGAGCTGCTCGCGATAGTCGCGACACCAGAGGCCGTTGGGGTGGCGAAAGGTGCGCAGCGGCGTGACGCTGCCCGTGTGGCGGTTGGCGGAGTTGAACCAGGTGAGGCTCTGGCCCTTGGGACGGGTTTGCAGCGCCTCGGCCAGCGCCTGGTTGGCCAGCGCCACGTCGCGCTTGTCCATCTGGTGATAGAGGGGGGCGGGTGGCTGGGTGGCGCAGGCGGACAACCACAGCGCCAGAAAAATCAGCAGATGACGGCTCATGGCTGCACCTTGCTGTCAAACCCCTGCCGGATCAGGGCTTGCTCCTGCTCATCGGTCAGGGTCTGACCGCGATCGTCGACCGTGCCGTCTCCCCTAAGCTTGTTGCCGCTGGCATCGACGGCGTCCACGCCATCCACGCCATTGTCATCGACCGTGCCGTCCCCTCTAAGTTTGTTGCCGCTGGCATCGACGGAGTCCACGCCGTTGTCATCGACCGTGCCGTCCCCCCTAAGCTTGTTGCCGCTGGCATCGACGGCGTCCACGCCGTTGTCGTCGACCGTGCCGTCTCCCCGCAGCTTGTTGCCGTCGGCATCGACGGCGTCCACGCCGTTGTCATCGACCGTGCCGTCTCCCCGCAGCTTGTTGCCGTCGGCATCGACGGCGTCCACGCCGTTGTCGTCGACCGTGCCATCCCCACGGATCTCGTTGCCGTTGTCATCGATGGCGTCCACGCCGTTGTCATCGACCGTGCCATCCCCACGGATCTCGTTGCCATTGTCATCGATGGCATCCGTGCCGTTGTCATCGAGGCCGTTGCCCAGGCCACGCCCGCCCCCATGACGATCTCCACCGGCGTGGCGCTCTCCGCCGCCATGTTGTTCGCCCCCGGCATGGCGATCGCCTCCTGCATGCTGATCACCGCCTGCGTGTTCACCGCCACCACTGTCATCGCTACCGTGACTGCCGCCGCCATCGTCACCGCCACCGCTGCTGTCGCTACCGTGGCTGCCGCCGCTATCGTCACTGCCACCGCTGCTGCCACTACCCTGGCTGCCGCCGCTATCGTCACTGCCACCGTTGCTGTCGCTACCCTGGCTGCCGCCGCTATCGTTACCACCACCGCTGCTGCCACTACCCTGACTGCCGCCGCCGTCACTGCTGCCACTGTCGTCGCCACCCTTGTTGTGAACGATCAACCCATTGGCGATATAGCTGTGGCTGCCATCGAGGATCAGGTTGAACAACGCCGTGGTGGGCGCAGCGTCAAGCCAGCAGAGGGACTCCACCAGCAGCAGGGCGGGGTGTGGGGCCAGCGCCAGAGCTCCCGCGCTGCTGGTAAACGGCCGGCCCAGCAGGTGCATGCCGGTAAAGAGCGGCAGCACGGCCAGGGTCGGGTTTTCGGTGCGGGTCATGGCCGGCGCGATGGCTGCCCAGCCACGGGTGGTCAGGAAGGGGTGCTCGGCGGTAAAGAAGGGGGCCAGCCGGTTGATCCCGTAGAGCCTGCGCGCGCCCAGCAGTACCCGCTCGATCGCCAGGATCCGGTTGCGGTGGCCATGCTGGTCCAGTACCTCTTCACCGGCCAGCAGCGTCTCGATGGGGCGCTCGCTGCCATCGGCCATGACGATACGGGTACCGGCAATGAAGCAGGACTTGGCATAGGCCTGATTCGGCTGCCACTGGTGGTGGCTGAAATCATAGGTGTACGGGGTTGCAAACAGGGCCAGAGCGATGGCCGAACCCACCAGCAGTCGGCGCTGGCTGGGTGTGAAGGAGGGCAGTGACATGGGGAACTCCTTGTCGGTATTTGGGCACTCCTTCGAGTATAGGGAGGGAATGGGGGCGACATCTGCGTCGACCAGTTGAAACCCTTGTCATGCTATCTACCCTGAAAAACGATTGGCGTCGGCCATAAAAGTGCGTAAAATCGCTTCCTCGATGCTTGTAGCAACGAATCCCGCCTAAAAAGCCAGTTTCATGCCCTCCCCAAGCAGTGAAAGGTAACAAATGACGCCCGTCGGCCCATTTTCTGCCTTGAAAACGTCTTGTGATGACTGAAAAGTGTCAAATATCCCTGTCAGTTATCAAAAAATTAAGGATACCCATGTTTTCCTTGGTCAAGCAAAGCGTCGCCGGGCTGCAAATTCTGTTTGTCGCCTTCGGTGCCATGGTGCTGGTGCCCCTGCTCACCGGATTGAACCCCTCCATGGCCCTGCTTGGCGCCGGTGTAGGCACCCTGCTGTTCCAGCTCTGCACCCGCCGTCAGGTGCCGATCTTCCTCGGCTCCAGCTTCGCCTTCATCGCCCCCATCATCTATGCCACCCAGACCTGGGGCCTGCCCTCCACCATGTTCGGTCTGTTCGCCGCGGGCTTCATGTACTTCATCCTGGCGGCCGTCATCCGCGCCCGGGGCATGGGCTTCGTGCACAAGCTGCTGCCTCC
This sequence comes from Aeromonas sp. SrichE-2G, assembly GCF_017939565.1. Classification (NCBI taxonomy): domain Bacteria; kingdom Pseudomonadati; phylum Pseudomonadota; class Gammaproteobacteria; order Aeromonadales; family Aeromonadaceae; genus Aeromonas; species Aeromonas sp. SrichE-2G. The sequence goes on from NZ_JAGKRG010000053.1 coordinate 307,091, forward strand.
CGTGGTGATCGGCCCGGTGATCATGGTGATCGGTCTGTCGGTGGCCCAGGTGGCCTGCAACATGGCCATGGGCCGTGCCGGCGGTGAGCAGGTGGTGCCTGCCACCACGGCACTGACCCTGGCGGGGATCTCGCTGGCGGTTACCCTGATCGCGGCCGTCTTCTGTAAGGGCTGGATCAAGCTCATCCCCATCCTGTGCGGCGTGATTGCGGGCTATGTCTCTGCCGTGCTGATGGGTCAGGTGAGCTTCGACGGCATGGTCAACGCCCCCTGGCTGGCGCTGCCCCACTTCGAGACCCCGGAGATCAACTGGGCTGCGGCCCTGTTCATGCTGCCGGTGGCCATTGCCCCCTGCATCGAGCACATCGGCGGCGTGCTGGCCATCGGCGGCGTGACCGGCAAGGACTACACCAAGAACCCGGGTCTGCACCGCACCCTGGCCGGTGATGGCATCGGAGTCTGCTTCGCCGGCCTCATCGGTGGTCCCCCCGTCACCACCTACGCCGAAGTGACCGGCGCCGTGATGATCACTCGCAACTTCAACCCGGTCACCATGACCTGGGCTGCGGTGTTCGCCATCATTCTGGCCTTCTTCGGCAAGTTCAACGCCCTGCTGACCTCCATCCCCATGCCGGTGATGGGCGGCATCATGCTGCTGCTGTTCGGATCCATCGCCGCCATCGGTCTCAAGACCCTGGTGGAGTCCAAGGTGGATCTGGGTCTGTCCCGCAACATCGCCATCGTGGCTGTGACCCTGACCGTGGGCGTCGGCGCCCTGGAGATGAAGATCGGTGACTTCGCCCTGGCGGGCGTGGGCCTGGCCTCGGTGGCGGCGATCCTGCTGAACCTCATTCTGCCCCAGCACTCCGAAGAGGGCGCGATGGAGAGCGCCAAGGATTGAGTCGACGCATCTTTGTGTTTGCAATTAAAGAGAGGCCACCTTCGGGTGGCCTCTCTCTTTTTGGCGGCGTCGCCACTGACTCCGGGTTCCCCATCTCAAGCGGCTACAATCAGGAGCATCGTTCACAGGTAGAGGAACAGGCGATGAAGAAGGCATGGATGCTGGCCCTGCTGGGGCTGATGGGCAGCGGCGCGGCCGAGGCGGGCGCGGTGCGCTACGAGGTCGAAGGTCAACCGTTCGAGGGGTATTACCTGGCGGCTGCCGACAAGCAGGCGCCCCTGGTGCTGCTGGTGCACGACTGGGACGGGCTGAACGGCTACGAGGTCAAGCGGGCCGAGATGCTGGTGGCGCTTGGTTACAGCGTCTTCGCGGTGGACTTGTTCGGTGCAGGAGTGAGGCCGACCGCCATGGAGGAGAAGAAGCAGCTGACCGGAGCCCTCTATCAGGACAGAGCCAAAATGCGCAAGCTGTTGCAGGGGGGGATGGCCGAAGCCGGTAAACAGGGGGGACGGCTCGACAATGCGGTGGCGCTCGGTTACTGCTTTGGTGGCGCCGCCGTGCTGGAGCTGGCGCGCAGCGGGGCGGATCTCAAGGGGGTGGTGAGCGTACACGGCGGGCTCGAGACCCCGGCCGGACAAGATTACCGGCAGGCGAAGGGGACGCTGTTGATCCAGCACGGCAGCGCCGACGAGGCGGTGTCCCTCGGGCAGTTTGCGGCGCTTGTCGGCGAGCTGGAGAGCGCCGGGGTGAAGCACGAGGCGACCAGCTACAGTGGTGCCCCCCACGCCTTCAGTGTCTTTGGCTCGGACAACTACCGTGCCGACGCGGATGCGAAATCCTGGCGCCGCTTCATCGACTTCCTCGGGGAGGTGACCAAGGGGTGAGGGGACCCGGATAGGATATACTGGTCAGATGTGATGCTGCCCGCCCCGGGCATGGTGTCCCGCGAATCAATACAACAAGGAGTGAAGATATGCGTCAATTGCAGTTCTGGAGCCAACTGTTGATCGTGTTGGTGCTGGCGGGATGCTCCGCGAAAGGGGACACCCCGAGCGAGCAGCGCAACAGCATCTTGCAGATGCGTCAGGAGACGCTCTCGGCCCTGTATGGCCAGAAGCCGGCCATCAGGCAGGAAGTGAGCCGTGCCAAGGGCTATGCGGTCTTTAGCAACTTGAACAACAACCTCTTTCTCCTCAGTGCGGGGAGCGGGTACGGGGTCCTGCGGGACAACAGAACCGGTCGCGACACCTACATGAAGATGGCCACCGCCGGCTTCGGCGTGGGCCTCGGGATCAAGCAGTTCAAGGCGTTGATCATCTTCAACGAGACCGCCGCGCTGGATCGTTTCATCACCTCGGGCTTCGATGCCGGCGCCCAGGCCGACCTGGCGGCCAAGGCGGCGGACGATGGCAAGGTGGTGGTCAGCGAGGCGGCCAACGCCGACTTCCAGCGGGTGAAGGTGTACCAGCTGACCGAGCAGGGGCTGGCGGCGCAGGCCACCCTGCAGGGTTACAAGTACTGGCCGGATGATGATCTCAACGGCAAGTGAGGGCCGGATGGCCCGGTCCACCTCCCAGGCGGCGCTCCATGAGCGCCGCCTGTATTTTTAATGCCGTTCAGGCGGGGCGCCCGGCGAGATCCAGAACCCTCACCCACATGGCCCCCTTGCCCACGGGCTGGCAGGAGGCCAGGGTCAGCTGCCCGCTCTCGGGGTCGATGCGGTGCACGGCCACCTGATCGGACTGCTGTCCGGTGGCGATGAGCCAGCGGCCGCCATGGTCGATGGCAAAGCCGCGGGGGCAGGCCTCGGTCGGGAAGTGGCCGAGGGTCGTGAGGGCGCCGTCCCGGGCATCGATCCCGAACAGGGTGAGCAGGCTGCTGGCCCGCTCGCTGGTGTAGAGGAAGCGGCCATCCGGGGTCAGGTGCAGGTCCGCCCCCCAGCGCTCGCCCTCATAGCCGGGGGGGAGCATGTCCAGGCTCTGGCGGACCTCGATGCGGCCGTCCGCCTCCCTGTGGTAGCAATTGAGGGTGCCGTCGAGCTCATTGAGGCAGTAGAGATCGCCGTTGGTCGGGTGCAGCGCCAGATGGCGGGGGCCTGCGCCTTGGGCGGTGTGCAGATCCCCGAGGGGGTGGGGGGTCAGCCTGTCTTCCGTCAGTGTAAAGCGGCGGATAGCGTCTTCCTTCAGGCAGGCGACCAGCAGCTCCTGTTCACCGTCATGCCCCGCCAGCCACGTCACCGAGTGGGCCGCCATCAGGCCGTCGAGGCACTGGTGAGGGGGCTGCATCTGCCCCTGCTCGTCCATGCGCGACACGCTGGCGTGGTTGAAGGCGTAGGAGGCGGCGAAGAAGAGGCGGCCGCTCCCATCGGTGCAGGTGTGGGAGGCGCTGCCGAGCAGCGGCGCCGAGGCCGGCGTCCCCAGCCGGCCGTCCGCTGCGATGGGGTAGCTCAACACCCGAAAGTCGGGGCGTACTCCGGCGTGGAGCCAGCGCCTGTCGGGGCTGATGACCAGGGGCTGCACCTCGCCGCCGGTCTGTACCTCCTGCAGCGGCAGCAGCTCGCCCTCCGCCAGCTGAAACACATGGATCAACCCGCTCACCGGGTTGGCCACATAAACCACTTGTTGCATTGCATGCTCCTGAGAATGAGGGTCGCGCAGATTATTTCTCCAGGCTGAGAAGGTAATTGCGCAGATTGACCCCGCGATTCGCCAGTCCCAGCTTGATCCGCACACTGTTGCGGTGGTTCTCGACCGTCTTCTTCGCCACGTTGAGGGCGCTGGCGATCTCCTGGCTGGACATGCCGCTGCGGATGAATTCGGCCACCTGCATCTCGGAAGGGGTCAACACCGTCAGCAGGCGCTGGTTGCCGTCCCCCTCCAGGCTCTGCAGGCTGTTTTCCATGCTGGCGCGGATCAGCTCCAGACACATCTTCAGGGCCGGGTCCCGGATCTGCTGCAGCTTCTGCTCCACCTCCGGCAGATGTCGGCCGATCAGCTGTAGACGCTGGGCCTCCATCTCCGGTGCCGCACTGTTACTGAGGGCCGCCAGGGAGTGGCTGAGCTCGTTGATGAGTCGGTGATCCTGCTCGATGGCGCTCTCCTGCAGGTTGTCGCTCGGCCTTATCTGCAGACACCAGATGAGCGGCTGATCCGCCTCCTCGTGAGCGAACAGCTCAAAGGCGAGGTTGAGGATCTCGAAGTGCAGGGGAGGCAGGTGGCCACGGATGCGCTGGCGAATGGCCTTCAGATAATCCGGGCCGACCAGGAACACCAGATCGTCGAGTCGATTAAGGACCAGGGTATCGACCGGGTAGCTGGAGGCGACCACCTGCTCCAGCTGGTCGAAGGCGATGAAATAGAGGTCGTTTCGCGCCAGCAAACGGTGACAGAGTCCCTGCTCGGCGAGGGGGGTCAGCTTGTTACTCATTGGCTATCCGGTTTCGCGTCCTGTGATGCTGTACGCAATAGACCCTTTTGGGTATCCACCCCCCCCTGCTTTCAGGGGTGAGAAAACACCTAGGTATCTTTGCCTGAATACTGCGTCACTTAACAAAAAACAAACATATGTGTGAGGGTGGTCACGAAAATATCGGGGCATTTAGTGAGCAGAGTCTCATTAAAGGCCACTAAACACCTAGATAATACCTATCAACCACTCAATGGATATAGGGAGAATACCATGCTGGCAAGGACCTTACCTCAACACTTTTTAGCGGCCGGGCTGGCGGGGGCCATGCTGCTCGCAGGGTCGGCTACCGCGCAAGAGGTTGCGACGACGCTGGGACCTAACGGTGAGTATCCCACCCCCTATACCCAGATAACACTCAGTGCCGAGCAGCAGGCCCAGGCTAAGGCGAAGGATTACACCGCCGCCATCCTGATGCACACCACCTCGGACTGGTCGAGTGCCCTCATCAAAGGCGCCAAGGAGAAGTTTCAGGAGCTGAACGTCAAGGTGGTGGCGGTGACAGACGCCGAGTTCAACGCCAACAAACAGAAGACTGACGTGGAAACCGTGATGGCCATGTCTCCCGACATCCTCATCACCCTGGTGGTGGATCCCGTCTCCGGGGCTGCCGCTTTCCGCCCCGCCGTTCAGCAGGGCAGCAAGTTGGTGCTGATCAGCAACCTGCCGACCGGTTTCCAGCACGGCAAGGACTATGCCGGCATCGTCACGGATGACTTGTTCGAGATGGGCGGTCTGGCTGCCGACATGCTGGCCAAGACGGTGGGTGAGCAGGGCAAGATCGGGTTCATCTATCACGAGGCGAACTACTACGTCACCAATCAACGGGATCAGGCTGTGCTGACCAACCTGGCCAAGCATCATCCCGGCATCCAGATCCTCGCCAAGCAGGGGATCGCCAACGCCAACGATGGCGAGATAGTCGCCTCGGCTCTCATCACCCAGCACCCGGACATCCAGGCCATTTACGCACCCTGGGATTCCATCGCCGAGGGGGTGGTCGCCGCCACCCGCGCCGCCGGGCGCAAGGACATCAAGGTGATCACCATGGATCTCGGGGCTGCCAACGCGCTGGACATGGCCAAGGGACGCAACGTGGCCGGCATAGTGACGGACCTGCCCTACGATCTCGGCCAGACCCTGGCCACCATGGGGGTGCTGGCCAAACTGGGCGAGTCGACGCCCCCCTTCGTCACCGTCTCCGCCGATGCGGTCACCCGCGCCAACCTGGCCGATGCCTGGCAGCAGGCGCTGCGCCGGGAACCGCCGGCGGCGGTGGTCAAGGCGCTGGATCAGCCCCTCAGTCAATAGATGCATGGTGGCGGGTCTCTCACGCCAGGGTCTCTCATTCAAGGAGTCGCAGATGGAGCAGTACGCAATCGAGGCGAGTGGTATCAGGAAGGGGTTTGACGGCATCCCCGTGCTCAAGGATGTGTCGTTTCGCCTCAAACGGGGGGAAGTGCATGCCATCATCGGCCAGAACGGCGCTGGCAAGTCCACCCTGGTCAAGCTGCTCAACGGCTTTCACTGTCGGGACGGGGGAGAGGTACTACTGTTTGGCAAGCCCTGCCGTTTCAGCACCCCCAGGGAGGCGCAAGCCGAAGGGATCGCCATGGTCTATCAGGATCTCAGCCTGGTCCCGACCCTGTCGGTGGCCGACAACATCTTCCTGGCCGGGGGGGGCGAGGAGGGCTCCCTCATTTCCAACCGGGAACGGATACGCCGGGCTCGGCCTCTGCTGGCCATGCTCGGCGTCGAGCTGGATCCGGCCTGCGAGGTGGGGAAGCTCAGCGTCGGCCAGCAACAGTTCGTCGAGATAGCCAAGGCCCTGGCGCAGAACGCCCGCATCCTGGTGCTGGACGAGCCGACCGCATCGCTCTCCAGCGGCGAGATAAACGAACTGTTCAAGGTGATCGCCACTCTCAAGGGGCAGGGGATGTCCGTCATTTACATCAGTCACTATCTGAGCGACATCATGCGGGTCTGTGATGCGGTGACCGTACTCCGTGATGGCCACACCGTGCTCGCCACCCCGACCGCCACCACCAGCGTCGAGGCACTGGTGGAGGCCATGTTGGGCGGCAAGGGGGACACCTCACTGAGCTGGCCTCGCCCGGTCCCCCCCTCTGATACCGTGCCGCTATTGGAGCTGATCGATGTATCCAACGAACAGCTGCACCAGGTGTCGCTCAGGGTGCTGCCGGGCCAGGTGGTGGGGCTGGCGGGGCTGCTTGGCAGCGGACGTACCGAGATCCTGGAGGCCATCTATGGCCTGGCGCCTGTGCGGCACGGGGAAATCCGTATCCAGGGTGAGTCGGTGCGGATCTGCTCCCCCAGAGAGGCCATCGCCCTTGGTATCAACATGGTGCCGGAGGAGCGCCGCAGCCAGGGGTTGGTGCTCGACTTCTCGGTGGCGGACAACATGCTGATGGCAGCCTATGACCGCCTCACCCAGGGGCTGGGGCTGGACAAACCGAAGGGGGATGCCATGGTGCGCGACCAGATCCGGCGCCTGGGGGTCAAGACCAGCGGTCCAGAGCAGTCGGTGCGTTTCCTGTCGGGGGGCAACCAGCAGAAGGTGGTGATAGGCAAGTGTCTCTCCACCGAGGCCAGGGTGCTGCTGCTGGATGACCCCACCTTCGGCATCGACATTCATGCCAAGTACGAAATCATGAAGATAGTGGACAGCTATGTCGCCGCAGGCAATGGCGCCCTCTTCGTGTCGAGTGAATATGCCGAGGTCGCCAGCTTCTGCGACCTCATTTACGTGGTGAACAAGGGACGTATCGTCGCCTGCCTGGAAGGGCGGCGAATGAACGAAGAGACGCTGCTGGCGGCGGTTCAATGACAAACGAGGGATCAAGGATGAAAGATTTAACCCTGCCGGCCCCCAAGGGTGGCCGTATCAACTGGCGCGACTACATCATCTATCTGGTGTTCGTCGGCATCTTCGTATTCTTCTCGGTGGTGCTCCATGACAAGGGCTTCCTGAGCTCGGTCAACCTGATGAACATCGCGCGGCAGACTGCCACCATCGCCATCATGGCGGTGGGCATGACCTTCGTGCTGAGCGCCGCCGAGATTGATCTCTCGTTCGGGGCGACGGTGGCCTTAAGCGCCATCGTTGCGGCCCTGACCCTGCAGGAGACAAACAGCATACTGCTGGCCATGTCGGCGGCGCTGCTGGTCGGCATCATGATAGGCGCCATCAACGGCATGTTCGTGACCCAGGTCGGCATACCCTCCTTCCTGGTGACACTCGGCACCACCGGGATCATCACCGGCATCGCACGTTGGTCTACCTCGCTGCAATCCATTCCCATCGACAACGAGCTCTACGTCTTCATCTTCGGTTCTGGGGATATAGGTCCCATCTCGGTGCTCTTTGTCTGGACCATCCTGGTGACGGTGGTGGGGGCCATGGTGCTGCGAAACACCCGCTTCGGCAAGCAGGTACTGGCCACCGGTGGCAACAAGATTTCTGCCATGTATTCGGGCATCAACATCAATCGCATCAAGCTCTATGTACTGATGCTCAACGGCTTCCTGGCCGCCCTTGCGGGCATCCTCTACTCGGGACGGTTGCAGAGTGCCCGCTACACCTTGGGGGAGAACGATCTCATGCTGGTGATCGCCGCCGTCATCATAGGGGGGACCAACCTGTTTGGTGGCAAGGGCACAGTGGTGGGGTCCGTCATCGGTGCCCTCATCATGGGCATGGTCAATAACGGTCTGATCCTGATGGGACTGAACGTGGATCAGCAGCTGATCCTGCGCGGCATCATCGTCATCGTGGCCGTCACCTTCACCATGGGGCAGCTCAAACAGCTGCGCAAACAATAAGTTCATCCTCAGACAACCAAGGAAGAGACCATGCAGATAGATGCCGAGGTGGCGAACATCATCGCCCGTTGGAGCCTCAAGGAGAAGGTGGGCCAGCTGTTTATCCTGGCCTTTCCCGGCAAGTCGGCCGAGACCATACGCCCCCTGATCACCGAGTACAACCTGGGAGGCTGCTACCTCAGCCAGGACAACAGCGACACTTTCGAAGAGGCCCAGCGGTTGACCCGGGCGCTGACGGAAATAGGTGCCGAACTGGGGCGGCTGCCGCTGCTGCTGGGTGTGGATCAGGAGGGGGCCTGGGGAGTGCTGGTGGGCGAGTCCACCACAGGGCCTGGCAACCTGGCCCTCGGGGTGGCGGAGCAGGGGCAAAACACGGAGCGCATGTATGGCGTCATGGCCGAGGAGATGCGCCTCGCGGGTTTCAACTGCATTCTTGGGCCCTGTTGCGACGTCAACTTCAATCCGAGATCTCCCATCATCGACAGCCGCTCCTTCGGTGACCAGCCTGCCAGGGTGGCATTACACTCGGCGGCGGCGGTGCGGGGTCTGCATGGTGGCGGCATCTGTGGCAGCGGCAAGCATTTCCCGGGGCACGGCGATACCCAGGGCGATAGCCACCGGGAGATCCCCAGGGTAGACAAGTCTCTCGCCGAACTGCGCGAGCAGGATCTGCTGCCCTTCCAGGCAGCCATCGACGCTGGCGTGGAGCTCATCATGACCAGCCATATCCTCTATCCGCAGATCGATAGCGAGCGGCCGGCTACCCTGTCTCCCGTCATCCTGCAGGATCTGCTGCGCACCGAGATGGGCTTTGAGGGGATCATCATCTCCGACAGCATGAACATGGGGGCCATCGTTCATCACTATTCGCCGTCCACGGCGGCGGTGCTGGCACTCAAGGCCGGCGTCAACATGATCATGCTCTCCGAGGAGCACTACGACCACAGCGACGGCTACCTCGACAAGCAACTCGCCATGATCCACGGCGTCATGGCCGCGGTGGCGACGGGGGAGCTGGACGAGGCGCTGATCGATGCCGCCCTGGCCCGCATCGTCGCTTTCAAGCTCACCAGACTGGTGCCCATGGCCCTCTATGGGGGAGTCGACATCCCTGCCCATCAGCGGGTGGCCCGGGAGTGTGCCGGTGCGGCCCTGACCTGGCTGCGCCAAGTGCCGGTGCTCGGCAATGCCCCTCTCTATGTGCTCAATGCTACCCCGGCGGCCAGCTACCGCAACCTCACTAACCCTCGCGGCATCGGCCCCAATCAGCGCGAGCCCGCCTACGACCACTTTATCGCGGCCCTGAATCCAGTGCAGCAGGGGGGGCGAGAAGTGGGACTCGACGAGCTGAATTGCCTGAGAGAGGGCTGGCTGGTGCTGGTAACCGAAAACCACCCTCTGCCCGGGGAGGATTTCGAGCAGCAAGAGGCGCAGGCTCTGGTGCGCCGGCTCAGCTGCGAGATAGACAGACTGATCGTGGTGGCGCTGCGCAGTCCCTACGACCTGCTTGGCTACCCCGAGGTGCGCTACTACCTGTGCAGCCACTCGGCCAGGCCAGAGAGTGCCCGCGCCGCCGCAGAGGTGCTGCTGGGCAGGCTGGAGACGCAACAGAGCCGGGCGGTAAGCCTGGTCAGTTAAACCGGTTTCTTCCGCCATCCTGGGGTGGCGGGGATATCTCCTAGAGGTGTGTGGTTGGGAGCAGCGCCGGGTGAAGGCCCGGTAATCAATGAACCAACAAGGAGAGTTCAGGCTTTGAAAACCACCATCAAGCTCGTCTCGGCCACCGTATTGCTGGCATTGGCCGCCCCCACCCTGGCAGCGAAGGGAGGCACCCAGGATTTCCTGGATGCGCTGCGCAACTTCGAGTCGGGGATCAACCCGGCCCTGGCCGATTTCTATCTGCAAAACCTCGACAATCCCGTCTACACCTATGCGCAGGTGACGGCACCGGGCCGACTGGTGAGAGACTGCTCCACCGGCACCATGCTCTCGGAGCCGACCACCATCAGCGGCTTCTTCAACAAGCTGGGGATTGGCAATCTTTATAACTCAGCGACTCCGAACGATGCGGCCATGTTCAGGAAGATGCAGTACAGCTCCACCAATGCCTGGGGTTTCATCGGCTATCAGCTGGGGGAGGCCGTACTGATCGACGCGGGCTATTACAGTCCGAAGCAAGTGACCCTGGATGGCAAGGAGTACGACAGCTTCTACATGTTCGTACCCGACGCCACTTGGGCGGGTTGCAAGACCGAGGCCTTGGCAGAGATTGAGGGCTCAGGCGGCAACAAGGTCTATGTAACCGACGTCAACCGCTGGCAGGGGACCTTCGTCGGCAAGAATGGCATCCACTCCCTCGCGGATCTGCGCTTGCCCGAGAAGCAGGAACTGGTGATGCGCGACGCCATGCACTTCAACTATCAGGTGATCAGCAAGCTACTCAAGGACGCCAACATGACCTGGGCCCAGGCCCTGGCCAAGAGTTGGCCTGACAAGGATGACAACGGTCAGCCTGTCCAGGTGAGGGCGACCATGTCCGGTATCCTGGCGGCGGCACATCTGCGCGGTGCCTGGGGAGCGGCGGCGTTGCTCACCAAGGACCAGATCACCTGCGATGAGCTCGGCACCTGCATTACCAAGTACGTCCACAAGTTTGGCGATTACAACAATCTGTTTGACACCCCGGGGGACAGCGTGACCCAGGGCTCGCCCTATGATGAGGTGTTGATGGCTGGCTGGGGCAACGACATTGTCATCACCGGCGGCGGCAAGGATCAGCTCCTGCTCAACGAGCAGGCCAACGGCCTGACCACGATCAATGACTTCACCGTGGGCGAGGATCTCATCGTGCTGCGCGGCTGGAGCCTGGCAGATCCCTTGGCCGATCTGGTGATCGCCGACGTGGCAGGCGGCACCGAGCTGCAGTTTGCCGGTCAACGGGTACTGCTCAAGGGGGTAGGCGCTGCCTCGGTACAGGCCAACCCGGCCGCCGTCATCACCAAGTCCGACATCTACACCCTGGCCTGGAACTCGGGCAAGCAGGTGGTGCAGGGCTTCGATCCTGCGGTGGACAAGATTGCGGGGAGTGCGGGCATCGGCTTCAAGCATCTCAAGGCCTACGAGACCGCCACCTCAGTGGTGATAGGCCCGCAGGCGGAGGATGGTGGTATCTACTCCTCCTTCGAACTGACCGGACTGAGCCTCGGCGACCTGCGCCCCGAGATGTTCACCAATGTCACCGGCAGCTATAATCGGCTCGGTTACATAGTGCCGCTCAGCTCGCTCAACTGGGGTTGGAATATGACACTCGTGGTCAACCGCTTCGATCCGGCGAAGACCGTCATCACTACCCCGAGCAACCAGCCGGTGCCCTTCTCCGGCATCAAGTTGAGCCAGGAGGGGGGCGATGTTGTCATTAGCCTGGTGGAGCCCTATGCCAAGGGGGACAACAAACAGATAGTGTTGAGGAACACCCTGGTGGAGAGCCTGACGGCCGCCAACTTCGCGGGATTCAGTGGAAGCTATAGCGAAGTGACCATCGATATCCCGGTCTTCTTCGACATCAGCGTGACCATAGGGAGCGGGGGATCTATCTCACCGGCGCCGATGGGCGGCGTGCTGAAAGCCAGGGGCGGTAGTGACTTCACCGTCAATCTGGTACCGGACGCGGGGTTCAAGGTGAAATCCCTGGTCGTGGATGGAGTTGCCAAGGCGGTGGCGGCAAGCTACACCTTCAGGGCCCTGAGCGGAGCTCATAGCCTGTCGGCCAGCTTCGAGCAGGGCAGCAGCTGCCCGGCAAGCTGGAGCAGTGGCGCCGTCTATACCACAGGCAATCAAGTGACCTATAACGGCAACATCTACGAGGCCAAGTGGTGGAACAGCGGCAATCTGCCAAGTGGCGGAGACCCCTGGAAACTCATCGGTCCCTGCAGTTAAGCCGCAGGCTGGAAAAGTATCACAATCAGGCCCCATGAGGGGCCTGTTTCATTGGGAGAGCAGTTGCCTCCCGATCTCCTGGATGACGGGCACGACGGAGAGCGCCAGCAGGGTGGCCATGACCAGGTTGAAGCGGCGGCGGGCAAGGGGGCTCGCCAGCCAGCGCCTGAGCAGGGCGCCGCACAGGAGCCAGAGTCCGACGCTCGGGAACGAGACGATGAAGAAGGTCAGGGCGATGGTCAGGTTCTGCTGGTGGAACCCGGCTCCCGCGCTGGTGAAGGCGGCGATGGCGCCGGTGGCGACCACCCAGGCCTTGGCATTGACCCACTGGAACAGGGCGCCCTTGAAGAAACCGAGGGGGCGGGCCTGAGTGCTCCCCGTCACCTCGCCCGCCGAACGGGCGATGAGCCAGGCCAGATAGAGCAGGTAGAGGGGGCCCGCGTACTTGATGAAGAGGTGCAGTCCGGGGAAGAGGGTAAAGAGCTGGCCGAAGCCGAGGCCCACGAGCAACAGCATCAGGGTGAAGCCGACGCAGATCCCCATGAGCAGCGGCAGGCTCTTCCTGACCCCGAAGTTGGCACCGGCGCTCATCACCATGATGTTGTTCGGCCCCGGGGTGACCGATGCCGAGATGGCAAAGAGCACCACGGCATAGAGATAGTCCATAAGGTTCCTCGGGGTGACAGTCCGTTGTCTTCCCTATATTGGGGAAGTCTCTGTGCTTTCAAGGCGCGGGCGGGGACGAAAAAAAACAGGCCCCATGACGGGGCCTGTGCAAGAGGGCGGGATCAGGCGGAGGGATTCTCCGCCGGCGGCAGGGCCGGACGGGACTCCACCTTCTGCTCTTCTCCCTGCATGTTCTTGATGTAGACGTCCATCTGGTTGAACGCGATCTCGATGCCGTGCTCGCGGAACAGCACGTCGATGCGGCGGTTCAGCTCGTCGATGGCCGGGTTGCGATCCCCCAGTTCGCTCACGAAGAAGCGCAGCTCGTGATCCAGGGTGCTGGCGCCGAAGGTGAGGAAGTAGACGATGGGTTCGGGATCCTTCAGGACCCGGCTGTTCTCCATGGCGGCCTGATTGAGCAGCTTGCGGGTCAGCTCCAGATCCGAGCCATAGGCTACCCCGACCTTCACGATGACACGGGTAATGGTGTCACTCAGGGACCAGTTGATCAGCCTCTCCGTCATCAATTGCTGGTTCGGGATGATCACTTCCTTGCGGTCGAAGTCGGTCAGGGTGGTGGCGCGGATGCGGATCTTGGAGACGGTGCCCGAGAAGGTGCCGATGGTGACGGTGTCACCGATCCGTACCGGACGCTCGAACAGGATGATGATGCCCGAGACGAAGTTGGAGAGGATCTCCTTCATGCCAAAACCGATACCGACGGACAGACCCCCCGCAACCCACTGCAGCTTGTCCCACTGGACGCCCATCATGGAGAGTGCCACCAGGGAGCCGACACCGATCAGTACATAGTTGAGCATGGTGGTGATGGCGTAGGCGGTGCCCTGGGCCAGGTTCAGCCTGGACAGCACCAGCACCTCCAGCAGACCCGGCAGGTTGCGGGCCAGGGACAGGGCGCCCCCCAGCAGGAGGAGACCGATCAGCACGTCGCTCAGGCTGATGGGGAAGAGGACGGCGTTGGCCCCGGTCCCTTCGCTCTTGTGCCACAGCACCATGCTGTCGAGGTAGGAGAAGATCGCCACCAGATCGGACCAGAGCCAGTAGAAGGCGACGCCGAACACCAGCAGCAGCATGATGCGGGTCAGGCGCAGGGACTGCTGGCTGACCTCTTCCAGATCCATGGGCTGCTCTTCGATGGTTTCGCCACCCTCTGCATCCTCCTGACTCTTGTGCTCGCGCTTGGCCACCGCACGGCGGTAGGCGAGGCGACGGGCCGCGAGCTCAAGACCACGCAGGGCAGTGCGATAGACCAGGCCCCAGATGATGAGGAGGTAGAAGGACTCGATCAGGCGGCCGGTCAGCTTCAATGCGGTGTAGTAGTAACCCAGGCCGACCAGCACGATGAGCGCCACCGGTGCCAGGGCCAGGGCCATGGCGACGAGGGACTTCTGCATGCTCGCCTCGCCCTTGATGCGGGCGCGGGAGATGGGGAAGATCAGGTAGGCAGTCAGGCCCAGCAGCACCAGGGTCAGCACCTGGCCGATCACGTCGTTGCCAAGGGTGGAGGGTTCCACCACCGCCTTGGTCGAGAGCATGATGAGGGGCAGCAGGGGCAGCCAGAGGTAGCGCATGCTGTTGCGTTTGGCCTGCAACTCGTCACGGGGGATGCGGAAGTGGGTCTCGCCGATGCCACCCGGGCGCATCACCGACAGGTAGACGCTGAACACCAGGTAGCCGAGTGCCAGGTTCAGGGTGATCTGGAAGATGAGACGCGGGCTCAGCAATCCGCAGTAGGTGAGCAGCAGACCGGCGGCCAGGATGAAGAGGCTGCCCGGCAGGCGCTGCAACACGGTATAGAGCAGGGCGCGGGGGGTGTGCCACTGGCTGTCCTGGCGGAAGCGCCCCAGATCCTTGGCGATCCGCTTCTGGCGCTCGAGCAGGGCCGACCGTTTCCACATCAGCAGCCCCCCGATCAACAGCAGCGGCAGGGCGAGCAGGGAGATGGGCAGCAGCATGTCGCCCCAACCGCTCCAGTCAGGTTTGAGGACCCAGTCGGAAGCCTGCTTGTAGGCCAGTGCAGGCCAGCTGAAGAACCACTTGCCGTCGATGGGCTTGTTGCTGCTCACCCAGAAGATGTGCTGTTGCAGGGTGAATTCGATGGAGGCATAGACCCGGGTCAGCTGCTGCTGGGTCAGTTGCAGGCTGATGGCGTTGGTCAGCTGGGCATCCATCTGGCGGTTGAGCTGGTCCAGCAGGCTGACGCGCGTGTCGATCAGCTTGGCCAGGTTTGCCCTGTCCTCCTCGCTCACCGTCTCGCCGCTGCTGGCGATCAGGTTGTCCAGATACAGGTTCTTCTGGAACAGCTGGTCACGCTGCTGACTCAGTTCGAACTGGGCCAGATGCAGGTCGGCGATCTGCTCCTCCAGGTTTTTCACCAGGGTGGAGGGGACGGCTTCCAGCTGCTGGTAGAGCTGGTAGAGGATGCGCGACAGCAGCAGGTTGCCCTTGAGCATCTGCACCTGTTCGTTGAGGTTGCGCTCGGTCTGGGTGCCGCGCTCCAGCCAGCTCTTGGCCTGCAGATTTTTCTGGGCGAGGGAGTTGAGGTTGGTGGTGGCGCTGATGAGCTGCTGGCTGAGCTGGTGGTTGATCTCCTGCTCTTTCTGCACCAGGGGGTTGTCCTCGGTGGCGACCAGCTCACCGGTCTGCTCTGCGGTCTTCTCGGTGTCACCCAGGCGCTTGGCGCTGCTCTGCTCCTGCAGCACCTGGAGTTTCTGCTCTTCGCTCGCGAGGCGCGCCCCCTGGTAGTCGCGCTGCTTGATGGCCAGATCCTGCATGCTGGTGCGGTTGTCCAGCTCCTTCTGCAGGTTGGCCAGCTGCAGATCCAGCAGGGCCAGCTCGGTATTGAGCTTCATCTTCTCGGCGCTGCTTACCCCGTCACCGGCGCTGAGGCGGGTGCGGATCTCCTGGCTGCGCTGGTAGGCCCGGCTCATGCTGGCCTGGGCCCGTTCCGGCAGGGTCTGCAGGCTGGTGAGGCGGCTTGCTATGGCGCCGATGGCTTCCTGGGCCGCCTGCATGTTGGCCAGCACATCGGGCTGACGGCTCTCCAGCTCGTTCAGGCTCATGCTGGCGTATTCGCTCTTCAGCTGTTCCAGGCTCTTGCCCTGGGTCAGGGCATCGAGTTTGGTGCTGATATCCTTGAGCTCGGACGGCAGGGAGCGGATGCGCTCGCTCAGGCTTTTGGCCTTGATCTTCTCCTTGTCGATGCTGTCGAGCAGGGAGAGGGTGTCCGTCAGGAACTTCTGGTCTGCCTGCTGGCTGACGGTCTCCGCCTTGCCGAGGGCATCGATGGCCCGCTGTACGGTGGCGCGCTGAGGCAGCTCTTGCGCCATCGCCGTCGGGGAGCCGAGTGTGATGAGTAAACAGAGCAGCGGCAACAGGGCGGCCGAGGCTCTTTTGAATCGTGTAGAGAACATAAAACGTCCGGGTGTATATGCGAGGTTCGGGTGATTTTCCACCAGGGGAAAATCCGCGTGGATTCTAGCACCGGTACAAGAAGGGCTGCAGGGGGAAAGAGAAAAAAAAACGGCGCCTCGTGGCGCCGTTTCATCGGTTCAGGCGTACTTACAGCACGTGAACGGAGGCGGTGTTGGTGGTACCGCTCGGTACCAGGGCACCGGAGACCATGACAACCACATCACCCTTCACGCCCATGCCGATTTCCAGCGCGGCTTCTTTGCCGATGCGATAGAAATCGTCGGTGGAGGCGATGGAGTCAACCACGTGAGTCACCACACCCTTGGTCAGTACCAGCTGGGCAGCGGTCTTCTTGTTGGTGGTGATGGCCAGGATCCAGGCTTTCGGGAAGTACTTGCGGATGGCCTTGGCAGACTTGCCGCCTTCGGTGGCGACCACGATCAGCGGGGCATCCAGCTTCTCGGAGGTCTCGACCGCGCCTTTACATACCGCTTCGGTGATGCGCAGCTTGTTGCTGTCGTTGGCAGCAGACAGGTTGGACGGCATCACGGAGTCGGTACGCTCGCAGATGGTGGCCATGATGGTCACGGCTTCCAGCGGGTACTTGCCCTTGGCGGATTCGCCGGACAGCATGACCGCATCGGTACCGTCCAGGATGGCGTTGGCCACGTCGCCGGCTTCGGCACGGGTCGGACGCGGGTTCTTGATCATGGAGTCCAGCATCTGGGTCGCGGTGATAACCACTTTACGCGCCTTGTTGCACTTCTCGATGATCATCTTCTGGGCGAAGATAACTTCTTCAACCGGGATTTCCACACCCATGTCGCCACGGGCGACCATGATGCCGTCGGAGACAGCCAGGATCTCGTCGAAGTTGTCCAGGCCTTCCTGGTTTTCGATCTTGGAGATGATCTGGATGTTCTCGCCGCCGTGGGCCTTCAGGTGCTCACGGATTTCCAGCACGTCTTCCTTCTTGCGAATGAAGGAGGCGGCCACGAAGTCGACACCCTGCTCGCAACCGAAGATGAGGTCGCGCTTGTCTTTCTCGGCCAGGGCCGGCAGCTTGATGGAGACGCCGGGCAGGTTGATGCCCTTGTTCTCGCCCAGATCGCCGTTGTTCAGCACTTTACAGATCACTTCGCGCTCGGTGATCTCGATGACGTCCAGACCGATCAGGCCGTCGTCAACCAGGATGCGGTTGCCGACGCGCAGGTCGCTGGCGAAGCCGGCATAGGTGACGGCCACTTTGTCTTTGTTGCCAACCACGGTCTGGTCGGTGGTGAAGGTGAAGGTCTGGCCGGCGACCAGGGAGACGTCGTTGCCGCCTTCCAGCTTGATGGTGCGGATTTCCGGACCCTTGGTGTCCAGCAGGATGGCTGCTTGCTTGCCGGTTTCGGCCATGACAGCGCGCAGGTTGCTGATGCGACCACCGTGCTCGGCGTAATCGCCGTGGGAGAAGTTCAGGCGCATGACGTTCATGCCGGCATCCAGCATCTTGCCCAGCATTTCTTTGGATTCGGTCTTGGGACCGATGGTGCAGACGATTTTGGTCTTTTTCATGTCAGTCTTCATGGTTAAGGAATTTCCGCCGTGCAATATACACCAGTTTTTGGATACTTTTTATGATCCAGAAACAACGTTTTGAGTGAAAACTGCCTCATTTTGAAAGATAACGTTTTCGCTCACTGTTGATTTTACGGGCTAAAATAATTGGTTCCTCCATGTACCGGTTCATTTGGTGCCCACCCTGTGTCCGCTTGGGTGTCGTTCGGATGTTGTTAAATAACCAACATGGTGACATGAGCGACAGGGGCTTCATGGTCGACCGTCACCAAGTGTAGTGGGGGGGCCGTCGGTTGCCAGCACAGGCGACGACAAAGGGGGTCTGCAAAATAACAAGGCGCCGCTGTCACCAGCGGCGCCTTGTCGTTGTCTGGGCGAGTTTAGCCGAAGAACCAGTAGCCGCGGTTGACCAGCCGGGTCAGCAGCTGCAGGAAGCCGGCCTGATCCGCGAGCTCCACCAGCTCATCCTGGGTAATGATGTCCTTGTCGCACAGGAGCGAGATGGCGGCCGGATCCTCGCTCGGCAGGGTCCAGGCCTCGCCGTCGATGTAACAGGTCCGGCTCTCGCCGCTGAACCAGACAGAGCGCAGCCCCGGCACCTTGATGGCGGGCTCGCCCTGGCTCAGCAGGTCGGCCACCTCGTCGGCGCTGTAGTCGGGCTCCATGGGGCTCACGTCCAGATCGTGCTTGGCCTCGGAGATCATGGTGCCAAACCACTCCTTGAACAGGGTCTCGTCGTCCAGAGCCTGCTGCATCAGCTCCCGCAGGCGGTGCAGCTCAAAGGGCTGGATCTCGCCGTGGCGGGCACGGGGCTGGAGGTCGGCATCGCCGTAACGCTCGGTGCGCATCTCGTTGTCGATCAGGTGATCGGCAAAGGAGGAGATAAGCGCTTTTGCGTCAGGCGCGCGGAAGCCCACGGAGAAGTTCAGGGAGGGCTCGATGGCGTAGCCTTCGTGGGGGAATCCGGGCGGAATGTAGAGGATGTCGCCCGGCTCCATGATGACGTCGATGATCGCCTCGAACGGCTCGCAGTGCAGCAGGGCGGCGTGGGCGGCGAACTCGCTGAGCGGCTTGGTATCGCCCACGCGCCAGTGGCGTTTGCCCTGGCCCTGGGTGATGAAGACGTCGTAGTTGTCGATGTGGGGGCCGACGCCGCCATGGGGGGTGGAGAAGCTCACCATCACATCGTCAAAGCGCCAGCCCGGGATGAACTGGAACGGCACCGCCAGCTCGTGCACCTCGGGAACCCAGTGGTTGCAGGCCTGCACCAGCACGGTCCAGTTCTCCTCGCCCAGGTGGTCATAGGATTCGAAGGGGCCGTGGGAGGCTTCCCACTTGTTGTTGAAGCGGGTCACCAGGCGCGATTCAATCACGTCCTCCATGGCCAGCCCCGCCAGCTCATCCGGGCTGATGGGATCCTGAAAGTCGGTGAAACCGCCCTTGATGAGGAGCGGGCGCTTCTGCCAGTAGTGCTCGAGGAAGTGAGCGATATCCAGATTGAGTTGGTACATGGTGCTTCTCGTATCTTGTGAGAGAGGGCTTGCCCAAGGCGGGCTTGGGCAAGGCCACTCGGTTCAACATGGTCCTGACTTGAACATAGTTTTGCCGGTCGAAAATAGCAGGGGCCCTGTGGCAGAGCATGCACAGGGCCCCTGTTCATTGGTTATCAGCTTATTTCAGCAGATCGACCAGACGCTGGGCGTCGCCGATGTAGTTGGCCGGGGTCAGCTTCTTCAGCTCGACTTTCACGGCTTCCGGCAATTCCAGGGTGTCGATAAAGGTACGCATGCCCTCGGCGTCCACGCGGCGGCCACGGGTCAGCTCTTTGAGCTTCTCGTAGGGCTTCTCGATGCCGTAACGGCGCATCACGGTCTGGATGGGCTCGGCCAGCACTTCCCAGTTGGCGTCCAGATCGGCGGCCATGGCATCGGCGTTGGCTTCCAGCTTGGAGATGCCCTTCAGGGTCGCCTGATAGGCAATCAGGGAGTAACCCACCGCCACACCCAGGTTGCGCAGCACGGTCGAGTCGGTCAGATCACGCTGCCAGCGGGAGATGGGCAGTTTGCTCGCCAGGTGCTGGAACACGGCGTTGGCCAGACCCAGATTGCCTTCGGAGTTTTCGAAGTCGATGGGGTTGACCTTGTGCGGCATGGTGGAGGAGCCGATTTCACCGGCGATGGTGCGCTGCTTGAAGTGGCCCAGGGAGATGTAGCCCCACACGTCGCGATCGAAGTCGATCAGGATGGTGTTGAAGCGCGCCATGGCGTCGAACAGCTCGGCGATGTAGTCGTGCGGCTCGATCTGGGTGGTGTAGGGGTTCCAGGTCAGGCCCAGGGAGGTGACGAACTCCTCGGAGAACTGGTGCCAGTCCACTTCCGGATAGGCGCTGAGGTGGGCGTTGTAGTTGCCCACGGCACCGTTGATCTTACCGAGGATCTCGACTGCCATGATCTGCTTGAGCTGGCGCTCCAGACGGTAGGCGACGTTGGCCATCTCCTTGCCCATGGTGCTCGGGGTCGCCGGCTGGCCGTGGGTGCGCGACAGCAGCGGCATGTCGCGGTACTCGACGGCCAGGCGCTTGATTTCGCTGATCAGCTTCTCGCAATAGGGCTTGATGACCTCTTCGCGAGCGGTCTTCAGCATCAGGCCGTGGGAGTTGTTGTTGATGTCTTCGGAGGTGCAGGCGAAGTGGATGAACTCGCTGACGGCGGCAAGCTCGGGGTTCACTTCCACCTTCTCTTTGAGGAAGTACTCCACCGCTTTCACATCATGGTTGGTGGTGCGCTCGATCTGTTTGATGCGGGCGGCGTCGCTCTCGTTGAAGTCGCTGACAATGCCGTCGAGCAGGGCGCTGGCGGCCGCACTCAGGGCAGGGACTTCCGGGATCCCGGCGTGGCTGGCCAGTTTTTGCAACCAGCGAACCTCGACTTCGACGCGAAAACGCAGCAGACCGAATTCAGAGAAGATAGGGCGCAGGGCATCGGCCTTGTCGCCATAACGACCGTCAATCGGGGAAACGGCAGTCAGCGCGGACAGCTCCATGGGGTGAACTCCTGATGATTGGTGTGGGGGATTCGTCGCCTCTCGTGTCTTGGCCGGGTCGTCATCCAGGGGGATGTGCGGCTGTTCACCCTGGTGTCGACCCTGTGCCCGGGCACGAGCGGATATTTAGTAACGTTTGGCCAGCTCCACCATCTTCTTGCGCGCGAAGATGATCTGGGTACGGCTGCCGCCCAGCTGGCGCCACAGCACCACGGCGCGGATGCCGGCCAGCAGCAGGGCGCGCACCTTGTGCTGCACCAGGGGCTGCTGCAGGAACAGCGGGGTACCCGCTACCTGGATGCGCGGCCCGATGGGGCTGATGAGGTCGCTGTAGATGCTCGCCATGTTGGCCAGGATCTGCTCGTCGAGCAGGTCGAAATGCTGTTGCTGGCGGCCGATCTGGCTGATCCGCTCCCCCAGCATGTTGAGAATGTCCTTGCGCTTGGCCAGCTTGCGCTCGAGCGCAATCAGGCTCACCACGTAGCGGGTCAGCTCGGCATTCTTCTGGCTGCCATCGGCACCCAGCTGCTCCACCAGGGCGCGGTAGCCGTCGCGAATGGCGAGGTGGTTGCCGAACACGTCCAGCGGCTGCTTGGGGTCGGTGACCAGGATGCTGGAGAGGCTCTCGCGCAGGGAGGCCTCGTCACAGGTGCCGTCGCGGGCCACCTTCTGCACCAGATAGGCCGCCTGGCAGATGCCGGCGAAGGCCATGGTTCTGTCTTGGAATTTGTCGCTCATATCTTCACAGCCCTGTTCTGTTCATCCGCCGACTGATGGCGCAGTCGGCCAGGATCCGGCCTTGGAATGGGTGGCTCACGCTTGTGGCCTTTTGTTCACGCTTCAAACAGGCGCGAGCCCGTTGGCCGAAGGTGTCTGCCAAGGGCCGCACGTTGCGGCCCTTGTTGCTCATCACACCGGATGGCTGAAACGCTGCTCTATGATGCCGCCACCCAGACACACTTCCCCGTCGTAGAAGACGGCGGACTGGCCCGGGGTCACCGCAGACTGTTTCTCGTCGAAGATGACCCGGATGGTCTCATCGTCGATGGGCTGGATGAGGCAGGGAATGTCCTGCTGGCGGTAACGAGTCTTGACGGTGCAACGGCGCGGCTCGCGAATGGGGGTGCGATCCACCCAATGTAGCTGGCTCGCGATGAGGCCGTCGGAGTAGAGGCGGGGATGCTCCCCTTGCGCCACCACCAGGGTGTTGCGCTCCACCTCTTTGTCCACCACATACCAGGCCTCCTCGGTCGCATCCTTCATGCCGCCGATCCCCAGGCCCTTGCGCTGGCCCAGGGTGTGGTACATCAGACCCTGGTGCTCGCCGATCACCTTGCCATCCACGGTTTCGATGGGGCCGGGCTGGGCGGGCAGGAACTTGGCCAGGAAGTCCTTGAACTTGCGCTCGCCGATGAAGCAGATGCCGGTGGAATCCTTCTTCTTGGCGGTGATGAGATCGAGCTGCTCGGCGATGCGGCGCACCTCGGGCTTCTCCAGATCCCCGACCGGGAACAGGCTCTGACCCACCTGGGTTTCGCTCAGGGTGTAGAGGAAGTAGCTCTGATCCTTGTTGGTATCCAGACCGCGCAGCAGGCGCGGGCGGCCGGTACTGTTGTCACGGCGCACGTAGTGGCCGGTGGCGATGTAGGTGGCCCCCAGCTCTTCGGCGGCAAACTCCAGGAACGCCTTGAACTTGATCTCCTTGTTGCACAGGATATCGGGGTTCGGCGTACGCCCTGCCTTGTACTCTTCCAGGAAGTGCTCGAACACGTTGTCCCAGTACTCGGCGGCGAAGTTGATGGTGTGGAGTTTCATCCCCAGCTTGTCGCAGACGGCCTTGGCATCAGCCAAATCCTGGGCGGCAGAGCAGTACTCGTCCGTGTCGTCTTCTTCCCAGTTCTTCATGAACAAGCCTTCGACCTGATAGCCCTGCTGCTGGAGCAGGTAGGCCGAGACGGAAGAATCCACGCCGCCGGACATGCCGACGATCACCTTGATTTGGCTGTTGTCTGTCATTAGTCGAAGTTACCAGTTCGTTTAAACGGGGCGTATTCTACCAGAGTTTTGCGCCCCCGGTCACATCTCCATGCCGCCTTGCCCATCGGGAGCCTGGCAGCGGGAAATCGTTTTTCTTGTCTCGGCCCCATAGCATCAAAAAGAGCGTCTAATGGCGCTTAAATGAAGGCCTTGAGGGCCGACAGCGGCAAGCGGGTACCGGACAGATAGTCCTGGATGCACTGCCACACCAGGGGGCTGCGCAGGGCCGGCTTGCACTCGGCGATCTCCTCCAGGCTGAGCCAGTGGCAGGCAAGCACGTCGCCGTCGGGATCCTCTGGATGGTGCTGACCCGGCGCCTTTTCAAGGTCGAAGATGACGGCGGTGCGCACAAAGGTGGCCTCGCTGTCCGCCGGCTTGTAGAGATAGACCCCGAGCCAGGCGGTGGGAGGCACGGTGAGCCCCGTCTCCTCTTTCAGCTCGCGGCAGGCGGCCTGGATGAGATCTTCCCCAGGCTCCACATGGCCGGCAGGCTGGTTGAAGCGGCGCCGGCCCGCTATCTCCTCTTCTACCAGCAGGAAGCGTCCCTGCCAGTGCACCACAGCGGCCACGGTGAGGCGGGAGGGAAGGGGGGGATGTTCTATCATAGGGACTCCTTGTCTCGTTGTGCCCGGCCTGTGTGGGGCGCTCGATTCAGCTGCGTTATTTACTGCACGATTGCCAGGCCATGACTGCCCGTTATTCCGAGGGTTTGGTGCGAGCCGGTCGGCGCGCGGTGCCGCGCCCGCCGCTGCGATTGGCCGGGCGCGGACCCGCTTCACTGCTGCCCCGCCCTTGGCGTTGCTCCTGGTGTTGGACGTTACGGCTCGACCGGGCCGCTCGCGGTAGGCTGTTGCTGCCGGCGCCTTGCTGCTTGGCGGATGCGCGCGGCTTGCCGTGCGCAGCAGATTGCCGCGGGGCCGGCGCCAGCTCGGGAGCGGGCAGGGCGCGGCTCTCCCCCGGCGCCAGACCATCGAGGGTCCACTCCCCGATGGCGTAGCGGATTAGGCGCAATGTGGGGTGGCCGATATGGGCGGTCATCCGCCGCACCTGGCGGTTGCGCCCCTCCACAATTTTTATCTCCAGCCAGCAGGTGGGGATCTCCCTGCGCTCGCGAATGGGCGGATTGCGCGGCCACACCGCGGGTTCATCCATGATGCGCGCCCCGGCGGGCAGGGTCATGCCGTCGTTGAGCTCCACTCCGGCGCGCAGGGCGGTCAGTTTCTCCTCGCTCGGCACGCCTTCCACTTGCACCCAGTAGGTCTTGGGGGTCTTCTCCCCCGGCTGGGTGAGTCGCGCCTGCAATTTGCCGTCGTTGGTGAGCAGCAAGAGCCCCTCGCTGTCACGGTCTAGCCGGCCTGCGGCATAGATGCCGGGTTCGGTGATGTAATCCTTGAGTGTCTCGCGACCCGCCTCGTCGGTGAACTGACAGAGCACCATGTAGGGCTTGTTCAGGAGCAGCAGCTTGCGATCGACAGGCGCCGGTGCCGGTTTGCGCTCCTGCTCTCTGGCTGTGCGCGGTTCATCCCTGCGCTGGGCCTGGTGCGGCGTGGCGGCACGTCTGGCCGTGGTGTCGGCATCGGGACGAGAAGAGAGGGAGAGTCGGGGGCGGGCTGATTTCATCGCGTGCATACCAAAAGCAGGGGATGCCGGAGTGTACCACAGGGCGCAGTCGACGGGATGCAGGGTTGAATGAGGCGGGAGAGGGGCCCCCGGGAGAAGGGCTGGGAAAGGCCGCCAATCCGGCGACTCGAAAGTGCCAAATATCCCTGGTGTGGGAGTTGGTCACACCAGGGGACAAGCCATCCGGATGATGGCCCCGGCAGCGGGAGTGCCGATGGGGCTGGCTCCCGCTGCCGTCACAAGAGGGCCGTCAGGCTCAGGCCAGCTCGTCTTCTCCGACGCGAATGACCAGCTTGCCGAAGTTCTTGCCCTCCAGCAGCCCCTTGAGCGCCTCGGGGGCGTTCTCAAGACCGTCCACGATCTGCTCCAGATAGTGGATCTTGCCCTCACTTACCCACTGGCCCATCTGTTCTGCGAACTCGCCATAACGATGGCCGTAGTCGTCGAAGATGATGAAGCCTTTCACGGTGGCCCGCTTGGTCAGTATGGTGGACCAGGCCCAGTCCAGATGATCGGGTCCCTGGGGCAGTGCGCTGGCGTTGTAGTTGGAGACGGTGCCGCACAAAGGGATACGGGCCTTGGCATTGAGCAGGGGCAGCACGGCCTTGAGCACCCGGCCACCGACGTTCTCGAAATAGATGTCGATGCCGTCCGGGCAGGCGGCGGCGAGCTGCTGCTCGAAGTCGCTCGCCTTGTGGTTCAGTGCAACGTCTGCGCCGAGCTCCTCGCGGGCCACCCGACACTTCTCGTCGGAGCCTGCGATGGCGACGACGCGGCAACCCATGATCTTGCCGATCTGGGCGACGGTGGCGCCGACCGGGCCCGTGGCGGCGGCGACCACCAGGGTCTCACCGGCCTTGGGCTGGCCGATATCCATCAGCCCCATGAAGGCGGTGAAGCCCGGCATGCCGAGCACCCCGAGGGCGTGGCTGACGGGAGCCTGAGCGGGATCCAGCTTGAACAGGAAGCTGCCGTCTGAGACGCCGTAATCCTGCCAGCCCACCCCGTAGCTCAGCACCCAGTCCCCTTCCCGGTAGTCGGGGTGGCGGGAGGCGACGACCCGGTTGATGGTGCCACCCACCATGACGCCACCCAGGGCCACGGGGTCGGCGTAGGAGTCGGCATCGCTCATGCGACCGCGCATATAGGGGTCGAGGCTCAGGTAGACGGTCCTGAGCAGCAGTTGCCCCTCGACGATGCTCGGGACTGGGGTGGTCTTGAGGGTGAAGTGTTCGGCACCCGGGGTACCGACGGGACGGGCCGCCAGGGTCATCTGGCGGTTTTCGGTCCGGCTCTGGGTCATGGTATTTCCTCTTGTCACTGGGTGTCATTGCCACTGCGCGGTCAGTCGGCCAGCAGTGGCGAGAGTATTTGAGGCGCCTCACTCACTGGGGGGGCACCTCGCCGGGTATTCAACTAGACCGGTCGTCTAGTTGTGGTGGCCAAAAAAGCCCGACATGACATCGGGCCTGTTGTTCAGGGTGCCAGCAGCTGGCACGTCAGGGTGTAGGCGTGCGCCAGCTGTTGCCCCTCTCGATCCAGTTTGCCAAGCAGGGCCGCCCCCAGCCAGAGCTGGTAGAGGTTGGTCGCCAGCGGCTGGGTCGCTCTGTGGCCCAGGCTGCCATCGGCGATGGCCTCCTCGATGGCCTGTGCGAGGCGCCGCACCACCCTGTCTGTGCCGGTTTTCAGGATGAGGCGCATGGTGTCGGAGAGATCCGCCACCTCGGCGCTCAGCTTGACGACGAGGCAGTCGCAGCAGTTCCCTTGCCAGTGGGCGAAGTAGCGCAGCAGGCGTTCCCGCCCCGGCATGTCCTGGCCTGCCAGCAGCGCCTCCATCTCCACCAGGTAGGTGTCGATGTAGTGGCTGAGCAGGGCTTCGCCAAACTGCTCCTTCGACTTGAAGTAGTGGTAGAAGGAGCCCTTGGGCACGCCGGCCTCTTGCAGCAGAAAGCTCAGTCCCATGGCGCTGAAGCCGTGGGAGGTGAGTATGGTGCGGCCAGTGTCGAGCAGATGCTGGCGCGTGTCTTGGTATCTGTCGGTCATGGAGGCATGGTAGAGCTTACTAGACCGGTCGTCTAGAGAAGGTTTGCCCCGCACGGAGTGCGCGGGGCTAACCCCTTGTTCGGGCTTGGGTTCTTTTTACGGTCACCGGAAGAGGGCGCCAGGATCTTTTCTTGCCAAGCCCGGGGACCGCCCCGAAGGTTCGTTCCCATCGAAGGAGGTCCTGGTCAGGCGGCTAGACGCAGGCAACCGGTCAGCGGGCCGCAATCCATCGGCTGCCGATGGCTGTCAGGAGGGGGCAACGTCGGTCTGGGGGGAC
This sequence comes from Aeromonas sp. SrichE-2G, assembly GCF_017939565.1. Taxonomy (NCBI): domain Bacteria; kingdom Pseudomonadati; phylum Pseudomonadota; class Gammaproteobacteria; order Aeromonadales; family Aeromonadaceae; genus Aeromonas; species Aeromonas sp. SrichE-2G. The sequence continues at coordinate 333,919 of NZ_JAGKRG010000053.1, forward strand.
AGGCCGCTAGAGTCAGCGTGCGTCGGGGTCAGCTCCAGGGAGAGGCGTAGCATGTCCTTGTGCCGGATGCCGTGCTCCATCAGGGGCTCGGGGTAGTGGGTCAGGAAGTGATCTTTCACGACGGCCTCGACGCGAAAGCCGTGGCGCTGGTAGTAGGTGAGCTGATGGCCGAAGCTGCCGGTGCCAAGCTCGACGCGGCGCACGCCCTTCTCGGCCAGGCTGGTCAGCACGAAGTCCAGCAGGCCGGATCCTATGCCTTGTTGCTGTCGGTCGGGGGCCACGGCGATATTGAAGATCTCGGCTGTTTGCTCCCCCACCTGGCCGGCCACGCAGGCGCCCACCACCAGCTCGCCCTCCAGGGCGGCAAAACCCCAGGCGCCGGGCAGATAGGCGGCGATGCGCCGCTCGGCGGGGTCCGCCTCCAGCAGCAGCGCCATCGGCAGTTGGCCGGTCTCCATCTCGAGGAACTCCATCTTCATTTCATCCTGTTCTCTTGATGACACGCAGGGGCGCCCCTCAATACTCGAGAAATGTCTCGCCGCAGCGCTCGCAGATAAGGTGGCGCACATGGGTAGCCTGATAGGCCAGGGTCTGGCCAAATACCGCGTTGGTCAGGAGGCTGGCGCGAAAGGCCTGCCAGAAGGCCTTGTACGGATCCTTGGGCAGGATGTCCTGGCTGTGATCGCGCGCCACCAGCACCACGATATGGCGGGTGCGCTCCCCGCATTGGTCGCAGGGATGGATCTCGCTTGGCGGCTCGGCCAGCTCTCTCTCTTTGGACTCTGTGGCTGCCATGACGTCGGCTTCCGTTCTGGATGGTGCGGCGCCCATCATAGTCTTCTTCACTTGGCTCTCAATCCCCCAGGTTGAGGGATGATCCCGCTTGCAAGCGGGATCATCCCTTGCGGCGCGAGGCGGAGCGGCCAGGGGAGGGTGGTGCCCCTTCCCGTGAGCTATCTGAGGGCATGATGCCCATGCTGGCCAGGGCCCGGGCGGCGTTCTCCTCGCACGGCATGTCGTCGGGCTTGGACGCCACCAGCTGGATAAGGGTCTGCAACTGCTGCTTGTTGTGGGCAAGGCGCGCCTCCAGCGCCTCAATGTCGCTCACCTTGGCCTTGAGCGCCGCCAGTAGCGGGACGTGTTGCCAGGTACTGATGTCCGCCGGCACCAGCTGCTTGATCTCGTCGAGGGAGAAGCCCGCCTGCTGGGCCTGGCCGATGATGGTCAGCAGTTGCACCGTCTCGGGCGGGTAGTTGCGATAGCCGTTGGCGCCCCGCCGCACCTTGCTGAGCAGGCCTCTGGATTCGTAGAAACGGATGGCGGACGCCGCCATGCCGGTCTGTCTTGCCAGGTCGCCTATCTTCATCTTGCCTCCGGTGTGGTGAGCGGACTGCCCGCGCCGATGGTCGGGGGGGCAGGTCATCCTGGGGTTAAAGCCGGCTTGAATGTCAACGGCGGTCACAAGTGTTGCTGGCCGCGACCTGGTGTCGGCTGCACCAGCCATGACGCCACAAAGGAACTTGACCTTCAAGTCAGCTTTAAACTTATGGTGGGCTCCTCACTACAGAGGAGAGCGCCATGACCCCCTTTATCCCCTTGACCTTGCCCAATGGCAATCAGCTTATCAACCGCCTCGCCAAGGCCGCCATGGAAGAGAACATGGCCGACTGCGACCATGCCCCGTCCAAGGCGCTGATCCAGCTCTATCGTACCTGGGCGCAGGGGGGCGCCGGCCTCATCATCACCGGCAATGTGATGGTGGACGGGCGCGCCATGACGGGGCCGGGGGGCGTGGTGCTCGATTCCCCAGACCTTTCCCCACAGATAGGCGAGCGCTTCAGGGCCTGGGCCGATGCGGCCAAGAGCGGTGGCGCCCAGATCTGGATGCAGATCAACCACCCCGGTCGCCAGATGCCGGCGGCGCTGAGGCAGCCCACCCTGGCCCCGTCCGCCGTGCCCATGGCGCTCGGCAGTTTCTCCAGGCAGTTTTCCCCGCCCAGAGCCATGAGCGAGACCGACATTGCAGAGGTGAAGGCGCGCTTTATCAATACGGCGCGGCTGTCACAGGATCTGGGTTTTGACGGAGTGCAGATCCACGCCGCCCACGGTTATTTGCTGAGCCAGTTTCTCTCGCCGCTCACCAATTTGCGCCGCGATCGCTGGGGCGGCAGCCTTGAGAACCGCGCCCGCCTGCTGCTGGAGATAGTGCAGGGGATCCGCCAGCAGGTGGGGGAGCGCTTCGCGGTGTCGGTCAAGCTCAACTCCGCCGACTTTCAGCGCGGCGGCTTAAGCGCCGACGAAGCGAAGGCGGTGGTGGAGATGCTTAACCCCCTCGGGGTGGATCTGGTGGAGCTCTCCGGCGGCAGTTACGAGGCGCCCGCCATGCACGGCCAGGCCCGCGATGGTCGCACCCTGGCGAGAGAGGCTTATTTTCTGGAGTTCGCTCGGGAGATCGTCTCCGTTGCCCGTATGCCCGTGATGGTGACGGGGGGAATCCGTCGTTATCCGGTGGTGGAGCAGGTGCTCGGTAGCGGGGTGGCGGTTGCCGGCATGGCCACTGCGCTCGCCATCGACCCGGATCTACCCGCCAGATGGCGCCGTGAGCAGGAGAGTAGTGCCCAGCTCAGGCCCATCCCCTGGCGCAACAAGGTACTGGCCTCGGTGGGCTATATGGCGATGGTGAAATACCAGTTGCGCCGCCTGGGCCGGGGCAAGGCCAGCAACCCCGAGGTGGCGCCCGCCCTGGCGCTGGCCTGCCAGCAGTGGCAGACCCTGCTAGGCAACGCCCGCTATCGGCGCTGGATCCGCGGACGAGCGTCTTGATCGTTAGGGGCTGGGTAACGAGAGCTGCATGCCAGATAGCAATAGCCGCCCGTGCAAGAGTGGTTTTATGCCGGGCTGAATAGCCGTGCCGGTGGTCTAGACCGGCTCTTCGGTACGATAGAGCACCTTGCCACAGGCAATACAGGTATGGCGAAAGCGGTGATCAAACCAGCCGGTCTGCGGGTGGCCCAGCACCTTGTCGGAGCCGCAGGCGCAGCAGCGGGCACCCAGTTCATCGCCCGTGGCGCACTCGGGGTAGTTGCTCAGGTACTCGGCGCGAGTGGGCAGGCGTTGCCAGTCGGGCTGAGCGTGGCGCCTGTCCCAGAAGCGCATGGCACAGAGGCTGGCCGCGAGGGCGAGCAGGCCGAATAACCAGAAGAGGTCCATATGGTGGCTTCGTGATGAACGGGGTCTAGGTTCCTTGTTTAGAGAATGGTGCGGCTTCGAAACAGTATCTTGCCGCAGGCAAGGCAGGTGTGGCGCAGGCGGTAATCGCCGACGCCGGTCAGGGGATGGAACACCACCTTGTCGGAGCCGCAGGCGTGACAGCGGGCATTCTCGGCATCCCCCGTGATGCAGTCGGGGTGGCGTGCGAGGTATTCCGGCAGGGTGGGCAGCGCCTCCCAGTCGGGTTGACCGAGGGCCCGGTTGCGCAGGATAAGGCCGGCGGTGATGAGGCCCGCCAGGGTAAGCAGTGTGTCGGTCAGATCCATGAGGAAAGCTGCTCCATCGTCGGGGATGAGTCGAGGCTGCCGGAAGCGGAGGTCATCGGGCGCCTTGCCCCGGCATCTTATCGGAGTGAAGAGGATGGAAGGTATCCCCGAATGGGTCGTGTTTGCTCCGGCCAGGAGGGGGCGCGAGAGAAAAATATGTGCATAGCATCTTTTTGCCGGCGAAGGTAAATCAATAGTTACACCATAAGATTTCAAATATTTGATAAATAACGAAAATGATTCCATTTCATGAGGTTTTAATGAGCCGAAATAAAGGGCTTAAAAGGGTCTTTAAATTGTTTTTTAGATTGGGTTTTGCATAATCAATCGCTTATTTTGGTGGACAATCCAGGAAAAACTGGTGTCCAATCGGGTGAGCAGGTTGGCCAACAGTGCCGTCAGCCAGTGTGTAACCCGAGATGTAAGGAGACATCCTGATGGATAAACTTGACCAAAATATCGACAACATGCGCCAGGAGTTCGAATCCCAAGGGCAAAAGCAGGCCCAGGACAAATGGCAAGCCAGGGTCGATGAACTGCAGCGGGAACGTACCGAGGTTCCCCAGCCGGAAGTGGCAGAACACTAGCCCCCGACGGCCATGATGGCCATCGGTTGAGCAAATAATAAAAACCACCGCCCTGCATCGGGGCGGTGGTTTTTTTCTGGGGGATTGCCAGGGTCTCCGGCAGGTGCGTCGCCTGGTGGGGGGGCCCATTGTTTCGCTGCGCTGGCCCGTATGGATCAAGTTCATGTTCATACAATACCGTTCTCGCTCAAGGGAAGTGGCGCATCGCCGTGGTTACAGCGATGTGAACTTTGTTGGCCGGTTTTTCACGTTGCGGATCTTTATGGATCTCTTTTGGTGTGGGGTGCTCTGTGAGCCCCGGGGCAGGGAGAGATCCTGGCATCCTGATGTCGGTGCGCCTTGATGCCCGTGCCCAGGCGGCATTGCGGTGACGATTCCCCTTCCCCAGGGCGTACTGTGATCCAATCCCCGACTATGGTCGGACATGCACGCCCGCCATTTGATTATGCAAATGGATGGGCTTAAGATGGCCGCGCGCAACGATCAGATTGATAACAAACGGAAGTTAGGAGATGCCGATGGAAAGCAAAGTAGTTATCCCGACCCAGGGCCAGAAAATCACAGTCGATGCCAACGGCAAGCTGCAGGTTCCCCACAATCCCATCATTCCGTTTATCGAAGGGGATGGTATCGGCGTGGACGTGACCCCGGCCATGTTGAATGTGGTCAATGCCGCGGTCGAGAAAGCCTACAAAGGCGAGCGCAAGATCGCCTGGATGGAGATCTATACCGGCGAGAAATCGACTCACGTCTATGGCGAAGGTGCCTGGCTGCCGGCCGAAACCCTGGATTTCATTCGTGAATACTGCGTGGCCATCAAGGGCCCCCTGACCACTCCGGTCGGCGGCGGTATTCGCTCTCTCAACGTGGCTCTGCGCCAGGAGCTGGATCTCTACGTCTGCCTGCGTCCGGTACGCTACTACGAAGGCACTCCGAGCCCGGTCAAGCACCCCGAGCTGACTGACATGGTGATCTTCCGCGAGAACGCCGAAGACATCTACGCCGGCATCGAGTGGAAAGCCGACAGCGATGAAGCCAAGAAGGTGATCGCCTTCCTGCAAAACGAGATGGGCGTGAAGAAGATCCGCTTCCCCGAGTCCTGCGGCATCGGCATCAAGCCCATGTCCAAGGCCGGTACCGAGCGTCTGGTCCGTGCCGCCATCGAGTACGCCATCGACAACGATCGCGACTCCGTGACCCTGGTACACAAGGGCAACATCATGAAGTTCACCGAGGGTGCCTTCAAGGATTGGGGCTACGCCCTGGCCCAGAAAGAGTACGATGCCCAGCTGATCGACGGCGGCCCATGGTGCTCCTTCAAGAACCCGAAGACCGGCAAGACCATCGTCGTCAAGGACGTCATCGCCGATGCCTTCCTGCAACAGATCCTGCTGCGTCCGGCCGAGTATGACGTCATCGCCTGTATGAACCTCAACGGTGACTACATCTCTGACGCCCTGGCGGCCCAGGTCGGCGGCATCGGCATCGCACCGGGTGCCAACATCGGTGACGGTGTGGCCCTGTTCGAGGCGACCCACGGCACCGCGCCGAAATACGCCGGTCAGGACAAGGTGAACCCGGGCTCGCTGATCCTCTCCGCCGAGATGATGCTGCGCCACCTGGGCTGGACCGAGGCGGCCGACCTCATCGTCAAGGGGATGGAAGCGGCCATCGCCAACAAGACCGTCACCTATGACTTCGAGCGACTGATGGAAGGCGCCACCCTGCGCTCCTGCTCCCAGTTCGCCCAGGACATGATCGACCAGATGTAATCCTGGTCGTTGAAATGCAAAACCGGCGCCATGGGCGCCGGTTTTTTTATGGGAGGAGCGGGAGCATCAGGTGGTCTTCTCCACGTGCTGCTCATAGATCTGCTGCCATTTGCTGAACTCGGCTTCGTTCCCCTCTGCCTGCCAGAATTCGCAGATGGAGCTTGCCAGTTCGGATGCCATGGCGTGATCCCCGTCGCGACGGCTCATCAGATATTGTCCCAGCCAGCTTTGGTATTGTTTCATAGCCCGATCTCCTTATCTTGGGTGGCCCGGATGCCTGCCCGCCGGCGTGGATAGCCCGCCAGAATCGGCCCGACCGGGTCACAAGTTTGCCTGCGCCGCTGCTCGCGGCCCTCATTGATTCCGATTGCTATCCAGTCGATGCGAGGGGTCAACGGGGGGCAGGTGTCAAAAAACGGTCTCCATCGTATCACATTTTAACCAGCCTGGGGGCGTGCAAGGCAAAATAAGGCATCCAGCAGTCTGGCCATCTATGTTCCTGGGTAAGATGCAAAGTGAACCATCTTGCTGATCTTGTTAAAGAAAAACCCGCCATCATGGCGGGCCTTTCGGGTGAAAAAAAGATCAGAGACGGGCACTGCCGAGGTATTTCTCCATCTCCTCGGCGGGCACCATGCCGCCGCCGGTGGCCCACACCAGGTGAGTCGCCCGGGCCATCTTGGCCTTATCCAGCCCTTGGGCTTCCAACCATGCGCGACCAGCCGCCAGCCGCCAGGGGCCCGCCATGCCGGCCAGGGCGGAAGGCTCGAGCCGGATCTGCTCGTCCCGGGCCAAGAGCCCCAGCAGGTCGTACATCTCCTGATCGCTCAGGGTGTAGAAACCATCCAGCAGTCGCTCCATGGCTCGGCCGACGAAGCCGGAGGCGCGCCCCACCGCCAGGCCGTCTGCGGCGGTGAGGTTGTCGATGCCCAGATCCTGCACAGATACCTTGTCGTGCAGCCCGGTGTGGACCCCGAGCAGCATGCAGGGGGAGTGGGTTGGTTCGGCGAAGAAGCAGTGCACGTTATCCCCAAACGCGAGCTTGAGGCCAAAGGCCACCCCGCCCGGGCCACCACCCACGCCGCAGGGCAGGTAGACGAACAGCGGGTGCTCGGTATCCACCCGGATGCCCATCTCGTCGAACTGCTTTTTCACCCGCTCACCGGCCACCGAATAGCCGAGGAACAGGGTGCGGGAGTTTTCGTCGTCGATGAAGAAGCAATTGGGATCGCGCTCGGCCTCCTTGCGACCCTGCTCCACCGCGACGCCATAATCTTCGGCGTACTCCACCACTATGACCCCGTGCTCGCGCAGTTTGCGCTTCTTCCACTCCCGCGCATCGGCGGACATGTGGACGGTGACGGTGAAGCCGAGTTTGGCGCTCATGATGCCGATGGAGAGGCCGAGGTTGCCGGTCGAACCCACTGCAATGCTGTACTGGCCGAAGAACTGGCGGAACTCGTCGCAGAAGAGCGTGCGGTAGTCATCCCCTGCCTGCAGAAGGCCCGCCGCCATGGCCAGTTGCTCGGCGTGGGTCAGCACCTCGTAGATGCCGCCGCGGGCCTTGATGGAGCCGGAGATGGGCAGGTGGCTGTCTTTTTTGAGCAGTAGCCGACCGGTTACCTCGACCCCGTAACGTTGGTTGAGGGTCGCCTGCATGGCCGGGATGGTGGTGATCTCGGACTCGAGGATGCCGTGATTGACGCGGGTCTCGGGGAAGGCTTCGCACAGATAGGGGGCGAAGCGGGTGAGACGGGCGGAGGCATCCGCGACATCGTGCTGATCAAGCCCCACACAAGGGAGCCCGACCGCCAGGGTACTGGCCTTGGGGTTGAACCAGGTGACGGGCTCGAGGGCCACCAGTTTCTCAAGCAGGGGGAAGCGGGCAATGAGCCCGGCCATGTCGATGTGCGTCACGATGACCTCGAGGGTATGAGATATGAAGACATCCATTGAACGGCACCTGGGCCGGGCTGACAAATGATAGAAAACGGCCCTTGGATGAGCCTGATTGATGCAAGGTGGCCATCGTCCTGCTTGTCATCGAGCAGTTGGGGGGTTGGATGAGTCAGGTGAATGCAACGTTCTGCCATCTGGTATCATCGGGCGACTACCAGCAGGGGAGAGGGACCATGCAGAGGGATGAACACTACGCCGTGCGGAGCAAGTTGCTGAGCGGTTACCAGCTTTCCAAGTTGCACACCTTCGAGGCGGCGGCCCGCCACAGCTCCTTCGCCCTAGCGGCGGACGAGCTTTCCTTGAGTCCGAGCGCGGTGAGCCACAGGATCAGCGCCCTGGAGGCGGAACTCGGTTTCAAGCTGTTCCAACGTTTTCACCGCAGGGTTGCGCTGACGGCAGAGGGGGAGCGGGTCTTCTGGGCGCTCAAGTCCTCGCTGGAGTTCATCAACCAGGAGATCCTGGAGATCAAGCACCAGGAGCTGTCGGGTGTCTTGACCGTCTATTCGCGTCCTTCCATCGCCCAGTGCTGGCTGGTGCCCAGGCTCGCCGACTTTTCCCGCCTGCATCCCCAGATCGAACTCAACCTTATGACTGGCAACGAGAACATCAACCTGCACGGCTATGGCATCGATCTGACTCTCTATTTCGACGACAAGGTGCCGGAGCGGCTCGCCATCCACCCCCTGATGGACGAATACATGGTGCCGGTGTGCAGCCCGGCGTATGCCGAGTACCATCAATTGCTGGATAACCCGGACCAGCTGCAACACTGTCGCCTGCTGCACGACAGGCAGGCCTGGGGGTATGACTCCGACAGCGACGAATGGCAGAGCTGGGCTCGCCAGTCAGGGGTTTCCCTAGAGGGCCGCCAGATGAGTATGGGGTTCGATCGATCCGATCTTGCCATCATCGCCGCCCTGAACCACGCCGGGGTCGCCATGGGTCGCAAGCATCTGGTGAGCCAGCGGCTGGCACGGGGTGAGCTGGTGGCGCCGTTTCCGGGCAAGGAAGTGCGTTGTGAACAGCGTTATTATCTGGCAACCCTCCCCAATCGTCAGTGTCCCAAGATCCAGGCCTTTATCGCCTGGATAAAAGGTCAGGTGGATGCGGCGAGTTGAACCAGACCAGGTTCGACCGTTATGGAGATGGCTTATTGCCTCCCGGGCCATGACGATAAGCGCAATATTTGCGCAGAACCTGGCTGGCCCCATGGAGGAAATGAAAGGGATTGATCAAGGTGCCGCGTGGCGGGCTCCCCCGCTAATGGGATGGGGAATCCGGCTGGATTGACCCGTATGAAAAGAAATAAAGGCAGCCGCCTCTTTCCAATAAGTGCGAGGGGATGAAATTAACCATTGTGAATAATGCCCATAAAGGTTCTGGAATCCACTTACAGCCAGAAAAACATTATGTTGTTATCGAGTCGGCATGCTATTCTCAAAATGTGTTATCCCTGTGACATACAAAAATAATTCTGTGAGGAAGTAATGAACGAGTTTCTGAAGGTTCTGCTGAACATTCGTAGCTTGCGCGCTGCCATTCGTGAACTGCCGTTTGAGCAACTGCAAGAAGCAAAAGAGAAGTTTGATCTGGTATATAACGAGCGTGCCGAATCCGTAGAACAGGAGCGCGCCGAACAGGAAGAGCGCCAGCGCAAACTGACCGAATTTACCGAGATGCTGCAACAGGCTGGCATCGATCCGCGCGAGCTGATCGGCAGCGTGGCTGCACCGGCAGCGGCGGGCGCGACCAAGAGCAAGCGCGCCCCGCGTCCTGCTAAATACAAGTATCAGGAAGATGGCCAGGAGAAGACCTGGACCGGTCAGGGCCGTATGCCCAAGGCTATTGCCGAGCAGGTTGCGCTGGGCAAGGATCTGAACGACTTCCTGATCTGATTGCCGGATCCGGATATCAATAATGCCGCCCAAGGGGCGGCATTATTATTTTCAGGATCCAGCCAATCTTATTGCCCATGAAAAGATCCTGTAATTATGCAGTCTCATCTGGAATAGCCATGAGCATCATGGGTCAATAAAGCAGGGCGCGCCATCGCCAACCTGTGAGCCCCGAACCTGGGTGCCTGATAATCAGGACTCATACAGCCCGATGATTGCTCCGGCAGAGCGGCGCAACAAATTAGGACTGGTCAAGGCCTGATGAAATAGGTGAGGGGATAGTGAGTCCTTCTCACCACCCCCTTCCCATTTCTTCAATCCGCGTACTCGAGGCCATCACGCGATTATTTTATTTGATCATTGATGTTCTATTTGGCACCCCGGCTTTGGAATATATGACCCCATGAGCGCGTGAAGGGCACAGTTCGGGGGCGTCAGGGCGAAGAAATAACTCAGGTGACGGGCTGGCGCTTTTCTTGGCTTAAGGGGAATGCACCGGGTTTGGCGGCACGACGGCGCGCCTGCACCGCATCGGCCAGCATGGCGAGCAGGGTCTCGCTCTCTTCCCAGCAGAGGCAGGCATCGGTGACCGACAGGCCATATTGCAGCTCGCTCAGCGGGGCCGGCTTCTGGCTGCCCCCTTGCAGAAAACTCTCCACCATAACGGCGACGATGGCGCCGCTCCCCTCGCTCAGTTGCCGGCAGAGTGACTCGGCGACCCTGAGCTGATTCCTGTGCTGTTTCTGGCTGTTGCCGTGGCTGCAATCGATCATCAGACGGGGGCTGAGCCCCTGACGGCCCAGGCGCTCGGCGGCCTCCATCACGTCGCTCTGGTGGTAGTTGGGCAGGGTGCCGCCGCGCAGGATGATATGGCAATCCGGATTGCCCTCGCTCTTGATCACCACCATGCCGCCCTGGCTGCCGGGAGCGGTGAACAGATGGGATGCGGTGCTGGCCAAGATGGCGTCGATGGCCACCCGGATATTGCCGTCCGTGCCGTTCTTGAAGCCCACGGGGCAGGGGAGGGCCGAAGCCAGTTGCCGGTGCACCTGGGATTCGGTGGTGCGCGCTCCTATGGCTCCCCAGCTGACGAGATCCGCGAGATAGAGGAAGCTGGTGGTATCGAGGAATTCGGTGGCGGTGGCCAGCCCCAGGCGGTTGATGTCGAGCAGCACCTGGCGGGCCAGGTGCAGACCCTGGTTGATGGCGTTGCTGCCATCCAGATGAGGATCGAACACCAGCCCCTTCCAGCCGACCGTGGTGCGAGGCTTCTCAAAATAGGTACGCATCACTATCTGCAGGCTGTCCTCATAGGTGACGGCGAGCCGTGCCAGTCGCCTGGCATAGTCGAGGGCGGCGACGGGATCATGGATGGAGCAGGGGCCTATCACCACCAGGAGGCGATCGTCCTCCCCTGACAGGATCCGACGTACCTGGTGGCGCTGGTTGTCGATGTGTCTGGCCATCTCGGCGGGGCAGGGATGCTGTGCCAACAGCTCGGCAGGAGTGGGGAGCGCCTCTACCGCGAAGGCGCGCATTACCGAATTCAAAACAGCCATCTGAAGATTACCTTGCTGTGCAAATGGGACCGATAAGGCGTCAGCACTGGGGACCGGTAGGAGTCGCGGCCTCAACGCCTTATTTGAGAGTGATTATCATTATCTTGGTGTTTGTCTCAAATGCAAGCACTACCAGGCAGTGGGCCAGAGATGGGGGAGAGTGAGGGAGGACGGGAAAATGACGACGGCAGACAGGCCCGCTCCCTGCGGGAGAAGGCCTGATAAATCAAAGGGAAACAGGAGTGATCAGCTGTCCATCACGGTGTGCCTGTCCTGGTGGTAGGCGTCCTCATCCTTGCCACTGCGCCAGTAAGGCACCGCATAGACCCGCTGGCGATCGACGTCCTGGGTGCGCCTGACATGGCGTCGCAGCGGCACGACCAGGCCCTCTTCCCCGCCGAACCAGAAATAGCTCCCCTCGGCGACCATGGGCTGGGCGGTGAAATGCGCCACCAGGGTCGCGGCCTGCTCCGGGTTGCCCACGAACCAGCGCAGGTCGACGCCGGCTGGCAGCGACAGATCCTGCACATCGTCCTGATGGGGGACCAGGAGGGCGACATGGCCGCGGGCGTCGCTCGGCATCACCTCGGCCATGGCGCTGATGGCGGGCAGGGAGGTGAGATCCCCCGCCATGTAGTAGTGGCTGGCCGGTTGCAGCATGGGGTCTGGGCCACCGGGGCCCGAGATGGCGAGCCTGTCCCCGGGCCTGGCGTGCAGGGCGAAGCGGCTGGCGGGGCCGGCTTCACCGTGCAGGGCGAAGTCGATGTCGAGCTCCAGCGCCTCGCGGCGAAAGGCGCGTATGGTGAAGGTGCGGATGACAGGTTTCTGGGCCGGATCCAGCCAGCGTGGTCCCTGGGGCGTCGGGGTCGGCAGCACTATCTCGCTCTGGCCCGGTCGGGGCAGCATGATCTTGACATGGGCGCCGCCGCAGCTGAAGGGATAGTCCGCGAGCTCGGGGCTGGTCAGGCAGACTCGGCGCAGGTTCGGGCTCACATCGTGCACGTGCTTGACGGTGAGCAGGCGGGGGCGGTTGACCGGGACGGGCTGAGACATAGGAGTACTCCTGACAGGCAAGGGCGCCCATTCTCAAGCAAATGAAAATTATTATCAATTGCTTTGTGGGTAAGAAACCGGCGAGAAAAAAGGAGCGTTTCGGCTCCCTTTCTGGGGGGGACTGGGTTGGATTACGCCCCTTATTCCCTATCGCTCCCCCCCAGTGCCCGGTAGATCCCGGCCATGGTGTTGAGCTGGCTCTGCTGCTGGGCGAGCAGGGCCAGCTCGGCATCCCAGAGGCGATTCTGTTCATCCAGCCAGGGTTGTACCCCGGTGGCGCCGGCGAGGAAGCGGGCGCCTGCCAGTCGCTCGGCCTCCCTGGCATAGTCCAGCTGCTGCCCCAGGTAGCGCAGTCGCTGCTCCCCCTGCTGGCGGGCGGCCAGTCCATCTTCCACCTCCATCAGGGCGGCATAGAGCTGCTTGCGAAACTCGGTCTCGGCGATCTGATAGTCGATGTCGGCGCCGGCGATGGAGAGCCGGGTCTTGTTGTATTCGAGGAAGGGGAGGGCCAGGGTTGCTCCCAGGGTCCCGATGGGGTTTTGCAGCACCTGGGTCAGGGTATCCGAGGTGGTGCTGGCGCCGCCGGTGAGACTCAGGGTGGGGTAGAAGCCGGTGCGGATCTCGTCCCCCTTGGCGAGGGTCTTGCGCAGCCTGAGCTCGGCGGCCCGCACGTCGGGGCGCCGGGCCAGCACATCGGCCGGGATGCCGGCTGCCAGCGTCGGGATGGGCCCCAGGGCGAGGGCGGTGGGCGCGTCGTCCAGGGGGCCATGGCTCTGTCCAAGCAACAGGCGCAGGGCATTGCCTGCCTGCTCCCGCTGCAGGATGAGGGTGGCGATCTCCGCCTGCTTGCCCGCCTTCTGCTGGCTGGCCTGCACCAGGTCGAGGCGGGTGATGGCCCCTGCCTCGTACTTGGCCCGGGTCAGCCGTTCGACCCGCGCCAGGTTGGCGAGCTGCTGGTTGCCCAGGGTGATGGCCGAGCCGAGGTAGGCCAGCTGCCAGTATTGCTCCAGGGTTTTGCCGATCAACAGCAACCGGGTAGCGGCGAGATCCTGCTCGCTGGCCGCTGCCTCCCACTGCGCCTGATCCCGTGCTGCGGCCAGCCTGCCCCAGAGATCCACTTCGTAGCTCAAGTTGAGGGAGGGGCCCAGATTGCTGCTGGCGCTGCCATCTCTCATGTTCTTGGTGCCACTGGCTCCGAGGTTGGCGCTGACCGAGGGAGTGAGGTTGGTGTCGGCCAGATCGGCGCCAAGCAGGGCGCTTTTGAGCCTGAGCCCCGCCACCCGCATGTCCGGATTGGCCGCCAGCACCGCCTCTACCAGGCGATCGAGGGCGGGATCCTGAAATCCCTGCCACCAGAGACCGGCCTGCGGCCCGGCGAGATCCCGGGCATCCTGCTGCCATTGTGGCGCCACGTCGAGGTCGGGTCTGTGATAGGGGCTCTGCTGGCTGCAGGCGCCGAGGCTGGCGGTGAGCAGCAGGCTCAGCCCCAGCCGGGGTAGGTTGTGGATCGTCATTCCCGCGCCAGTGCCTCCACCGGATCGAGCCTGGCCGCGTTGCGGGCGGGCAGGTAACCAAACAGGATCCCGATGAGGGAGGAGCAGCCGAAGGCCATCAGGATGGAGAAGAGGGAGAAGTGCATCTGGAAGCTCTCCACGAACAGTGAGAAGAGGGCGCCGATCAGCAGGGCCAGGCCGATGCCGAGCAGGCCACCCAGCAGGCTGACCATCACCGCCTCGATCAAAAATTGTTGCAATATGTCGGACTGACGGGCGCCCACCGCGATGCGGATCCCTATCTCCCGGGTGCGCTCCACCACCGAGACCAGCATGATGTTCATCACCCCGACGCCGCCGACGATGAGGGAGATGACGGCGATGGCGGAGACCAGCAGCGTCAGGGTGGCGGTGGTCTTCTCCACCGACTTGACGATGCTGTCGCTGCTGAAGGTGAAGAAGTCCTTCACCCCGTGCCTCTGAGTCAGGAGCGCCACGGCGGCCTGCTCCGCCAGGGCGGGCTGGACGCCGTCCTTGACCCGGATGGTGATCTGGCTGAAGTGCTGCTGGGAGAGGAGCCGGCTCATGACGGCGCTGTAGGGGAGCCAGACGTTGACCGACTGGCTGCTGCGGCCAAAGCCGGTCTCCTGGGTCACCACCCCCACGATGCGCACCGGCAGAGTGCCGACCAGCACCACCTGGCCGACGGGGTCCGTCTTGCCGAGCAGGCTCTCTATGGTCTTGCCATCCACCACGGCGACCGCCGCCCGGCTGCGAATGTCCCGCTCATCGAGCAGGCGCCCCTGGATGAGGGTCATCCCCTTGACCCGGAAGAAGTCGTTGCCGACCCCGATCACGCTGCCGCTGCTGGTCTTGTTGCGATAACGGAGCTGACCCGAGGTCGCTATCTGGGGGCTGGCCCCCTCCAGATAGGGCTGACCGAGCAGGGCGTCGAGATCCCGCTCGTTCAGGGTCTGGATGCTGGCGGCCTTCTCGTCCCCCCAATCCTTGCCGGGGAAGATGTCGATGGTATTGGTGCCCATGGCGTTGATGTCGTCGATCACCTTGGCGCGAGCCCCCTGACCCAGCGCCACCACGCTGACCACGGCGGCGATGCCGATGATGATGCCGAGCATGGTGAGGAAGGTGCGCATGCGGTGGGCCAGCATGGCGTGCAGGGCCATGCGCCCTGCCTCCCGGTAGCGATCCCACCCCTGGCTCGCGGTGCTGGCATGGGCGTGTACCGGCACGGCCTTGGCATCTTGGGTTCCGTCCCCTTGCGTGCCGTGGGAGGGCGCCAATGCCGCGGGTGTGCCTTGGCTGGCCACGCTGGCCTCTGCGGCAGGGTGGGCGCTGTCTTCCACCACCCGCCCGTCGCGCAGGGTGATGATGCGATCGGCGTGGTTGGCCACGGCCATGTCGTGGGTCACGAGGATGATGGTGTGGCCCTGGGCGTGCAGCTCCTTCAGGATAGCCATCACCTCCTTGCCGCTCTGGCTGTCGAGGGCGCCGGTGGGCTCGTCCGCCAGGATCACCTCGCCGCCGTTGGCGAGGGCGCGGGCGATGCTGACCCGCTGCTGCTGGCCCCCGGAGAGCTGGCCCGGTCTGTGATGGCTGCGATCCTGCAGCCCCAGGCGGCTCAGCAGGGTGCGGGCCCTGGCCTGGCGATCAAGGCGGGCGGTGCCGGCATAGATGGCGGGGATCTCCACGTTGGCGGCCGCATCCAGGTGCGGCAGCAGGTGGTAACGCTGGAAGATGAAGCCGAAGTGGTGGCAGCGCAGCCGTGCCAGGGAGAGGGCGTCCAGGGTGGCGGTATCCTGGCCGCGGAACAGGTACTGGCCGCCGCTCGGGCGATCGAGGCAGCCTAGCAGGTTCATCAGGGTGGATTTGCCTGAGCCGGAGGCACCGACGATGGCCACCATCTCCCCCGCGTCTATGGCGAGATCCAGCGGATGCAGCACGGTCACCTCGTGCTCCCCGCTCGGGTAGCGGCGCTCTATGCCCTTGAACCGGATCAGGGGTTCGCTCACGGCGCCATCTCCATGGACTCGTCGTGGACGGGCTTGCCCTGATCCAGGATGACCTTCTCCTGCTCACTCAGGCCATCGACCACTTCTATCTTGATGTCGTCCTTCATGCCGGTCCGGATACGGCGGGTCTCCCGCTGCTCCCCTTCCCCGAGCAGGGCCACCTCGTATTCGTTGTCACCGAGCTTCTTGCCGAGCGCCGTCTGGGGGATAGCCAGCACCTGCTTGCGTTCACCGAGCACTATGGTGACCTGGGTCGTCATGGCAACCCTCAGCTGGTGATCCGGGTTGGGCACGTCGAACAGGGCGTAGTAGTAGATGGCCGCATTGCTGGTGGTCGTGGTGCTGGCGGTCTGCTCGTTGATGTTGGTGGGGGCCAGCTCGACGGTGCGCAGGGTGGCGTGGTAACGGGTGTCCGGATCCCCTATCAGGGTAAAGTAGACCGGCATGCCCGCCCTGACCTTGGTGATGTCGGCCTCCGAGATCTGGGCCTTGACCGTCATGGTATCCAGGTTGGCGAGCTTGAGCAGGGTGGGGACCGTCTGGCTGGCGGCCAGGGTCTGCCCCTGGCGGGTCACTATGCTGACGACGGTGCCATCCATGGGGGCCAGAATGCGGTTGTAGCCGAGTTCCGTCTTGGCGCGCTCCACCTTGATGAGGGCGCTGTCGATGTCGGCCTGAGCACTCTGCAGCTCGGCCCGGGTGACGGCGAGCTGGGCCTCGGCGCTCTCCAGATCCGCGCGGGAGCTCGCTTCCTGCTTGAACATCTGCAGCTGGCGGCGCCAGGCGAGCTCGTTTTGCTTGAGCTGGGCCTGCTTGATCTTGAGCTGGGCGCGGCGGCTGGCCAGCTCCGCCTCGGCGGTCTTGAGGTTGTTCTGGGCGATCAGGGGATCGATCTCGGCCAGCAGGTCCCCCTGCTTGACCTGTTGCCCTGCCTCGACGGCCAGCTTGGTGACCTGACCCGAGACCTGGGCCCCCACATCCACCTGCTCGATGGCCTGCAGGACCCCGCTGGCGAGCACCGTCTGCTCCACGTCCTGGCGGGTCACGGTGGCGGTCAGCACGGGATCGGGCGTCTTGCCGGGCCAGGCCAGCCACGCGATGAGGGCCAGCAGCGCGAGGGCAAGCAGGACGAACTTGCCGGGGAGGGGAAGAGTCTTCATTGATCACCTGAACGAAAGGGCGAAGCGCGCAAGGGCCATATCGTGCAGCAAATGGCACTGAAAAAGAAGCGAACAAAGTGTAAGAAAGCGTGTCGCCGGGAGGGCTTGCACGCCGGGGGCCTAAGGCCGGCACCATGACAAAGGGGCTCCCTGCACGGGGGCAAGGAGAGGGGCCCGTTTGCGGGCCCCGGTGCTCAGCCGACGGCCTTCAGCTGCTCGGCATGGGGTTCGTGGCAGACCTGGATATCCACTGGCAGCTTGTAGATGAGCAGGCGGGCCAGAGAGCCCTCCATCCAGTGGTGACGGCTGCCGACCAGCAGCAGATCGGTGGGGTGGGCGGTCAGCCAGCGCCTGAGATCCAGTACCACGTCATCGACCACCAGACACTGGTAATCCACCGGGTGAGGCGGCAGGGTGATGAGTTCGCTGATGATCGCCTTGGCATCCAGAGTGGCCTGGACGCTGCGCTCCTCCTGCGAGAGGGACAGGCTGGTGCGGCGTACCTGGCTGCTGTGGGTCAGGTGCAGCAGGGTCAGCTTGCCGCCCAGACCTTGTGCCAGGCGGCTCGCCTTGGCCAGCGTCTCCTGCTCGTAATCCTTGCCTTCCAGCAACAACACGATATGGGTAGAGCTCATATGCAGTTCTCCTTGGCATTACGCGGGTCACCCGGAACAGAGAGTGTTCCATCCTTGGCGCGTGCCCGCTGGTGTTGGATCAGCACTGCCGAGCGTGCGTCCAGCGTCGTGCCTTGACGTCATGCCCGCCATTTCTGCTTTGTTTACATCATCATAACAGAGGCAGTTGAATGGAAAATGAAGGGGGGCTGCATCTTGGGGTCGAAGTGGCGGTATGTGATGGTCAAACGGGATGAAGGCGATATGGGAACAGGGGAGCCCCTGAGTGAGGCGACATTTTATACTGCCTCCATCACGGTAGCGCTTGCCGCCGAGGGGCCCCGTTGACGAGGTTTAGCCTGGGTGTTTTGAAAGATGCTGCGTCAGCCAGGGGAGTCCCTCCTTCTTGCGGCTGAGTGCGCCCGCCAGCGGGACGGGGTCGGTGGGCAGTATGCCCTTGCTGGCACAATGGAGCAGACTCTCCCCCCTGGCCAGGTCTGTCAGCATCAGAACATAGGCATCCAGAGAGTCCTGTTCCAGCCGGATGTGCATGGCCTCGTACAGTTCAGCCATCCTGTCCAGTAACTGGGCCGGATCCATCACGCAGATCTGGCTCACCATCAGGGTGTGCCCCGCGATCTGGTAACGCTTCTCGTCGGCGACGAGCAGCTCGCTCATGGGGGAGTCACCGAGTTGGGTGCGACGCTCCAGCAGGGTCTGGGCGAAGGGGGCCAGCGCCAGATCGGCGATGGGCAGCAGTCGCTCGACCGCCGCCCTGTCCTGGGGTGTGGTGGTCGGCGAGGTGAAGTTGAAGGTGTCGCTCACGATGGCCCCCAGCAGCAGACGGGCCTGGGCGCGAGAGAGCGTTTCATGGCCCATCAGTTCCAGCAGCACGGTGGCGCTGCAGCCGACGGCCCGGATCCAGGCATCGAGGGGGCCCCGGGTAATGAGGGTGCCGAGGCGATGGTGATCGATAAGCCCCTGCACATCGGCCTCTGCCAGTCCCTCCGGTCCTTGCTCCAGCTCGCTGAAGTCCACCAGGAAGACAGGCTTGCCAGCCACGCTGCCCTGCAAAACGGGAGGCGCCGCTACCCCGGCGGTTTCCAGGATGAAGCGAGTCTCGGCAATGGGATCGCCCAGAGCGAAGGCTCGGGCGGGGCGTCCCTGGCCATTGAGCCAGTCGGCAGCGACCAGGGCGGTACAGATGCTGTCGCTGTCGGGATTCTTGTGACCAAACACGTGGAGCATGGCGCGATTCCTGAGGGTGATGACACACCCGGGGCGAGCTCAGGTGTGAGGGGCAAGGGAACAACGTGTGGGGGACTGTCCCCGAACGGGTTTTACTCTAGGTGCCGCTACCGCCCATGGCAACAGGTACAGGTTGCCATGAGCCGGGAGACATCCTGTTGCCATGACGCAGATCAGGTCAGATTTCAATCTTCCCGGCGGGGGTGTTACCAGCGCCAAGAGAGCGAAATCTGTGTGTGGAAGGTCAGTCAGGGCAATCATCGACGCAAGGTTCACACCGCCACGGCCTCGAAGAGCTGGGCTGGTCAATGCGTCGTGAGGCGAGTGACACGGCGAGGCCTTTCCGGTCTGGGACGGTTGGCAACGCGTCTCGACGGATGCAGGGGGATGTGCATGGCGCCGACAAACTACTGCATTGCTGGCGGTTACGAGGGGAATCTGACACGCATGCAGGATTCCCCTCGTGACAATGGCGGCCGGTTGCCTCAGGAGGCCAGCAGCTCGCGGGCGTTGGCCAGGGTGTTGTCGGTGATCTGATCCCCCCCCAGCAGACGAGCCAGCTCGTTGAGGCGGGCCCCCGGGGTGAGCGCCTGCATCTGGGTTTCGGTGGTCTTGCCGTCGGTGTGCTTGCTCACCACCATGTGCTGGTGGCCCTTCCCCGCCACCTGGGGCAGGTGGGTGACCACCATGACCTGGGTAGACTCACCAAGCTGGCGCAGGAGACGGCCGACCACGGCGGCGGTCGGGCCGCTGATCCCCACGTCCACTTCGTCGAATATGAGGGTCGGGGTGGAGATCTTGCGGGCGCTGATGACCACGATGGCGAGGCTGATCCGCGACAGCTCGCCGCCGGAGGCGACCTTGCCGAGCGGCTGGATTGGCTGGCCCGGGTTGGTGGTGACCATGAATTCCACCCGGTCGATGCCGAGGGGGGACAGGCTGCTCTGGGCATCTGGCCGCACCTCGATGGCGAAGCGGCCATCGGGCATGGCCAGCTCGTGCATGCTGGCACTCACCTTGGCGCCGAGCTCTTCGGCGTAGCGCTGGCGGCTCTGGCTCAGGGCCTCGGCGGCCTGCACGAAGGCTTCACGGGCCGCGGCCAGTTCGTCTTCCATCCCCTCCAGGCGCTCCTCGTCGGAGTGGAGGCGGGCGAGATCGGCGGCCAACTCCTGATGGTGCAGGGCCAGCTCCGCCGGCTTGACGTGGTGCTTGCGGGCCAGGTTGATGGCCTTGGAGAGGCGGGCCTCCAGCTCGTTGAAGCGTTCGGGATCCAGCTCCAGCCGATCCAGGTAGCTGCGCAGCTCGCTGTGGCTCTCCTGCACGCCGATCAGGGCTTCGTTGAGCATGCCGAGCACGTTGCCAAGCCGGCTGTCCATGCCGACCAGGGTCTCGGCCCTGTCCACCGCCGTCTGCAGCAGACCGGCGATGGTGGTATCTTCATTGTCATAAAGCAGATCGAGGCAATACCCGCACTCCTGCATCAGCTCGGTGCCATTGGCGAGCCGCTGATGCTCCTCTTCAATCTCTTCAAACTCTCCCGGCTGAAGGGCAAATTCGTCCAGCTCCTGCACCTGGTATTCGATGAGCTGGCGGCGGGCTTCCCGCTGCTGCTGCTCGGCCTTGAGCCGGTTGAGTTCGTTTTGCAACTGGCGCCACTGCTGGTAGTGGCGGCGCACATCGTCGAGGAGCAGATGATGACCGGCGTAGCCGTCCAGCAGGGCGAGCTGGTAATCGGGTTTGAGCAGCATCTGGTGAGCGTGCTGACCGTGGACGTTGACCAGCAGCTGGCCCAGGTTCTTGAGCTGCGCCAGCGGCACCGGCACACCGTTGATGTAGCTGCGCGAGCGCCCCTCGGCGGAGAGCACCCGCCGCACTATGCACTCTCCCTCGTTCTCCAGCTCGTTGGTGGTGAGCCAGGCGCGGGCGGCGGGGTTGCCGTCCAGCAGGAAACGGGCGCTGACCTCGGTCTTGTCGCTGCCGGGACGCACCATGCTGGCCTCAGCCCGTTCTCCCAGGCACAGGCCCAGGGCGTCGATGGCGATGGACTTGCCTGCCCCGGTCTCACCCGTGATGCAGGTCATGCCCGGTTGCAGATCGAGTTCGAGAAACTTGACGATGGCGAAGTTGTTGACGGTCAGCTGGGTCAGCATGGTCTCATCCTGTATGGGTCAACATTACTGTGTATGCATCCAGTATATACTGGTTTTCCATACAGTAAAGATGTCGCCGCAGGACGGAATGCAAAACGGCCCGTGTCGGGCCATTTTGTGAGGGAGGTGGCGTGCAGAGCGGGGGATCAGAACAGCTTGCTGCCCCAGCCGAGCTTGTTACGCAGCACGTGGAAGTAGCTGTAATCCAGCGGATGGACCAGGTGCAACTTGTGGCTGCTCTTCCTGATGAGGATCTCATCCCCCGGGTGGACCGCCAGGGTCACCTGGCCGTCGCAGCTCACCTGCATGGCGTCGTCCTGGTTGTCTGGCGAGACCAGCAGGCGCACCTCGCTGTCCGCATCCAGCACGATGGGGCGGCTGCTCAGGGTGTGCGGGAACATGGGCACCAGCGTGATGGCGTTGAGCTTGGGGGTGAGAATGGCGCCGCCCGCCGACAGGGAGTAGGCGGTGGAGCCGGTCGGGGTGGCGACGATGATGCCGTCCGAGCGCTGGCTGTACATGAAGCTGCCGTCGATGTAGACCTCGAACTCGATCATGTGGGCTATCTTGCCCGGGTGCAGCACCGCCTCGTTCACCGCCAGGTTGCTCGACTTGCGCTCCCCGTGGCGATAGACCGAGGCCTCCAGCAGGAAGCGGTGCTCGCTCTTGTAGTGGCCGGAGAGCACCTGCTCCAGGGGCAGCAGGTAATCCTGGGGCGACAGGTCGGTGAGGAAGCCCAGGTTGCCCCGGTTCACCCCGATCACCGCCACGTCGAAGCGCGACAGCACCCGGGCGGCCCCCAGCATGTTGCCGTCACCGCCGACCACGATAGCAAGATCGGCCTGCTCGCCGAGTTGCACCAGATCCATCACGTTCTCCCCGAGCACCCCCAGGGTCTGGGCGACCCGGCTCTCCAGCAGCACACGAAAGCCTCGGCTGGTCAGGTATTGATACAGGCCGCTGAGGGTCTGGTTGGCCCCCTCGTGGTGGGGTTTGCCGATGAGCGCGACGGTTTTGAACGGAGAATCCATAGGTTACCGGGTCTGGGAGAGTCTTTGGGGGGAGTATACCGTGCTTTGCCGGGGATTTGTCTGTCTCCATGCGAGTTGGCGCATTCGGCCCCGAAAAGGGGCAATCTGGCCGGCTGGCGGGGGGCATTGTGTCCGATATGCCCTTTTCCCCTTGAAAGCCGGGGCGGCGTCCCCATAATAGCGCCAGCACAGGGTCCGTTGGCGCGTGTCGCTTGCCTGAACGCCAGCCGCCCTCATAAGTAACCCCTGAATATTGGAGATGTCATGAGCCACGAAGAACAAAAGGTTGAAGCGATGGAGCAATTGGACGCCCAGCCAGTCGAGCCGACCGATGTAGACAGTGAAGTGACAGCCGAGCAGGCCCGCATTGCCGAGCTGGAGGCCCAACTGGAAGCGGCCCAGCAGGCCTCCCTGGAAGAGCGCGAGCGCGCCATTCGTGCCGTCGCCGAGATGGAGAACCTGCGTCGCCGTGCCGCTCAGGACGTGGAGAAAGCCCACAAGTTTGCACTGGAGAAGTTCGCCGCAGAGCTCTTGCCGGTGCTGGACAACCTGGAGCGCGCCATCGAGCTGGCGGACAAGGAGAACGACACCCTCAAGCCCATGATCGAGGGGGTGGAGCTGACCCTGAAATCCATGCAGAGCGGCGTGGCCAAGTTCGGCCTGGTGGCCCTGGACCCGACCAACCAGCCGTTCGACCCCAATGCCCACCAGGCCATGAGCATGGTGCCGAGTGCCGACGTGGCGCCGAACACCGTCATCGCCGTGATGCAGAAGGGCTACGAGCTCAATGGCCGCGTCATCCGCCCGGCCATGGTGATGGTGTCCAAGTCCGCTGACTGATCGCGCTGTTCTCACCAAGCCCGCCGCTTGGCGGGCTTTTTGTTGGATGTGGCGCCAAAAAGATGTGTTTGGTGCCATTTGGCTGTCAGGTGGGCCTGTATGCAGGTTTTTTCAGGGCCGGACTTGAAGCGCTGGCTTGAGACCCCATATAGGTTGCAAGGCCACGGCGGCACAAAAAATTTGGTGCCGGGAGCTTGAAAGCCACAGTGGCAGGCCCCACCTAGCCGTTAACGTATCAAGGCGAGCCCCTCGCCAGTTTATTCAAAGTATTTGGAGATTCGTCAAATGGGTAAAATCATCGGTATTGACCTGGGTACTACCAACTCCTGCGTCGCTATTCTGGATGGCGACCATGCTCGCGTGATCGAGAACGCAGAAGGCGACCGTACTACTCCGTCCATCATTGCCTATGCCGATGACGGCGAAATCCTGGTTGGTCAGCCGGCCAAGCGTCAGGCCATCACCAACCCGAAGAACACCCTGTTCGCCATCAAGCGTCTGATCGGCCGTCGTTTCGAAGATGACGAAGTACAGCGTGACCTGAAAATCATGCCGTATGCCATCGCCAAGGCCGACAACGGTGACGCCTGGGTCGAGGTGAAAGGCAAGAAAATGGCACCGCCGCAGATCTCTGCCGAAGTGCTGAAAAAGATGAAGAAGACCGCCGAAGACTACCTGGGCGAGCCGGTCACCGAAGCCGTCATCACAGTACCGGCCTACTTCAACGACGCCCAGCGTCAGGCCACCAAGGATGCCGGTCGCATCGCCGGTCTGGATGTAAAACGCATCATCAACGAACCGACTGCCGCGGCTTTCGCCTACGGCGTGAACAAGGTCAAGGGCGAGCGCAAGGTTGCCGTCTATGACCTGGGCGGTGGTACCTTCGATATCTCCATCATCGAGATCGACGAAGTCGAAGGCGAGACCACCTTCGAAGTACTGGCGACCAACGGTAACACCCACCTGGGTGGTGAAGACTTCGACAACCGCGTCATCAACTACCTGGTTGACGAGTTCAAGCGCGAGCAGGGCATCGACCTGCGCAACGACCAGCTGGCCCTGCAGCGTCTGAAAGATGCCGCCGAGAAGGCCAAGATCGAGCTCTCCTCCGCCCAGCAGACCGACGTCAACCTGCCGTACATCACTGCAGATGCCACCGGTCCGAAGCACATGAACATCAAGGTGACCCGCGCCAAGCTGGAATCCCTGGTGGAAGACATGGTGAAAGACTCCCTGGAGCCGGTTCGCGTCGCCCTGAAAGACTCCGGTCTGGCGGTTGGCGAGATCGACGACGTCATCCTGGTGGGTGGTCAGACCCGTATGCCGCTGGTGCAGAAGACCGTGGCCGACTTCTTCGGCAAAGAGCCGCGCAAGGACGTCAACCCGGACGAAGCCGTGGCCATGGGTGCTGCCATCCAGGGTGCCGTACTGTCCGGTGACAAGACCGACGTACTGCTGCTGGACGTGACTCCGCTCTCCCTGGGTATCGAGACCATGGGCAGCGTGATGACCGCGCTCATCGAGAAGAACACCACCATTCCGACCAAGAAGTCCCAGGTGTTCTCCACCGCCGAAGACAACCAGTCTGCCGTGACCATTCACGTGCTGCAGGGTGAGCGCAAGCGTGCCAGCGACAACAAGTCCCTGGGCCAGTTCAACCTGGAAGGCATCCGCCCGGCACCGCGCGGTCTGCCGCAGATCGAAGTGACTTTCGACATCGACGCCAACGGCATCCTGCACGTCTCCGCGAAAGACAAGGAGACCAACAAGGAGCAGAAGATCACCATCCAGGCCTCTTCCGGTCTGTCCGATGACGAGATCGAGCGCATGGTTCGCGAAGCCGAAGCCAACGCGGCCGAGGACAAGAAGTTCGAAGAGCTGGTGCAGGCCCGCAACCAGGCTGACGGTCTGGTCCACTCCGTGCGCAAGCAGATCACCGAAGCCGGTGAAGCCCTGCCTGCCGACGAGAAGACCAAGATCGAGACTGCCCTGAGCGAGCTGGAAACTGCCATCAAGGGTGACGACAAGGCCGCCATCGAAGCCAAGCAGCAGGCGCTGCTGGAAGCGTCCCAGAAGCTGATGGAGATTGCCCAGCAGCAGGCTCAGGCACAAGGCGCCGCCGGTGCTGATGCCGGTCAGTCCTCTTCTTCCGCCAAGGCCGACGACGACGTGGTCGACGCCGAGTTCGAAGAAGTGAAAGACGACAAGAAATAAGCCCGACCCGGATGGGCGAGGTTCGCCTCGCCCATCGGCTCAGAATCTGTTCACGGTCTGTCGCGAGAGGCCGTCAGCAAGGTAAAGAGCAGCGCAGGAACCTGAGCGTATAGATATACGTGAGGATTCAGAGCTGCACATGAGCCTTGATCACGGCTTCGTAGTAAGAGTGTGAGCAGATTCGTCAATGAATTTACGGGCGTTGGGTAACCAACGCCCGTCTGCATAACTGCTGATATAGCAACAGGATGAGTATGTCGAAGCGCGATTTCTACGAAGTGCTCGGGGTATCGAAAGGTGCCGACGAGCGCGAGATCAAGAAGGCGTACAAGCGTCTGGCCATGAAGTATCACCCGGATCGCAATCAGGGTGATGCCGCGGCCGAAGAGAAGTTCAAAGAGGTCAAGGAAGCCTACGAGGTCCTGACCGACGAGAACCTGCGGGCCCGTTACGACCAGTACGGTCATGCCGGGGTGGATCCGAGCCAGGGTGGCGGCCACGGCGGCTTTGGCGGTGGTGCCGACTTCGGCGACATCTTCGGCGACGTGTTTGGCGACATCTTCGGTGGTCGCGGGGGCGGTCGTCGCGGCCCGGCCCGTGGCTCTGACCTTCGCTACAACATGGAGCTGACCCTGGAAGAGGCGGTGCGCGGGGTCTCCAAGGAGATCAAGATACCGACCCAGGTTCACTGCGAAGTGTGCAACGGCTCCGGCGCCCATACCGGAAGCCAGGCCCAGACCTGCCCCACCTGCCACGGCTCCGGCCAGGTGCAGATGCGTCAGGGCTTCTTCGCGGTGCAGCAGCCCTGCCCGCACTGCCACGGTCGCGGCAAGATCATCAAGGATCCGTGCCGCAAGTGCCACGGCGAGGGTCGCTACCAGAAGACCAAGACCCTGTCGGTCAAGATCCCGGCTGGCGTCGACACCGGGGATCGCATCCGTCTCTCCGGCGAAGGGGAAGCGGGGGAGGCCGGCGCACCGGCCGGGGATCTCTACGTACAGGTCCACGTGCGCGAGCACGAGATCTTCGTGCGTGACGGCAACGATCTCTACTGCGAGGTGCCCATCAGCTTCACCACGGCGGCCCTGGGTGGCGAGATCGAAGTGCCAACCCTGGATGGCCGGGTCAAGCTCAAGGTTACCCCGGAGACCCAGACCGGCAAGCTGTTCCGCCTGCGGGGCAAGGGCGTCAAGTCCGTGCGCTCCGGCCAGGTGGGGGATCTGATGTGCAAGGTGGTGATCGAGACCCCGGTCAAGCTGACCGAGACCCAGAAAGATCTGCTGCGCCAGCTGGACGACTCCTTCAGCGGCGCCGCCGCCAAGACCCACAAGCCGAAATCCGAAGGCTTCTTCGAAGGGGTGAAACGCTTCTTCGACGATCTGACCAAATAAGCGCGACTCGCGTGACCCAAGCCGGCCTCTATGGCCGGCTTTTTTTCTGCCCGGGATCCGGCCCTATTGAGTGGATCCTGATGAGGGATCTTCCTCACAACTTCCACCTCTTCCTGCTGTGCAAATGTTATCCCGCTCACAGTTGGCTGAAACGGTTTAGCTGGCATATTGAGTTAGCTAAAGCGGTTTAGCTATCCTCAGCCCGTCGATAACAACAGCGCCCGGACGGGCGACACATGACAGGTGAGGAAGATGACGATGCACAAGAGCAAGTTGGCGCTGGCCGTGGCGCTGGGATTGGGGATGAGCAGCCCGCTGTGGGCGGCGGATGGTGGTATCGAGGCCCGCCTGGCGGCGCTGGAGGCGCGGGTGCAGGCGGCCGAGGCGCGCGCCACTGCGGCGGAAGCGCGGGCAGATGAGGCCGAGAGCAAGGCGAGCGAGGCCCACGAGACCGCCGCCGTGGCCAAGGCCCAGAGCGAGAAGGTGGACAAGCAGACCGCCGCAGCCCAGGGCTTCGAGTTCCACGGCTATGCCCGCTCGGGCCTCCTGGTAAACGGCAATGGCAACGGGGGCCGCGGTGGCCCTTACATCACCCCGGCCGGTTCGGTGGGCGGGGCCGTGGGGCGCCTTGGCAACGAGGACGACACCTACATGGAGGCCAACCTGCTGAAGACCCAGACTTTCGACGATGGCAGCTGGGCCCGCTACAAGCTGATGCTGGCGGACGGGGTGGAGACCAGCAACGACTGGACCGCCAGCGATTCCAGCCTCAACACCCGCCAGGTGTTTGCCGAAATCGGCGATCTGGCGAGCTTCAGCGGCCCCTTCCAGCACTCGGTGCTCTGGGCGGGCAAGCGCTTTGACCGGGACAACTTCGACATCCACTGGCTCGACTCGGACGTGGTCTTCCTCGCCGGCACCGGCGGCGGTGTCTACGACGTGCAGCTCGCCGACAGCTGGAAGGCGAACTTCTCCCTCTACGGGCGCGACTACGGCGACATCAGCGCGAGCGGCCTCTCGGACATCGAGAGCTACATCCTCACCATGAACAACCGCGTCGGCAACTGGCAGTGGATGCTGAACGGCCTCTCCGCCAAGGACAACGAGACGCGCATCAACGACGGCGGCGCCGGCAGCGAGGCGGCGAACAAGGGGGCCCACACCCTGCTGGCCTACCACGCGGACAGCTTCTTTGGCATCAACCCCGGCTTCTCCAAGGCAGCCGTGCTCTATGGCCATGGCCTCGGGGCCGAGCTCAAGGGGCTGGGCTCCGACAGCGAGCTGCTGCCGGATGCCGATGCGGTGCGAGTGGCCGTCTTTGGTGCCACGGATCTCAGCCCGCGCTGGCGTGTCGCCCCGGCCCTGCTGGCGGAGCAGAGCCAGGATCGCTACGTGAAGGGGGACGAGTACAGCTGGGTGACCCTCAATGGCCGGCTGGCCCAGGTGCTGAGCCAGAACGTCGAGCTGGTCTACGAGGCCACCTGGCAGTACATGGATCTCGATCCCAAGGGCTACAAGGGGCGCCAGGCGGTGAGCGGCGACTTCACCAAGCTCACCTTCGCCCCGACCTTCAAGGCGCAGACCGCCGGCTTCTTCGAGCGGCCCGAGCTTCGCGTGTTCGCCACCTGGATGGACTGGTCCTCCGAGCTCGACAACTACGCCAGCACCGATGCCATGGGCCAGAACGACTTCACCGCCGGGGGCGAGTGGAACTTTGGCGTGCAGATGGAAACCTGGTTCTAGTTCGTTATCCCGATCACAAAAATGGCAGCCGGCGTCGGGATCTGTTGGTTGGCTAAAACGGTTTAGCTGATAATGCGGACCAAGAGATCAGGGCCCGGCTCTGGCAAATCCTGTGCAGCAGTGGAGTAGCAAGGTGACGAATCGTGTGTGGGTAATGGGGGATGCGGTGGTGGACTTGATCCCGGAAGGGGAGGTGCACTACCTCAAGTGTCCCGGCGGCGCGCCGGCCAACGTGGCGGTCGGGGTGGCGCGGCTCGGCGGGGAGTCGGCCTTCATCGGCCGGGTCGGCGCGGATCCCTTCGGCCGCTTCATGGCCGACACCCTGGCAAGGGAAGGCGTCGACATCCGTCACCTGACCCTGGATCCGGCCCATCGCACCAGCACAGTGCTGGTGGAGCTCGATGAGGCAGGGGAGCGCAGCTTCACCTTCATGGTGAGGCCCAGCGCGGATCAGTTTCTGAGCCCCGCCGATCTGCCGGTCTTCCAGGCCGGGCAGTGGCTGCTGACCTGCTCCATCGCGCTCGCCAACGAGCCGGTACGCAGCAGTTGCCTGCAAGCCATGGCGACCATCCGGGCGGTCGGGGGACGGGTCTGCTTCGACCCCAACCTGAGGCCCGAGGTGTGGGGCAACCCCGCCGAGATGCTGCCCGTGGTGCGCGAGGCCATCGCCCTCGCGGACGTGGTCAAGCTCTCGGTGGAGGAGTTGCAACTGCTGAGCGGTCTGGACGATCTGGCGGTCGGGCTCGCCACCATCACGGGACCCGCCCTGGTGCTGGTGACCCGGGGGGCGGCCGGCGTGGTGGCCCGCCTCGGGGGCGAACTGCTGGAGTGGGTGGGGCCCAAAGTGGTACCCATCGACACCACGGGAGCGGGGGATGCCTTTGTCGCCGGTCTGCTGGCGGCCCTTGCCAGGGGGGAGGGGGTGCCCGCCTTCAGCGAGCTGCCCGCCATCCTGGCCCAGGCCCATGGCTGCGGGGCACTCGCCACCACCGCCAAGGGGGCCATGACGGCACTGCCCACCCGCACCCGGCTGGATGAATTTTTGCGATCGGGCGCAAGCGGCTGTTGATCCGCGGCTAGAGCCGCAGGGCGACAGACCCTACTCTCATGTGACAAGGGCCCGCCGACGGCGGGCCATAAGAGGAAGAATATGAATATCAGTGCGATAGCCAAGGATCTGGTGCCCCTGCTCGGGGGCAAGGAGAACATCGTCAGCGCCGCCCACTGCGCCACCCGGCTGCGGCTGGTGCTGGCGGACGACAGCAAGGTGAACAAGGCCGCCATCGACAAGCTGGACGGGGTCAAAGGGTGCTTCAGCAACGCCGGCCAGATCCAGGTGATCTTCGGCACCGGCCTGGTCAACAAGGTCTATGCGGAGTTCGTGGCCCTGACCGGCACCGGTACCGCCAGCAAGGCAGAGCTGACCGACCTGGCGACGGCCAAGCTCAACGTGGCCCAGCGTCTGGCGCGGACCCTCTCCAACATCTTTGTGCCGATCATCCCGGCCATCGTCGCGTCCGGCCTGCTGATGGGGCTGCTCGGCATGGTGCGCACCTATGGCTGGGTCAACGCCGACAGCGCCCTGTTCGTCATGCTGGACATGTTCAGCTCGGCGGCCTTCATCATACTGCCGATCCTCATCGGTTTTACCGCGGCGCGGGAGTTTGGCGGCAACCCCTATCTGGGGGCGACGCTGGGGGGCATCCTCACTCACCCGGCCCTGACCAACGCCTGGGGCGTGGCGGGGGGCTTCAAGACCATGGACTTCTTCGGGCTGGATGTGGCCATGATCGGCTACCAGGGTACCGTCTTCCCGGTGCTGTTGGCGGTCTGGTTCATGTCCCACCTGGAGAAGCAGCTGAGAAAGCGCATCCCCGATGCTCTGGATCTCATCCTCACCCCCTTCCTCACCGTCATCCTCACCGGCTTCGTGGCGCTGCTCTTTATCGGCCCGGCAGGTCGGGTATTGGGGGATGGCATCTCCTTCGGTCTGAGCGCCCTCTACGAGCAGGCGGGCTGGCTGGCGGGCCTGGTGTTTGGCGGGACTTATTCGCTGATCGTCATCACCGGCATTCACCACAGCTTCCACGCCATCGAGGCGGGCCTGCTGGCCAACCCGGCCATCGGCGTCAACTTCCTGCTCCCCATCTGGGCCATGGCCAACGTGGCGCAGGGCGGGGCTTGTCTCGCGGTCTACTTCAAGACCCGTGACGTGAAGATCAAGGCCATCACGGTGCCGGCGGCCATGTCCTGCCTGCTCGGCATCACCGAGGCGGCGATCTTCGGGGTCAACCTGCGCTACATCAAGCCCTTCCTGGCCGGTCTGTTCGGCGGGGCCTGCGGCGGCGCCTACGTGGTGGCGGCCAAGGTGGGCATGACGGCGGTGGGTCTGACCGGCATTCCGGGCATGGCCATCGTCCAGCCCATGAGCCTCATCCACTACGTCATCGGTCTGGTGATCGCCTTTGGCGCCGCCTTCGCCGCCTCCTACCTGCTCAAGTACAAGGTGGAGTGATGAAAGAGAGCCATCTCCTCAACCAGGTTGTCCGGTCCCTGCTGGCCGGACAGCTCAAGGCGGCGGCCGATCCCCATCGGCCCCGCTGGCACCTGGCAGCCCCGGTGGGGCTGCTCAACGATCCCAACGGCTTCATCGAGCACGGCGGGCGCTATCACCTCTTCTACCAGTGGAACCCGCTCGGCTGCGAGCACCGCAACAAGGGCTGGGGTCACGTCACCTCCAGCGATCTGCTGCACTGGCAGCACGAGCCGGTGGCGCTTCTGCCCACCGAGGTCTACGAGAGCCATGGCTGCTATTCGGGCTCGGCGGTGAGCGACGAGCAGGGGCGCCTGACTCTCATCTACACGGGCAACGTCAAATACCCGGACGGCAGCCGCACCGCCTACCAGTGTCTGGCCCGTGACGATGGCAAGGGGGGCTTCGAGAAGCTCGGACCCGTGCTGGCGCTGCCCGAAGGCTACAGCGGCCACGTGCGCGACCCCAAGGTGTGGCACGATGGCCGGCAGTGGCTCATGGTGCTGGGAGCCCGCACTCTGGATGACAAGGGTGAAGTGCTGCTCTATCGCGGCGATACCCTGGATGGCTGGACGCTGGTCGGTCCCATCGCCGGCAGCGGGCACGGGGGGCTCGGGGAGTTTGGCTATATGTGGGAGTGCCCGGACCTCTTCCCCCTGGGGGATCGCCATGTGCTGATCAGCTGCCCGCAGGGGATTGCCCCACAGGGAGAGGATTATCGCAACCTCTACCAGTGCGGCTGGCTGGCGGGCCACTTCGACGGCGCTCAGTTTGCGCACGGGGCCTTCCACGAGCTGGACCGGGGCTTCGAGTTCTACGCGCCCCAGACCACCCGGGACAGCCAGGGGCGCCGCCTGCTGTTCGCCTGGCTGGGGCTGCCTGAAGAGAACGAGATGAGCCAGCCTACCGTCGGGCACGGCTGGATCCACCAGATGAGCTGCCCGCGGGAGCTCGTCTGGCAGGATGAGTGGCTCTGCCAGCGGCCGGTGGCAGAGCTGGACGCCCTGAAAGGAGAGCAAACCCGCTTCGTGGGGGCGCCGGGCGAGCTCCCAGCCCTGGCCATCGACGCGGCCTGGCTGGACCTGGCCTTGAGCGGGGAGGGGCTCCTCGGGTTCGGGGCCGTGGCCGAGCTGGTGTGGCAGCCGGGGCGCCTCATCCTGCGTCGCCAGAACTGGCAGAGCGGGGAGTGGGAGGAGCGAAGCGCCCCCTGGCTTGGGGGCAAGATCACCGTCTTGTGCGATCGCTCCAGCCTGGAGTGCTTCGTGGACGGCGGTCGCCAGACCCTGTCTACCCGCTACTTCCCCGGTGAAAATCCAGTACTTTCCGCACGTTGTGACGGTGATGACAGCAAAATTTGCCTCGATCACTGGCCGCTGGCGGCCTGCCTTGTACAATAGCCCGGTGTCAGTTTGCCGGGAGGTCAGGTGGAGAAGAAGAAACGGATCACGATTGCCCAGATAGCCACGCTCGCGGGGGTCTCCAAGGCCACCGCCAGCCTGGTGCTCAACGGCAAGAGTGCGGAGTACCGCATCGCCGACGATACCCGCAAGCGGATCCAGGCGGTGGCGGACGAGTGTCACTACCAGCCGAGCATCCATGCCCGCTCCCTGCGGGCGGCGCGCAGCTACACCTGGGGGCTGGTGATCCCCGACCTCACCAACTTCGGCTTTGCCAGCACTGCTCGCGCCCTCGAAGCCCACTGCCGGGAGGCGGGGATCCAGCTGCTCATCGCCTGCTCCGAGGATGACCCCACTCTGGAGCAGCGGGTGGTGGACAACCTCATCAGCCGCCAGGTGGACGGCCTCATCGTTGCCTCCAGCGGCCACAGCGACGACATCTATGCCCGCATCCACGACCGCCTGCCGGTGGTGCAGCTCGACCGCCACATCGGCGAGTCGCGCCTGCCCATGGTGATCTCGGACGCCTGCAAGGCCACCGCCGAGCTGGTGCAGGACATGGCGGCCGGCTGCGGGGAGGAGATCTACTACTTCGGCGGCCTGCTGGATCTCTCCCCGAGCCGCCACCGGCTGGCGGGCTACGAGCTGGGGCTGCATCGCGCCGGGCTGGAGGCCACATCAGACCGGGTCCGTCACCGGGACTACCAGCCAAGCTCCGGCTATCAGCTGATGGCCGAGCTGGTGGACGAGCTCGGGGCGCCCCCCCGAGGGCTCTTCACCGCCTCCTTCACTCTGCTCGAGGGGGTGCTGCGCTACCTCAACGAGGCGGGGTTGATGGAAACGGGGATGCGGCTGTGCACCTTCGACGATCACGACCTGCTCGACTGCATCCCCATGCGCATCGACTCCGTGGCCCAGGATTGCCCGGCCCTGGCCCGGGCCACCTTCGAGCTGATGCAAAAGCTTATTGCGGGCAATGCCCCCGCCCAGACCGCCCAGGTCATTCCCCCCAGGGTGCGCTGGCGCAGTCGCCGTTGACCCTGAAGATGAAAAAAGCCCCGCCAGTGCGGGGCTTTTTGTCGTGGGGCGAGGGCTCGCCTCAATCCGTGGTGCTGGCGCGCCAGAAGATCTGCTTGATGCGGGGATGCTCCCCCAGCCGCTTCATCAGGGCGTCCAGCTCGTCGCCATCGATGGAGGTGGCCAGCAGCACCGCCGAGATCTCCAGATCCTGCTCCCCGAACGGCTCGATATCGAGCTCGCTCAGGGGGTAGTTGGCCTGCTCCAGCATCTGCTCCAGCCAGGGCAGCACCTCCTTTTGGTGGGTGCGGCGGATGAGGGCCGTGACGCGGTAGGTCACCTCGGTGTCGGTATTGTCCACCGGGTGGCGGTTGATCTGGTTCACCAGGGGGCGCAGCAGGGTGTTGGCCGCCAGCACGAAGAGGGCGCCGAGCACGGCCTCCAGGGCAAAGCCGGCACCGCTGGCGGCCCCCACCGCCGCCACGCCCCAGAGGGTGGCGGCGGTGTTGATGCCGCGGATGTTGCCGGATTCGCGCATGATGACGCCGGCGCCGAGAAAACCGATGCCGGAGACGATGTAGGCCACCACGTGGACCACGCCGTAGCTGCCGCCGTGCAGGTCATAGATGCGCTGGGCCAGGTTGACGAACAGGGCCGCCCCCACGGCGACCAGGACGTTGGTGCGAAGGCCGGCGGTGCGCTGGCGATACTGGCGCTCCAGACCGACCAGGCTGCCGAGCACGAAGGCGAGCAGCAGGCTGGCCAGGGTGTCGAGCAGGGCGAGAAAATCGAGTTGTTGCCACATTCTCATGGGGTTCTCCTTCTAAAGGTGCTGGCGCGACGCTGCCCATCTGGGTGACGAGACGGGGCGATGAGGCATCGAGAGCGCAGCGCCGGCGTGGGATGAATGCAAACGAGGGACCGTGCCCGGAAAACGGGCACGGAACGAACGGGTGTGGCCTAGGTGCCCCGGGAGGGCAGTCAGTGCCGGGCGGGCGGGTCGCTGTCCGGGCGCAGCTCCCAGCGCACGGGGCGAGTGGCCCCGACCTGGTGGACGAACTGCACCAGATAGCGGCGCTGGGGCGGGGTGCAGTGCAGACTGAGCATCAGCTCCCGCACGCCGCTGCGACCGGGTCGCATGGATTGCGCGGGGTGCAGCCCGGCCGGGTGCAGGGTGCTGCTCACCAGATCCAGCACCTGCTCCATGTCGGCCCGATCCTCGCAACGGACCTGTAGCCGGTAGTGGTGCTGTTGCCGCTTGCCGCGCAGCCAGAGCGGCAACAGGCCGCGCCCCAGTCTGCTCAGCAGGGAAGGGGATTCGCCAGCAAGATAGTTGTTTGGAATCAAACGCATAGTAGCCTCCTTTTGGGAAACAGAAACTATGCAGGCAAGGTGTCCGGCCGGGGCTGGTCACCTGACGTCAAGTGTAAAGAGAAGGGAGACGGTTCCGCTTCTCGCTGGGGTGGCGAGTCGCGGCAGGGAAGAGCCTGCGGCTAGCTCGCGACCGGGGTGCCGACAAGGTTCGGCGTGCATCTGTCACTTGATGAGTTGCCCACTGATGGTCTCCGCCAGGGATGAAAGAGGCGACATGGTAGCCGATGAGACGGTCGGGGTAAACCCTGGGGCACCGATAGCAACATATTGAAACATAATAAAAAAGAGATAGCGGCGCCGGCGAGGACGCCTCATTCCCCCGTCTTGGCGGGCCGCCCGGGCGGCCCGCACACCCGGTGCAGAAGGCATTTCTCACCCGTTTTGCGTGGAGGCTGCCCGTGTCTCCCATGGGTGTCTCGTGAGGCGGTGGCGAGGTGCCATTCGCCATTTAATTAGATATTGCTAATTTAGTGTTTATTTATACAATGAGGTAAATATCAGGAGTTGCTAATTTAAATCATGACCCCCCTCGACGAGATGAACCGGCACGTCGCCGCGGCCGCCGATCTGCTCAAGGCGCTGGCTCACCCCGAGCGCCTGAGGGTGCTCTGTCAGCTGGTGGAGGGGGAGAAGAGAGTCGGGGAGCTGCTGGCGAACAGCCAGCTCGGCCAGTCTGCCTTCTCCCAGCAGTTGTCGGTATTGAAGCGTTGCGGGCTGATTCGTTCGCGCAAGGTCTCCCAGCAGATCTTCTACTCGCTGGTAAGCGAGGCGGCCGTCGATGTGCTGGCGGCGCTGCAAACCCATTTTTGTCACTCAGATGAGGAAACACGATGATGGAAAGCCAATGGCTGCTCTCTCTCGGAGGAGGCATGCTGGCGGGGCTCTCGGCCCTGATCTTGATGCTGTTCAACGGCAAGGTGGCCGGGATCAGCGGCATCCTGGCGGGGGCCCTGCAACACAGAACCCCCTGGCAGGTACTCTTCCTGCTAGGTCTGGGTCTGGGGGCCTGGCTGGCACTGAATGCCGGCTGGGCCAGCATGCCTGCGTTCAGCACCCTGCCGGGCTGGCCGCTGGTGCTGGTGGCCGGACTGCTGGTGGGCATAGGCACCCGCCTTGGCAATGGCTGCACCAGCGGTCACGGCATCTGCGGCATGGGCCGCCTCTCGGTGCGCTCCATCGTGGCCACCCTCACCTTCATGGCGGCCGGCGTGCTCACCGTCCTCGTCACTCACCATCTGTTGTAAGGGGTTGATCGTCATGGCATTGATGACAAGTTTGCTGGCGGGTCTGCTGTTTGGTCTGGGTCTGGCCATCTCCGGCATGATAGATCCCGCCCGGGTCACCGGCTTTCTCGACGTGGCGGGGGCCTGGGATCCCAGCCTCGCCTTTGTGATGGGGGGGGCCCTGGCCGTCTTCATGCCGGGCTACTTCCTGCTGGTGAAACCCCGCCGCCAGAGCCTGCTGGGGGAACCCATGGCCAGGGTGCCGGCCCCCGTGCTGGATCGCCGTCTCATCGGTGGCGCCGCCCTGTTTGGCATCGGCTGGGGCCTGGTGGGGATCTGTCCAGGGCCAGCCCTGAGCCTCATCTCCAGCGGGCAGCCCATGATACTGCTGTTCATCGGGGCCATGGTGGCCGGGATCCTGCTGGTGGACCGGGGCTGGAACAAGAGGCAGGAGCAGGCTCGCAAGCCCGGTAACGCCTGACCCCCCTCATCCCGAAGGTCCCGTGTTCAACGGGCTGGCCATTTCCCTCATCTTCGGGATCCCGGTCTCGACCCTGTTGACCCTGGTGGTGATACCCTTGCTCTATTACGCCCTGCTCGCGCGCCGGGGCTGACGGTGCGCCCCGGATGGGGAAGAGAGCCATGAGAAAACTGTGGTGGGGAGGCGGGGCCGCCGTGCTGGCAGCCCTTGCCCTGGCCTGGTGGCTGCGCCCGGTGGCGACGCCCCTCCCGCTGGTGAGCGTGGATCGCGGCGAGGTGCGCGTCACCGTCGTCAACACCCGGGCCGGCACCATCAAGTCGTGCCGCCGCTCTGGCCTGAGTCTGCCGGGCGGCGGCGTGGTGAGCGAGCTCGCGGTGCGGGCGGGGGACAGGGTCAAGCAGGGGCAGAAGTTGCTGCGCCTGTGGAGCGGGGATCTCGAGGCCGAGCTCGCCCGCACCCAGGCCCAGGCCATCCTGGGGCGTACCGAGCGCGAGCGCAGCTGCACCGAGGCCGAGTTCTACCGGCGCGAGGCGGCGCGCCTGGCCATTCTGCTGGCCAGGAACCTCACCTCGCGCACCCTGGCCGAGCAGGCCCAGAACCTGGCAGACAGCCGCCGTCTCGCCTGTGAGGCCGCGAGCGATCAGCTGGGGGTGGATGCCGCCCAGGTGGCGCAGGTCGAGGCGCGCCTGACCGAGCGCACCCTGCTCGCCCCCTTCGACGGGGTGGTGGCCGAGGTCAACAGCAAGCTCGGCGAATACATGACCCCCTCGCCCCCCGGGGTTGCCATGCCCCCCGTCATCGATCTCATCGACGATACCTGCCTCTACGTCTCCGCCCCCATCGACGAGGTGGACGCCGCCCGCCTGCGCCTCGGCCAGCCGGCCCGGGTGCTGCTCGACGCCATGCCAGGGCGCGAGCTGGCGGCCAGGATCACCCGCATCGCCCCCTACGTGAAGGAGCTCGAGAAGCAGGCCCGCACCGTGGAAGTGGAGGCGGCCCTCGAGGAGTTGCCCGGCGACGCCCCCCTGCTGGTGGGCTACAGCGCCGATCTCGAGGTGACCACGGGGCGCGCCGCCAGGACCCTGCGCATCCCCGCCAGCGCCCGGGCCGAGGATGGCAGCGTGCTACGTCTGGAGGGGGATCGCCTGGTGCGCCTCACCCCGAGCTGGGGGCTCGAGAGCTGGAACTGGGTTGAGGTGACCTCGGGGCTCGCCGAGGGGGACAGGCTCGCCGCCCAGCCCGCCCTCATTCAGGGGGAGGGGCCCTACCGCCCCGAGGACGCCCATGAGTGAGCTCATCCGCCTCGAGGGGGTAGGCCGGCGCTTCCATCTGGGGGGGAGCGAGGTGCTGGCCCTGGACGGCGTGAGCCTCGCCATCGAGGCGGGGGAGTACCTGGCGGTGATGGGGCCCTCGGGCTCGGGCAAGTCGACCCTGCTCAACGTGCTGGGGCTGCTGGACAGGCCCGACGAGGGGGAGTACTGGCTCGAGGGGGCGCGCACCGCCCGCCTGGCGGAGCCCGAGCTCGCCCGCCTGCGCGGCCAGGCCATCGGCTTCGTGTTCCAGTCGTTTCACCTGGTGCCGCGCCTCACTGCCTTCGAGAACGTGGCCCTGCCCCTGATGCTGGCCGGGATGGCCCCCGCCGAGCGCACGACCCGGGTGGCGGCCCTGCTCGCCGAGCTCGGGCTCTCCACGCGCGCCGACCACAGGCCCGCCGAGCTCTCCGGCGGCCAGCGCCAGCGGGTGGCCATCGCCCGCGCCATGGTGACCCAGCCGCGCCTGCTGCTCGCCGACGAGCCCACCGGCAACCTGGATTCCCGCTCAGGGGAGGAGGTGATCGCCCTGCTCGAGCGCCTCAACCGGGAGCGCGGGGTGACCCTGGTGGTGGTGACCCATGACGAGCGGATCGGGGCGCGGGCGGGGCGGCGCATCCGCATGAACGACGGCAGGCTGGAGCCCCCATGCTAGGGCGCGACGCCGTTGCCTTCGCCGCCACCGCTCTGCTGCGCCATCGCGGTCGGGCCCTGACCCTGATCGCGGCGGTGAGCCTGAGCGTCGCCTCCGTGCTGCTGCTCACGGCCCTGGGGGAGGGGGCGCGGCGCTACGTGGCGGCGGAGTTTGCCAGCCTCGGCAAGGACTTGCTGGTGATGTTTCCCGGCCGCAAGGAGACCCGGGGTGGCCTGCCGCCCCTGACCGGCAACAGCCTGCGGGACATCACTCTGGAGGACGTGGACTTTCTCGCCCGGCGCGAACCGGCACTTCGCCTGGTGCCTCTGGTACTCGGCACTGCCGAGGTGGCCGCCAGCGGGCGGCTGCGCAGCGCCATGGTGCTCGGCACCCGCAACGGGCTGCGCGAGACCCACGGCCTGACCCTTACTTCCGGCCGCTGGCTTCCGGCGGGCAGCCCGCCGGTCATCCTGCTCGGGGCCACGCTGTCCCGCGAGCTGCTCGGCGAGCGGGATCCGGTGGGGCAGTGGGTGCGCCTCGACGGGCGCCGCTACCGGGTGGTGGGGCGCTTCACCAGCCAGAGCAGCAACCTCGGCATGGATCTCGCCGAGACCGCCCTGATCCCGGTCGAGCGGGCCCTCACCCAGTTCAACACCGAGGGGCTGTTTCGCCTGGTGATCCAGCCCCTGGCCGGTCAGGGGCTGGACGCGCTGACGGCGCGCCTCGAGCGGCTGATGCAGGCGCGTCACGGCACCCTGGACGTCACCCTGGTGCGGCGCGACGCCATGCTGGCGGCTTTTTCCTCCATCCTCGCTACCCTGACCCTGGCGGTCGCCGGCATCGGGGCCATCAGCCTGCTGGTGTCGGGCATCATGATGATGAACCTGGCCCTCATCAGCACCCGCCAGCGCACCGGCGAGATAGGCCTGCTCAAGGCGCTGGGGGCCGACGGCGCCACCATACGCCGGCTGTTTCTGTGGGAGGCGCTGCTGCTCGCCGGGGGCGGCGGCCTGCTCGGGGTGGCGTTCGGTTACCTGTTGGTGGGGCTGGGTGGCGTGCTCTGGCCCGCCTTCCCCCTGGCGGTGCCCTGGCAGGCGCCCCTGATAAGCCTGCCGGCGGCGATCGCGGTGGGGCTCTTCTTCAGCTGGCTGCCGGCCAGCCGGGCGGCGCGTCAGGAGCCGGTCGGCAGCCTGCGCAGCGGCCAGTGGGGGGCATGATGCGCGCCGGGGATCTCATGGCCTGGCTGTGGCGCGCCCTCGGGGCCGCCGGCAGCCGCAGCCTGCTCTCGGCGCTCGGCATCGCCATCGGCATCGCCGCCGTCACCCTGCTCACCGGCATCGGCGAGGGGCTGCGCCTCTACCTGCAGGGGAGCTTCGCCCAGTTCGGCACCCGGCTGGTGGCGGTCACCCCGGGCAAGACCCAGACCGGCGGTGGTCCCCCGGGCCTGCTCTCGAGCAGCCGCCCCCTGCTGTTGCTGGACGCCGAGGCCCTGGCACGCCTGCCCGGGGTGGAGTCGGTGCTGCCTGTGGTGCAGGGGCAGGGGGAGGTGCGCGCCGGCGGGCTCAGCCGCAGCACCGCCATCCTGGGTACCGGCTCGGCGGCGCTGGCCGGCTGGCGCCTGACCCTGGCCGAGGGGCGCTTCCTGCCGACCGAGGAGGGGGCCATGCCACGCGCCCTGACGGTGCTGGGGGCCAAGGTGGCGGCCGAGCTGTTCCCCCGCGGCGGCGCGCCGGGGAGCCTGATCCGGGCGGGCGATCGGCGCTTTCGGGTGGTGGGGGTGCTGGCCCCCAAGGGGCAGTTCCTCGGCTTCGATCTCGACGACATGATCTATGTGCCGGCGGCCCACGCCCAGGCCCTGTTCAACCGGGAAGGGCTGCAGGAGATCGATCTCGTCTACGGGGCCGGGGAGGCGGAGTCCGTGGTGCTGGAGCGGGTGCGACGCCTGCTCACCGCCCGCCACGGGGCGGAGGATTTCACCCTGCTCTCCCAGCAGGAGATGCTGGCGAGCCTCGACAAGATACTGGCGATGGTGAAGCTCGCCATCGGCGGGCTCGGGGTGGTGTCGCTGCTCATCGGGGCGGTCGGCATCTTCAGCATCATGAGCATCAGCCAGCAGGAGCGGGTTCCCGAGATTGGCCTGCTGATGGCCCTCGGCAGCCCGCGCCGGCAAATTCTCACCCTGTTTTTGCTCGAGGCCATGGTGCTGGCCCTGGCGGGGGGCCTGCTCGGGCTCCTGCTGCTGCTGGGGGCCAGCCTGCTGACCGGCTGGCTGCTGCCGGCCCTGCCGTTGGCGCTGCACCCCCTCTATCTGCTGCTGGCGCTGGCGGGTAGCGCCCTGGTGGGGCTGCTCGCCGGGGTGGCGCCGGCCCTCAGGGCGGTGCGCCTCGACCCCGTGGTGGCCCTTCGCGGCGACTAGGCCCGGGGGGCGGGGTTCGCCGATCCGCCCCCAGGTGGTATGGTTGTCATCCGTTTCCTGTTTCCCGTTGTCTGTTTCACTAGAAGGTCCCGCCATGTCCTCCCTGCGCCTGCTGCTCTCCGACTCCCACGATCCCCTGTTCAACCTCGCGGTGGAGGAGTGCATCTTCCGCCAGATGGACCCCGCCCAGCGGGTGCTGTTTCTGTGGCGCAACGCCAACACCGTGGTGATAGGCCGGGCCCAGAACCCCTGGAAGGAGTGCAACACCCGCCGCATGGAGGAGGATGGCGTGACCCTGGCCCGGCGCAGCAGCGGGGGCGGCGCCGTGTTCCACGATCTTGGCAACAGCTGTTTCACCTTCATGGCGGGCAAGCCCGGCTATGACAAGAGCGTCTCCACCGCCATCGTGCTGGATGCACTCAAGCGGCTCGGGGTGAGCGCCTTTGCCTCCGGGCGCAACGACCTGCTGGTGGCCACCCCGGACGGAGATCGCAAGGTCTCTGGTTCGGCCTACCGGGAGACCCAGGATCGCGGCTTCCACCACGGCACCCTGCTGCTGGACGCAGACCTCGGCCGCCTCGCCCACTACCTCAATCCCGACCCCAAGAAGCTGGCGGCCAAGGGGATCACCTCGGTACGCAGCCGGGTGACGAACCTCGGCGAACTGCTGCCGGGCGTCGATCACCCACGGGTGGTCCAGGCTCTGTGCGAGGCCTTCTTCGCCCACCATGGCGACAGGGTTGCCCCCGAGCATATCTCCCCCGAGCGGATGCCCGACTTGCCCGGCTTTGCCGAGACCTTCGCCCGCCAGCGCAGCTGGGAGTGGAATTTCGGCCACGCCCCCGCCTTCAGCCATCAGCTGGACGAACGCTTCCCCTGGGGCGGGGTGGAGCTGTACTTCGACGTGGAGAAGGGGGTGATAGGGCGGGCGCAGATCTTCAGTGACAGTCTGGATCCGGCCCCGCTGGATGCCCTGGCCGAGCGGCTGCCCGGGGTCGCCTACCGGG
This sequence comes from Aeromonas sp. SrichE-2G, assembly GCF_017939565.1. NCBI lineage: Bacteria > Pseudomonadati > Pseudomonadota > Gammaproteobacteria > Aeromonadales > Aeromonadaceae > Aeromonas > Aeromonas sp. SrichE-2G. Next base: position 375,586 of record NZ_JAGKRG010000053.1, read on the forward strand.
CCGACGCCATCGACGCCCTGCTGCAAGGGTGGCGGGCCGATTTCCCGGCCCAGCAGGACGAGCTGCTGGCGTTCTCCGACTGGTTGCTGGGGGCGCTGCGCTGACCTTGTCGGCGTGAGCGGGATCACAAGACGAAGACAGGGGTCGTTCGGGCATGATTGCCGCAGGCCCCGTCACGACTCAGACATGACAAAAAGTAGGGGAGACCATTAGATATTGTCGCTGTTGATAGCGGGGTCACTGGAGTATAAAAACCGCACTTTTGCCGTACGAATGGTATAAAAATGAGTGACTTGGTCTATCTGAAAGACGACGGCGTCAACGCCGTCTCCCCCGAATTCGCCGCCCGCTTCGCCACCGTCAAGGCCCACTTTTTCTCCCGTAACCCGGATCTCTGGCCGGTGTTTCGCGAGCCCGGTTTTGCCACCCTCAACGAGTTTCGCGCCCGGGGCCTGGCCCCTGATGCGCGCCTGAATGCCTGGCCGGACGGCCGCGCCCGCCTCGCCGATCTGTGCGAGACCATGCCGGTGCCGGCAGCCATGCGCACCCCGGGGGAGCCCATGGCTGAACTGCTGTTTGCCGGCGCCCTCTCCAAGGACTGGGAGAACCCCTCCAGCGTCGAGAACGTCATCACCATGTCGGCGGATCCCGCCATCTACGGCGCCCAGATGGGCATTCTGGCCAACCCCAATCTGGTCTATTCGGAATACGCCGGGGTGGCCGAGGAGCTGGAGAGGAAGGTGGTGCGCCAGATTGCCCTGCTGGCGGGTTACGATCCGGTCCGTGCCACCGGCATCTTCACCCAGGGGGGGACCTTCTGTAACCTCTACGGCTACCTGCTCGGCATTCGCAAGAGCCTGCCGGAAGCCAAGCACAAGGGGCTCGGCCACTATCAGGACTACCGCATCATCAACTCCCAGGGCGGCCACTACTCCAACATCACCAACCTCTCCCTGCTCGGAGTGGACATCGAGAACAAGACCATCCGCATCCAGGTCGGGGAGAACAACGACATCGATCTCGCGGATCTCGAGCGCACCCTGACCGCCTGTTTTGCCTTGAAGCACGTGGTGCCCACCATCATGCTCACCATGGGTACCACCGACACCTTCGGGGTGGATCAGGTCAAACCCGTGGTGGACCTGCGGGATCGCCTGTGCGAGCGCTTCGAGGTGGCGGTCAAGCCCCACATCCACGTGGACGCCGCCATCGGCTGGTCGATGATCTTCTTCCTGGATTACGACTTCGTCGCCAACCCGCTGGCCATCAACGCCGCGACCCTGGCCGGCATCGAGCGCAACGTGGCGCGCTTTGCCGAGCTCAAATACGCCGATTCGTTCACCGTCGACTTCCAGAAGTGGGGCTATGTGCCCTACACCTCCAGCCTGGTGATGATCAAGGAGCAGAACGACCTCAAGGCGATGGAGAACGATCCGGAGAACTTCTCCTACTTCGAGCGCGACATCCAGGGCCACACCCACCTGCAGTCCACCATAGAGTGCTCCCGCGGGGCGAGCGGCCTGTTCGGTGCCTACGCGGCCCTCAACTACCTGGGGGTCGAGGGGTATCGCACCGTGCTGGCCCACTGCCTGCAAAACGCCAACTACTTCCGCTTCCGTCTGAGCCAGCTCGGCAACGTCAAGCTGGTGGCCCAGGAGAACCAGGGGCCGAGCGTGGGCTTCAAGATCTACAACCCGGAGTGGGTGCAGGATCCGGAGGCCGAGTTCGCCTTCGAGCTGGCCCGCAGTCCCGACCCCGCCTACAAGGCGCGGCTGGCACGCAACACCGAATACCACCGCAGCCTCTTCACCGGGCGCGGCAAGGTGGGGCTCTTCACCAACTGGGTGGAGGCGGTGGCCCGCTCCGATTACGACGCGCGGGGCCGTTACTCCTACATCGCCGGGGAGAAGGCGGTATTCATGAACCCGGCCTGCAGCCGCGAGCAGATCGACGCCTTTATCGATCACATTCGCGGCTGAGGATCGGCCCGGCGCTGACAAGCAGACAGCAAAACGGCGGGTTCAACCCGCCGTTTTTTTACTGCCCTTGTGAGTAGTTACTGCTTCTGCAGCTTCGTCACCGTGAGCTTTCCAGCCGGACTTTCGGCGTGGAAGCTCACCGCATCCCCGACCTTGAACCCTTCCAGCAGGGCGGGATCGGCCACCTGGAAGACCATGGTCATGGGGGGCATCTTGAGGTTCTCGATGGCCTCGTGCTTGATGCCTACCTTGCCGTTTTGCGCGTCGATACGGCTGATGACCCCCTTGGTCATCACCCTCTCCTCCATGCCCTCCATCTGGCCCATCTCCCCCATCTGGCTCATGTCGTGCCCTTCGTGGTTCATCATCTCCTCGGCCTGCAGGCCGGTGTGGGTGGCGAGGCCCAATAGCAGGGTCAGCGTCAGCGTCTTGTAGTTCATGATGGTTTCCTTGTTTGTGTTGTCCGGTTGATCAGGGTGCAGTCGGGGTATCCGTCTGCGACGTCGTGTGTTCAAGGGTTTTCAGGGTGCGGCTGCGCCAGAGGTAATAGGCGGCGGGCAGCACCAGCAGGGTCAGCACCAGGGCGGTCACCATGCCGCCGATCATGGGGGCGGCGATGCGCTGCATCACCTCCGAGCCGGTGCCATGGCTCCACATGATGGGCAGAAGGCCCGCGATGATGGTCACCACCGTCATCATCTTGGGGCGCAGGCGCAGGGCGGCGCCGTGAATGACCGCCTGGTGCAGGCCGGCCTTGTCCGGTTTGCCGCTGGCCACCAGATCGTCCCAGGCGTGGTTGAGGTAGACCAGCATCAGGACGCCCGTCTCCACGGCCACCCCGGCCAGGGCGATGAAGCCGACGCCGACGCCCACCGAGAGGTTGAAGTCGAGCAACCAGACGGCCCAGATCCCCCCGACCACCGCCAGCGGCAGGGTGGTGAGGATGAGCAGCACCTCCTGGAAGCGGTGAAACGCGAGATAGAGCAGCAGCACGATAATGGCGAGGGTCAGGGGCACCACGTAGGTGAGGCGCTCCATGGCCCGCTCCATGTATTCGTACTGACCTGACCAGGTGAGGGCGTAACCCGGTGGCAGCACCAGCTGCTTGTCCACCTCGGCCTTGGCCTCTGCCACAAAGGAGCCGATGTCGCGGCCACGGATGTCCACGTAGACCCAGCCGTTGAGGCGTGCGTTTTCGCTGCGCAGCATGGGCGCCTCGTCGCTGATGTAGACCCGGGCCACGTCCGCCAGGGCGATCCGCTCACCCTTGGGAGTGACCAGGGGCAGCAGTTCGAGGCTGGCCACGGAGTCGCGATAGCTCTGGGGATAGCGCAGGTTGATGGGGTAACGCTCGCGCCCCTCAATGGTCTGTCCCACGTCCATGCCGCCCACCGCAGTGGCGAGCACCGCCTGCACGTCGGCGATGTTGAGGCCGTAGCGGGCCGCCTTGAGTCGATCGATATCCACCTTGACGTAGCGACCGCCCGCCACCCGCTCGGCGTAGACGGAGGCGGCGCCTTCCACCTTGCCGACTATCTGCTCGAGTTGCTGGCCAATCTGCTGGACCACCTTGAGGTCGGGGCCGGCGATCTTGATCCCCACCGGGGTCTTGATGCCGGTGGCCAGCATGTCTATACGGGTCTTGATGGGGGGCACCCAGGCGTTGGTGAGGCCGGGGAAGCGGATGAGGGAGTCGAGCTCTTCTTTCAGCTTCTCCGGGGTCATGCCCGGGCGCCACTGGTCGCGGGGCTTGAGCTGGATGCTGGTCTCCATCATCACCAGGTCCGCCGGGTCGGTGGCCGAGTCGGCGCGCCCCGCCTTGCCGAACACATTCTGTACCTCGGGCACAGTGCGGATGAGCTTGTCGGTCTGTTGCAGGATCTCCCGCGCCTTGCCCACCGAGATGTTGGTCGCCGTGGTGGGCATGTACATGATGTCCCCCTCATCGAGCGGCGGTATGAACTCGGAGCCCAGGTGCTGGAGCGGCCAGAAGCCCGCGACCGTGACCACCAGGGCGGCGGCGAGGGTGGTCTTGGGGCGGGCCAGCACGGCATTGAGCAGGGGCACATAGGCCTGGCTCAAGCCACGGTTGAGGGGGTTGGCCTGCTCGGGCAATACCTTGCCGCGGATGAAATAGCCCATGATGACCGGCACCAGTGTGATGGCGAGCGCGGCGGCGGCGGCCATGGCGTAGGTCTTGGTGTAGGCGAGCGGGTGGAACATGCGCCCCTCCTGCGCCTCCAGGGCAAACACCGGTAGGAAGCTCATGGTGATGATGAGCAGGGAGAAGAAAATCGCCGGCCCCACCTCGATGCTCGCCTCGGTGATGATCCGCCAGCGGTTCTTGTCGGTGAGCTCCTCCCGCTCCATGTGCTTGTGGACGTTCTCTATCATCACGATGGCGCCGTCCACCATGGCGCCGATGGCGATGGCGATGCCCCCCAGCGACATGATGTTGGCGTTGATCCCCTGCAGGTGCATCACGATAAAGGCGGTCAAAATCGCGATAGGGAGGGTGATGACCACCACCAGGGACGAGCGCAGGTGGAACAGGAAGGCGAGACACACCAGCACCACCACGGCGAACTCCTCCACCAGCTTGGCGGAGAGGTTGTCGATGGCGCGCTGGATAAGGTCGGATCGATCGTACACGGTGACGATCTCCACCCCGTCGGGCAGGCTGGATTTGAGCTCGGCCAGCCGTGCCTTGACCCCGTCGATGGTGTGCTGGGCATTCTCGCCAAAGCGCATGACGATGATGCCGCCCACCACTTCCCCTTCGCCGTTGAGCTCGGCGATACCGCGCCGGCTCTGGGGACCGGTCACCACGTCGGCCACGTCACCCAGCAGCAGGGGGGCGCCCCGCACATTGGTGCCGAGCGGGATCTGCTTCAGATCCTCGACGCTCTTCAAATAGCCATTCGAACGAACCATGTACTCCGCTTCCGCCATCTCGATGACGGAGGCGCCGGTCTCCTGGTTGCCCTGCTTGATGGCGGTCTCGATGAGGGAGAGCGGAATGCCGTAGGCCCGCAGCTTGTCCGGATCGACCCGCACCTGGTACTGGCGCACCATGCCGCCCACGGTGGCGACTTCGGAGACGCCGTTCACCGTCTGCAGCTCGTATTTCAGAAACCAGTTCTGCAGTGACGTGAGCTCGCTGAGATCGTGCTTGCCGCTCTTGTCCACCAGGGCGTACTGGTAGACCCAGCCCACCCCGGTGGCGTCCGGCCCGAGCTGGGGCTGGGCCCCGGCGGGCAGATTGGGGGCCACCTGGCTCAGGTACTCCAGCACCCGGGCGCGGGCCCAGTAGAGGTCGGTGTCGTCGTCAAACAGCACGTAGACGAAGGAGTCGCCGAAGAAGGAGTAGCCGCGCACCGTGGTGGCCCCCGGCACCGCCAGCATGGCGGTGGTGAGGGGGTAGGTCACCTGATCCTCCACCACCTGGGGCGCCTGGCCCGGGTAGGAGGTCTTGATGATCACCTGGACGTCGGAGAGATCCGGCAGGGCGTCCACCGGGGTCTGCTTGACCGACCAGAGGCCCCAGGCGGTGAGCATGACGGTCAGCAGCAGCACCAGGAAGCGGTTGCCGACGGACCAGCGAATGATGGCCGGGATCATGATTTATCCCCCATCTGGTGCTGGCTGTGATCCATGCCTTCCATGCCTGGCATCTCGCCCTTGGCCTCTTTCATCGGCTCGTCTGCTGCCGGTTTGTCTTCCACATGGATCTGGATGATGCGGTACTCGTCCCCCTCCTGCTCCACCTGCAGATGCAGGGTCTGATCCGGTTTCAGCTGGCTGATGTCCACGCCGTCGGCCACGGTGAAGTCCATCTCCATGGCGGGCCACTGCCACTCGGGAATGGGCTGGTGAGAGATGCCGAGGGTACGCCCGGCGAGATCGATGTTCTGCACCTGGCCCTGGGTCCACACCTGCATGGGACGCACCGCCGTCATGCGCTGGAAGTCCGAATCGATGGCCGATTCTGAGTCGAGCAGGAACTGGGCCGAGCTGACGATGCTGTCACCGGCTTCGACCCCCTCCTGGATGGCGACCTTGTCACCAAACTGGGGGCCCAGGGTGACGGCCACCGACTTGAAGTTGCCATCTCCCAGCGCCAGCACCAGCCGGTCCTGGCTGCCGGTGCGGATCACCGCTTCGCTCGGCACCACCAGGCGGGGTTCCCCCTTGCCGGTGCCGATGCTCACCTTGGCGAACATGTTGGGTTTCAGGAACTCGTCCGGGTTGTCGAAGCGCAGGCGGACCCGCAGGGTGCGGGTGCTCGCATCAAGCGTCGGGTAGAGGTAGTCCACCCGACCCTGCCAGCGGCGGCCCGGGGCATAGTCCAGGGTCATGGTGACCGGATCGCCGACCTTGATCTGGGCGGCCTGGCGCTCGAACACCTCGGCGCTCACCCACACCTGCTTGAGGGTGCTGATATTGAACAGGGGCGCGGCGGGCTCCACATACTGGCCTTCGCGCACCTTGAGCTCTGACACATAGCCGCTGCTCGGGGCATAGATGCGCACCGTCTCCTGCACCTTGCGGGTGCGCTTGAGGGCCGCAATCTGATCCGCCGGTACCTGCAGGGACTTGAGCTTGCCTTCGGCGGCGCGCAGCAGCAGCGGGTTGGTGGTATTGAGCGCCAGCAGGTACTCGTGCTGGGCGTTCACCAGATCCGGGGCGTAGAGATCGTAGATGAAGCTGCCCCTGGCCACCTGCTGCCCCTCGTTCTTGATGGCGAGGTTGCGGATCCAGCCCGCCATCCGGGAGTTGATGGCTTCGAGGCGCTCCTCGTCATAGCCCACGTAGCCCACCGTCTCGATCTGCTGGTGGACGGGCAGTTTTTCCACCTTGGCCAGCCGCACCCCCAGGTTCTGCTGGATCTCGGGGCTGATGGTAACGGTGCCGGGCGAGCCGCCCTGTTTCTCTTCATAGACGGGGATGAAGTCCATCCCCATGTTGTCCTTGGCGGGGCCGTCGCGCTTGTCGCGGGGATCCATGGGATTGACCCAGTAGAGGGGGGCCTTCTCCCTGGCGGTAGTAGCGCCGCCCATCTTGGTGGCGGCCCAGTAGCCGCCGCCAGCCCCGAGGGCGAGCATCAGAGTCGACAGGATCAGGGTCTTGTTCATCGCAGGCCTCCGGCACGAGTCGAACGGGAGGCGCGGGCGCTGGCAACGGCGAAAATCTTGGCTGATGACATGGTTACATCTTCTCTTCTATCAGGCCGCCTGACCGGGTTCCTGCATGAGCGTCGTGTCCAAGGGCGGGGCAGAGGCGTTATTCACGCACCTGCGTCACGCAACACTCGAATCACAGCGAACGGGTTGGGCGGCAAATGGAGCACTGCCGACGAGTCGGCCGGTGCACGGCACTTGTTGCAATGGCGAACCATTGCCCAGGCTGGGGTAGAAGAGGTTTCTAATGGCGCAGCACAGAGAGCATCAGATGCCGTCTGGGCCAGGAGGGGGGATGGGTACCGCGCAGGCGCAGGAAGGGATCCCGCAGCCAGTTGTCGAGCAGGGAGCCGACATGCCACGAAGAGGGGAGCAGCAGCAGGGGGATCAGCAGCAGTGACAACAGCATGCCGAGCAGGGGCGGGGCATTGGCCGCACCGGAGAAGCCGGCCTGCATCTGGCATTCCTCCCCAGACGGGGCACTCTGGCTCATGGTGCCCGAATGGCAGGAGAGGGGAATTGTGTCGGCCTGGCCATGGTTCATGGCGGCGTGCTGCACAGGCGGGCTCTCGTGCAGCGCATGAGACAAGGGGGAGGATGCCGGAAGGGCATCCTGGGCCTCACCCGGGAGGGCGGTGGCCGCGCCATGCCAGCTGATGCACAGGGTCAGATTGCAGACGAGCACCAGCGCCAGCAATAGCCGGGCGATGAGTGCTGTGGGCAATCTCGATGACAACATGGTGCATGTTCCCTGTGACGTATGGGATGAATGTAAACCTTACCTACAGGAGAAGGTCAAGGTTCGGCCGGCTTCATCTGCCAAATAGTTGATATGGATTAAGAAATTGCCGGACCTATGAAGAAGAAAGCCCCCGCGTCTGCGGGGGCCGGGGGTTATGACTTCTCCTGCGCCGTCCTGGACGGCCGCTCCGAACGCCGCATGATGAGGCGGAAGAAGAGCGGGATGAAGAAGATGGCGATGAAAGTCGCCGCCAGCATGCCGCCGATCACCGGCCAGCCGAGGGCGTGGCGGCTCGCCGCACCGGCGCCGCTGGAGGTGACCAGGGGCACACAACCCAGGATAAACGCCAGCGAGGTCATGACGATGGGACGGAAACGCAGGCGCGCCGCCTCCAGGGCCGACTCGATGAGAGTCATCCCTTCTTCATGCTTCATCACCGCGAACTCCACGATCAGGATGGCGTTCTTCGCCGCCAGCCCCACCAGCGTCACCAGGCCTATCTGGAAGTAGACGTTGTTGGTGAGCCCCACGGCCCAGGTGGCGAGCAGGGCGCCGAACAGGGCGAACGGCACGGCGGTGATCACCGCAAACGGCAGGCTCCAGCGCTCATACTGGGCGGCCAGGATGAGGAAGATCATCACGATGCCGAAGCCAAACGCCATGGCGGCGCTGCCGGCGGCCGCTTTCTCCTGGTAGGCGGCGCCGGTCCACTCCAGCTTGGCGTCGTTGCCCAGCGTCTGGGCGGCGATCTCCTCCAGTGCGGCAATGGCCTGGCCCGAGCTGATACCCGGTGCCGGCTGGGCCATGATCTTGGCGGCCGGGAAGATGTTGAAACGCTCGACCAGCTCGGGGCCGGTGGCATCGCGCACTGTCACCAGGCTGGTGAGGGGGATCATCTCGCCGCTGTTGGAGCGGACATAGACGTTGCGGATGTCATCCTTCTTGGCGCGGTAGTCCGCCTCGGACTGCAACTGCACCCGGTAGGTGCGGCCGAACTGGTTGAAGTCGTTGACATAGACCTGGCCGAAGGTGGCCTGCATGGTGTCGAACACGGCGTTGATGGGCAGCCCCAGCGCCTTGGCCTTCTCGCGATCGAGATCCAGGAAGACCTGGGGCACGTTGGCACGGAAGGTGGTGGTCACGCTGGCAAACTCCGGGCGCTCCTTGGCCGCGTCGAGCAGGCGCTGCACCTCGCCCGCGAAGGCGTGCACGTCGCCGGTACCCCGGTTCTGCAGGTAGCCTTCGAGGCCCCCGGTGGTGGACATGCCGGTGATGGGGGGCGGGTTGAAGGTGGCGGTGAAGCCATCGGCCAGCCCCATCAGGCTCATCCCCTGGAAGGTCTTGGCCAGAGAGAAGGAGTCCTGACCCTCACCCTGACGCTCTTTCCAGTCTTTCAGGGTGATGAAGGTGAGGCCGCGGTTGCTGATGATGGAGCCGGACAGGATGTCAAAGCCCGAGAAGGTGACCACGTCCTTCACGTTGGGGTTGGCCATGGCCATCTTGTCGAAGTCGCTCGCGACTGCCTGGGTACGGGTCAGGGCGGCGGCATCGGGCAGCATGATGGAGCCGATGAGGTAGCCCTGATCCTCGTCCGGCACCAGGGCGCCCGGCACCTTGTTGAACAGCACATAGCTGCACCCCAGGATGATGGCGATGATGCCAAAGGCCACGCCGACCCGGCGGTTGAGGAAGGCCACCCCGCGCACATAGCGGCGGGTCAGGGCATCAAAGGCATTGTTGAACCAGACGAAGAAGCGAGCCGGCTGGTGGTGGCCTTCTTTGAGCAAGATGGCGCACAGGGCCGGCGACAGGGTGAGCGCCACCAGACCGGAGATGGCCACCGAGACGGCGATGGTGATGGCGAACTGCTTGTACATCACCCCCGTCATGCCGCCCATGAAGGCGACAGGCAGGAACACGGCCGAGAGCACCAGCACGATGGCGACCACGGGGCCGGAGACCTCCTGCATGGCGAGGACGGACGCCTCCTTGGCGGAGCACTTCTTCTCGCTCATGATCCGCTCGACGTTCTCCAGCACCACGATGGCGTCATCCACCACGATACCGATGGCGAGCACCATGCCGAACAGAGTCAGCAGGTTGATGGAGAAGCCCAGCATCAGCATGCCGGCGAAGGTACCGATGAGTGACACCGGTACCGCGATACAGGGGATCAGGGTGGCGCGGAAGTTCTGCAGGAAGAGGTAGACCACCACGAACACCAGCACGATCGCCTCGAGCAGGGTGTGGACCACCTCCTCGATGGAGATCTTCACGAAGTCGGTGGTGTCGTAGGGGATCTGGTACTCCACGTCCGGCGGGAAGCGGCCCTGCAGGCGTTCCATGGTGGCGCGCACCTGATCGGCGACCGCGACCGCGTTGGCCCCCGGTTGCAGGTAGGTGGCGATACCGATGGCCGGCTTGCCGTTGGCGCGGGCCAGCACGTCGTAGTCCTTGCCGCCGAGTTCGACCCGGGCCACGTCTTTCACCCGGATCTTGGAGCCGTCCGGCATGGCGCGGATGATGATGCTCTCGAACTCCTTGACGTCATCCAGACGACCCTTGGTCTGCACCGTGTAGGTGAAGTCGGTGGGGGTGCTGGTGGGCTGGGAGCCGATCTTGCCCGCCGCAAACTGGGTGTTTTGCTCGCGGATGGCGCCGATCACATCGCTCGGGGTGAGTTGCAGCTGGGCCAGCCGGTCCGGGCGCAGCCAGATCCGCATGGCGTAGTCGGTGCCGCCGAACAGGGAGGTGTCCCCCACGCCGGGAATCCGCTTCAGCTCGTCGATGATGTTGAGCAGGGCGTAGTTCGACAGATAGGTGGTATCAAACGAACCGTTGGGTGACTGCAGGGTGATCACCTGCAGGATGGAGGTGGACTTCTTGCGCACCGTTACACCCTGCTTCTTCACCTCTTCCGGCAGCTGGGCCATGGCGGCCGAGACCCGGTTGTTGACGTCGATGGTCGCCTGATCCGGATCCACCCCGATGTCGAAGTAGACGTTGAGGTTCATCTGGCCGTTGGAGGCGGAGCCGGACTGCATGTAGATCATGTTCTCGACCCCGTTGACCTGCTGTTCAATGGGGGCGGCCACGGTCTGGGAGATCACCTCAGGGGTGGCACCCGGGTAGAAGGCGGTGACCGAGACCACGGCCGGGGTGATCTGGGGATACTGCTCCACCGGGAGCGAGCGCATCGCCGCCAACCCGCCCAGTACGATGATGATCGAGATCACGCTGGCGAAGATGGGGCGTTCTATGAAGAACTTGGAAAACATGGGAGCTCCTTATTTGCCCGCGGCACCCTGGGTGATCTTGGCGTTGATCGCCTTCATCTCTTCGGCACTGACCGGTTTGACCACGGCGCCCGGGCGGGCCTTCATCAGTCCCTCGACGATGTAGCGATCGCCGACCTGCAGGCCGCTGTCGATGATGATGCCGCTGCTGATGGCCGGGCCCAGCTTGACCGGGCGCGGGCTCACCTTGTTGTCCGCATCCACCACCATCACCAGGCGATCGGCCTGGGACTGGACGATGGCGCGGGGCGGCACCACGATGGCGTCCTTGCGGGTACCCAGATCGATGGTCAGGCGCACGAACTGGCCGGGCAACAGGACGCCGTCCTTGTTGTCGAAGATGGCGCGGGCGCGGATGGTGCCGGTGGCCGGGTCGACCCGGCTGTCGGAGAAGTTCAGGCGCCCCGCTTGCGGGTAGGTGCTGCCGTCAGCCAGCTGGATATGGGTGCGCCAGTCGGTGCTGCTCTTGGCTTCGATCTTGCCGCTCTTGACCGCGCTCTCGAAGTTCAGGCGATCCTGCTCCGAGTAGGAGAAGTTGACGTAGAGGGGATCGAACTGGGTGATGGTGGTCAGCAGGCTGCCCTCGCCGCTGGTGGCGATGAGGCTGCCCTCGGACTGGGAGCTCTTGCTCGCCATGCCGTTGATGGGGGCGGTGACCTGGGTGTAACTGAGGTTGAGCTCCGCCTCCTTCACCTTGGCCTGGGCCGCCTGCAGGCTGGCCAGGGCCGCCTCGTAGTTGGCGATGGTGTCGTCATAGTCCTTGCGGCTCACCACCTGACGCTTGAACAGCGGGATGACGCGATCCTTGTCGGCGCGAGCCTTGTTGAGGCGGGCCTGCTCCTGGGCCAGGGTGCCCTTGGCCTGCTCCAGCGCCACCTTGAAGGGGGCGGGGTCGATCAGGAACAGCTCCTGACCGGCGGTGACCGGCTGGCCTTCCACATAGGTGCGTTTGAGCAGGATGCCGCCGACCCGGGCGCGCACCTCGATCTCGCGATAGCCGGCGGTCTCCCCCACCATCTCGGTGGTGAGGGGCACGTCCCCGGACGCCGCCGTTTGTACCACCACGGGTACCGACGGCAGGGTATTGGCCGCATTATCGGTGTTGTCACCACAGGCGCCAAGCGCCCCCGCCAGCGTCAGAGCCACCAGGCTCCGGATGATGCTGTGCTCCCTGCCTGCAGAACTGTTCATGTTACTACCCCTGTGAAATGAGGCCTTCAAGGTGGCCGCGTCTTGTTATTAATCGTTGATGGACTGTCCTTCGACAGAACTAAGTATGGTATTTCCCGAACTTGAACCGGAGCTGTTCCCATCGCCAATCCGCAAAAAGAAAACGGTTTCTTTTTCGGGTTTTTGGCGGGCGGCTATCCGGAGCTCCGTGGCCAGGGGCCGGCAGGTTCCAGAACGGTGGCGGCAAGAGGGTTGCAAGAGGGCGGCGGGGGAGGGAAGAGGCGGTGATCGGCTGGATGGCGGCCGGGGATCTCGGAGGGCGGCGGCGGGATGACTCGCCAGCGGCAGGGCTCAGGCGCCAGCGAGAGAGGGGGAGCTCAGGCCCCCCTCAGTCATGGGCCAGGGTCGGGCCGGTGTGACGATTGGGCGCCACCTCCTGGTTGGCATGCCTGTCACTGCAGCATGGCGGCTCAAGGATGTGGAAAGTATCCCCATCGGTGAGCCGCCATGATCAGATCATCACGCGAAGGTGGTCCAGATGGGGGCGTGATCGGAGGGCTTGTCGATGCCGCGCAGTTCGTAGTCGATCCCCACCTCGGTCACTCTGTCCTTGAGGGCGTCGGAGGCCATGATGAGGTCGATGCGCAGGCCCCGGTTCTCGTCAAAGCCGCGGGAGCGGTAGTCGAACCAGGAGAAGCGCTCGCACTCGGTGGGGTTGGCGGCGCGGAAGGTGTCGGTCAGGCCGAATCCCTTGAGGCGCTCCATCCACTCCCGCTCGATGGGCAGGAAGGAGCACTTGCCGTCCCGCAGCCAGCGCTTGCGGTTCGCCTCGCCGATGCCGATGTCGAGATCCGTGGGGGAGATGTTCATATCCCCGATCAGCGCTATCTGATCGCCGGGGGTGTGGTGGGTCTCGAGGTAGTGCTGCAGGTCCTCATAGAACTTCTGCTTGGCGGGGAACTTGGTCTCGTGATCCTGGCTCTCCCCCTGGGGGAAATAGCCGTTCATCACCTTGATGACGGAGCCGTCTTCCCGCTTGAAGCTGGCCATGATCATGCGGCGCTGGGCGTCTTCCGGATCGGTGGGGAAACCCTTCTGCACCTCGAGTGGCGCCTGCTTGCTCATGATGGCGACCCCGTAGTGCCCCTTCTGGCCGTGGAAGACCACGTGGTAGCCCATGGCTTCCACGTCCGCGACCGGGAAGGCCTCGTCGTGGACCTTGATCTCCTGCAGGCCGATCACGTCCGGCTGGTGCTTGTCGATAAGGGCTTGCAACTGATGAAGACGGGCACGCAGGCCATTGATATTGAAAGAGATGATCTTCATGTTCGGGGTGCTCATGTCATTTTTATAAGTGGCTATTGGACTAGGAATCCGCGATGGATGCAAGTTCGGGGGCCGGGGAAGGGGGAAAGGTCCCCGGCCGCCAGCCTATCGGGTCATCTTCTTGACAAACACCACCACGAACAGCGCCAGCGTGAAGCTGCCGGTGAAGGCCTCGAGGGCGGCAAAGATCCGCGACAACCCCACCGGGGTGAAGTCGCCATACCCGAGCGTGGTGAAGGTCACCACGCTGTAGTAGAGGCATTCCAGCAGGAAGATGGCGTTCTGCTCCAGGGGGGCGTCCGGGCGATAGACGAGGTGCTCGCCCGCGAAGCTGAGGCCGAAGAAGAAGTAGAACACGCTGCAGATGAGGATGAGCAGCAGGGAGAAGAGTACCACCCGCATGGGGGCCTCGCCGTAGCCGCAGAAGAGGTCGACTATCCAGGAGGCAAAACGTTGATAGGACCAGAAAGGCATCTGCAGACGGCGCATGGTGAGCTCCTGCTGGATATAGCGTCCGGACATGGTGAAAATGCCCTGGGCCTCCGAGGCCTTGCGCAGGTCCCGGTAGGTCTCTTCCGCCTCCTTGAACCAGACGCGGGCCTGCATGGTGTCCCGCTCCTTGCGCCCCTTTCTGTCCTGCATCAGCCGGGGGCCGGTATCCAGGTTGTCGAGGCGGGTGTTCTTCCAGCGGATGCCGAGCAGGTTGACGTCGTGCAGGGTCGCGCAGTGCAGGTTGGCGTCGCTGAGGTCGGCCTTCATCAGGCTGCCCCCCTTCATGCGCAGGCCGTAGAGGTGGGCGCCACGCAGGTTGGCGCGATAGAGGTTGCACTGCTCCAGCAGAAAGCCTGCCGGATCCTGCTTGTTCACCAGGTTGAGGCCGCTGAGCTCGGCGCGAGCCAGTTGCAGGCCGTGGCACAGGCCACCCTGTCGCACATAGTGCTCCAGGTCGGCCGCGGTGTCCGGGGATTGGTGGGGGGCTCTGGGGTCATGCCAGCGGCACAGATCCTGATCTCCCGCCTCTTCGGTGCAGTGGCGGCCATCGGCCACCAGGTATCGGCACATCGCCATGGTGTTGCCCCTCCCTTCCTGAAGTCTGTATCAGCATAGGTGAGGGGAGAGGGGCGCCGCTCAGGCGTGCTGGTGATATTCCTGACGCAGCTTGCGAAAACGCTCCTGCTGGGCCGGGTTCAGGGGAATGCCCTCCAGCACCCCCAGGGTCTCCTTGCACTCGGCGCCAAATTCCGGGCTCTTGCGGTTCTTCTGCATCAGCTGCAGCAGCACCTGGATCTTGTTGAGGGCCGCCCCGGTATTGGCGGGCGCCCGGCGCAGCGCCTCGCGAAAGTGGCCGAGGGCCTGCTCCAGCTCCCCGCTCTGATAGGCCTTGATGCCCAGATCGTTGAGCTGCTGGTAGCGCTGGCGGCGCTCCTGCACCGTTTTGTCGTCCCGGGTCACCTGGATGCAGGTGGTGAGCAGCCGATCCTCGTCTTCGGCCAGCAGGGCCTGCAGGCTCTCGGCGTACTCGAACTCCCCGAGCTGGTAGAGGGCGAGTATGGTCTCGCCGAGCAGGGCGGGGGGCATGGTGTCCGGCTTGTCCAGCCAGTTCTGGTTGGCGCGATAGAGCATCTTCTTGCCCTTGAGCAACTCCCCCAGGGCGATGCGCACCCTGGCCTGGCAGATTTGCTCGAACACCGGGTAGTTGAACTCCGCCATCATCAGGGAGTCCCGGATGCGGGAGAGGGCCGAGTTCACCTGCTTTTGCAGGTTGGCGATGTGATAGCTGTCGTTGCTGTTGAGGGCGTAGAGGGTCAGGGTCTGGATATAGGCCCCGAGATAATGCGGCGTGCGGTGGATGGAGTTGCGCGACAGATCGATGAGGGAGAGCAGCACGTCCTTGGCCTGGCCGTAGTCGTGGCGCAGCAGGCACACCTCCGCCAGGCGGCGGGAGAGCTGCACCGACTGGGGGGAGATATCCACCGCCCGCCTCAGCTCCTGCTGGGCCTGCTCATCCTTGCCGAGCGCCAGCAGGGACTCCGCCAGCCAGAGGTAGGCCTCCACCATCAGGGGAGTGTGTTTCAGGGTCGCCTGCAGGTGGCTCACCGCCTCGTCGTGCAGCCCGAGGGTGTGGCACGCCTTGCCCAGGGTGAGCCTGGCCCAGCTGTTCTCCTGCCCGGCCAGCAGCTGGCGCATCAGGCTGCGCGCCTCCTTCGCCTGCCCCAGCTTGAGCTGGGTATCGGCCTGCAGGCAGCGGCAGAAGTTGGCAAAGCGGGGCACCGCATCCGCCTGTCTGGCACAGGCCTCGGCCAGGGCGGGCAGATCGTTTCGGGTGAGGGCGCTAAAGACGCTCTCCAGGGACTGGCGGCGGGCGATGGCGCGTTTGAGGCGAAACGAGAACTGCTCCTGGGAGAAGGGCTTCATCAGGTATTCGTCGGGCTCGGCCTCCAGCGCGCTCAGCACCATGGCGCGGGAGCTGTCGCTGCTGACCATGATCACCACGCTCTGGGGCGGGATGAGTTGCTGATCCCGCAGGCTCTCCAGCAGCTGGCGGCCGTTCTCGCCGGCTCCCAGTTCGTAGTCCAGCAGATAGATGTCGAAACTCTCTTTCTGGCAACGGCGGCGCGCCTCGTCCGCGGAGTTGGTGTAGGTGATGCGGTTGATGCCGATGTTGATCAGCATCGCCTTCATCATCATCTGGAAGGATCGCTGCTCGTTGACCAGCAGGATATGCCTGGGCTTGGGCTGGGCTTTCTTCTCTGGCGCGGGTTCAGGTGTCTGCATCTGTCTGGCATCGAGGCGCTGCGGGCTGGTGAGAGAAGTGTGCCATCAAAGTCCGCAGGCAGGCAATTGCACGTGGGAAGGGGGACCGGTTTTTCCAGGCGGGCTGGCGCCGAAAAAATCGACTCGTACCCTTGATCTTCGTCAAGGAGAGGCGAGATGGCAGTGGCGGGGGCGGGCCCGGTTTTTAGACTTGAAGAGAGACAGATGACGGGGAGCGGCAAGCGGGCGCGGTGCTCGCCTGCGCTCCATGCGTCTTATAAGGAGGAATCAAATGAGTTTGCTACCGAGTCGTACCAGCCTGTTTGATGACCTGTTTCACGACATGGCCTCCGGCTTCTACATCCGGCCCCTGCACGGGGATCCGCTGCCCAGCCAGATCAAGCTGGATCTCAAGGAGAGCGACGGCGGCTATCTGCTGCAGGCGGAACTGCCCGGGGTGGCGAAGGAGGACATCCACGTGGAGGTACACGGCAAGCTGGTGACCCTGAAGGCGGAGATCCGCCAGCATGACAGCCAGAGCAAGGATGAGCGCGCCCTGCGCAGCGAGCGCTATTATGGCAGCGTGTCGCGCACCGTCGAGCTGCCGGTGGAGGTGACGCCGGAGCAGGTTGTCGCCCGCTTCGACAACGGCATCCTCACCCTGCAACTGCCCAAGCTGGCGGTGACCCCTGCGCCCCACCGCATTTCCATCGAATAGCTGCACCCTATGAAAGAGGCCCCGCACTGCGGGGCCTCTTTATTCATGGCGGCTTGTTTATGGTTGCCTGGGAGCCAGATAGGGGGCGAACTCGGGGGTGTGGCTCGCCACAAACCCCTGATCCGTCTTCTCGATGAGATAGACGGCCAGCTTGTGCTCCCGGGCGAACGCCATGGCCCGCTCTGGCCCCATCACCATGAGGGCGGTGTCCAGGGCATCGGCCTCCAGCGCCGTCGGGGTGATGACGCTGGCGGAGACCAGTCTGTGGGTCACGGGCTGGCCGGTGGCGGGGTCGATTATGTGGGAGTAGCGCTTGCCATCGAGCTCGTAATAGTTGCGATAGCTGCCGGCGGTGCTCACCGCCATGCCGTTCGGGGTGACCACGTCCTCGATGGCGCCCGGCCTGTCAGAGGGCTCGACGATGGCCACCCGCCAGGGATTGCCCTTGGCGTTGTGGCCCTTGCTGCGCACGGCGCCCGCCACCTCGATGAGGTAGTTGTGCACCCCCTTTTGCTCCAGCAGGCCGGCTATCTCGTCGGAGGCCGCCCCCTCGCCCAGGGTGGAGAGGTCGAGATAGAGTGCGGGGATGGCCTTGCCGAGCAGGAAGTGATCCCCCTCTGGGGTCAGGGTCAGTCGGTCGATGCCCACCTTCTGGCGGGCGCTGGCGATCTGATCGGCGCTGGGGCGCTTGACGGGACGCTTGTCCGGCCCGAATCCCCACAGGTTGACCAGGGGGCCCACGGTGACGTCGAGCTTGCCTTTGGTGAGATGGCCGGCGTCTATGCCCTGCTGCACTATCCTCGCCATGCTGGCGGGAATGGCCAGGGGGGGCTGGCCGCTGCCCTGATTGAAGCGGGAGATGAGGGAGTCCGGGTCATAGGTGGAGATCTCGTGGTTCATGCGCGCCAGCAGGGCGTCCACCTCCTGCTGCAGTGCCGGCTCCCCGCCAGGGAAGGGGTCACTCAGGGTCACCGCATAATAGGTGCCCATGGTCTTGCCCTGAATGCGGGTCTGGGTCGGGGCGGGCTGGCAGGCGCCCAGCAGCACTATCAGCGGGAGCAGCAGGGCGCGCCGGGCCCGGCGCATGGCGGGTGTGTTCATCTCAATTCTCGCGGGAGTCGTCGACGGGGGAGCAGCTTAGCCAAGGGCGTTCGGGTTGGCGAGCTGGCCAAGTGCCCGACCCCTGCAAATAATTAAGCCGGTCGGTCTGTTGACCAATCCGGCGTTGTTGCCGTCCCAAAGGCAGGGCAGAGGAGTGACCCGGCCCGCAGCTTTGAACAAAAGCGGTCGTCACCCGGCGGCATTTGAATACAATGAAGATCGATTCTGACAGCATCTTTGCTCGGCGCCGCTCGGGTTGGCGAGGCGAGTTTGCTGCCATCCATCGCCATCAAAGGAGAAGATGATGAAAAAGGTATTAGCCCTGCTGCTTCTGAGCTCCCTCGCCGCCCCGGCCCTGGCCGACGAGTGTGCGCTGACTATCGAAGGCAATGACGCCATGCAGTTCAACCAGCAGGCGATGAGCGTGCCGGCGACCTGCAAGGAGGTGACGGTGACCCTGAACCATACCGGCAAGCTGCCGGTGGCCAACATGGGTCACAACTGGGTGCTGGCCAATACCGCCGACTACCAGGCCGTTGCCACCGCGGGCATGAGTGCCGGTGCCGATCATGACTACCTGCCCAAGGACGATGCTCGCATCCTGGCCCACACCAAGCTGGTGGGCGGCGGCGAGAGCACCAGCGTCACCTTCAAGACCGAGGGGCTGGCGGGCAAGGATCTCACCTTCTTCTGCTCCTTCCCCGGCCACTTCGCCATGATGAAGGGCACCTTCAAGGTCGGTTGAGGGACCCCTTGCACAGACAGACAAAAGCCGGGCACTGCCCGGCTTTTCTGTCTTCGTCATCGGGCAGGAGGCGGATTCACTTTTCCTGCAGGGTAAAGAAGGCGATGGTGGTTTTCTTGCCGCACTCGAAGTGGATGCTCACCTCATCGCGGATCACCAGGGTCTCGTTGGGGGCGACGCTCTGCCCCTGCACGGTGAGCTGGCCCTCCAGCAGGTGGCAGAGGTAGGTCTTGTCCGCCTCCAGGGTGAGGCTCAGGGGGAAGGGCAGGGTGAGCACCCGCACATTGGCGCTGAGGCGCTCCGGGTGGTAGATAAGCCCGAGATCTGTCACCTCTTTTTTGAGCAGCTCGCAGTGGGTCTCGTCGTCCCCGCTGAAGTGGGCCGCCTCGAAGGTGGCATAGGGGTGGCCGTTGAGCACGAAGCCGGCACCGCTGACGGGCAGCAGGATGCGCTGGTAGCCGGGGAAGCGGGAGAAGGCCCCCGGCCCCTTGATGGGGGCCGAGCTCAGACGGTAGTCAAAGTCGAGCCTGTCGAGGCTGGCCCCCGCTGGGGAGATGAGGATCTGGGCCGTGGTGCCCTGCCTGTTTTTCCAGGGCATCTTCAGCTGGTCGGATTCTTTAATCAGGGTGATCACTAGGGGGCCTCGACGGGGAAAGGGGAGAGTGAGGCCAGTGATACCATCTCCGGGAGTGGCTCACAAGGCGCCGCCAGCGGGTACTGCGCCGGTTGGCCACAAATCAGACAGGGTGGCGGCGCATGTCGGCGTTGGATCTACCCGGTTGATCCCAAACCCTTTTCTATCTTGCACAGCAGTTGCTGAAGCTGCTGCACCTCTGCCGGCTCCAGCAAGGCACACAGCTGCTCGTCGAGCGACGCAGCCAGCTGCTCCGCCTGGCTGACGCGGTCGCAGGCCAGCGGGGTCAGGGCGAGACAGACGCTGCGCTTATCCGTCGGATGGGGCTGCTTCTCTATCAGCCCCTGTTTCTCCATCTCCTGCAGCAGGCGTGTGACCTGGGCCTTGTCGCGGCCCGACTGCTGCGCGATGAGCTGGGGGGTGGCCGGGTCGTGGGCGTGGATCAGTTGCAGCACCTTGTAATGCAGGGGGCTGAGGGAGAGCTGCTGTACCCGGAAATGCTGCGCCAGGGCGATCTTGTACTGATCCAGGATCCGGAAGAGGTGGTTCGATAATTTCATGGTTGATAAAGTCAACTTAAATTGGTTTAATTGATTTTATCAACCATGTGGGCAAAAGCCCAGCCCGAGAGGAGAGGAAGCATGCCACACCAGTATCGTGTACAGGTCCAGTCGCTGGACGGCGAGGCCCCCGCGCTGCAGTTCGAGTGCTAGAATCACGACGACATCTTTGCCATCCTGGCGCTCAGCAAGGGGAAGCTGGCCATGTCGGAGCAGGAACACCAGGCGTTTATCGTCGGATTGAAGCTGTTTGGCGAAGTGATGATGCAGCATCGCAAAGACGAGCTGTTCAAAGAGTTTCTCCCCCATTTCAAGCAATTCATGGGGCAGCTGAAGCGCACGGCTCGGGGCCAGGCCGTGGGCACCGACCCGTCCCGGGAGTGATGCCCAGTCGCTTCGGGGAATAAGGGAGAGGGCCCGTGCCCTGGCCGTCCCGGTCATGGTGCTGACCCATGTCTGCCATGGCCGTTGGGGAGGCCGCCATTAGCGGGACAAGGGAGCCTGTCATCATGCTTGATGCAGATGAAACCCCAAGGTTGTGATCCCGGCGCTGTTAAAGTGGTGATGGGTCGTTACACTGGCGGCTCTGTCCTATGGAGGCCCCATGACCCACAAGATCATTCTGGATACCGATCCCGGCATCGACGATGCCATGGCCATTCTCTTCGCCGAGGCGCATCCCGCCATCGATCTGCTCGCCATCACCACCGTATTTGGCAATGCCACCATCGAGAACGGCACCCACAACGCCCTCTGGCTCAAGCAGAAATATGGTATGAAGGCCGACGTGGCCCAGGGGGCCGCCGCGCCCTTGCTGCGGGATCCCGTGGGCCCCACCACTGTGGTGCACGGTCCCACCGGCTTTGGTGATGTGCAGGCGGGGGAGGTGAGTCTCTCAGCGGATCCCCGCCCGGCCTGGCAATACATCGTCGAGACGGTGAAGGCCCATCCCGGCGAGATCACTCTGGTGACCATAGGGCCGCTGACCAACCTGGCGCTGGCGCTGCAGGCCGCCCCCGAGATCGCCGGCCTAGTCAGGGAAGTGGTGGTGATGGGGGGCGCCTTTGGCGTCAACGGCCATCGCGGCAACGTGACCCCCTATGCGGAGGCCAATATCCACGACGATCCCGAGGCCGCCGATGTGGTGTTCACCGCCGACTGGCCGGTGGTGATCATCGGGCTCGACGTCACCCAGCAGAGCGTCTTCAGCGGTGCTTACCTGGATGCCCTGCGGGACGAGGCGGGGGAGCCCGGCCGCTTCCTGTGGGATGTGAGCCGCTTCTACCTGCGTTTCTACTCGGCGCGCATCGGCATGGAGGGCTGCCATGTGCACGACCCGTCAGCCATCGCCTATGTGATAGATCCTTCCCTGTTCACCCTGCGGGAGGGGCCGGTGCGCGTCATCACCCAGGGGCCCGCCATCGGCCATACCCTGCAAAAGTTCGACGGCAACTCCCATCCCCACGACGAGTGGGCGGCCTGCCCGGCCCAGCGGGTCGGGGTGGCGGTGCGGGATCAGGCGCTGCTGGCGCTCTACCGCGATACCCTGATCGCCTGGGGCAAGGGGCGCTAAACGCGGGGATGGCGAAAGCGTGACGCCGGCCGGAGCCTCACCGGTCGGCACCGCTTATACTGACGCACATCGAGTGAACGGGAGGGAGAAGCAATGGCCTGGTTGTCTCTGTTGGTGGCGATAGCCCTGATCTGGTGGCTGATGACGCTGGGGCGCGGTGCCCTGTTCGAGATCCGGCTCGCGCCGGGCAAGGTGGTGGTGAAGCGGGGCTCGGTGCCGCCGCGCTTCCTCGCGCAGGCGAAGCAGGTCTTGCAGCAGGATCCGGTGCGCGGTCGCATCCTGGGTCAGCGGGACGGTAGCGGCGTCAGGCTGGTCTTCTCCCGCTCCATCCCGGAGCCCGTGGCCCAGCGCCTGCGCAACATCTTCCCCTACGGGGACTACCGGAGCACGACACCGGAGGGGAGCAAGCCCCGCTAGGCGCCTCCCTTGCACCAAACCACGTCGGATATGCCAGACGCCGGGCCTGCTGCCCGGCGTCTGCCTTTCCGGCCGCCGTCAGCGCGGCCTTTGCAGGGGGTGGGTCACCTCGACCAGGAAGTGGATAAAGGCGCGGGCCTGGGGGTAAGGAAGCGGCCGCCACGAAACACCGCGTGGATCTCGTCATGGCGATCTTCGTGGGGAGACCCTGCTGGCCCAGTGCTTGATGCAGGTCGTCACCATCAATGCCTGGAACCGGATTGCCGTTGCGACCCGTAGGGAGCATCCCGACCCCTGAGTGACAGTCCCCGGGGGAGCAGGAAACGATGGCAGGCAGGGCCCCTCATGGGGCCCTTTTTCTGGGTGGGTGTCGGTCAGGGCGGGTCGTCATCCGCTTTTGTCGACCCCAGGAAGTTAATCATACGAATGTTTGATTAATTATTTTTTTAATCTTCCCCTGAAAATGCGTATCCAGATCAAGGAAGCCATTCAGAGCTTGTGCCTGTGGAAGGGGTTGTCTGACTCTCAAGATGCCGGTAAATCCGGACAAAAATAGAACAATTTGATGGGTTGGTTTGATTTGTGAGCGATTTCGGCGGGAAAAAAGATTAACGGAAGATGAATTGCCGGGCTGTGACATGAGTAAATTGGTCATTGTCAAGGGATTAACATCTGACACTCGTTTTCATCACCTCTGGAACATTTGCGGGATTAATTTTTCATGTTGTTCACATGCCGGTCTGATGCAATAAAATGCTGCATTTTTTTATACCAATAAGCCTTCAAAAGATGAGGACATTGCATGAGACTCTTTGACGTGAAGAGGGGCTTGGGCGCTTTGCTGTTGCTCGCGACTGCCAGCTTGCTGAGCGGTTGCGACATGGCTCTGATGAGCCCCAAGGGGCAAGTTGGTCTGGAGCAGAAGTCACTGATATTGACCGCACTCGGTTTGATGCTGATTGTGGTGGTGCCTGTGATCGTGATGGCGGTGGCGTTCGCTTATAAATACCGAGCGTCCAACACCAGCGCCACCTATGCGCCGGACTGGGCTCACTCCAACAAGATTGAGGCGGTCGTCTGGACCGTACCCGTCATCATTATCGCCATCCTGGCGGTGATTACCTGGAAAACCTCCCATTCTCTGGACCCCTACAAACCACTGGAATCCGAGGTTAAACCCATTCAGGTCGATGTCATTTCCCTTGACTGGAAATGGTTGTTTGTCTATCCGGAACTGGGCATTGCCTCAGTCAACGAGCTGGCATTCCCGGTCAACACCCCGGTCAACTTCCGCGTGACCTCCGACACCGTGATGAACTCCTTCTTCATCCCCCAGCTGGGTGGCCAGATCTACGCCATGGCGGGCATGCAGACCAAGCTGCACCTGATCGCCAACGAAGCGGGCGAGTACAAGGGCATCTCGGGCGGCTACAGCGGCGCCGGCTTCTCCGGCATGAAGTTCAAGGCTATCGCGACCCAGGATCAGGCCGGTTTCGACGCCTGGGTAGCCAAGGTGAAGGCCTCTTCCAAGGCGCTGAACACCCTGGGTGAGTTCGATGCCCTGGCCAAGAAGAGCGAAAACCACCCGGTGGAGTACTTCGCCAGCGCCGATCCCAAGCTGTTCGTCAACATCATCAACAAGTTCATGGGCGACATGTCCCATGGTGGTCACGACACCCAGAAAGCGGGCGCCGCTGACCACGAGGGCATGAACCACGAAACCATGAACCACGAAGCCATGAATCATGACGCCATGAACCATGAGGCCCCGACCGAGGGTGCCATGGACGAGCAGGCCATGAACCATGACGCCCATGCCGGACACATGGCCATGTCGGCCGACAAGAGTGTGAAAGCAGGATCCGAGGAATAATCGATGTTTGGAAAATTGACACTCGAGGCTATTCCGTACCATGAACCCATCATCATGGTCACGATAGCCGGTATCATCTTGGGTGGGCTGGCCATCGCCGGTCTCATCACTTACTACGGCAAGTGGCAATATCTGTGGAAAGAGTGGCTGACCTCGGTCGACCACAAGCGCCTCGGTATCATGTATCTCATTCTGGGCATGGTCATGCTGCTGCGCGGCTTCGCCGATGCGGTCATGATGCGTGGTCAGCAGGTCCTGGCCTCCGCGGGCAGCGAAGGCTACCTCAACGCCCATCACTACGACCAGATCTTCACCGCCCACGGCGTCATCATGATCTTCTTCGTGGCCATGCCGCTGGTGATCGGTCTGATGAACATCGTGGTGCCGCTGCAGATCGGTGCCCGTGACGTCGCCTTCCCCTTCCTGAACAACCTGAGCTTCTGGTTCACCGCCGCGGCCGTGGTGCTGATCAACGTCTCCCTCGGGGTCGGTGAATTCGCCCAGACCGGCTGGCTGGCCTATCCGCCCTTGTCGGGGCTGGAGTTCAGCCCGGGGGTCGGGGTCGACTACTGGATCTGGAGTCTGCAGATCTCGGGTCTGGGGACCCTGCTGACCGGTGTGAACTTCTTCGCCACCATCATCCGCATGCGTGCCCCGGGCATGACCATGATGCGCCTGCCGGTCTTCACCTGGACCGCCCTGTGTGCCAACATCCTGATCATCGCCTCCTTCCCGATCCTGACCGTCACCATCGCCCTGCTGACCGCAGACCGTTACCTCGGTACCCATTTCTTTACCAATGACATGGGTGGCAACATGATGATGTACATCAACCTGATCTGGGCCTGGGGTCACCCCGAGGTGTACATCCTGGTACTGCCGGTCTTCGGTATCTTCTCCGAAGTGGTGGCCACCTTCTGCAAGAAGAAGCTGTTCGGTTACACCTCCCTGGTGTGGGCAACCGTGGCGATCACCGTGCTGTCGTTCATCGTGTGGCTGCACCACTTCTTCACCATGGGGTCCGGTGCCAACGTGAATGCCTTCTTCGGCATCACCACCATGATCATCTCCATCCCGACCGGGGTGAAGATCTTCAACTGGCTGTTCACCATGTACCGCGGTCGCATCGAGTTCACCTCGCCCATGCTGTGGACCGTCGGCTTCATCATCACCTTCACCGTGGGTGGCATGACCGGGGTACTGCTCTCCGTGCCGGCCGCCAACTTCGTGCTGCACAACAGCCTGTTCCTGATCGCCCACTTCCACAACGTCATCATCGGCGGCGTGGTGTTCGGTTGCTTCGCCGGTATCACCTACTGGTTCCCGAAAGCGTTCGGCTTCAAGCTGGATGACGTCTGGGGCAAGCGCGCGTTCTGGTTCTGGATCACCGGCTTCTTCGTGGCCTTCATGCCGCTCTACGTACTGGGCTTCATGGGCATGACCCGTCGCGTCAGCCAGAACATCGATCCCGAGTTCCATGGCATGCTGGTGGTTGCCGCCTGCGGCGCCGGCCTCATCGCCATCGGTGTGCTGTGCCAGGTCATCCAGATCGTGGTCAGTATCCGCGACCGCGAGAAGAACCGCGACTGGACCGGCGATCCCTGGGGTGGCCGTACTCTGGAGTGGGCTACTTCCTCTCCGCCCCCCTTCTATAACTTCGCCATCGAGCCGAAGGTGAAGGGTCTGGACGCCTTCTGGGAAGCCAAGCAGGACGGCAGCGCCTATCGCAAGCCGGCCCAGTATGCTCCCATCCACATGCCCAAGAACTCCGGCGCCGGCGTCATCATCGCCGCCTTCAGCACCGTGTTCGGCTTTGCCATGATCTGGCACATCTGGTGGATGGCCATCGCCGGCTTCATCGGCATGATCGCCACCTGGATCATCCACAGCTTCAACGACGATGTGGACTACTACGTACAGGTTGACGAGATCGAGCGCATCGAAGGTCAGCATTTCGACAACATCAACAAGGTGGCTTAATTCCATGGCGACTGACGTACTACATCACTCTCACGGTGCCCATGAGGATGGGCACCACGATGCCGGTGCCACCAAGGTATTCGGTTTCTGGATCTACCTGATGAGTGACTGCATCCTGTTCGCGACCCTGTTCGCGACCTATGCGGTCCTGGTCAACGGCACTGCCGGCGGCCCCACCGGCAAGGACATCTTCGAACTGCCGTTCGTGTTTGCCGAAACCATGCTGCTGCTGCTGAGCTCCATCACCTTCGGGTTCGGCATGCTGGCCATGAACAAGAACAAGGTCGGGGCGGTCAACACCTGGCTGTTCGTTACCTTCCTGCTGGGTGCCGGCTTCATCGCGATGGAGATCTACGAGTTCCATCACCTGATCGTCAATGATGCGGGCCCGGATCGCAGCGGCTTCCTGTCTGCCTTCTTCACCCTGGTGGGTACCCACGGTATCCACGTGACCAGCGGCCTTATCTGGATCATCGTGATGATGGTGCTGGTAGCCAAGAAGGGGCTGACCGATCGCAACCGTACTCGCCTGATGTGCCTGAGCCTGTTCTGGCACTTCCTCGACGTGGTGTGGATCTGCGTCTTCACCGTGGTCTATCTGATGGGGGTCATGTAATGAGTCATTCCGTTGACAATCACGGCGCCAGCCACGGCAGCGTCAAGTCCTACATGATCGGCTTCGTGCTGTCACTCATCCTGACCGCCGTGCCGTTCTGGATGGTGATGGACGGCTCCGCCTCCCACGCCGTGGTGCTCGGCACCGTGGTGGGCATGGCGGTGGTGCAGATCTTCGTGCACCTGGTCTACTTCCTGCACATGAACACCTCGTCCGAGGAGCGCTGGAACCTGGTGGCACTGATCTTTACCGTGCTCATCATCGCCATCGTGGTCGTGGGTTCCCTGTGGATCATGTACAACCTCAACATCAACATGATGGTTCACTGAGCGGGTTGATGATGATGAAGCAATACCTGCAAGTGACCAAGCCGGGCATCATCTTCGGTAACCTCATCTCGGTTATCGGGGGATTCCTGCTGGCCTCGAAGGGGAGCCTGGATGTGCCCCTGTTCATCCTGACCATGGCAGGGGTGTCACTGGTGGTGGCCTCCGGTTGCGTGTTCAACAACTACATCGACCGGGACATCGACTGCATCATGGAGCGGACCAAGAACCGCGCCCTGGTGCGCGGGCTCATCGCCCCCGGTGTGTCGCTCTGGTATGCCACGGCGCTGGGCGTTGCGGGCATTGCACTGCTCTACTTTGCGGCCAATCCGTTGGCCGCCTTGCTGGCGGTGCTGGGCTTCCTGGTTTATGTGGGGGTCTACAGCCTCTACATGAAGCGCCACTCTGTCTACGGCACCCTGGTCGGCAGCCTGTCCGGCGCCGCGCCGCCGGTCATCGGCTACTGCGCGGTGAGTGGCCAGTTTGACTCGGGGGCCCTGATCCTGCTGGCGATCTTCAGCCTGTGGCAGATGCCGCACTCCTATGCGATCGCCATCTTCCGCTTCAAGGATTACCAGGCGGCCAACATCCCGGTGCTGCCGGTGGTGAAGGGGATCCCGGTGGCCAAGCTCCACATCACCCTCTATATCCTGGCGTTCATGGTGCCGACCCTGATGCTGTTCCTCGGCGGTTACGCCGGTTACAAGTATCTGGTGGTGGCCACCGCGGTGAGCGTCTGGTGGCTGGGGATGGCGCTGTCTGGCTACAAGGCGGCGGTGGATGACTCCCTGTGGGCACGCAAGCTGTTCATGTTCTCCATCGTGACCATCACCTGCCTCAGCGTGATGATGTCGGTGGACTTCCAGCCCGATGCCGCGCCCGTCCTGGTGACCATGCTGCCTTGAGTGGCGAGTATCACCGCTGTGATGTGACGCAGGAAAATCAATAGAATCCAGAGCCGGGAACCTTCCCGGCTCTGTTATTATGTGGCCCCCCGTGCGGGGTTCCCGGATCCTGCCGGGTGGAGGCAGGGCGCCATTCACCCGGATCTCTTCTCTCTTCTTGTCTATCGAGGCCCTCATGAATGATTTCACCATGACGAGGGGCGAGCGACGCGCGACCTGGGCGCTCGGCTCCGTCTTCTCCCTGCGCATGCTCGGCATGTTTATGGTGCTGCCGGTGCTGACCACCTACGGCATGTCTCTCGCGGGGGCGTCCGAAGCCCTGATTGGTCTGGCCATCGGCATCTACGGCATGAGCCAGGCCCTGCTGCAGATCCCCTTCGGCCTGCTCTCCGACAGGGTGGGACGCAAGCCCCTCATCGTCGGCGGCCTGCTGATGTTTGCAATCGGCAGCGTGGTCGCGGCCCTGAGCGACTCCATCTGGGGCGTCATCGTCGGGCGCGCCCTGCAAGGGAGCGGCGCCATCTCCGCCGCCGTCATGGCGCTCTTGTCGGATCTCACCCGCGAGCAAAACCGCACCAAGGCGATGGCCTTCATCGGGGTGAGCTTTGGCATCACCTTCGCCATCGCCATGGTGACCGGCCCCCTCATCACCCATGCGGTGGGGCTCAGTGGTCTCTTCTGGCTCATCGCCCTGCTGGCCCTGTGTGCCATCGCCCTGGTGATCTGGGCGGTGCCGACCCCGGCGGCTCACCTGCTTAACCGCGAATCCGCCATGGTGCGCGGCAGTTTTCGCACCGTGCTCACCAACGGGCGCCTGCTCAAGCTCAACCTCGGCATCCTCTGCGTCCACACCCTGCTGATGGCGAGCTTCGTGGCGCTGCCGCCGCTGCTGGAGCGCGCCGGGCTGCCCCGGGACGACCAGTGGCAGGCCTACCTCGCCACCATGGCCATCGCCTTCGTGAGCGTGGTGCCCTTCATCATCTACGCCGAGAAGCGCCGCCAGATGAAGCGGGTCTTCCTCTGCTGCGTGGTGGTGATGCTGGTCGCCGAGCTGGTGCTCTGGCAGAGCGGCGCCCGGCTCTGGGCCCTGCTCGCCGGGTTGCAGCTCTTCTTCATCGGCTTCAACGTGATGGAGGCGCTGCTGCCGTCTCTTATCAGCAAGGAGTCCCCGCCGGGCTACAAGGGCACCGCCATGGGGGTCTACTCCACCAGCCAGTTCCTCGGGGTGGCCATCGGCGGCAGTCTCGGCGGCTTGCTCTACGGCTTGGGGGGCGGCCCCCTGGTGTTCGGCGGCTGCGCCGCGCTGGCGCTGGTCTGGCTCGGAGTCAGCCTCACCATGGCCGAGCCCCCCTATGTCAGCAGCCTGCGCATCGTGCTGCCTGAAGGGGTGGAGGCGACCCCGGCCCTGGAGCAGCGGATCCGCGCCTGCGATGGGGTGAGCGACGTGCTGCTGGTGCGCGAGGAGCACTCCCTCTACGTGAAGGTGGACAGCAAGCGCCTGACCCGCAGCGATCTGGAGCGGCTGGTGGCCCTCTGAGGGGAGGATGGGGCGTGGCTGCTATGCTGAGATCCTCAATCACAGGAGGAGAGTCTCATGTCATATGTGGATGGCTTTGTGATCGCCGTGCCCACGGCCAACAAGCAGGCCCTGATCGATCACGCGGGGCTGTTTGACCCCATCTTTCTCGAATATGGCGCCACCCGGGTGCTGGAGTGCTGGGGGGATGACGTGCCCCACGGCAAGCAGACCGACTTTTACCGTGCGGTGGCGGCCAAGGAGGACGAAAGCGTGGTCTTCTCCTGGGTGGAGTGGCCGAGCAAGGCGGTGCGGGACGACGCCATGGGCAAGATGATGCAGGACCCCAGGATGGACCCCGCTAATCCCCTGCACCAGACCATGCCGTTTGACGGCGCCCGCATGATCTACGGGGGCTTCACCCGGGTGCTGGAGCTCAAGGCCTGAGCCGCAATGTGGATGTGAAAAGCCCGCCTCTCGGCGGGCTTTTTCATTGGGGCAGGGCGGGGGAGCCGCGCAGGTCAGTCCGGGCGCCAGAAGGGCTTGTCCCCGAGGATGGTGGCCCTGTGCATCACCCGGCGCGCCGGCAGGTAGTCGGCATTGGCGTAGTGCTGGGTCACCCTGTTGTCCCAGATGGCGATGTCGTTCTCCTGCCAGCGCCAGCGCACCTGAAACTCGGGGCGGGTGATGTGCTCGAACAGAAAGCCCAGCAGCGCCTCGCTCTCCTTGGGGGGCAGCCCGGGCAGCCGGGTGGTGAACCCCTCGTTGACGAACAGGGCCTGCCGTCCGCTCACCGGGTGGGTGCGGATCACCGGGTGGCGCAGGGGCGGGTGACGGGCCACGGCGGCCTGCCAGCGCTGGCGCTCCTCCTCGCTGCCGTCGTGCCGGTGGGCCGGGAACGACTTGGTGAAGTCGTGCTCCGCCTCCAGCCCCGCCAGCAGGGTTTTCAGGGGCGGGGAGAGGGCCGCCAGCGCCGCGATGCCGCTGGCCCAGAGGGTGTCTCCCCCGGTGGGAGGTAGCTGCTTGGCCGCCAGAATGGCCAGCGCCGGGGGGGTCTCGATAAAGGTGACGTCCGTGTGCCAGTTGTCGTTGTCCGGCGGATTGTCGTCGTGGGTATCGAGCACGATGATCTCCTCGGCCTCCTCCGTGTGGGGATAGACGGGGTGGATGTGCAGATCCCCGAAGCGGTTCGCCAGTGCCCGCTGCGCTCGCGGGGTGATGGGCTGGTCTCGCAGGAAGAGCACCTGGTATTTGAGCAAGGCCCGGTGGATCTGCTCGAACTGCCCCTGGGTCAGGGGCTCGGCCAGGTTGACGCCGGCGATCTGGGCGCCGATATGGGGCCCCAGCGGTGTGATGGTCAGCTTGTCAGTCATTGTTCTTCTCCATGCCAGGGGGTGAGCCTGCGCTGCAGGGCGCGCAGGCCCAGTTCCAATACGAAGGCGATCACGGCGATCACCAGAATGCCCGCCAGCACCACGTCGGTGGCGAGAAACTCGCCGGCGGATTGCACCATGAAGCCCACTCCCCGGGTGGCGGCGATAAGCTCGGCCGCCACCAGGGTGGACCAGCCCACCCCGAGCCCGATGCGCAGCCCGGTCAGGATGTCCGGCAGGGCGCCTGGCAGGATCACGTGCCAGAGCACCTGGGACCGGGATGCCCCCAGCGCCTGCGCCGCCCGCACTCGCACCGCGTTGGCGCTCTGCACCCCCGCCAGGGTCGCTAGGGCCACGGGGGCGAAGATGGCGAGGTAGATGAGCAGCACCTTGGAGGTCTCGCCGATGCCAAACCAGATCACCATCAGGGGCAGGTAGGCGAGCGGCGGCACCGGGCGGTAGAGCTCGATGAGGGGATCCAGCACGCCGCGCACCACAGGGCTGAGCCCCATGGCGATGCCCACCGCGATGCCAAAAAAGGCCGCCGCCGCCAGCGCCACCAGGATGCGGCCCAGGCTGGCCCCCAGGTGCTGCCACAGGGTGGCGTCCATAAAGCCCTGGGGCCCGGCGATGGTGATGAGCTGGGCCAGCACCCGCTGTGGGGGCGGCAGAAACAGGGGATCGACCCAGCCAAGGTGCGCCACCAGCCACCACAGGGCGAGCAGGGCGATCAGGGTGGCGAGGCTCAGGGTCAGTCGGCGCGGCAGGGGCCAGCCCGGGGCACGCCTGTGGGCGACGATCCGCTGCCGGGTGAGGGTGAGGCTCATGCGAAGGCCTCCCGCTCTGCGAACACCCGCCTCAGCACGTATTCCCGCTTGGCGATGAAGGCGGGGTCGGACTTGATGCTGCGGCAGGATTCGCCGGCAGCAAAACGGCGGCCGAAATCCAGGGTAAGCCGTTCCATCACCCGCCCGGGAGAGGGGGAGAGCAGCACCAGATCGGTTGCCATGAAGATGGCCTCCTCGATGTCGTGGGTGATGAGCAGCACCTGGCGCCGGTGCTCATGCCACAGGCGCAGTAGCAGGGTCTGCATCTGCTCCCGGGTGAAGGCGTCCAGGGCGCCGAAGGGCTCGTCCAGCAACAGCAGGCGGGGCCGGGTGGCCAGGGCCCGGGCGATGCCAACCCGCTGGCGTTGGCCGCCGGAGAGCTGCCAGATGGCGCGATCGCCGGCTCCCTCCAGCCCTACCTGACGCAGCAGTTCCTCGGCCAGCAGGGTGCGCTCGGCCCCGGGCACCCCCGCCAGTTGCAGGCCGAGGGCCACGTTGTCCCGCACGTTGCGCCAGGGCAGCAGCCCCTCGCTCTGGAACACCACGCCGCGCTCGGCGCCCGGACCGGTGACGCGCTTGCCCTCCAGGCTTATCTGGCCGTGGTGGCAGGGCTCGAAGCCAGCCACCAGGTTGAGGAGCGTGGTCTTGCCCGAGCCAGAGGGACCGAGCACCACCATCAGCTCCCCCTCGGGCAGGGAGAGGCTGACGTTGTCGAGTACCCGCCTTCCGGCGTACTCGGCGGACACATGAGAGAGCTGCAGCATGGTCGTCTCCTCCGGTCTACTGGGCCACGGCTTTCACGAAGCGATCGGTCACGAACTGGCGGTAGTCCGAGGCGGCGCTCGCAACCTTGCCCTGGCTCTCGAGGAAGCGGGCGGTGTCGATGATGGTCTGGTTGACCAGGGGGCCAAGCTCGGCACTCTGGGCCTTCGCATCGAGGTAGGTGTTGCCCTTCACCAGGGCGGGAATCTCTGCCTCGGGAACACCGCTCAGGGCCGCGAGTTTGCCGAGATGCTCGGGTTGGGCCAGCCAGCCTTCCGGGTTGGCGAGGTAGGCCTGCTGGGCGGCCAGGGTGCTGTTCACGAAGGCCTGCACCACCTCCGGGTGGGCCTTGGCAAAGTCCTTGCGCACCACCCAGACATCCAGGGTCGGTGCTCCCCAGTCACCCACCTGGGCGGAGTCGGTCAGCACCTTGCCCTCTCTGGTGAGCTGGTTGAGGGCGGGGGCCCAGACATAGGCGCCGTCGATGTCCCCCCGCTGCCAGGCGGCGATGATGGCCGGGGGTTGCAGATTGACTATCTGCAGCGTCGCGGGGTCGACGTTCCAGTGCTTGAGGGCTGCCAGCAGGCTGTAGTGGGTGGTGGAGGTATAGGGCACGGCGATGCGCTTGCCCGCCAGATCCTCGGGCTTGGTGAGCCCCTGTTTGACCACCAGGGCTTCGGACTCCCCGAGTTTGGAGGCGAGCAGGAACACCTCGATGGGCAGGTTCTGGCTCGCCGCCACCGCCAGGGGGCTGGAGCCGATATTGCCAATCTGCACGTCGCCGGAGGCGAGCGCCCGTACCACGCTGGCACCGCTGTCAAATTTGCGCCAGTCCACGGTAGCGCCGCTCTCCCTGGCGAAGGTGTTGTCGGCCTGGGCTACCTTGGCGGGCTCGGCCGAGGTCTGGTAGGCCACGGTGACCTCGAGGGCCTGGGCGGACTGGCCGAGCAGCGCGGAGGCCACGAGCCACAGAGAGATGCCTTTTACTGTCATGATGCACTTCCTTGTCGGGGGTGTTGGAAGCCACATCTTTATCTGAACCTTGGCGGGTGAGAAGGAACGAGAAGGGCGCTCTCATGCCGTTTGGTTCTTAGAAAAATAACAGTAAATCAATGATCTAATTGAGATATGTCAGGATGTGAATAGCTTGTGCGCCCTCCATCTATCGGGTGGCTGGGGCAAGCGCCAAACGCCAGGTGCCCGAGAGTGGGGGGAGGGGCCGGTCAACCGGGAAGGCGAAGGGGCCGCCCTGGCTGGAAGGGGGAGGAGAAGAGCAAAGGCCCCGCCACAAGGGCGGGGCAGAGGGGATCAGCGCTCCAGCAAGGGGGCCGAGCGGTAACTCCAGAGGCCATAGGTGCGCAGGGCATCCCGGTAGATGCCGAGCAGCTCCTCGGGGCTCGCCTTGGCGAGGGTCGAGAGGGGCTTGTCCGGGTAGGCGATGCTGTCGATGCGGATATTGGCCGGGCCGCTCTGCCAGCAGGCGATTTCCAGCAAGGTCTGGCCCCGACGCACATGGCTCGCGGAGCTCACCAGGGTCGCGTATTCAATCTCGTGGCGGGCGAGGGCGTAGCCGCTGTAGAGGGCGTTCTCCACCGTGCTGGTGGCGTAGTTCTCCTCGATGAGGCGGGAGCGGTCTATGCCCTTCTTCGCCAGCCAGTCTGCCATCAGCTTGCCCTCGGTCTGGCGGTTCTGGGGCACGCCGCCGGTGAGGATGACCAGGGCCGCCGGATCGGCCTGGGCCAGGGCGCGGGTGGTCTCGAGGCGCCCCAGCAGGATGTCGTGCATGGAGCCGTCGGGGTTGAGGGCGTAGCCCAGGGTGACGATGGCGCGGCGCCCCTTCTTCTCGCCCCGTCCCGGTCGCTCCTTGAGCGGGGTGGCGACCACCCGGTCCACGGTGGCGAACAGCCGCTGCAAGTCGGCGGCGCGGCCGGCGTTGAGCTCGCCGACCCGCTTGACGTAGGCATCAGACTTGGCCTGGTTGCCCTTGAAGCGCTGCCAGGTGGCCAGGTAGGTGTTGAGGTCGAGATCGTCCGGCGCCGCACTCAGGGCCTGCTCGAACAGGCCGATGGCCCTGTCCACGTTGCCGTTGTAGATCTGGGCGTTGGCCGCAGAGACCAGCAGATCGGTGCGATAGGGTTCGAGCTGGTGGGCCTCGAGCAGCAGGGTGGTCACCTGCTCCATGTTGCTCGGCATTTTGGCGGTGAAGCCGGCGGTGGAGACCCGGGCGGGGGAGTGGAAGATGCGGGCCGCATCCGCCAGCAGCTGATCCACCACCTGGCGCTTGCTGATGTACTGGTCGTAATTCTGCTCCTTCTGCAGGGATCGCACCGGGGCGGCCCAGGCATCGGAGGAGACGAAGAGCGGCAGCGCCAGCAGGCTGCTCAGGGTCAGGGCAATCGCGGTTTTCTTCATCATCATGGGGTACCACCTAGGGTCAGGGAGGCGCAGCCATGGCAGGCTCCCGTAATACTTTTTCAATAAAAACATAAGCTTGTTTTATGACTACTCTACTCCTTTCCCGATGAAAAAAACGTGAACCGTTTCGGCTATCGGGATATCCCGTCTGAAGGCTGCCCCAGGCGCTCCTCCAGAAACGCCAGCCAGGCCCCCACCTTGGCGGGCAGGTGGCGCCGGCGCGGATAGACGCACCAGATGCCGTGCTCGGGCAGGGCGTGGGCCGGCAAGAGAGGCACCAGGCGGCCTGCGGCGAGATCGTCCCCCACGATAAAGTCCGGCATGTTGCCGATGCCCAGGCCCGCCAGCAGGGCGGTGTGGATGGCGTCGCTGTTGTTGACCTCGAAGTTGCCGCGAGGGGTGATGGCCACCTCTCCCTCGGGCCCCTGCAGGCGCCACTGGGTGCCGCCGCGAAACAGGGAGTAGAAGAGGCAGTTGTGGGCCTCGAGATCCCTCGGGGTGCGGGGCGAGCCGGCCCGCGCCAGGTAGGCGGGGGCGGCGCACAGGGTGCTGTGACAGGGGGCGAGGCGGCGGGCGATCAGGCTCGAATCCTCCAGCGCGCCGATGCGCACCGCCACGTCGAACCCCTCGGCCACGAGATCCTGCTGGGCATCGCTCATCTCGAGTTGCAGCTGCACCTCGGGATGGCGGGCGAGAAAGTCGGGGATGAGGGGGGCGATGTGGCGCCGGCCATAGACCATGGGCACCGTCACCCGCAGCAGGCCGCGAGGGGCCGCTTGCAGGGCGCCGATGGCATCCTCCCCGTCGCTCGCCAGGCGCACCGCGTGGCGCACCGTCTCGAAGTAGCGATCCCCCGCCTCGGTGAGGGTGAGGGAGCGGGTGGTGCGATAGAGGAGCTGGCAGCCGAGCAGCTGCTCGAGCTGGCTCACCTTCTTGCTCAGGGCCGACTTGCTGCTGCCGAGCTGGCGGGCGGCGCCGGAGAAGCTACCCGCCTCCACCACGGCGACGAAGGCGGGGAGCAGGGCGAAGGCATCCTGGTTCATGCTGTTCTCATAATGGAAACAATGTTGTTCCAGCATGGCAGATTATCGCCATATCTAAAACAATTTACCCTGCTCCTGTGTTCAACCAAGGAGCATCCCATGATCCCTACCCTCATCGAGCGGCGCCCCGGGCGCCTCGACCTCGGCCAGGCCGTCGGCGCCCTGGCCGCCTTCGCCGCCGGCCTGCTGCTGGCGCTGATGATCGCCCAGAACGGCGCTCTGGCCCGCGCCACTGACCCCTGGCTCGCGAGCTGGCTCGCCCACGGGGTCGGCACCCTGGTGGCCGCACTGCTGTGGTGCCTGACCCCCAGGGCAGCAGGCCCGGAGGCTGCACCGGGCTGGGCCTGGCTAGGCGGCCTGCCGGGGGCGCTCACCGTGGTGCTGGCGGCCCTGTGCCTCAACTCGCCCCTCGGCATGGCGGGCACCCTGGCCCTGCTCCTGCTGGGCCAGCTGCTGTTCGGTGCCCTGTGCGATGGCCTCGGCTGGTTCGGGCTGGCGCGCAGGCTCCCCTCAGGTGTGGACGGACTCGCCGCCCTGCTGGTGATGGCCGGCGCCCTGCTTATCGTGCTCGGTTAGGAGAAACACCATGACCATCCTTATCCTGCTGGGACTGCTCAACGGCGTGGCGGTGAGCCTGTCGCGCACCCTCAACGGCCGGCTCGCCAGCGCCCGGGGCGCCCTGATGGCGTCGCTCGCCAACCACCTGCTCGGCTTCGGGCTGCTCGGCACCCTGCTGCTGTTGACGGGGGCCCCCTGGGGGCGCCTCGCCGGGCTCGATCCCTGGCTGCTGCTGGGCGGGGCGCTGGGGGCACTGTTCGTGGCCATCAGCAGCTGGGCCATCGGCCGGGTCGGTGCCCTGGCCTGCGCCCTGCTCATCGTGGCGGGGCAGCTGGTGGGGGGCGCGCTGCTCGACGCCCTGGCCGGGCGCCTGGGGGCGAGCGATCTGCTCGGCACTCTGCTGGTGCTGGCCGGTGCCGGCCTGCAGCGCTGGCAGGCCGTGCGAAAAAACAGGCAATGACAGGCTGGGGCGAACGGAGCCGAATTTTGTTTCCATATCGAATCGTTTTAGCGCTTTTTATATGGTTGCTATCCCTGTACCATCGCCGCCCGACCTGCCACCCGGCCGCTTCTCTGCTCGCGGCGGTGCTGGCGTCACCCGATACATGCCGTCACCCGGAACGTGAACGACCCCAGGATGGGACCCGCCACTAACCTGTAGGTTTGTGGTCTGTGTGTCGCGTGGGTCGGCACGCTCCCCGCCCGACCGCCGCGCGACACCCGTCTGCAGACTTGCCGTATGAAACTCCTCTCTTCATAGGTGCAAGATGACACTGTTATTGAGTCTGGTCGGTATGCTGGCCCTGATGTTTATCGCCTGGCTGGCGAGTGAAAACCGCCGCGCCATTCGTTGGCGCACCGTGCTCGGGGCGCTCGCCCTGCAAACCGGCTTCGCCGCCCTGGTGCTCTATTTCCCCCCCGGTCAGGTGCTGCTCGGCGCTTTGAGCAACGGCGTCTCCGCCCTGCTCGGCTTTGCCGACAGCGGCATCCGCTTCGTGTTCGGCGATCTCGCCAGCAACGGCTTCATCTTCGCGGTGCGCGTGTTGCCGCTGGTCATCTTCATCAGCGCGCTCATCGCCGTGCTCTACCACTTCGGCATCATGCAGTGGGTGATCCGGGTGCTGGGGGGCGGCATTCACCGCCTGCTCGGCACCAGCCGTGCCGAGTCCCTGGTGGCCACCGGCAACATCTTCCTCTCCCAGGGGGAGTCCCCCCTGCTGATCCGCCCCTTCCTGGCGGGCATGACCCGCTCCGAGCTCTTCGCCGTGATGACCTGCGGCATGGCCTCGGTGGCGGGCTCGGTGCTGGGCGGCTACGCCGGTCTTGGCGTAGAGCTTAAATACCTGATTGCGGCCTCCTTTATGGCGGCGCCGGGGGGCCTGCTGATGGCCAAGCTCCTGGTGCCGGAGCAGGAGCGGGTGCGCGAGCAGGACGAGATCGCCCTCGACAAGAGCGACTACAGCAACGCCATCGACGCCCTGGCGGGCGGCGCCATGGGGGGGATGAAGATCGCCGTGGCCATCGGCACCATCTTGCTGGCGTTTGTCAGCGCCATCACCATGCTGAACGCCGGCTTCACCCTGGTCGGTGAGTGGCTGGGCTGGCCCGAGCTCTCCTTGCAGCTGCTGCTGGGCTACCTGTTTGCCCCCGTGGCCTGGCTCATCGGCGTGCCGGCGAGCGAGATGATGGCGGCGGGATCCTTGATTGGCCAGAAGGTGATCATGAACGAGTTCGTCGCCTATCTGGACTTCGCCAGCATCAAGGAGAACTTGAGCGCCCACACCCAGATCATCGTCACCTTCGCCCTGTGCGGCTTCGCGAACCTGGGCTCCATCGCCATCCAGCTTGGCGCCATCGGCACCCTGGCACCGGAGCGCCGCCACGACGTGGCGAACCTGGGCCTCAAGGCCGTGCTGGCCGCCACCCTGGCGAACCTGATGAGCGCCACCCTGGCGGGGATCTTCGCGACCCTGGGGTGATCCTAGAGGCAGGGATGATCGGGCGCCGAGAGGCGCGTTGCCCACAGGGCCTATCAGCCTGCCCAGGAAACGACAAGCCCCGTCTCGCCGCAAGGCGGGACGGGGCTTTTTTATATGGCAGCGGGGAGGATGTCGAGGGGGCTTGGGCGCGGGAAGGAGCCCGGCCGCTGCCTGCTACCGGAGGCTGAAAAGCAAGACACCGGCACTAGGCCGGTGTCTTGCTAGGCGGAGCTACCCCGGCCAGGCCGGGACAAGGCTCAGGCGTAAAACGCCTCGACGGTGCCCTTGACGGTGATCAGCATGGGGTTGCCGTAGCGATCCTTGGCCTTGGGGGAGGGGATCTTCACCCAACCTTCGCTGATGCAGTACTCCTCGACATTGGTGCGCTCCTTGCCGTTCACGCGAATGCCGATCTCGTGCTGGAAGCACTCTGCCACATAGTGCGGGCTGCGCGGGTTGGCGGCCAGACGGTCGGGCAGTGCAGGTTTGTTGTCGCTCATTTTATAGACCTGAGTGTGATAAAAAGTGGGTCATTGTAGGCAATGCCCGCTATGGGCTCAAGGCTGGGCTGCGTCCCATGGGGGTGGACAAGGTCCGGCTACCGCTGCCGCTCGGGAAACAGCGCCGCCGGCTTCTGAATATGTGGCAATAGAGCTTAACGTCATCTCGGTAGCGAGCCAGCTCACCCGGCTCGGCGGGATGGCGTATATGTTTGCTGACTCATGCCAGATCCGGCACAGGGACGCACTCCTCGCGATACAAGGTCTTGCGCTGAAAGGCGGGACTCCTCATGTTTTTATTGTTCTTCGGGTAGCTTCGGCACCAAGGCCAATATCAAGGTTGTAACACCTGAGTTAAGCCGAACCGCGAAGCGGTTTCGGCTTGAACGAATAGTTAGAAATCAGTCGCACGTCGTGGGTAGACGTGGTAGCGGTTGGTTCCTGTGCGCTCCACTACAACTGAGTCTCCCGCCTTTAGTTGATGTGTAGCGAAGAACTCCCCGACCCAGGCGCGCCTACGGAAAATCTTCTTATCCCCCGCAATGTCAGTCAGCACGGGAGCGCCAATGCCGGAGTGAACCTCCAGCAGTTGCGAGGCGCGATCAGCCTCTGAGCTGCCGCCCACAGAAGTGATGGGGAAGAGGTCCATGATGCTGGTGAGATACAGATGATCGTTGTTGATGTTGCCCTGCGTGAGCTCAATTATTCCGTAGCGCAAATCTTTCCCCTGAGTTACAGCTCCCAGTCCGCTGCTTTTCACCTGCGAGATAGCAACCATTGCTGTCATGGCGCTCTCCCGAGAGCTGGATTGTTGTTTGGCTATCTTAAGTGTTCTGATCGGAGCATGGGAAGAGGGTGTTGATAGAAACCTGAGCTGGTTCAATCAATTAGTAAGCAACAGCTGTTTTGGATGGGCTGTATGGAGGGGGTAGATAGTGCGGAATCCCCCTCACCCCAGGCCTCTCCCAAGGGGAGAGGTAGCATATCTGCGGCTAAGCGGGAGCTGCGGGTTGGCACGTTTTTGATCCCCCTGTTATTCGCTGAGGCGAGCCCTCTTGTCCAGGCCGCGAGGCAGGATGCCGAGCGAGCGGCGCTGGGTCATGGACGGCCCATCGGCGCGTGCCGTTGGACAAGAGGGTGAGCCGAAGGTACCCGACGTTAGTCGGGCGAATAAGCGGGGGTGGCCTTTCTTTTGGTGACTTTTCTTTGGCCACGCAAAGAAAAGTCACTCGCCCACGCCCGAAGGGCGGGCGAAACCCCGTCGAGGGCAGCGCCCTCGCGTCCTGCGTGGCGAAGCCACGCCATCATGGGATCCGTAGGCTAGGGAGTTCGGATTAACTCCGCCCGGATCGCGAACGTCCGAATACGCTTCGCTATTCGAACCTACGGCTGCATGGCGAAGCCACACCATCTGGAGCATCTGCAGACTAGGGCATTCGGTCGAAAATCGCGGGTCAGGCGGGCGGCACCCCGTCGAGGACGGCGCCCTTGCGTCCTGCGTGGCGAAGCTACGCCATCAGGGGATCCGCAGGTTTGGGAGTTCGAATTAACTCCGCCCGGATCGCCACTGGGCGATCTGCCCCTAATCGAACAACACAGTGACCGGCAACCCCTCCACCTGCAGGTTGGCGGGCAGGGGCTCGTCGAAGGAGAGGGCGACCTTGAGGGTCGCCTTCTCGCCCTCGAAGGGGGCGGCGAGCTGGGCGGGCAGCTTGTCGGCCAGCTCCACGGGCCTGGCGATCCGGGCCGCGAGGCGCTCCCCGCTCGGCAGCTTGATGGTGGCCCGGTGGCCGGGGGTCATGGTGGAGAGGTACTTGGGCTGCACATAGGCGATGACCAGAGGGTCCATGTGCTTGGAGATGAGCGCGAGCGGCGCCCCCGAGAAGACCCAGTCCCCCTCCTGCACCAGGATGTCGGATACCCTGCCGGTGGTCGGGGAGAGCGGTTGCTGCTGTTGCCTGGTGGCTTCCATCTCCGTCAGCTCTTCCACCAGGCGCTGGCGTGCGCTGATGAGGGGGCCGGTCAGCTGATCCTCCCGGATCTGCAGCTCGAGCTGCATCTTCTCGGCTCTGGCTTTTTGCAGGGTGATGCGGGACTGGGTCCAGCTCAGCAGGGCGCTGGCATATTCGGCGCTGGAGACCAGCTTCTCCTGCCGGTAGCCGGCGTACTCGTTGTAGATCGCCTCCTGCTCGCGGCGACCCCGTTCGGCGATCTCTATCTGCACGTCCAGGTTGCCCAGCCTCTCCCGCTCGGCCTCCTCCTTGTCCAGCACCATTCTGGCCAGTCGAGTCTGGCGCTCCCGGATGTTGGCGAGAAGGGTGGGCGACTCGAACTTCATCAGGGCGTCTCCTTGGGAAACTTGCTGCCCGGGGGAGAGGTAGATGCTGCGCACGAAGCCATCGCCGTTCGCCACCACCAGCTGGGGCTCTGTGGTGATGATGGCGGGGGCCTGGGTCAGCCACCACTCCCGCCCCAGATAGCCGAGCAGGATGATGACGGGGCTGAAGGCCACCAGCAGGATCAGATACCAGCGCGCACGAAAGGCGATGCGCCTGGCGGGGGCATAGAGGACGCGGACCCCCTCGTCCGAGGTGGCATCCTGCTTCTTGGGGGGATCGAAGGTGACTTTCATCAGAATTTGTTTCCTCGTTTCAGCACCCACCAGGGTGCCATGCTGCTCTCTTCGTGACCGCGGCGGAATATCTCGTTGAGCAGGGCCACCGCACACCAGAGGCGCATAGCCAGGGTGTAGACAGGGTAGAGCAGCAGCCAGGGCAGCAGCCGCAGATCGGCCCGGGGGCGCTCCGAGATGGCCAGCAGAAACACCAGGAAGTTGACCAGGGTGAGGAAGAGATAGACCAGGTAGAGGCAGATCATCAGGGCCGCCACGAACTGGCCCGGGAAGCTGAACACCAGCCACCAGCTGTAGCCCATCACCAGCAGGGGCAGGACCACGTTCTGGGCGACCCCGTAGATCAGGGTGAACAGGAAGGTTTTCCAGCCCAGGATGCGGGGGGTCAGGGAGAGTTTGTGCTTGCGCAGATAGAGGAACAGCAGGTCACCGTCCCAGCGCAGGCGCTGATTGGCCAGGGTGCGCAGATCCGCCGGGGCATCCGTGTGGCCGATGGCCCTGGGGGCGAAGCCTATCTTCAGCCCGGGGTGGCGTTTGAGGTAGTGCTTGATCCGCACCGTGAGATCCAGATCCTCCGCGGTGTGGGTGTCCCAGCCGCCGATCTGGCGCAGGAAGTCGCGGCGAAAGGCGCCGAAGGCCCCGGAGATGTTGTTGATGAGGTTCCACTCGCTCAGCCCCGTCTTGCCCCCCTGCATGGAGATCATGTACTCGATCCCCTGCATCCGGGTGAGCGCCCCGTCCTTCAGGTTGCGCACCCGCAGCGCCCCCCCGACCGCGGGGACATCGGGGTCGTCAAAGCAGGCGACGATCTCGTCGATCATGTTGTTGTCAAAGGAGGTGTCCCCATCGGCATTCATCACTATCTCGCCGGTGGCGGCCGACAGCCCGGCGTTGAGGGTGGAGACCCGGCCGCCGCGCTGCCACTTGGGCAGGAGCACCAGGGTGCGCGTCTTGCAGCCCTCGAACTCGGCGACACAGTTCAGGGCCGCCCGGTAGGTGTGGACATTGGCCTTGGCGCCGTCGATCACCGCGATGATCTCCAGGTGGCCGCGATAGAGCTGCTCCTTGAGGGTCAGTATGGTGGAGCGGATCGCCTCGCCCTCGGCGTAGCAGGTGATGATGCAGGAGACCCTGGGGCAGCGCTTGGCCAGGGGAAGCGCGGAGGGCCTGGGTTGCTGGCGGGCATACCACTTGAGGATGCCGGTCAGGGTCAGCGCCATCAGCGGCACCTCCAGCAGCAGGAGCATGGGCAGCAGCAACAGCAGCATCCTGGGGGAGATATGCAGGCCTCCCAGGATTTCCCGCACTATGTGGTGCGTCGTGCTGACCCACTCAGGCATGGAGGTGCTCCTCCAGCCAGCGGCTCAGCCAGAGGCTGGCGTCCTCCCCCAGCTGGGTCGGCAGGGGATGCACCTGTGCCGTCAGGGCGAGGGCATCCAGCCCCTCGATGTCATTGAGCGCGTGGATCCGCTCCACCAGGATGTGCCAGCCCTCTTCGTCGGTGTGCGGCAACAGCAGCAACAGCAGATCGTCCGCGTACTGGCAGACCACGTCGGTGTTGCGAAACAGCGCCTGCAGCCGGGTGATCAGGGCAGCGAGGCGCTGCTGGGTCTTGAGCAGCCCCACCTCGGCGCGCAGCTCGGCCAGCTGCTCGATGCGGATCGCCAGCAGGGTGTCCCGGCCGCCGTGGCGCTGCAGCAGGCTGTTTTTCCACTGCAACAGCCAGGGGAAGTGCTCCATGGCCATGGGGGTGCCCCAGGTCAGGGGCAGGTGCAGCTGCTGGGTGCCTTCGCGAGCCACATGGCGCGCCAGCTTGCCGAGGCGGTATTCGAAGATGCTGGCGACCACCAGATCGTCCGGCTTGTGGGCCTGGCCGCACTCGAGGCAGCGCGCCTGCACCGCCGCCTCCATGAAGCGGGCGTGGCAGGAGAGGCAGCGAAATTTCTCGAGGGGCCTGTCGTAGTCCACGCCGATATGGCGCAGGGTGGTGACACACTTCGGGCAGCGCAGCTGGCCCTGCACCATGAAGGCATCCTGATCATCCACATGGCCGCAGGTGAAGCAGTGCACCGCCGGGATGGTCTGGATGGCGATGTGGAAACACTCGGGGCAGACGTCGATGAAGTTGAGGTGGGACGAGAGGCAGCCGTTGCACAGGCGCACGCGATCGACCAGCTGGTCGTTCTGCAGCAGGTGTTCGGCCACCAGCTGCGGCAGGGCGTCCCTGGCGTCGCTCCCCAGCAGGCAGTCGAGCAGGGGGTAGTGATAACCCTGGCGGCAACCGGCCTGCCAGCGCGGCAGCAGACGAAAGTGGGGGCGGGGCCAGCCGTACCACGCCAGCTTCTCCATGCCGTCGGGGTGCTCCCGGGGCGTCAGCAGGGCCAGGCGCTTCAGGATGTCGGGCAGCCGCTCATCCAGCTGGGACAGCAGACCATCCGCCAACATGGGGGAGAGGGGGCTCTGCTCTGTGCAGAAGACGGGATGCAGATAGCGGACAGGATCACGGCGCAGGGCCTGCAGGGCCCTGTCCTGCTCGTCGGCGGGCAGGTTGAGCAGCAGCACGGGGTGCGCCGCCGGATCCCAGCTCGCCCAGTCGGGCTGGGGATGGGTCGGGCGAGCCACCGGCTCCCCCAGCAGGGCGATGGCCGTGGAGTGTTGGCTCGGGTTCACCATCTTGTGCTCTCCATGGGTCATCACCTCTTTCTCTCTGTGAAACAAGGGTTGCGCAGATACTTGAGTATCGAACAGGGAGGCTCCGGCTGTCGCATCGCGGCCGGTGCGCGGGCAGGTCTACTCCGTCAGGGCCGACCTCTTCGTCGTCCATGTCGGCGCTGGCGTGGCAAAGTCTCGTATTATCGCCAAGCCCGTGGTGCGCATCATGGACAGGAGCTGAATGGACGAAAAACAGGCAGGGGCCATTGCACATTGGCCGTCGAGAGCGGCGCCGTGGTGCGATGAGACCTGCTGACCCCT
This sequence comes from Aeromonas sp. SrichE-2G, assembly GCF_017939565.1. Classification (NCBI taxonomy): domain Bacteria; kingdom Pseudomonadati; phylum Pseudomonadota; class Gammaproteobacteria; order Aeromonadales; family Aeromonadaceae; genus Aeromonas; species Aeromonas sp. SrichE-2G. Next base: position 420,059 of record NZ_JAGKRG010000053.1, read on the forward strand.
GGTTCAGCCCTGGCGGCGGGGAAAAAACAAGGGAGCCGGTCAGGCTCCCTTTTATACGGTGATGGGCGGCGTGTGGGTTCCGAAGAGCCCATGTCCGGCCTTATCGATTGGTCGCGGCCTTCATCCCTTCCACAAACTCTTTCAGGCGGGTCAGCATATGCTCCGGGTTGTGGTGGTGGGTCTCGATGATCTTCACCACGGCGGAGCCGGAGATGGCACCGGCGGCACCGGCCTTGATGGCGTCACGCACCTGGGCCGGCTCGCTGATGCCAAAGCCGAGCAGGGCAGGGGGGGCGTTGAACTCACGAAGGGTGTTGATCAGCCCATCCACCGGCATGCCGGCCTTGGTCTCGGCCCCGGTCACACCGGCGCGGCTCACCAGGTAGGTGTAACCTGAGCCAAGCTCGGCCACGGCCTTGAGCGTCTCGGTGTCGCCGTTCGGCGGGGCGATAAAGATGCTGTCGATGCCGAACCTGTCGGCGGCCGCCTTGTAGGGCTCGCACATCTGCACCGGCACGTCGGCCACCAGCACGGAGTCCACCCCCGCCTGCTGGCACTTCTCGTAGAAGCCGTCGATGTGGCGCACATAGACCAGGTTCGCGTAGACCAGCAGGCCAATGGGCAGCTCCGGATACTTGGCGCGGATGCGGGCGAGCAGGCCGAAGCAGTCGTCCGGGGTGGTGTGGCTGGCAAAGGCCCGCAGGGCCGCCCCCTGGATGGTGGGGCCGTCCGCCACCGGATCGGAGAAGGGAATGCCGAGCTCGAGGGCGTCGGCGCCCCCCTCGACCAGCGCATCGACGATGGCCAGGGACAATTCGGGAGTGGGGTCACCCAGCATCACGAACGGCACAAAGGCGCCCTGATTGGCCTTGTCCAGACGGGAGAAGAGTTGTGCGTAACGGTTCATGGCAAGGTTCCTTCTTTCTCGAAAATGTCGGCAACGGTGAAGATGTCTTTGTCGCCACGGCCGGAGAGGTTGACGATGAGCACCTGCTCTTTTTCCGGTTCGCTGCGGGCCATCTTGAGGGCGTGGGCCAGGGCATGGGAAGACTCCAGCGCCGGGATGATCCCTTCGGATTTGGCCAGCTCCTGGAAGGCGTCCAGCGCCTCCTTGTCGGTCACCGAGGGGTACTCGGCGCGGCCGATGGCGGCCAGGTGGGCGTGCTGGGGGCCGACGGAGGGGAAGTCCAGCCCCGCCGAGACGGAGTAGGACTCCTGGATCTGGCCCTGGCTGTCCTGCATCAGGTAGGAGTGCATGCCAAAGAAGACCCCCTTGCTGCCGTGACCGAGCGGTGCGCCGTGCTCGCCGCTCTCGATGCCGTGACCGCCCGGCTCGACGCCGATAAGGCGCACCTCAGGGTTGTCGATAAAGTCCGCAAACATGCCGATGGCGTTCGAGCCGCCGCCGACGCAGGCGATGACCGCATCGGGCAGGCGCTCTTCTTTTTCGAAGCACTGGGCCTTGGCCTCTTCTCCGATCATCTTCTGGAACTCCCGCACGATCGTCGGGAAGGGGTGAGGACCGGCGGCGGTGCCGAGCAGGTAGTGGGCGGTCTCGTAGTTCGCAGCCCAGTCGCGCAGCGCCTCGTTGCAGGCATCTTTCAGGGTGGCGGAGCCGGAGTGCACCGGAATGACGGTGGCGCCCATCAATTTCATGCGGAAGACGTTCGGCTTCTGGCGCTCGCAATCCTTGGCCCCCATGTAGACCCGGCACTTGAGGCCGAGCAGGGCACAGGCCAGTGCAGTCGCCACACCGTGCTGACCGGCGCCGGTCTCGGCGATGATCTCGTGCTTGCCCATGCGCTTGGCGAGCAGGGCCTGGCCCAGCACCTGGTTGGTCTTGTGGGCACCGCCGTGCAGCAGGTCTTCCCGCTTCAGATAGAGGCGGGTCTTGGTGCCCTTGGTCAGGTTGCGGGTGAGGGTGAGCGGCGTCGGGCGACCGGCATACTCGGTCAGGAGCGCCTGGAACTCGGCGATAAAGGCCGGATCATCCTTGGCGTCAACGAAGGCCTTCTCCAGCTGGAGCAGGGCGGGAATGAGGATCTGGGGCACGTACATGCCGCCAAATTCACCAAAAAACGGGTTGAGCAGGGTCATGGCTTCTTCCTTGTATTTGCTAAATCGAAACATCAAAAAGGGGTAGCGTTACAGGTTGCGCAGGGCGGCAAAGGCGGCCGCTATCTTGTGCGCATCCTTGTGGCCCGGGGCGCTCTCCACCCCGGAGTTGAAATCAAGGCCCACACAGCCCACCCGGGCGGCCTCAAGGGCGTTGTCGGGGTTGAGCCCCCCTGCCAGCATCAGTTTGCTCTTGTCGAGCCCGGCCAGCAGAGTCCAGTCGAACGCCTGACCGGTGCCGCCGCTCTGGCTGCCGACTTTCGTATCCAGCAGCAGGCGATCCGCCGGGTAGTCGAGGGCGGGCAGGGGCTGGCCACTTGTGACTCCAACCGCTTTCCAGATCTGGCAGCCTGCCGGCAGCAGCGCCCGCAGTGCCTCGACATAGGCGGCATCTTCATCACCGTGCAGTTGCACTGCGGCGAGCCCCAGCGCCTCCACCGTCTTGACGATGGTGGCGGGCTGGGCATTGCGAAACACCCCCACATAGGAGAGCGGCGCCCCGGCCATCACGGCGCGGGCGGCGGGGATGTCCACGTAGCGCGGGCTCTTGGCCACAAAGATCAGGCCGCCGAACACGGCCCCCGCCTGGTGGGCAGCGGCGGCGTCCTCGGGACGGGTCAGGCCGCACACCTTGTTCTGGCCGAGCACGAGCTTGCGCACCGCAGCCTCCAGATCCGGCTCGGCCATGAGCGACGAGCCCACCAGGAAGCCCTTGGCGTGGTGGCGCAGATCCGCCACCTGGGCGCGGTGGTTGATGCCGGACTCACTGATCACCACCCGATCCCCCGGGATTGCCTTGGCCAGCTGCTTGGTGCGGGCGAGATCGACGCTGAGGTCGCGCAGATCCCGGTTGTTGATGCCAATCACCGGGGCGCCGAGCGCGATGGCGCGAGTCAGCTCCTCCTCATTGCTCACTTCGGTGAGCACGCCGAGGCCGAGCTCTTTGGCCACCGCGAACAGGGCGCGATACCCCTCGTCGGTGAGCACGGAGAGCATTAAGAGGATGGCGTCCGCCTGATAGTGGCGGGCCAGATAGACCTGATAGGGGTCAATCATGAAATCCTTGCAGAGCACCGGTTGCTGGACGCGGCTGCGTACCCGCGGCAGGAAGGCGAAATCCCCCTGGAAGAACTTCTCGTCCGTCAGCACAGAGATGGCGGTGGCGTAGTTGCCGTAGATGTCGGCGATGGCCTCCGGGCTGAAGTCGTCGCGGATCAGTCCCTTGGAGGGGGAGGCCTTCTTGCACTCCAGAATGAAGCGGGTGGAGCCTTTGCGCAGGTCCCCCTCGAAGTCCCGATCGCTGGGCACCAGTTCACTCTGGAAGCTCTCCAGGGGCTGGGCCACTTTGCGGGCGGCGACCCACGCCTGCTTGGCGGCCACGATCTTGCCGAGGATGGTCTGGCTGATGGACGCCATGTTCAGGAAGGCGTGGGGAGCAATGACGTCTGACATCTCGTTATCCTTGCGAAGCGGGTGACTGCCCTTTGGTCGTTCTGCGTGAGTGCCTTGCGGGCGACTCTCCTGGGTGGTGGCTGACATCATGCCTCCTGATGGCTCAGGGTGGCGAGCCGGGCGGCGAGTGCCGCCGCCTTGCCGCTCGCCAGCACCGCCAGCACCTGGGCGGCAGCCTGCTTGAAGTCCGGGGCCTTGCCCGCCATCACCAGGAGCGGCGCCACGTTGGCGGCGATGGCGGCGTTGTGGGCCGGGGTGCCACGGCCTTCCAGGATGGCGGCGGTGATGGCGCGGTTCTCTTCAGGCTCCCCTCCCTGGATGGCGCTGACCGGGTAGGTCTCGAGGCCAAAGTCCGCCGGAGTGAGCAAGTACTCGCGAATTTCGCCGTCACGGATCTCCGCCACCTGGGTCGGGCCGTGGATGGCAATCTCGTCGAGGCCGGCGCCGTGCACCACCATACCGGTTTTCAGCCCGAGTGCCAGCAGGGTTTCGGCGATGGGGCGCACCAGCTCGGGGGCATAGACCCCCATCAGCTGGAAGCTGGGGCGGGCCGGATTGATAAGGGGCCCCAGCACGTTGAACAGGGTGCGGGTCTTGAGGGCCTGGCGCACCGGCATGGCGTGGCGCACCCCGGCGTGGTACTGGGGGGCGAACAGGAAGCAGACGCCGAGCTCGTCCAGGCAGTGGCGCGCCTGGGCCGGGCTCATGTCGAGCTTGATCCCCATCTTGTCCAGCAGATCGCTCGACCCCGACTTGCTCGAGACCGAGCGGTTGCCGTGCTTGGCCACTTTCAGGCCGCAGGCGGCGGCCACCAGGGCCGAGGTGGTGGAGACGTTGATGGTGTTGAGGCCGTCGCCCCCGGTGCCGACGATGTCGCAGAAGGCATAGTCGGGGCGCGGGAAGTCACGGGCCTCGGCCAGCAGCGCCTCGGCGGCGCCGGCGATCTCCTCCGGAGTCTCCCCCTTGATCTTGAGGGCGGTCAGGAGGCTGGCGAGCACGATGGGATCCACTTCACCACGGACCACCTGGCCGAAGGCATCGCGGGCGGCGTCGCGGGTGAGAGACTGACCCTGATAGAGGGTGTTGAGATGTTGATGCATGGTCTCTTCCTTACCGCACGTGGCTTTCTGGACGGGTGATGTGGGCGAGGGCCTGGGTCAGCAGGCGGGCCCCTTCGCTGGTCATGATGGATTCCGGGTGGAACTGGAAGCCCAGCACCCGCTCGTCCCGTTGCTCGATGGCCATGGGCATGCCCTGATAGTGGGCAATCACCTGCAGCTCTTGTGGCACATAGGTGGCCACCAGGGAGTGGTAGCGGGCCACCGGCAAGGGGCTCGGCAGGCCGGCGAAGGCGCCGTGGCCGTTGTGCTCGATGAGGGAGCGCTTGCCGTGGACGATTTCGCCTGCCGCCCCGACGGTGCCGCCGTAGGCTTCGCACAGGGCCTGATGACCGAGACAAATGCCGAGAATGGGCACCCGGCCGCGGGCCAGCTTGATGAGGTCGATGAGGCAGCCCGCCTCATGGGGGGCGCCCGGCCCCGGGGAGAGCACCAGCACGGCGTCCCCCTCGCAGGCGTCGATCTCCTGCATGATGCGGCTGGCCGGCAGGCTGTTGCGGTAGATGCGCACCGGGTAGCCCAGGGTGCGGAACTGGTCGACGAGGTTGTAGGTAAACGAATCGAAGTTGTCGAGCAGGAAGATGTTAGTCATGGCTCACGTCCTTGTGTTGCTCCTGCTGGGCGCTCAATGCTTGCAGGGAGGTGCCATGGCTGGCAGCGATGGCGGCCAGCACGGCCGCCGCCTTGGCGCGGGTCTCGTCCGCCTCGGCCTGGGGTTTGGAGTCATAGACGACGCCTGCCCCGGCCTGGACATGGGCCACCCCCTCTTTTACGAAGGCGGAGCGGATGACGATGCAGGTATCCATCTCACCGGCACCGTTGAGGTAGCCCACGGCGCCGCCGTAGCTGCCGCGGCGCTTGCCTTCCACCATGCGGATGAGCTCGCTGGCGCGCAGCTTGGGGGCGCCGGTCAGGGTGCCCATGTTCATGCAGGCCTGGTAGGCGTGCAGGGCGTCGAGATCGGCGCGCAGGGTGCCCACCACCCGGGAGACCAGGTGCATCACGTGGCTGTAGCGATCCACCTTCAGCAGATCCTTGACGTAGCGGGTGCCGGGTTCGGAGATGCGGGCGATGTCGTTGCGACCCAGATCCACCAGCATCAGGTGTTCGGCCACCTCCTTCTCGTCCTGGCGCAGCTCCAGCTCGATGCGGCCGTCCAGGTCCAGGTTGATGCTGCCGTCCGGGTTGAGGCCGCGGCGGCGGGTTCCGGCGATGGGGTACATCTCCACCTGGCGGCTGTTGGCGCAGAACTTCACCGCACTCTCGGGGGAGGCGCCAAACAGGGTGAAGCCCTCGTCCTGTACGTAGAACATGTAGGGGCTGGGGTTGGTCTGCTTGAGGCGGCGATAGGCGGCGACGGGGTCCGGGCAGGGGAGGGAGAAGCTGCGGGACGGCACCACCTGGAAGATGTCCCCGCGGCGGATGAAGCCCTTGAGTTTCTCCACTTCGGCGCAGAACTGCTTGTCCCCCTTGTCGACGGCCAGGGCGCCGGTCAGTGGCGCCGTGGTCTGGGGGGCTGACTGCGGCTGCTGGCAGGCCTGCTTGAAGGACTCGAGGCGGGCGGTCAGGCGGGCGTAGCGCGCGTCCAGCTGTTCATCCCCTTCACCCCCGAAGAGGCAGGCCAGCAACTGGGTGCTCTGCTTGATGTGATCGATGGTGATCAGGGTCTCGGCCACATAGAAGCAGTAGTCAGGGCAGTCGTTGCTCCCCTCCGGTACCTCGGGCAGATCCTCGAAGGAGGCGATGAGGTCGTAGGCGAAGCTGCCCGCCATGAAGAGGGCCTCTTTGCCCAGCTGGCATTCGAGCTCCCGCTGCAGGGTGCGCAGCACGTCCAGCACGCTGCTGCCCTTGAGGCGGCTGTCTTCGTCGAGCTCCCGATCGGAGGCCGGGAAGTCGAGGTGCAGCTCGTCCGCCACCCGGGTCTGGGCAACGGCGGCGGGCAGGCGCTGCTCGAGCAGGCGCAGCAGCGCGGTGCCATTGTCGCCGAGGGGACGCACCCGCACGGTGCGGCCGCGGCATTCGATGCGCAGGCAGGCGTCTACCAGCAGCAGGCTCTGGGTGCCTGCCTTGGAGTCGATCTCCACCGATTCGAGCAGCAGGTTGTTGGGTCTGTCCTGGCAGAGCCGGGTGTAGAGCGCCAGGGGATCTGTCACATAAGGGGCATTGAGCCGGATGGTGTCGAATTCGCCCAGGGGCAGACGAGATCTGTTGCCTGTCATAGTGCCTTCCCTTGCATGTGATGTGTGTTACCGATGTTCATGACGTTGAATACCTTGAAAAAATGCCTTGAAAATTAAACGGGTCCGGGTGGTGGGTTCAGGGCCGCCATCGCCAGGTCAGGGTGCTTGTCTGAATTGTCGGTTTCATCACAGGTCCATTTGCCGGATAATAAAAAAGCCCGCTGGGGTCAGCGGGCTTTTTCTTTGGGTTCTTAACTTGCTGTCATTTTACAGGTACAGCAACGACCACACGCCCGCATGTCAGGGAGTGTGCCACCACCAGATGGTCAGGATGGAAGTCGCTTGCATGATAAAGTCCTGTAAAAAGATGTTTGCAATGAAGTGCCTACAGAAAACGATAAAGCCGCGGCCAAGTCAAGTCGCTTTTTTGCCTCTCTTTTCCGAGCAGGTCCCGAACAAGAGCGAAACACGCCGATGAGATTCGATCTTCACTGCCATACCACCGCCTCCGACGGGGTGCTGAGCCCCGCCGACCTGGTGCGCCGCGCCGCCGAGAAGGGGGTAGAAGTGTTAGCAGTCACTGACCACGACACCCTCGCCGGGCTTGACGAGGTGCGTCAGACCATCGCGGCCGAGCAACTGCCGCTGCGACTGGTGAGCGGGGTCGAGATCTCCACCGGGTGGGAGCACCACGAGATCCACATCGTGGCCCTCGGGGTGGATGAAAAAAATCCGCAGCTGGCCGCCTTTCTGGCCGGTCAGCGGGCCCGGCGAGAGGCGCGCGCCGAGGAGATCGGGCGCCGTCTGGAGAAGTGCCTCATCCCCGGCACCTATGAAGAGGCCAAGCAATTGGCCTGTGACGCCGCCGTGACCCGGGCCCACTTTGCCCGGGTGCTGGTAGCGCGCGGGGTGGCCGACAATATGCAGAAGGTGTTCAAGAAGTACCTGAGCCGGGGCAACAAGGGGTATGTGCCGGCCGAGTGGCCCGAGATGCGCGAGGCGATCGACGCCATTCACGGCGCCGGTGGGCTTGCCGTGCTGGCCCACCCGAGCCGCTACGATCTCACCGCCAAGTGGATCAAGCGGCTGCTGGTGGCCTTCAAGGCCGCCGGGGGGGACGCCATGGAGGTCTCCCTGCCCCAGCAGAGCCCCCAGGAGCGGGCCAACCTCGGCCAGTGGGCCAAAGAGCACGATCTCTATATTTCGGTGGGGTCCGATTTTCACTTCCCCTCCAACTGGACCGAGCTCGGCCGCCACCTCTGGCTCCCCAAGGAGGGGATGCCGCTCTGGCTCGGCCACCCCGGCCATTTCGGGCTGACCCCGGAGGAGCATGCGGGCCTGCTGGCCAGCCGCTGAGGGCCATCCGGCGAGAGAGCATCTTTGATGCGGGCGAGTCTGCGTCAAACAGGTTAAGGTAGTGTCATGGGCCAGGTGGCCCTTGACCATAAGCGGGCAACGAGCGTGCCCCAATCGCGAGAAGAACATATGAGTCAGCATTTTTACGTACACCCGGACAATCCCCAGGCTCGCCTCATCAGCCAGGCGGTGCAAATTCTGCAAAGTGGCGGCGTCATCGTCTATCCCACCGACTCCGGTTACGCCCTGGGTTGCCAGATGGGCAACAAGGACGCGCTGGAGCGCATTTGCCGCATCCGCCGCATCGACCCGAACCACGACTTCACCCTGGTGTGCCGGGATCTCTCGGAGATCTCCACCTACGCCAAGGTGGACAACAGCGCGTTTCGCCTGATCAAGAACAACACCCCCGGCCCCTACACCTTCATCTTCAAGGCCACCAAGGAGGTGCCGCGTCGCCTCATGAACGAGAAGAAGAAGACCATCGGCATCCGGGTGCCGGCCAACAACATAGCGCTCGCATTGCTGGAGGCGCTCGGCGAGCCGCTGCTCTCCACCACGCTGATCCTGCCGGGCTCCGAGATGGCGGAGTTCGACCCCGAGGAGATCGCCGACAAGCTCGGCAAGCAGCTCGATCTGGTGGTCAACGGGGGTTATCTCGGCGAGCAGCCCACCACGGTCGTGGACTTCTCCGACGACGAGCCTGTGCTGCGCCGTCGCGGTGCCGGGGATCCGACGCCGTTTGAGTGATCTTGCCGACCCCGTGCCCGAGGCGCTGAGCGCACCGGGCACGACCGGGGAAACTGCCCTTCCCCCGCCCATCGCGACTGTGCTGGGGCAGCCCTACCACGAGCTGCCCCAGGATTTGTTCATCCCCCCCGACGCGCTGGAGGTGTTTCTCGACACCTTCGAGGGGCCGCTGGATCTGCTGCTCTACCTCATCCGGCGCCAGCAGCTCGACATCCTGAACCTGCCCATCCTGCAGATCACCGCCCAGTACATGGAGTACGTGGAGCTGATGCAGGGGCTCAACCTCGAGCTCGCGGCGGAGTACCTGCTGATGGCTGCCTGGCTCGCGGAGATCAAGTCCCGCCTGCTGCTGCCCAAGGCCCCGGAGCTGGAGGACGAGGAGGAGGGGGAAGACCCTCGCGTCACCCTTATTCGCCGCCTGCAGGAGTACGAGCGCTACAAGCTGGGGGCGGAGCGGGTCAATGCCTTGCCGAGGGTGGAGCGGGAGATCTTCGTCGCCGCGGCCCTGCCGCCGGATTTTGGTGCCCTGAAGCCGCTGGCCCCCGATGTTTCACTGGTTGAGCTCGCCCTTTACATGCAAAGTGTGGTAAAACGCGCGACTCATTTTGAGCATCACCAGATCCGCCGGGAGCAGATCCCGACCCGGGTACGGATGGCGGAGATCCTCGCCATGCTCTCCCTGGGCCAGACCCTGCGCCTGGAGCAGGTGCTGCGGGCCGAGGAGGGGCGCATGGGGGTACTGGTGACCTTCCTGGCCCTGCTGGAGCTGTGCAAGGAGCAGCTTATCTGGATCCTGCAGGCGGAGCCCCTGGGGCCCATCCACTTTGCCCTGGCAAGTCAGGAGACGGCGCATGAGCATGTACACTGAGCGGCCGCCGACGGCCATGGGCACAGCCCGGGAGGCCTGTCGTGGCGCTGCCCGCTGAACGGCTGAAGACCCTGATCGAGGCGGCCCTGTTCGTCGCCGGGCGACCGCTCAATGTCAGCGAGCTCAAGGGCAGCGTGCTGGCGGATTACCCGGTCACCGGCCGCTATGTCCAGCTGCTGCTGGCGGAGCTCAAGAAAGACTATGAGACGCGGGGGGTTGAGCTCAAGGAGGTCGCCTCCGGCTGGCGTTTCCAGGCCCGCCAGGAGTATGCCGAGGAGCTGTCTCGCCTGTGGAGCGAGCGGGCGCCCCGTTATTCCCGCGCCGTGTTGGAAACCCTGACCCTGATTGCCTATCGTCAGCCCATCACCCGGGCAGAGATAGAAGCCATCCGCGGGGTGGCGGTGTCGAGCCAGATCGTCAACACCTTGAAAGAGCGCGGCTGGGTGCGCAGCATAGGACACAAGGAGGTGGCGGGTCGCCCCGAGCTGCTCGCCACCACCCGCGAATTTCTGGACTATTTCAATCTGCAGAGTCTGGAGCAGCTCCCCGAGCTGGATCCCGAACTGCCCCATCCCTTGTCGCTCATGCCGGACGAGGGAGGCGATGGGCGGCCCGCCGCGGGCCGTCTTGCGCATGAACATGGTGAGGATGCCCGCGAGGCGGCCTCACAGACATCCATGCTGTCCGCGATGTCGGCGGGGAGCGATCAACAATCAGGTAACCCCGATGAGTGAAAAACTGCAAAAAGTATTGGCCCGCGCGGGTCAAGGCTCCCGTCGTGAGATGGAGGCCCTGATCACCGCAGGTCGGGTCAGCGTGGATGGCAAGGTCGCCACGCTGGGGGATCGCGTCGAAGTGAACGCCGTGATCCGGGTGGATGGCCACCAGGTCAAGACCCGCGCCGCAGAGGAAGTGATCTGCCGCGTGCTGGCGTACCACAAGCCCGAAGGGGAGATGTGTACCCGCCATGATCCGGAAGGGCGTCCCACCGTGTTTGATCGTCTGCCGAAGATGGATGGCGCCCGCTGGATCGCGGTCGGTCGTCTCGACGTCAACACCTCCGGTCTGCTGCTGTTCACCACCGACGGCGAGCTGGCGAACCGCCTGATGCACCCGAGCCACGAGGTGGAGCGGGAATACGCGGTGCGTGTCTTTGGCGAGATCACCGAAGCCATGCTGCAGCGCCTGCGCAAGGGCGTGCAGCTGGAAGACGGCATGGCCAAGTTCAACAAGATCAAGCCGGCTGGCGGCGAGGGTCTGAACCAGTGGTTCAACGTCACCCTGACCGAGGGTCGCAACCGGGAAGTACGCCGCCTGTGGGAATCCCAGGAAGTGCAGGTGAGCCGCCTGATGCGTATCCGCTACGGCGATGTCACCCTGGATCGCGGCATCCCGCGCGGCGGTTGGCAGGAGCTCAAACTCCCCGAAGTGAACTACCTGCGCGGCCTGGTCAACCTGCCCAACGAAACCGAGTCCAAGGTCGATCTGCAGCAGGATGGCAAGGCCGGTCGCCACAAGCAGGCCGCCCAGATCCGCCGCGCCGTCAAGCGCCATAAGGAGATGCAGGGCAAGGAGCCGCGCGCCCGCAGTACCACCGCCCGCCGCAAGCCGACCTCCTCCACCCGCAATTCCGGCACCGGCAGCAAGTAATTCCGGCCGTCATTGTGAAAGAGCCTGCCCCGCAAGGGGCAGGCTCTTTTTTTATTGGGCCTTCGCCACTACAGGGAGGCGGCGGCGCGAGAGGCCTGATCATAGAGGCTGGCAAACAGCCGCAGCTGCTGCGCTATCTCCGCCGCCGAGGCGTTCGCCCCCGCCAGCCCGCTTTCCACTATCACCTGGATCAGGCACTGTTCGCGGATCTCGCTGTATTGGTGGCACAGGGCCGCCCCGGCCGGCGTGGTGCTGAAGTGCACCTCCTTGCCCACCTTGGTGCGCGCCGCATAACCCAGGGTCACCAGCTTCTTCAGGGCATAGGTGGCGACATGGGTGTCCTCGATGTTCAGCACGAAGCAGATATCGGCGAGCCGCTTGGGGCGATCCCGGTGATTGATGTGGTGGATGAGCAGCACCTCCAGCGCGGTCAGCCCCTTCTCCCCGGCGGCCCCCATGCAGCGCACGACCCAGCGGTGGAAGGAGTTGTTGAGCACGGTCAGGCCGAACTCCAGCTCCGAGAGGGCGGGAGCCTGAGCCGAGACGAGGTGGGCCGATGAGACGATGGAGGGGGGCTTGGTCATGGAGACTCCTTTTCCTGATGAGAGGCCAACACGACGGCTGGCGTTTCCTACGATGGCTTATTGTAGATAAATTATCGATGTTTTGTTGATATTTTTGCTGTATGTTAATTAAATGTTTTGGTTGTTGGGGGCTGTATGGGATCGAGTGAGTGTCGCCTCTACCCGCTGGGAGAGCGGGCCCTGGTGCTGGAGACGGACCTGGGGGCCGATCTGATCGGCCAGCGGCGGATCTGGTGGCTGGCACAGCGACTGCGCGAGCGGGAAGGGGACGAGCGGTGGGAGGAGATAGTGCCGGGGATGAACAACCTGACCCTGGTGTTCGATCCCGAGGTGATGGACCCCGCCGGTCTCGAGCGCTGGCTGACCGAGTTGTGGCGCCAGGGGGAGGAGCTTGACTACCGGCCGCGGGAGCGGGAGATCCCGGTGCACTACGGCGGTGAATGGGGGCCCGATCTGGAGGAGGCCGCCCGCCACTGCGGCCTGACGCCAGCCGAGCTGGTGGCGCGCCACAGCGGCGGCGATTACCGGGTCTACTTCCTCGGCTTCCAGCCCGGCTTCGCCTATCTGGGGGGGCTCGCGAAGGCGCTGGCCGTGCCGCGGCGCAGGGAGCCCAGGCTGAGAGTCCCCGCCGGCAGCGTCGGCATTGGCGGGGCCCAGACCGGTATCTACCCGGCGGCGAGCCCCGGGGGCTGGCAGCTCATCGGGCGCACGGATCTGACGCTGTTCGACCCGGCTCGTGACGAGCCTTCCTATCTGCTGCCCGGCGATCGGGTGCGCTTCGTCCCCCTGGGAGGTGCCCCATGCTAGAGGTCATCCGACCCGGGCTTCAGAGCACAGTCCAGGATCTCGGCCGTTCTGGTGTGCGCCATCTCGGCATCGCCCAGGGAGGCGCCCTCGACAGGGAGGCGCTGATCCTGGCCAATCGCCTGGTGGGCAACCCCGCCGGAGCGGCGGGGATAGAGCTGGTGCTGGGGGCGGCCGAATTCCGCCTGCTGCGCGATGGCTGGCTAGCGCTGACCGGTGCCGACTGCGCCGCCACCCTGGACGGTGAAGCTGTCTGGCACGGCTGGCGCTGGCGGGTTCGCCGGGGCCAGCGCCTGCGCCTGTCGGCCCCTCGCCATGGCATGCGCACCTACCTCGCGCTGGATGGGGGCCTGGCCGTGGCCCAGGTGATGGGATCGCGCGCCACCGAGTTGCAGGCCGGCTTCGGGGGTCATCAGGGGCGAGCCCTGCAGGCCGGGGATCGCCTGCCCCTGGGGGCGCCGCTGAGTCATGACGGCCCCCTCGGCGCCTGGTTGCGCGAGTCGGACGCCTGCCTGCGCATCTTGCCCGGACCCGAATGTGACGAGTTCGAACCGACCGCCGTGGCGGCGCTCTGGCAAGGGGAGTGGCGACTCAACCCCGCCAGTAACCGCATGGGCGTTCGCCTCGACGGACCGGTGCTGGTGCGCAGCCACAGCCGGGAGCTTGCCTCCCACGGCGTCCTGCCCGGCGTCATCCAGGTGCCCCCGGGCGGCCAACCCATCGTGCTGCTGGCCGATGGCCAGACCACGGGTGGCTACCCGCGCATCGGCTGCGTCATCGACGCGGATCTCTGGAAGCTGGCCCAGGCGCGGCCGGGGTCGCGGCTGCGCTTCTCCCCCGTGACGCGGGAGCAGGCCCTGGCGGCGCGGCGCGAGTGGCAGCAATACCTCTATCGTTTCGAATGGATGGCTTATGGAAAGACACATTGATCTCAACGCAGACCTCGGGGAGGGCTGCGACTCGGATGCCCTGCTGCTGGATCTCGTCAGTTCGGCCAACATCGCCTGTGGCTGGCACGCGGGGGATGCGTCCCTGATGGCCGAGACGGTCCGGCTGGCGCTGGCCAAGGGGGTTGCCATCGGCGCCCACCCCAGCTTCCCGGATCGGGAACACTTCGGGCGGGCGCCCATGGTGCGGGAGCCGGCCAAGGTCTATGCCGACGTGATCTATCAGGTGGGGGCCCTGGCCGCCCTGGCCAAGGCGGCCGGTGGCCGACTGGCCCACGTCAAGCCCCATGGTGCGCTCTACAACCAGGCAGCCCGGGATGGGGCCCTGGCCGACGCCATCGCCAGTGCCGTCGCCAGCCTGGATCCCTCCCTCAAGCTGATGGGGCTGGCGGGCAGCGAGCTGATCGCCGCCGCCCGGCGCCATGGTCTGACCTCCATCGCGGAGGTCTTCGCCGATCGCGCCTATCTGGCCGACGGCTCCCTGGCACCGCGGGGCCAGCCCGGCGCCGTCATCGACGACGAGGCGAAGGCGTTGAGCCAGACCCTGAGTCTGGTGACGCGGGGAGAGGTGGAGACCCTGGACGGGCAACAACTGGCACTAGTGCCCCAGAGTATCTGCCTGCATGGGGATGGCGCCCACGCCGTCGCCTTCGCCCGGCGCCTGCGGGAGGCCCTGATCGCAAACGGTATATCGATAAGGCCTCATTGAAGAGGTGAATTCAGGCCGCGTGGCCTTCACATGGAATGGAGAAGCTCATATGGATGTAAGTCTGTTATTACCCCTGATCGGGATCCCCGTGGTGGTGCTGGGGTTTGCGCTCAGGTTCAACCCGCTGCTGGTGGTGACGGCGGCGGGACTGGCGACCGGCCTGGCGAGTGGCATGTCGCTGGTCGCGCTGCTGGAAACCTTCGGGGAGAAGTTCCTCAACAGCCGGCAGCTGGCCACCTTTATCCTGATCCTGCCGGTGATCGGCCTGCTGGAGCAGTACGGGCTCAAGGAGCGGGCCCAGAGCTGGATCGCCAGCATCCGCAAGGCGACCTCGGCGCGCATCCTGATGCTCTATTTCGTACTGCGCCAGGGCACGGCCATGCTGGGCTTGCTGAGCCTGGGGGGCCATGCCCAGACGGTGCGTCCGCTGATCGCCCCCATGGCGGAGGGGGCTGCGGTGCATCGCCACGGGGATCTGCCCAAGCCGATTCGCGACAAGATCCGCGCCCATTCGGCCGCCTGTGACAACGTGGCGGTGTTCTTCGGCGAGGACGTCTTCCTCGCCTTCGGGGCCGTCCTGCTGATGAGTGCCTTCCTGCAGGAGAACGGGATCACCGATATCGAACCGCTCTACATCGGCCTGTGGGGCATACCGACCGCCTTGTGCGCCCTGCTGATCCACATGGGGCGCCTGCTCCTGCTGGATGCCAGCATCGCCCGTGACGTTGCCGCCTGGCAGGCGAGCGAGCAAACCGGGACCCCCGACCAAGCCGTGCTGGAGCGTGCATGATGAGCAGCCTGATCACCATCAACGACATCTATTACCTCATCGGCCTCGTCGTCATGCTGCTGGTGGGCATGACGCTCTCTGACCGCCATAACCCCAAGCGCCTCACGACGGCCCTGTTCTGGTTCTGCTTTGGCGCCATCTTCCTGTTCGGCGATCTGCTGGTCAGCCAGCTGGGCAGCCAGATTGCCTACCGGATCGTGGGGGGGCTGGTGATCCTGATGGCCCTGCTGGCCGGCACGGGCCAGCTCGCGATGGGACGCTACGCCCAGCGCAGCGACGCCGAGCGGCAGGCGTCTGCGGGCAAACTGGGCAACCGCCTCTTCCTGCCGGCGGTCATGATCCCGGTGGCGACCGTGCTCAGCACCCTGCTGCTGGGCCATGCCAGCCTGGGGGATTACTTCGTGCTGGATCAGAAGAACGTCACCCTGACCTCCCTGGCCATCGGCACCCTGGCGGCCCTGCTGCTGGGCTGGAAACTGACCGGCGGCACCCCCTTGCAGGCGGTGCGCGAGTCGAGGCGTCTGGTGGATGCCATCGGCTGGGCCGCCATCCTGCCGCAGATGCTCGCCATGCTGGGCGGGGTCTTCGTGGTCGCCCAGACCGGGGAGTCGGTGAAGGCGGTGGTGGACTTGTTCGTCACCCCCGACAACCTGTTCCTGATGGTGGTGATCTACTGCGTGGGCATGGCGCTGTTCACCATGATCATGGGCAATGCGTTTGCGGCCTTCCCGGTGATGACGGCGGGGATCGCCATCCCCTTCCTCATCATGGGGGCTAATGGCAACCCCGCCGCCGTGGTCGCCATCGGCATGCTGTCGGGCTATTGCGGCACCCTGATGACCCCCATGGGGGCGAACTTCAACATAGTGCCCGCCGCCCTGCTCGAGCTGGACAACAAGTATCAGGTCATCCTGGTGCAGATCCCCACCGCGCTCATGATGCTCGTCTGCAACATCCTGCTGATGTACTTCCTGGCGTTTCGTTGATGTCGTCAGATGAGGGCGGCCCGCCTGGGCCCGCCCTCATCCCTCCCGGCATCCGCTGGCCGCGCGCCGGGAAAAAACAGAAGGAGATGGCCATGAAGACCATTTTACTGACCGGATTCGAACCCTTCGGCGGCGAGCCGCTCAACCCCTCCTGGGAGGCCGTGAGGCAACTCGATGGCCAGCGCCGTGGCGACCATCAGATCCGGGCGGTGCGGCTGAGCTGTGCCTTCGGCCAGGCCCTGACGGAACTCAAGGCGGCGCTGGCGCAGCACCAGCCGGTGCTGGTGCTGGCAGTGGGCCAGGCAGGGGGGCGCAGCGAGCTCAGTCTGGAGCGGATCGCCATCAATCTGGATGATGCCCGCATCCCGGACAACGCCGGGGCGCAGCCCATCGACAGCCCCATAGTGGCAGAGGGGCCCGCCGCCTATTTCACCACCCTGCCCATCAAGGCCATGGTGGCGGCCCTGCGCGAGGCGGCCCTGCCCGCCGCCGTCTCCCACAGTGCCGGTACCTATGTCTGCAACCACCTCTTCTACGGCCTGATGCACGAGATTGAGCGGGACAGGCCGGGCTGCCGGGGCGGTTTCCTGCACATTCCCTATCTGCCCGAGCAGGCGGCGCGCCATCCGGCGGGCACGCCCTCGATGAGCCTGAGCCAGATAGTGCACGGGTTGGAAGTCGCCCTCGATGCAGCGCTGCATCACGAGCGGGATCTGCTGATCACGGGGGGAACGACCCACTGAGGGCGTGGCAATGGTTGCCTCGACCAGGACTCCTTGTTAGCCTCTGCGACATTGATACAGGAGAAACCAATGAGCAAGGTACTGGATGAGCTGCTGGCGTTGCTGGCGCTCGAGAAGATCGAGGAGGGCCTGTTTCGGGGCCAGAGCCAGGATCTCGGATTGCGATCCGTGTTTGGCGGACAGGTGATGGGGCAGGCCTTGTCAGCCGCCAAGCAGACGGTCGCCGCCGATCGCCAGGTGCACAGCTGCCATTCCTACTTCCTGCGCCCCGGCGATGCCAACAAGCCCATCGTCTACGACGTGGAGAACATCCGCGACGGCCAGACCGTCTCCACCCGCCGGGTCAAGGCCATCCAGGGCGGCAAACCCATCTTCTACCTCAACGCCTCCTTCCAGGTGGAGGCCGAGGGCTTCGAGCACCAGGCCAGGATGCCGGGCGGCATCACGCCCCCGGAGCAGCTCAAGAGCGAGCTGGAGCTGGTGCGCCCCTACGAGCAGATGATCCCCCCGGCCCTGCGGGACAAGATCCTGTGCGAGAAGCCCATCGAGATCCGCCCGGTGACCCTGGTGGACCCCATCCGCCCGGATGTGCACGAGCCCCTGCGCTACACCTGGTTCAAGGCCAACGGCCCGGTGCCGGACGATCAGCGGGTCCACAACTACCTGCTGGCCTATGCCTCCGACTTCCACTTCCTGTTTGCCGCCCTGCAGCCCCACGGGGTGTCGTACTGGGAGCCGGACATGCAGGTGGCCACCATAGACCACTCCATGTGGTTCCACCGCGACTTTAGGCTGGATGACTGGCTGCTCTACGTGGTGGACAGCCCGAGCGCCAGCGGTGGACGCGGCCTGGTGCGCGGTCAGTTCTTCACCCGTGACGGCGTGCTGGTGGCGAGCACCATGCAGGAAGGGGTGATCCGTCGCCGTGCTGCGGATGCATGAAGACGGCGGCACCCACGACGGCGTGCTGGTGGCGAGCACCATGCAGGAAGGGGTGATCCGCCGCCGCGGTTGAGCACCCATCAGCCATAAAAAACGGGAGCCCTGGGCTCCCGTTTTTATTGGCGCGACAACGCGGTCAGGCCGCCTCGCGATCAAGGGCGGACACGGCACCGTCCCGCTGGGCGAAGCGGTCTGCCCAGAGGGCGATGACGCCGTCACCGGTGACGTTGCAGGCGGTGCCAAAGCTGTCCTGGGCCAGGTAGAGGGCGATCATCAGGGCGATGGAGGCCTCACCGAAGCCCAGCATGGAGGTGAGCAGACCCAGAGCCGACATGACACCGCCACCCGGGGCGCCCGGGGCGGCGATCATGATGACACCCAGCATCATGATGAAGGGCACCATGGTGCCATAACCCGGGATGGCCAGGTGTTCGGAGAGGAACATGACGGCGGTGGCACAGGTGACCAGGGTGATGGTGGAGCCGCACAGGTGGATGGTGGCGCACAGGGGGACGGTGAAGTTGGCGATGCCGTCGCTCACGCCGTTGTTCTTGCTGGCCTGCAGGGCCACCGGGATGGTGGCGGCGCTGGACATGGTGCCAAGGGCGGTGAAGTAGGCGGGCAGCATGTTCTTGATGAGCATGACGGGGGAGCGTCCCATGGCGAGGCCGGTGCCGACGAACAGCACGCAGAGCCAGATCCAGTGCATCAGGATGGCCATCACCAGCACCACGCCGAAGGTTTTCAGGGTGGCGAAGACGGTGCCTTCCACCGTCATCTCGACGAAGACGCCGGCGATGTAGAAGGGGAGCAGGGGAATGATCACCTTCGCCAGCAGGCGGTCGATGATGTCACGGCCCTGATCGGCGACCCGGCGCAGGTCGGTGGCCTGGGTGGCGCTGATGCCGATGCCGAACACGAAGGCGGCGGCCAGCGCCGACATCACCCCGAACAGCGGCGGGATCTCGAGGTTGATGTAGGAGGCGAGCTTGGTGGCCGCCTCGGCGGTGGGCTCGGCGGCCGTGGTCAGGTGCGGGATCAGGTGGCTCGCCACGGTGAAGGCGAACAGACCCGCCAGTATGGTGGAGCAGTAGGAGAGCCCCACCGTCTTGCCGAGCAGCTTGCCGGAATTCTTCGGCAGGCTGGCGATGCCGCTCATGATGAAGAACATGATGATGAGCGGGATGGTGAAGGTGATGAGCTGGCCTATTACCGTCTTGGCGGTGAACAGCACGCGGGCGACCCATTCGGGGGCATAGAGACCGAGCAGGAGGCCGGCGAGGATGCCAGCGATCAGATTCAGAACGAGTTTCATGGGCAAATCCAGGTGTTGGTGTCTGTTTTGTTATTAAATAATGATTTTAATGCCGCTTTTTAACACAAACACCGCATCTTGTCTGCCTTATGCTGGTTAATGTGGGGTTAAATTTTGTTAATAGGGCGCTCCACAACTATTTGTTTCTATGTCTATCAGGCCTGGATGGGCGCTGACAGTGTCTCTGTACCGGGCAACCCGGGCGGACGGTCAGCGCGCGTTTCGCCTCCCATCGGAGCCGGGGCGTCAGCGCCGGATGAGCAGGACATGCAGCCAGCGGCCGTTCACCTCGTCCTCGCTGCACCAGTGGCGGTGCAGTGCGAAGGGCAGGGGGGAGATGAGGCGCTGCAGCCCGGGCTCGTCGAGCCGGGTCTGGAGCGGATACTCCTCCGAGCGCGGCAAGGGCTCGCCATTCCCGTGGGGGAAGGAGCAGTAGAGGGGGCCGCCGACCTTGAGCAGGGTGGCCAGGTGCCCGAGCGCCGGGGCTATCTCTTGCTCGGGCAGGCAGGGTAGGGAGCCGCCGGCCCAGATGCCGTCATAGGGGACGACGCTTCGCATCTGCTCGAAGCGGCAGACGCGCACCGGTTGGCCGCACAGGCGCGAGGCGGCGGCGGCCTGCTCCCGGCTCGCATCGAAGGCGGTCACGACCAGGCCCTGTTCCCGGAAGAGGCGCAGATCCTCCCCTGCGCCGCAGCCCGCCTCCAGCAGGTGGCGGCCGCTGCCCTGTAGGGCGAGGAAGGGGGCATGGGCCCCGGCCAGGAGGGCCGGGCGAGGGGCGGCGTCGCCAGCCGTGGCGGGAGTGTGTGGCAAAGACATCGGGCTCATCTCGGTGGGGGGCGGCTACTCTAGCAAATTCGCCCCCGGCTGTTGAGCGTTGGCGAGGGCTTTCCCGCCATCGCCTTCATTCAAGAATGCTGGCGAAGGGCGGGGGAGGCGCTCGCGAGCAGGCCAAAGAGGGTGTCGAGCAGGAAGTCCGCCTCCCGGGCGAGGTCGATGCGCTCCGGGAAGTGCAGCCAGTTGATGATGTAGCCGTCCAGGGTGCAGTGCAGCAGGGTGGTGGCGCGGCGCAGATCCAGCCCCTCTGGCAGCTGACCCTGGCGCACCGCATTGGCCAGGGTGATCTCCAGATCCTGGAAGAAGTCGATGGAGCGCTGGCGCATGTGATCCCGCAGGGCCGCGGCTTCCCCTTCCATCGGCTCCAGGTTGAAGATGATGGTGAACATCTGCTGGTGGGCGGGCTCTGAGCTTATCTTGAGCATCACCTCCTTGAGGAAGACCCGCAGCTTGCCGAGGGGATCCGGCTCCGTCTCGTCGACGCAGGCGTCGAGCTGGTGGGAGAGGGGGGCGCACAGCTCTTCCCACAGGGTGACGAACAGCTCTTCTTTATTCTTGAAGTGCCAGTAGATGGCCCCTCGGGTGAGATCCACGGCCTTGGCGATGTCGGTCAGGCTGGTCTTCGCCAACCCTTGCTGGCAGAAGAGATCCAGCGCCGTGCTCATGATGCGGCAGCGGGTCTGCTGTGCCTCTTCTTTGGTACGTCTGGCCATTGGCTCCGATCCTGTCTAAATAGTGATAAAAGTTTCTTACATACATTCATGAATGTATGTATATTACTTCATCTTCGCAGTTTTACCAACAGGGGCCTTATAAACCCTGTGGTTTTTGTCACTTTTTTTGATTGAAACAGAGGCTCAGAGATTTCATGGATAAACATATTCTCGCACGTTCGGTCGGCCTTGCCTTGCTGGCAAGTGGCCTGCTGGCTGGTTGTGGTGACAAGGGAGAGGCCCAGCAGGCCATGGAGATGCCCCCGGCGGCCGTGGACGTGGTCACCCTTCACAGTGCACCGCTGCAACTCATGACCGAGCTCACCGGCCGCACCGCCCCCCTGCGGGTGGCCGAGGTTCGCCCCCAGGTGAACGGCATCATCCTCAAGCGCTTGTTCACCGAAGGCAGCGATGTCAAGGCCGGGCAGCTGCTCTACCAGATCGACCCCGCCGTCTATCAGGCCGAAGTGGCCAGCGCCAAGGCCAACCTTGCCAAGGCCGAGGCCAACGAGCGCAGCGCCCGTCTCAAGGCCCAGCGTTATGCCGAGCTGGTGAAGGTGAAAGCCATCAGCCGCCAGGAGTATGACGACGCCGACGCGGCCTGGAAACAGCAGGTTGCCGAGATAGGGTCTGCCAAGGCGGCCCTGCAGAGCGCCAACATCAACCTGGCCTATACCCGCATCACCGCACCCATCAGCGGTCGCATCGGCAAGTCAGCGGTGACCGAAGGGGCCCTGGTGACGGCCCAGCAAGCCACCAGCCTCACGACTATCTCCCAGCTCGATCCCATGTATGTGGACGTGCGCCAGTCCACCGCCGATCTGCTGCGCCTCAAGCGCCAGGTCGCAGCCGGCAAGCTGACCCAGGGGGAGAAGGGGGACGCCAGCGTCAGCTTCCAGCTGGAAGATGGCAGCCAGTACGGCCAGAAAGGCTCGCTCCAGTTCTCCGACGTGACCGTGGACGAGACCACCGGCATGGTGACCCTGCGAGTGATAGTGCCGAACCCGAATCAACTGCTGCTGCCCGGCATGTTCATGCGCGCCACCCTGCAGGAGGGCGAGCGCCCGCAAGGTCTGCTGGTGCCGCAGACCGCCGTGACCCGTACCCCCAAGGGCGGGGCGACCGCCATGGTGGTGACCGCCGACAACAAGGTGGAACTGCGCGAGGTGCAGCTGGGTCGCGTGTACGGCGACAGCTGGGTCGTGGAATCCGGCCTCAATGCCGGCGAGAAGGTGATCGTCGCCGGTCTGCAGAAAGTCAAACCCGGGGCTGCGGTGGCACCCACTGAACACGCCAGCACCGCACAGACTCAGCAAACCCCGGCAACCAAGCAGTAGGATGGAGTAGTCGCCTCATGGCACGTTTTTTCATAGATAGACCCATTTTCGCCTGGGTGATCGCCCTGGTGATCATGCTGGCCGGGGCCATGGCCATCATCGCCCTGCCGGTGGCCCAGTACCCGACCATAGCCCCGCCGGCGGTTGGCATCTCCGCCAGCTACCCGGGTGCCTCCGCCAAGACGGTGGAAGACTCGGTGACCCAGATCATCGAACAGAACATGACGGGGCTGGATCACCTGCTCTACATGTCGGCGCAATCCGATTCGTCCGGCAATGTCAGCGTGACCCTCACCTTCAAGCCGGGCACGGATCCCGACATCGCCCAGGTGCAGGTGCAGAACAAGCTGCAACAGGCGATGTCGCTCCTGCCCCAAGAGGTGCAGCAGCAGGGGGTGCGGGTCCAGAAGACCTCCAGCAGCTTCCTGATGGTGGCCGCCTTCATCTCCACCGATGGCAGCATGACCAACGATGACCTGGCCGACTACGTGGTGGCCAACATCAAGGAGCCCCTGAGCCGACTGGACGGGGTGGGTGACATCACTCTGTTCGGCAGCCAGTACTCCATGCGCGTCTGGCTCGATCCCCACAAGCTCAACCGGGTGCAGATGACCCCGGCTGACGTCCAGAGCGCCATCCAGGCCCAGAACGCCCAGGTGGCCTTCGGCAAGCTGGGAGGCACCCCTGCGGTGAGCGATCAGCAATTTACCGCCACCATCATGGGCCAGACCCGGCTCTCCACCGTGGAGGAGTTCAACAACATCCTGCTGCGGGTGAACCAGGACGGTTCCAAGGTGCAGCTCAAGGACGTGGCTCGGGTTGAGCTGGCTGGCGAGAACTATGACGCCACCGCGCTCTACAACGGCCAGGCCACCGCCGCCGTCGCCATCAAGCTGGCGACCGGTGCCAACGCCCTGGATACCGCCGAGCACGTGCGCGCCAAGCTGGGCGAGCTCTCCGAGTACTTCCCGGCCAACATGGAGATCGTCTATCCCTACGACACCACGCCGTTCGTGAAGATCTCCATCGAGGAGGTGGTTCAGACGCTGATCGAGGCCATCTTCCTGGTGTTCTGCGTCATGTATCTGTTCCTGCAGAACTTCCGGGCGACCCTGATCCCGACCATCGCCGTGCCCGTCGTGCTGCTCGGCACCTTCGGCGTCATGGCGGCGTTCGGCTTCTCCATCAATACCCTGACCATGTTCGGCCTGGTGCTGGCCATCGGTCTGCTGGTGGATGACGCCATCGTGGTGGTGGAGAACGTGGAGCGTCTGATGAGCGAGGAGGATCTCTCCCCCCTCGAGGCGACCCGCAAGTCCATGACCCAGATCACCGGTGCCCTGGTGGGCATCGCCCTGGTGCTCTCGGCAGTGTTCGTGCCCATGGCCTTCTTCGGCGGCTCGACCGGTGCCATCTATCGCCAGTTCTCCCTCACCATCGTCTCGGCCATGGTGCTCTCTGTGCTGGTGGCCCTGATCCTGACCCCGGCGCTCTGTGCCACCCTGCTCAAGCCCATGAAGCACGGTGAGTTCGGTGCCCAGCGCGGCTTCTTCGGCTGGTTCAACCGCTTCTTCGACACCAATGCCAACCGTTACCAGAACGGCGTGCGCAAGGTGATCAAGCAGGGGACCCGCTACAGCATCATCTACCTGGCCATGCTGGGCGTGCTGGCGGTGCTCTTCATGCGCCTGCCCACCTCCTTCCTGCCGGAAGAGGATCAGGGGGTCATCATGTCCATGGTGCAGCTGCCGGTCGGCGCCACCAAGGAGCGTACCGAAGTGGTGCTCGCCGAGATGCGCGACTACTTCCTCGAGAACGAGAAGGAGAACGTCGACTCCGTGCTGACGGTGGCGGGCTTCAGCTTCGCCGGTAGCGGTCAGAACAGCGGCATGGCCTTCATCAAGCTCAAGGACTGGAGCGAGCGCAAAGGGGAAGAGCGCAGCGCCAACGCCATCATCGGCCGCGCCATGGGCTTCCTGTTCAGCATCAAGGAAGCCCAGGTCTTCGCCTTCAACCTGCCTCCCATCCCGGAGCTGGGGACGGCCACCGGCTTTGACTTCTATCTGCAGGATCGTGGCGGTCTGGGTCACGAGAAGCTGATGGCGGCGCGCAACCAGCTGCTCGGCATGGCGGCGCAGGATCCCAACCTGGTACGGGTACGCCCGAACGGGATGGAAGACACGCCCCAGCTCGACATCAAGATCGACTACGAGAAGGCACTTGCCCAGGGGCTCTCCATCTCCGACATCAACAACACCCTGTCCGCAGCCTGGGGCTCGTCCTACGTGAACGACTTCGTCGACAGAGGCCGGGTCAAGAAGGTCTATCTGCAGGCGGATGCGCCGTTCCGGATGAGCCCGGAGGATCTCAAGCTGTGGTACGTGCGCAACAGCGCAGGCCAGATGGTGCCCTTCTCCGCGTTCGCCAGCACCGAGTGGAGCTTCGGCTCGCCCCGCCTCGAGCGTTACAACGGCGTCTCCGCCATGGAGATCGTCGGTGAGGCGGCGCCGGGCAAGAGTACGGGTGACGCCATGGCCGCCATCGAGGAGATGGTGAAACAGCTGCCGGAAGGCATCGGCATCGAGTGGACCGGTCTCTCCTTCCAGGAGCGTCAGGCGGGTTCCCAGGCGCCGGCCCTGTACGCCATCTCGCTGCTGGTGGTCTTCCTCTGTCTGGCGGCCCTCTACGAGAGCTGGAGCATTCCGTTCTCGGTCATGCTGGTGGTGCCGCTCGGGGTGCTGGGGGCCATCCTGGCCGCGACCCTGCGCGGGCTGGAGAACGACGTCTACTTCCAGGTGGGCCTGCTCACCACCATAGGTCTGTCGGCCAAGAACGCCATCCTGATCGTCGAGTTTGCCAAGGAGCTGCACGACAAGGGGATGAAGCTCGGGGAAGCCGTGGTGGAGGCCTCGCGTCAGCGTCTGCGCCCCATCCTGATGACCTCGCTCGCCTTCATCCTGGGCGTACTGCCCCTGGTGATCAGTACCGGTGCCGGTGCCAGCAGCCGCAACGCCATCGGTACCGGCGTGATGGGGGGGATGATCAGCGCCACCGTGCTCGCCATCTTCTTCGTACCGCTGTTCTTCGTGCTGGTGATGCGTTACTTCACCGAGCACCACAGCGCCGAGGAGCGCATTGCCCACGCCAAGGAGATCAAACATGACTAAGACCCTGATTGCCCTCGGCGTGACCCTGATACTGGGGGGCTGTTCCATGGCCCCCGACTACCAGCGGCCCGAGCTACCGCAAGGGGCCTCCTGGCAAGACAATCTGGCCACCAGGGGGGAGCTTGCCCCCTGGCGCGAGCAGTTCCTCGATCCGGCGCTGCAAAAGCTGATTGGCACGGCCCTCGAGAACAACCGGGATCTGCGCCTCGCCGCCCTCAATGTCGAGGCCTATGAGGCGCAATACCGGATCCAGCGGGCGGCCCAACTGCCGACCCTGGCCGTCAGTGGCAGCGGCACCCGCCAGCAGGGATCCGACGATCTCAGCAGCACGGGGCAGGGCACCATCAGCAGCCAGTACGGTGCAGACATCGGTATCACCGCCTATGAACTGGATCTGTTTGGCCGGATCCAGAGCCTGAAAGATCAGGCTCTGGAAACCTACCTTGCTCAAATCGAGACCCAGCGCAGCACCCAGATCGCCCTGGTGGCCTCGGTGGCGAACGCCTACTTCACCCTGCTGGCGGATCAGGAGCTGCTGGCCCTGAGCCAGGCGACGCTTGCGACCGAGCAGGAGAGCTATGCCCTGACCGAGCACAAGTACCGGCTGGGGGCCGCCTCCGAGATGGAGCTGGCCCAGAGCCGTACCGCACTGGAGAGTGCCAGGGTCAGCCAGGCCCAGTACCAGCGGCAGGTGAAACAGGACAGAAACGGCCTGGCCCTGCTGCTCGGCACCGAGGCACCGGTGCTGGACGGACAACCGGCGACCCTGGCCGAGGTGCAACTGGCCGCAATCCCGGTGGGCGCCCCCTCCAGCCTGCTGCAACAACGCCCGGACATCCTGGCGGCGGAGCACAGTCTGAAGGCGGCCAACGCCAATATCGGCGCGGCGCGGGCTGCCTTCTTCCCGACCATCTCGCTCACCGCGACGGCGGGCACTGCCAGCAACCAGCTGAGCGGCCTGTTTGACGGTGGTACCGGCACCTGGACCTTCATGCCCCAGATAAGCCTGCCCATCTTCGATGGCGGCAAGCGCATCGCGGATCTGGACGTGGCCGAGGTGAGCACCAAACAGGCGGTGGCCAGCTACGAGAAGAGCATCCAGACCGCCTTCAAGGAGGTGGCCGATGCCCTTGGCGCCCAGGCGGACTACGAGCAGCAGCTGCAGGCGCAGCAGGCACTGGTGGACGCGAACCAGACCTACTTCAAGCTGGCGGAGGTGCGCTACGAGCAGGGGGTGGACAGCTACCTCACCCGACTCGATGCCCAGCGCTCCCTGTTCAGTGCCAAGCAGGGGCTGATCAGCACCCGACTGGCCCAGCTTGGCAACCAGGTCGCGCTCTACAAGGCGGTCGGCGGCGGCTGGCAGGCGCCGAAGGATGCAGAGTTGGCATCTGACAAACAGGGTTGACCCGTCGGGGTTGACGTAACAAACATCAGGGGCGAACCACAGGGTTCGCCCCTTTTTTATGGCGGGAAGAGAGGCCGCCCTTCTCGCGGGGAGGGCACAGGTCAGGCGTTGCCAGCCGGATGCTGGTCATCCACGGGCTCAGGGGGAGGGGAGCCGGGCCCCGGCATCCTCCTGCGCCGTGTGCGGTGCGGGGTCGTGGTAGGTGAAGCCGAGCGGGGGGAGCCGGGTCTTGAGGGCGGCCATGTCCAGCAAGGTGATCTCGCCCCTGCCCAGGAGCAGTTCACCGGCTGCGGAAAGCTGCTTGAGCACCTCGTTGAGGCGGGGGCGGCTGATGCCGATGATCCGGCTCAGGGTCTGCTGGGTGATCTCGAGGCTGGGCTCGCGATCGTTGGCCAGGGCATGCTTGGTCGCCAGCTCCAGCAGCACATAGACGGTGCGGGTGGTCAGGCAGTACAGACTGTTGCTCCCCATCTGGATCGCAAGGCGGCCCATGTACTGGGCGATATAGAACAGGAACTTGTAGAGATGGGGATCCTGCTCCAGCAGGGGCTCGAGCTCCTCTTTCGGGAACAGGATGAGCTCGGTGGGTAACAGGGGCTCGAAAAACTCGACCGGCGTGTAGGTCGGGTTGTGAATGTACTGGGTGCCAAACCAGCTGCCGCGCCCGAAGATGAGGCCCAGAGAGTTCTCCATGCCGGCGTGGGTGGCATAGCCGATGAGGCAACCTGACGCCACATAGAGCACGCCGGGGAGGTTTCCTCCGAGCTGGGCAGGATCGTAGTGGCGGGCGATCTTCAGCAGTTGTGCCTGGGTGCTGGCCGGCAGCGAGCAAGGCCACCGGATCTCGTCAGCCTGCGGCCGGGTATGGCGATCCATGGATGCGACTCCTCGATGAAATGTCCCTGAAGGTTCCATTTGATGAGCCGCAAAGGGGAAGTTGTCAAGCACTGTCACAGGCAAGGGCGCGTCTGTCGTCTTCACTGCAAGTCGAGGAGGGCGCGAGGCGGTCGAGCCATGCCTGGACCTCCTGCGTCAGTATCCGGGCGGCCTCGGTGAACAACTGATAGCTGACTTGCAGTTCCCCGTGCTCGGTGGCGGCATCGGTGACCTCCATCTCAAGCAGCATGTCTTCCAGGTCCTGGGCTCCGAAGTAGCGCAGCAGGCCGCGCAGACGGTGAGCGTGTTGTTTGATCAGGGCGGTATCCGCCGCCTCTATGGCCAGCTTCAGGCCTGCCATCTCGTCGGGACTCATCTGCAGGTAGTTCGTCAGCAGTGACTGCACGAGCGCAAGGTCGTCGGCAAGCAGTTCGAGCACATAATCCTGATTCAAATGGTGCTGTGAAACCCCATGGGTCTGTTCAAATTGGTATGCGTTCATAATAAACCTCGCTGCTTGTCATAGTGATGCTGAACAATCGTGGGTCTTTTTACGAGCCTCATGCTGTCACTGCATTGTCAGAGGCGATCTCCATTCGAGGAAATAGCGGTGGGACCCGACCCGGGACATATCAGCCTGAGGGGACAATCTGTTCACTTATTATCCTATGGCGATTCGGCGGCAAGGTCTGTTCTTTAGGGAACAGACTTACCCATCCCTTCTGATTAAAATACAAACCCCAATGCAGGCCCTCTTACCAAGACGAAAATAACAAATGGATTAAAGAGAGGGAGTAATAAATAAATGGATGGATGTGTAAACAGCTGTCTTGCAATGCTTTTGATAAAAATTGCCGCGGGAGGCATTTCTGTCAGCACCAGAATACACCTACAAGGTGATGCATTCAGGCCTGGTGCCGCTCCGTTAAAGACTGTGATGACCATGTATATTCAACGTCAATAATCATCTCTATAGAATATAAAGTGACTCATTCCAATATCCGCGAAAATATTGATTTATTGGCGAGAGTGTAAAGAGGTGATGGTTCATGAGGTAAATGATGAGCACACTTTCAAATTTGCTGATAATTGAAGATGAACCCTTCCAGCTCGACTGGTTACATGAGCTGTGCAGGCCACTGGCCGACACCATTCATAAAGTCCGGGATGGTCTGGCGGCGCTCGACATCATCAGGCAGCAGGGGATGCCAGATGTGCTGATCTGTGACTTGAACATGCCAGGCATGGACGGGGTCAGCTTCTTGCGCTCACTCGCGCAATGGGAGGCACCTTGCCCCGTGCTGCTGGTCAGTGCGGCCAGTGCGGATGTGCTCCATGCCGTGGTGCAGATGGCTGCGCTCGAAGGGGTCACTGTGTGCCATTCGCTGCAAAAACCCGTCAGCAGACAGCAACTTCAGGAGCAGCTGGGGCATCTGCCCAAGCCGTTGACAACGCCGCATACAGAACCCCATGCGTTTAGCCCCAATCGACAGGAATTACAGCAGGCACTGGATGAGCAGCAATTCGAGGCCTATTTCCAGCCGCAAGTCGAGGCTGACACCGGTGTACTGACGGGGGTCGAGGCGCTTGCCCGCTGGGAGCATCCAACCCGTGGTACCCTGTCGCCAGCCTGCTTCATCGAGCCCCTGCAGCGACACCACCTGATGGCGGAACTCAGCTGGCAGATGCTCGGGCAATCCATCGCGCACTGCCGGCAGTGGCTGGCGCTAGGCATGGAGATACAGGTCTCGGTCAACGTTCCCCCGTCGGCCTTGACGAAGGCGACCTTTGCCGACCGCGTGATCGCGCTGCTGGAATACCACGGGTTGCCCGGGCGCCTGCTGTGTCTGGAAATTACCGAAACCGAGGATTACGGCGATCTGCCCAGCCTGCTGGAGACGGCGTCCCGCCTGCGCCTGCACGGTGTCGAGCTGGCCATCGATGACTTTGGTACGGGTCATGCGTCCTTGCTGCATCTGGTACAGAGCCCGGTATCCACGCTGAAGATTGACCGGGTTTTCGTTGCCAACATGCAGAAGGATGCCCGTTACCGCTCGGCCGTGCACCTGTCGTTGGGGATGGCCAGTGACCTGGACATGCATACCGTGGCCGAAGGGGTGGAGACGCAAGAGCAGATCCAGATGCTCAGGGAGATGGGGTGCCACAGTCTGCAGGGGTTCTACTTCTCCCCGGCACTCCCTGCCCGGGATCTGGTACCGTGGTGGCAGCACCGACAGACGATGATGTGACGAACAGGATCCTCTTGATTGGAAGGAACGAGTTAAATGGCTCAGAATCGATTTTTTAATGCCTTGGAAAAATCCGATACCTCGCTGATCTCATCGACCATCCTGTCTGATGAGGTATCGCTGCAACAACATGATTTTCTGGTGAAACATATCACCGGCATGTCTCGAAAAGGCATGCAGATCTTTGTTGCCTCCAATCTGATGATATTGCTGGTGGTGTTGCTTCGCATCATCTATGTCACGGCGCTTGATTATGCGCATTTTGAGGCACCGCTGTTCACCGGTATGTTCGATTTTCACTATGACAGATATATCATGGTCGCCATGCTAGTCTCTTATTCTCTGTTCATGGTGTACCCCTCCCTGTGTTTCGGCAATAAACACAGCAGTACCCACACAGACAAGGCATTTCAACGGTACTTCATTACCTGCACCTATGTGTTCACCATGGTCTGGCTGGCGGTCTTGTCATATTACCAGCATCAGGTCATCCATGATGCGACCGTGATCCTCTCTATTCAACCCGCGCTGATTGTCTTGATCCCGATAAGCTATATTGGGGCCATACTGGTCATTCCCCATTTCAGCATGGTGATGCTGCTCTGTCTGGTATTGAACCAGATGCTGGGTAACCATTCGGTCAGTATTGCCATGTCCATTCTGGTCATTGGGTTTCTGATGTCATTCATTGCCATGATATTTTATGCCGTGCGTCGCGCCATCGGCTTTATTGCCCAGATAGAGTACAACAACTTCAAACTGACAAAAAAACTGATCCACTCGCTGAATATGGATGCCCTGTTGTCCATTCCCAATCGACAGGCATTCTTCTCCTGTGCCGGCAATAAACTTGCGCGCAAGAAAGAGAGCAGCGAGGCCGCGGCCGTGCTGATGATCGATGTGGACCACTTCAAGAAATACAACGATCGTTACGGTCATCCGGCCGGTGATCGCTGCCTGCAGAAGGTGGCCGGCTGTCTGCAATCCTGCGTGCGCGAGGACATCGACTTCGTCGGGCGCTATGGCGGGGAGGAGTTCATCGTCTTTCTGGACGCCACCGATGCCGACGGGGCGCAGCGAGTGGCGACCCGGATCCGCGAGCGGATGATGACGATGGGACTGAAACATGAAGCCTCGGAGACGGCGAGCCATGTCACCCTGAGCATAGGGATCGCACCATGGCAGTTTGGCAAGACCCTGGAGCAGCTCTGCGAGCAGGCCGACAAGGCGCTGTATGAGGCGAAGCGCGCCGGGCGTCATCAGCATGTGGTTTATGAGGAGAGCCCTGACGCGTCGGGTACGCCATGGGGTGATGCGCCATAGGGGTAGTGTTGCCCGGCTCCCAGGGGCAGGACGACTGAAAACACGAAGGGTTGGCCTCGCGATGAGGCCAACCCTTCGTCTATCTGGTGCCGGAAACAGGAGTCGAACCTGCGACCTTCGCATTACGAATGCGCTGCTCTACCAACTGAGCTATACCGGCTTCGTGAACTTCAGAGTCGTGAAAAAGGGCTGACAAGTCAATTGAGCTGCTTCAATTTTATGAGTTGGCTCATGATGTTAGCGGTCTTTAGAGATCGACGAACTCCGGGATATGGGCGCGGCCACGACTCTCCAGGAAATCGAGCAGGGCACGGGGGGAGCGCGCGAGTATCCGCTCCTCGGGGAAGCCGGCCTCGGTCACCAGCCGGTGGCAGTAGTCAAAGTCTCCCAGGCTGAAGGCCACGTGGGAGTCGGAGCCGAAGGTGAGGTAGGCGCCAAGGTCGCGCGCCGCCTCGACGATGGCGCGGCAGTTTGCCTCGCTGCCCGCACGGGAGTGGCTGAACGAGGAGTTGTTGACCTCCAGGGCGACCCGGTATTCGGCTGCCGCCCTGACCACCGCCTGGATATCGATGGGGAAGGCGGGATTGCCCGGGTGGCTTATCATGTCGACCCGACCGCTCTTGATGGCGTTGATCATAGCCTGGGTGTGGGTCGCCCGATCGCAGGGGGGAAACACCGGCTCGTGGAAGCCCGCCATGATCATGTCGAGCCGCGACTCGTAGCGCTCGGGGAAGTCTATTTCACCGTCGATGTTCTTGATGTTGGCCTCGATGCCGCGCAGGATGCCGACCCCGTCCACCACCCTGGGCAGGACGTGCAGATTGACGAAATGCCAGTAGTGAGGGGCGTCGGCCATGTCGGGGCCGTGATCCGTGGTGGCGAAGAGTTTGATCCCCTTGGCTTTGGCTATGGGCAGGTAGTCGTGGATGGTGCTGTAGGCGTGGGTGCTGGCGACGGTGTGCGTGTGGGTATCGACCGTGTACTTCATCTTCTCTCCCCTCTGGCATGAGGCGTCAGCATAGCAAGATTGGCCGAGTCGGGCCATGTGGCTGGCTGTCATACTTTGTCACAAATTGCGCCAGTACTGACAAAGTCTGACCACCTTTGTCTGCGACCATGGCCTGGTCGATGCAGCCTGAACTCCCATCGATGGGTTGACATTGGATGGTTCGACCCGATTTTCCCCACCGTCGCCCCTGCGACGGTTTTTTTTGCTTGTCTGTCGACGCATCGGGTCGCTGCAGGGTAAAAAAATGCCCAACTAGCATGAAGCAGGTTGGGCGAGACTTAATGTTTAATTGCAGTGGCATAGATATAGAGTCCGGTCTGGTCGCGAAGTTCCCCTCTTGTTCCCCTTTTTTGATTAAAAACATTCCATCAACACCTGTTCACATTCTCTTGACATCACTGAGTGTGAAACGTACTTTTTAAACATTCGTTTAAGAGAGGTGTCCTGTGAGTAAAATCGATACCAAGAACCGTATTCTCGATGCCGCCGAGGTGCTGTTTGCCGAGCGGGGGTTCGCCGATACCTCGTTGCGTCTGATCACCAGCGAGGCCGAGGTGAACCTGGCGTCCGTCAACTACCACTTCGGCTCCAAGAAGGAGCTGATCCAGGCGGTGCTCGATCGCTACCTGAGCCTGTTCATGCCGGCGCTGGAGACGCGTCTGCAGACCCTGATGGCGCAGGATCAGCTGACCCTGCTGCAGGTGTTCGAGAGTTTCGTCGATCCCCTGATGAAGCTGGTGGCGGTGCGGGCCAACGGGCCTGCGCTCTTCATGCAGCTGCTGGGACGCGGCTACATCGACAGCCAGGGCCACCTGCGCCGTTTCATCACGACCCACTACGGTACGACCCTGCACGGGATCACCCAGGCCATCTCCAAGGCCAATCCGGACTTGTCGCCGGCGGATCTCTTCTGGCGCCTGCACTTCACCCTGGGCACCGTCGTGTTCACCATGGCCTCCGCCGATGCTCTGCGTGACATCGCCCAGGCCGATTTTGGCCAGCAGCTCGATGTGGAAGGGCTGGTGCGCAATGTTATTCCCTATCTGGCGTCCGGTGTCGGGGCGCCCGTGGAGTCGACCAGGCTCTCCCTGGCCGTGTAATACCAACAATAAATCAACGGAAACAGTGAAATAGAAGGAACTTCGGTATGATCACATTGCTTGTCCTGCTGGTGCTGGCGATAGCCGTAGTGCTCGGCGTACCCTCCATCCGTAAAAAGGTGGTGACCCGCCCGGTGTTTGGCATCTTCAAGAAGATACTGCCACCCCTGTCCGCCACCGAGCGGGAGGCCATGGAGGCCGGCTCCGTCTGGTGGGACGGGGAGCTGTTTCGCGGCAACCCGGACTGGAAAAAACTGCACGGCTACGGCAAGGCCGAGCTGAGCGCGGAGGAGCAGGCGTTCATCGACAACCAAGTCGAAACCCTGCTCGCCATGGTCGACGACTTCAAGATCGTCAACGAAACCAAAGACCTGCCGGAGCCGGTCTGGGACTATCTGAAGAAGGAAGGCTTCTTCTCCCTGATCATCCCGAAATCCTACGGTGGCCGCGAATTCTCCGCGATTGCCAACTCCACCATCGTCACCCGCATCGCCACCAAGAGTCTGAGCGTGGCGGTCACCGTCATGGTGCCGAACTCCTTAGGCCCGGGCGAGCTGCTGATGCATTACGGCACCCAGGCCCAGAAGGACTTCTGGCTGCCGGGGCTGGCCAACGGCAAGGAGGTCCCCTGCTTCGCCCTGACCGGTCCGGAAGCGGGTTCCGACGCCGGTGCCATCCCTGACAAGGGGATCGTCTGCAAGGGCATGCACAAGGGGGAGGAAGTGCTCGGCATTCGCCTCAACTGGAACAAGCGCTACATCACCCTGGCGCCGCGCGCCACCGTGCTGGGGCTGGCGTTCAAGCTGTATGACCCGGAAAAACTGCTGGGGGACAAGGAGGAGATCGGTATCACCTGTGCGCTGATCCCCACCAGTCACCCGGGCGTGCGTGTCGGCGATCGCCACTACCCCATGGGTCTGGCGTTCCTGAACGGCCCGACCTTCGGCAAGGACGTGTTCATTCCGCTCGACTGGATCATCGGTGGCCCGGATTACGCCGGTCGCGGCTGGCGCATGCTGGTCGAATGCCTCTCCGCCGGTCGTGGCATCTCGCTGCCTGCCCTCGGCACCGCCTGCGGCCACATGGCGAGCCGCACCGTGGGGGCCTACTCCTACGTGCGCAAGCAGTTCGGCATGTCCATCGGCAAGTTTGAAGGGGTGCAGGAGGCGCTGGCCCGCATTGGCGGCCTCACCTATCAGCTGGAAGGGGCCCGTCGCATGACCGCAGGCTCTCTGGATCTCGGTCAGGCGCCGGCCATCGTCACCGCCATCTCCAAGTACCACATGACCGAGATGGCCCGCCAGGTGATGGACGACTCCATGGACATCCACGCCGGTCGTGCCATCCAGCTGGGTCCGAAAAACTACACCGGCTACGCCTACATGGGCATTCCGGTGGCCATCACGGTGGAAGGGGCCAACATCCTGACCCGCAACCTGATGATCTTCGGCCAGGGGGCCACCCGCTGCCACCCGTACGTGTTTGCCGAGCTGGAAGCGGCGGCCGACACCGACGTGGAGCGCGGTCTCGAGAAGTTCGACGCCCTGCTGATGAAGCACATTGCCTTTGGCACCGGCAACTTCTTCGGCTCCTTGTTCCAGGGGCTGACCCTGGGCCAGTTCAACAGCGCCCCGGTGGCTGGTGAAACCGCCCGATACTACAAGCAGCTCTCCCGCATGAGCAAGGGGTTGGCGCTCTGTGCCGACGTCTCCATGCTGATGCTGGGTGGCGATCTCAAGCGCAAGGAGATGATCTCCGCCCGTCTGGGTGACGTGCTGAGCCACCTCTATCTCGCCTCCGCCACCCTCAAGCACTACGAGGATCAGGGCCGCATGGTCTCGGATCTGCCGTTCGTGCAGTACGCGGTGGAGCGCAACCTCTACCTGATTGGCAAGGCGTTCGAGGGCTTCTTCCAGAACTTCCCGAACAAGGTGGTGGGCGCCGTACTCAAGCGCGTGGTCTTCCCGTTCGGCGTGGGTTACAAGATGCCGTCCGATGACCGCTGCCACGCCATCTGCCTGGCCATGATGACACCGGGCGAGTTCCGCGACCGTCTGACCGCGCTTTGCTACGTTGGCAAGGACGAGGCGGATCCGGTCGGCCTGATGGAGCGCGCCTTCCAGGCCATGGTCGCCGTCCAGCCCATCGAGAAGAAGCTGGTGCAGGCCCAGAAGGAGGGTAGGCTGCCCCGCAAGATGGCACTAGCGGAACTGGTGGAGGCGGCCCTGTCCCAATCCATCCTTGGCAAGGAGGAGGCCGACAAGCTGCTGGCCGCCGATGCCCTGCGTTACGAGGCAATCCAGGTGGACAACTTCGCTCCTGGCGAGCTGGAGGGCTTGTCTCAACCGAACCCGGTTGTGCACGCTGCCTGATCCCGACAGTAAATGGAAAACCGGCCCAAGTGGCCGGTTTTTTTGTTGTTTAACCAGGCATTTACAACCTGGATTAATTCCAGTTTAATGCAATGGCCCCCACCCTTGGGGCAGGAAGCAAGGCCACTGGAATGGCCGATAACAACAACTCAGGAAGAGTGAATGAACCTCGCCAAAACGGCGATCGAACGCCCCATCTGGGTGGCGGTCTCGGTCGTGCTGATCTTTTTGCTGGGCCTGCTCAGCATCCGGGGGCTGCCTGTCCAGCTGTTCCCCGACATAGACCGTCCCCACCTCAACATCTCGGTGAGCTGGCGCTCCGCCTCGCCCCAGGAGATGGAGTCGGAGATAACCGACCCCATCGAGCAGGAGATGCAGGGGGTGCAGGGGCTGAAAAGCATCGGCAGCAACAGCTACCCTGGCTTCACCGAGATCAACATGGAGTTCGCCCTCGGCACCGACATGCAGCGTGCCCAGCTCGACGTCATCTCGCGGCTGAACCGGGTCTCCGGCCTGCCGGACAACATCGACGGCCCCTACGTCAACAACTACAGCAGCAACGATACCCTCACCTTCTTCTTCATCCAGCAGCTGCCTGGCGCCAAGGGCTTGATCGACGATCATCAGGCGCTGATCGAGGCGCGGGTCAAGCCGGAGCTTGAGCGGATCCCCGGGGTCTCCACCGTGGAGGTAGAGGGGATCAACGAGCGTCAGATCCAGGTCCGCTTCGACCCCTACCGCGCCGCCGAGCTGGGGGTGGAGATCCCGGTATTGGCCAGCCGGGCTAGCACCGACTGGGACGTGTCGGCCGGCACCCTCGACATCGGCCGCTGGGAATACAAGCTGCGCTTCGCCGGTCGCTACGACGTGGAGACCCTGGGAGACAAGGTGGTGGACTGGCGCGACGGCCTGCCCATCTATCTGCGGGATGTGGCCGAGGTGCGACTGGCCCGGGAGGAGAACCCGGTGCTGCGCATCCAGAACGGCAACACCGCCATCGCGGCCCAGATCTTCAAGGAGAGCGGCGCCAACGCCCTGGCGGCGCTGGAGGCGATCAAGCTCAAGGTGGGCGAGCTCAACCGCGAGGTGCTGGAGCCGGTCGGCCTGCATATGGAGCAGTCGTTCGACGCCTCTCTCTACATCAACAGGGCGGTGAGCATGGTGACCGCCAACCTGGGGCTCGGCGTGCTGCTCTCCTGCGCCATCCTCTGGGTCTTTCTGCGCCGGCTCAAGGCGACCCTGATGATAGCGATCGCCATCCCCATCAGCATCATGCTCACCTTCTGTTTGCTCAAGGTGATGGGGCGCACTCTCAACGTCATCTCCCTGGCCGGCATCGCCTTTGCGGTGGGCATGGTGCTCGATGCCGCCATCGTGGTGCTGGAGAGCATCTACCGCCGCACCGAGCCGGGGGATATCAGCAAGTCGGAGGCGGCATTGGAGGGGACCAGCCGAGTGTGGACGGCGCTGGTGGCCTCCACCCTGACCACGGTCGCCATCTTCCTGCCGGTGCTGCTGCTCAACGACGTGGAGGGCCAGCTGTTTGCCGATCTCGCGTTGACCATCGCCTGCGCCGTGACCGTCTCCATGGTGGTGGCGGTCACCGTGCTGCCGGCGGTGGCGGCGCGCTGGATGGGACGCGAGAGGCTGATCGATCCTTACGACAAGCTGTGGCAGGGCACCACCCGTCACGTGATCCGCTGGACAGCGACGCCTCGCCGGCGCTGGGCCATCATCGCCCTGATGATGAGTCTGCCCGTGCTGGCGAGCTGGCTGCTGCTGCCCAAGATGAACTACCTGCCGGACGTGAAAAGGGATGCCATCGACGTCTGGATGACCTTCACCCCCGGGGTCAACCCCAAAGCCCAGCGAGAGGAGGTGTTAGATACCCTGATTGCCAGGCTGGATCCCTACATGAAGGGGGAGCAGGAGCCGGCCCTCAAGAACTATTACATCCTGCGCTACCCGGGAGGTGCCCAGATCGGGGTGCGTCCCAAGGACGAGACCCAGATCAAGGTGCTTGAGCGCCTGCTGATGGACAAGCTGTTCGCCAATATCCCGGACACCCGGGCCTTCGGCGGCCAGGGCTCCCTGTTTGGCGGCTTTGACAGCGAGAACAGCATCTCGTTGCTCATCCAGGGGGGCTCTCTGCCCGAGCTCTATCGGGCGGCCCGCGAGAGCATGGCCATCGTACAGAAAGACCTGCCTGGTTCCCAGGTCAGGCCGGATCCCGGCCTCGACTTCACTGCCCCGGAGTTGCGGCTGGTGCCGCAAGACAGGCGCCTCGCCGAGGTGGGCTGGGATCGCACCCCCATGCCTACCATTATCCAGACCTTCGGGGATGGCCTGCGGGTCGGCGAGTATTTCGACGGCGAAGACAGGCTGGACATCCTGCTGATGGGCCAGAGCTCGGCCAATCCGGATGAGCTCAGAGCCGTGCCGCTTGCGACCCCGTCCGGGCGTATCGTGCCGCTGGGCGAACTACTGCGGGTGGAGCACAGCCTGGGGCCGGAGAGCATCTTCCGGGCCGACGGGCGGCGCAGCATCCAGCTCTTTATCACGCCGCCGGACGGCATGAGCATGGAGCAGGTGCTGGAGATCCTGCAGCACAAGAGCTTCCCCGCCATCCGACCCATACTGCCGGCCGGCGGCGAGCTGCAGGTCGCCGGCAATGCCGACAGCCTGCAACAGGCGCTGGACAACCTAGGCAGCATCTTCCTGTTTGCCGTGATGATCCTGCTCATCCTGCTGTGGGGGGTCTTCGCCTCCATCAGGGATGCCGTGCTGGTGCTGCTGACTCTGCCTCTGGCCGCGGTCGGCGGCGTGCTGGCGCTGCGTCTGAGCGGCCTCCTGGTGCCGCTGCCGATGGACCTGCTGACCATCATCGGCTTCGTCATCCTGCTGGGGCTGGTGGTCAACAATGCCATCCTGCTGGTGCATCAGACCCGCACGGCGGAGCGGGAGGGGTTGAGTCGCCAGCTGGCGGTGGCCGATGCCCTGCAAAGCCGGATGCGCCCCATCGCCATGACCAGTCTCACCAGCATCTTTGGCATGTTGCCATTGATGCTGAGCCCGAGCGAGGGCAGCGAAATCTACCGGGGGCTGGCCACCGTCATCGTCGGCGGCATGAGTTGCAGCACCCTGTTTACCCTGATCCTGCTGCCCGCCTTCCTGCGGCTGGGCGAGCGGGCCGATGCACCGCAAGCCCTTCGGCAGCGGGCCTGAGCAAGGAGCTCATCGATGAGACAAATGTTTACAAGGATGGTAGTGGGCGCGCTTCTGCTGGCAGGCGGGGCACCCGCACTGGCACAGGGCAAGATGGTGACCCTGGCGGACGTGGCTCGGGGGGAGGCGGGCGCCAGCATCTGGGTCAGCGGCACGGTGGCGAGCCGCCAGCAGGCGGCGCTCAGCGCCGAGGTGAGCGGCCGGGTGGAGTGGATAGCCGAGTTCGGCAGCAAGGTGAAGGCGGGGGACGAGCTGCTGCGCCTGGACAGCGCGACCCTGCGACTCTCGCTGGAGCAGGCCAGGGCGGAGCAGGCCAGGGAGGGGAGCAACCTGCGTTACGCCCGGGCCGAGTTCCAGCGCCTCGATCGGTTGCACCAACAGAAGAGCGCCTCCCGGAGCCAGTATGACAAGGCCCGTTACGACGTGGAGCAGGCCGAGCTGGCAGAACAGCTGGCCCGGGTGCAGGTGCGCCAGATTGAGGAGCAACTGCGCAAGAGCCGCATCTTTGCGCCCTTCGATGGTGTGGTGAACGAGCACTTCATCCAGCCGGGTGAACATGTGGATGCAGGGGAACGGGCGTTGGAGCTGGTCAATCCGGAGCAGCCGGACATCCGGTTGCGGGCGCCCATCGCCTGGGCCCAGC
Organism: Aeromonas sp. SrichE-2G; assembly: GCF_017939565.1. Taxonomy (NCBI): domain Bacteria; kingdom Pseudomonadati; phylum Pseudomonadota; class Gammaproteobacteria; order Aeromonadales; family Aeromonadaceae; genus Aeromonas; species Aeromonas sp. SrichE-2G. The sequence goes on from NZ_JAGKRG010000053.1 coordinate 459,624, forward strand.
AGCTGGAGGTGAATGCCCGGCTGCGGGTGGAGGGGGAGCAGCTCAGCAGCCACGGCGTCTATTATCAGCGGGCGGCCAGCGCCGATCCCAAGTCCCGCCTCATCGAACTGCGCCTCAAACCCGAGGCAGGCCGCTTTATCATCGGCTCGCCGGTGCGGGTGGCGCTGCCTCTGGGAGAGCAGCAGACCATGCTGTTGCCGCGGGATGCCCTGGTGCTTGGCACCGAGGGGAGCGTGGTCTATCAGGTCGAGCAGCACGGCGAGGAGCTCAAGGTGAACCGGGTGCCGGTGACCGTGCTGTTTGGCGACAACCAGCAGGTGGCGGTGAGCGGCGCCCTCAAGCAGGGGGACAGGGTGGTGGTGCGCGGCGCCGGCAGCCTGCAGGACGGCGACAAGGTGGAACTCTTTCGCGGCTAGGGGAGGGGTTCATTAAAAAACGGCTCCCGAGGGAGCCGTTTTTATTGCGGGCAAGAGAGGCGATTACTCGACCATCATCACCTTGCAGGTGTTGGTACTGCCGACGGTTTCCATCTTGTCGCCGTGGGTCAGCAACACCATGTCGCCGCTTTGCACCAGGCCCTTGGTCTTGAGGGCGTCCAGCGCCTCGCGGCACACCTCGTAGACAGGCTTGGTTTCGTCGCCGTCAAACAGCACCGGCGTGACGCCGCGGTAGAGGTTGGCCCAGGCCAGGGTCTTGTTGTGGGGGGACATGGCGAAGATCGGCAGGCCGGAGCTGATGCGGGACATCAGCAACGGGGTGGTGCCGGACTCGGTCAGTGCGACGATCGCCTTGACCCCTTCCAGGTGGTTGGCCGCATACATGGTGGACATGGCGACGGCTTCCTCCACCGAGGTGAAGGTGTAGCTCATGCGGTGGTTGGAGACGTTCAGGCTCGGGTGCTTCTCGGCCCCCACGCAGACGCTGGCCATGGAGGTCACTGTCTCGATGGGGAACTGACCGGCTGCGGTCTCGGCGGAGAGCATCACCGCATCGGTACCATCCAGTACGGCGTTGGCCACGTCCATGACTTCGGCACGGGTCGGCAGCGGCGCGTTGATCATGGACTCCATCATCTGGGTCGCGGTGATGACCACGCGATTCAGGCGGCGGGAGTGGCGAATGAGCTTCTTCTGCACGCCAACAAGCTCGGGGTCGCCGATCTCGACGCCCAGATCCCCACGGGCCACCATGACGGCGTCGGATCCGAGGATGATGTCTTCCATTGCCTCGTCGCTGGCGACGGTCTCGGCGCGCTCGACCTTGGCCACGATCTTGGCGTTGGAGCCGGCTTCGCGGGCCAGTTCGCGGGCGTAGCGCAGGTCATCGCCGCTGCGGGGGAAGGAGACGGCCAGGTAGTCCACGTTCATGCGGGCGGCGGTCTTGATGTCTTCCTTGTCCTTCTCGGTCAGGGCCGGAGCGGAGAGGCCGCCACCCTTCTTGTTGATGCCCTTGTTGTTGGAGAGCGGGCCAGCCACGGTCACCGTGGTGTGAATGCGGGTGCCTTCCACCTGCTCGACCTTCAGCTGCACGCGGCCGTCGTCCAGCAGCAGGATGTCACCGGACACCACGTCGTTTGGCAGGCTCTTGTAGTCGATACCGACCTGCTCCTGGCAGCCTTCCCCTTTGCCGAGAGCGGCATCGAGGATGAACTTGTCGCCGATGGCGAGGTAAATCTTGCCATCCTTGAAGGTGGAGACACGGATCTTGGGGCCCTGCAGGTCGCCCATGATGGCGACGTGACGGCCCAGCTTGGCGGCGATGTCACGCACCTGGTTGGCGCGCTGGATATGATCTTCAGGAGTGCCGTGAGAGAAATTCATCCGTACCATGTCGGCGCCGGCGCGAATGATCCCCTCGAGGATGCCGTCGCGATCGGTCGCCGGACCAAGTGTGGTGACAATCTTTGTACGTCTTGGCATGAAAGACTCCAATGTGAAGTTGATATGACTTGAAATACTGCCCCGTCAAGCGTGTGGCATGGCGCCTGCTTGCAGACCCTCTGGGTGGTCTTGTGTAATTGAATTTCGATACTACACCAAGCTTGGTGGCATAGACAGTCGGGGGCGGACCCCCGAATGATCAGGAGGAGTGCGGGGTATCAAAGCGGGATTCGCGCAAACCTTCTTTGACTTTCTTCAGGTTTTCGCGAAATTTCATGCCCCGGCGCAGGGTGAAGCCGGTCGCCAGTACGTCTACCAGGGCAAGCTGGGCGATGCGCGAGGCCATGGGCATGTAAACGTCGGTGTCTTCCGGCACGTCCATGGAGAGTACCAGGTTGCACTCGCGGGCCAGGGGGGAGTCCTTGGCGGTCATGCCGATGACGGTGGCATCGTTTTCACGGGCCAGGGCGGCGATCTCCACCAGGGCCTTGGTGCGACCGGTGTGGGAGATGAGTACGACCACGTCCCCTTCGCTGCTGTTGATGCAGCTCATGCGCATCATGACGATGTCATCGAAGCTCACCACCGGGATGTTGAAGCGGAAGAACTTGTTCTGGGCATCCCGGGCGACGGCGGAAGAGGCGCCAAGGCCAAAGAAGCTGATCTTCTTGGACTGGGTCAGGATATCGACGCAGCGGTTGATGGCGGAGATGTCGAGGCTGTTCTTGGCGGCATCGAGGCAGGCCATGGTGGATTCGAAGATCTTGGCGGTGTAAGTGTCGGGGCCGTCTTCCGCTTCCACGTGGCGGTTCACATAGGGGGTGCCGTTGGCCAGGCTCTGGGCGAGGTGCAGTTTGAAGTCGGGAAAGCCCTTGGTATCGAGACGACGGCAGAAGCGATTGACGGTGGGTTCGCTGACATCCGCCAGCTTGGCCAGGGTAGCAATGCTGGAGTGAATGGCGGTCTGGGGGGATGCCAGGATCACTTCCGCCACCTTACGCTCTGATTTACTGAAACTTTCCAAATTGTTCGTAATTTTATCGAGGGTATTCATCATTACCACCAGGCATTTTTGTAATTTAACTTCAGTGTCTGTGCACTAAGTTCACAGCTCAAGCAGGTTTCCAATTTCGGTGAGGACTATACAAGACAAGCGCTTATCGGAACTAATCTCGTCAATACAAAGTATGACTCATGTCTAATTATTTCGAGTTTTTAGTTACTAACTTCCAGTTAGGCCTTGAAAACGCTTACAAATGTTGCAAAGCAACAACACTGTGAGCGGGCGCACAGTTGCATTCATAAAACGCGCCGCCAGCCGGTGGGGTCGAGTAGTATGACTGCCAAATAACAAGGTCGGGACGGTAAGGGCCGCCCCGAGTCGGTAACGAAGGAGTTTGTTATGCAGCATACCCATGCGCTGGTGGGCGATGTAGGCGGCACCAATGCCCGTCTGGCCCTCTGTGAGCTGGCGACGGGCGCCATTTCCCAGGCAAAAACCTATTCGGGCCTGGCCCATCCCAGCCTGGAGGCCGTGGTGCGCCTCTATCTGGAAGAGCACGATGCCAAGGTGGGTGAGGCCTGTATCGCCATCGCCTGCCCCATCAATGGCGACTGGGTGGCCATGACCAACCACAGCTGGGAGTTCTCCATCAGCGAGATGCAGGCCAACCTGGGCCTGGACCGCCTGCAAGTGATCAACGATTTCACCGCTGTTTCCATGGCTGTCCCGGTCCTCGCTGACGGGGATCGCATCCAGCTGGGCGGCACCGAGCCGGTGGCTGGCAAGCCCATCGCCATCTATGGTGCCGGCACCGGTCTGGGGGTGGCTCATCTGGTGCAGGCTGGCGAACAGTGGCTGAGCCTGCCCGGCGAGGGGGGCCACGTGGACTTCGCCGCCAACACGGAAGAGGAAGATGCCGTGCTGCAGGTGATGCGTGGCGAGCTGGGGCATGTGTCGGCCGAGCGTTTCCTGTCGGGCCCGGGTCTGGTCAACCTCTACCGCGGCCTGGTGAAATCCGATGGCCGTGAGCCACAGGCGTTCGCCCCCAAAGACATCACCGAGCGGGCGCTGGCGGGAGACTGCCTGGATTGTCGCCGCACCTTGAGCCTGTTCTGCGTGCTGATGGGCCGCTTTGCCGGCAACCTGGCGCTCAACATGGGCACCTTTGGCGGCGTTTACATCGCCGGCGGCATAGTACCGCGCTTCCAGGAGTTCTTCATCGCCTCGGGTTTCCGGGTGGCGTTTGAGGACAAGGGGCGCTTTAAGCCCTATCTCAAAGACATCCCCGTGTTTCTCATCACCCACGAAGGCCCGGGCCTGCTCGGTGCGGGCGCCTATCTGCGCCAGTCTCTCGGGTTTAGGCTCTGAGGCAGGGAATCGATGTCATGACGGTTAAGTCTTGGTTCAGTGACCCTGGCGTAGAGTGAACCCACGTACTCAAGAAGACAGGGTTTCACAGGGAATTGGAAGCTGTCTTCATCCGCTGGGTGCGCATTGTCACCTGACAAGCCTGAACTGTTTCACCGGCCCTCGCGGCCGGTTTTTTTATGTCTGTTGTGTCCGTCTGTCATGTGCTCTTCGAGAAGCGTCAGGCCCGCCAGGGGAGGTCACAGGGGCTAGCCCCTGTGTTCTCATGCCTCAGGGGATCTGGGCTGCGAGGGGGAAGTATGGGGTCTGGCGCCAAAATGACGTCGTAGCGCAAGGCAAAAGGATGGGGCCAGGTGTCAGCCTGGCCCCGATCTGTCAGGGGAGGGAGATATGGAAGCGGGCGCCGCCGAGGGGGGATTCATCCACCCGAATCTCGCCGCCGTAGCTGTGCACTATCTCGGTCACCACGGCGAGCCCTATCCCCTGGCCCGGGGAGCTGTCGGCCCTGACCCCGCGCTGGAAGATCTGCTGCGATTTGCCGGGGGCGATGCCGGGGCCGTCGTCCTCCACCACGATGAGCAGCCCACGGCCCTGGCGGTTGACCCTGACCTGGATTTCGCTGATGGCGAACTTGCAGGCGTTGTCGAGCAGGTTGCCCATCAACTCCATCAGGTCGCCCTGTTCACCGTGAAAGAAGACATCGTCATCGAACTGGAAACCCGTCTGCAGCTTCTTGTGGCGGTATACCTTGGCGAGGCTGGCCAGCAGCTTTTCAATAAGGGGGACTGGCTCGGTTCCCTTGCTGGCAAGACGCTTGCGGCCCGTAACGGCACGGCGCAACTGGTACTGGATTATCTGATCCATGGTAGTTATCTGTTCACTGATGTTGTCATGGATCTCGTGGCCGAGCTTGAGCTCCTGGGCGGTGATCTGGATGAGTGCCAGCCGTGTCTTCAGACTGTGGGCGAGATCATTGAGGGCATGCTGGTAGCGCTGGGTCTGCTGGCGCTCGTTCTCCAGCAGCTGGTTGACCGATTCTGTCAGCGGTGTCAGCTCCCGCTCGTAGTCGCTGGACAACTCCTCCCGCGTGCCGGCGCGGATCTCGTCGATCTGTCGCGCCATGGTTCGCAGGGAGGTGAGGCTCCAGAAGCTGGTGAGCAGCAGCAGGGCGCCCAGCAGGCTGTAGGCAAGCAGGGCCTGGCGAATGCAGCGGTAGAGGTAGTCGCGGGTCTGTGCCTGGTAGCGCTTTGCGGAGTCGACCATCACCACGTAATAGGTGGTAGGACCGTCACCGTGATTGCGCAGGAAGCGCAGGCTGTAAATAAAGTAGCTCTCGCCATTTTTGATGGTGTGCAACTTGAAGAAATAGTCCTGATCCAGGCCGCCCAGGTACCTCATCAGGTCCTGGCAGATGGTCTCCTTGATGGAGACCACCTCGGGCATGTGCAGGCTGGACCAGCTCAGCGCCCCGTCGGCGCGGCAGATCAGGGTGTCGAGATTGGGGTCGATGGCATCCGGGGTGAGGCTGCCGAGATCCGTGATGGCGTGGGGCTCAGGCTGCTTGGAGGAGAACAGCTTGGAAAGGTTCTCCTGCATACGGGCACTGGCCTTCTGGGCCTGCTCCTCGGTGTGGCCAAGGTAGAGGATATAGACCGAGAAGGCCATGATGAGCGCGATGACCAGCATGGCACTCATCATCAACTTGAGATGCAGCGAGCGGCGGATCAGTTTCATGGGGGTCAGCATGACGGGGTGTATCAACTGCAGGAGAGGTTGAAGATGTAACCCTGCCGGCGGATGGTGGAGATGGGCTGGATGCTCCCCTCCGGATCCAGCTTTTTGCGCAGGCGGCTCACCATGACCTCTATGGTGTTGGGATCCCCTTCACCGTCCCCATAGAGCTGATCCAGCAGCTGCTGCTTGGAGACAACCTGACGGGCGTTGCGCATCAGGTACTCCAGGATCAGGTACTCGAAGCTGGTGAGGACGGTGACTTCGCCGGAAATGGTCAGCTCCTTGCGGGAGAGATCCAGCTCATAATCACCCGCCTTTACCCTGGGGGAGATGAAACCGGCACTGCGCCGCACCAGGGCATTGAGACGGGCGAGCAATTCGTCTTTCTGGAAGGGCTTGACCAGGTAGTCATCGGCACCGGCTTCCAGGCCTTCCACCTTGTCCTGCCAGTTGCCCCGGGCAGTCAACACTATGATGGGGAAGGGGATCTGCTGCTCGCGCAGACGACTGATAAGCTGCAGGCCGTCCATGTCCGGCAGGCCGAGGTCGATGATGGCCACGTCGATGGGATAGTCGGCCGCGTAGTGCAGCGCCACCTGGGCATTGTCCGTGCTGTGAACCTGGTTCTGGGCCTCGGTCAGCAGCGTGGATAGGTGGTGATTGAGCAGCTTGTCGTCTTCGACCAGTAGGATTTTCATAAGATGCATGATGATAGGGGTCCAGGCTGTCAATTAGAGGGTCAAGAAGAGGGCGAGTCAATCCGGATCCTACCTTGCCCCCCTGTATCGGGACTGAATCGTGCCTGCCTTTATTACCAGCCTTGACTTAGCCATGACCAACAAAGTTCAGAGATGTTATTCAAGTTAGATGATGGCTTGCTTGCATCTCCATTGGGTCTTAATGAGGCAGGGAGCGACCGTTCTGATCGCATGGGGGAGGGGAAACCTCTTTGTTGACGTTGACCAGGGAGATAGGGCGCCTGCCGAGGCAAGGCCATACAGCGAGTTGTGCCACCAGATGATAGGACACATTAACCATCTGAATTTAAATATGTTTATCATCAGCTTGGAATGGCCTCTGGCAACCAGAGACTTCTGGTGGCAATGAGGGGAGTGATGAGGCGAGCATAGAGGGGAAAGAAAAGGTGTGTATTGAATCCTGCTCCTCTCAGGGGTTTCCTCGTGTATTGACTGTTCATCCTAGGGGCAAACGAGATAGAATCTAACCCAAAATTGGGTTTTGGGCACAGGTTGCCCAAGATGTGAGCAGTGCAGGCTATCGGGCTGCCTGGATGTGCAATGTGATGCGACCATTGTTAAACATCAAACAGAACAAGAAGCTGGAGGATATGATGGCCAACAGCGAGCACAATCAGTTTAAAGGCAGCATGTTGGGAGCTGTAACTCAAGGGCGGTAGCATAATTATTGTCTATGTGCATCACTCCTGAGTGATCTTATCGCTGTAGAGGACCTTTAGTCGTCATATCTACTTATCACTTTGTTTTATCAGTAATTATTAAGTGTTGCCCACTCTGTGATATTCAATGGTGTCACTACAATCACGTCCTCTTCTCCATGGACAAATCGTGGTGCCATAAGACAGTACAACATCACTATACGTCTCTTCTTTTTATTAGATTGCAATCAGGAACCTTTCAATGAAGATCCTTGTGACCGGCGGTGCCGGTTTTATCGGCTCGGCTGTGGTGCGCCATATCATCCGGGATACCAACGACTCAGTTATCAACCTTGATAAACTCACCTATGCGGGCAACCTGGAATCCTTGGCCTGTATCGCAAACAGTGAACGTTATGCCTTTGAGGAGGTGGATATCTGCAACCGCGCTGAACTGGATCGGGTCTTTGCCCAGCATCAACCGGACGCCGTGATGCACTTGGCGGCCGAGAGCCACGTTGATCGCTCCATCACCGGCCCTGCCGACTTCATCGAGACCAATATCGTCGGTACCTACATGCTGCTGGAGGCGGCTCGCGCCTACTGGAACGGTCTTGACGAGGTACGCAAGGCGGCCTTCCGTTTCCACCACATCTCCACCGACGAGGTGTATGGTGACCTTCCCCATCCAGATGAAGTCGAACCCGGTGTGGTACTGCCGCTCTTTACCGAAACTACCCCCTATGCCCCCAGCAGTCCTTATTCTGCTTCCAAGGCCTCCAGTGACCATTTGGTGCGCGCCTGGCGCCGTACTTACGGCCTGCCGACCATCGTTACCAACTGTTCCAACAACTACGGCCCGTTCCACTTCCCCGAGAAGCTGATCCCGCTAGTCATCCTCAATGCGCTGGATGGCAAGCCGCTGCCTGTCTATGGCAAGGGCGACCAGATCCGTGACTGGCTCTATGTGGAAGATCACGCCCGCGCGCTCTATACCGTGGTCACCACAGGTGTGATCGGCGAGACCTACAACATCGGCGGTCATAACGAGAAACAGAATCTGGACGTCGTTCATACCATCTGCGATCTGCTGGATGAGATGGTGCCCAAGGATGGCTCCTATCGCGATCAAATCACCTATGTGGCTGACCGCCCCGGTCATGATCGCCGTTATGCCATTGACGCCAGCAAGATGAGCGCCGAGCTTGCCTGGCAACCGCAAGAAACGTTCGAGTCGGGTATTCGCAAAACCGTGCAGTGGTATCTGGATAACCAGCAGTGGGTCAGCAACGTCAAGAGCGGTGCCTACCAATCCTGGATTGAGCAGAATTACGGGGAGCGTGCCTGATGCATATTCTGCTGTTTGGCAAAAACGGTCAGGTAGGCTGGGAGCTGCAACGAGCACTGGCGCCGCTGGGGCGCATCACGGCCGTTGATTTTGACTCCACTGACTATTGCGGTGATTTCAGCAACCCGGCCGGGGTGGCCGACACGGTACGTTTGGTCAAGCCGGACGTGATAGTCAACGCCGCAGCCCACACCGCAGTCGACAAGGCCGAAAGCGAGCAGGAATTTGCCGAGCTGCTTAACGCAACCAGCGTGGCAGCGATAGCCAAAGAAGCGGAAGCATTGGGTGCCTGGTTAGTGCATTACTCCACCGATTATGTGTTCGATGGCAGCGGTGAGCGCCCCTGGGTGGAAACCGATGCAACCGCCCCGCTCAACGTCTATGGCGAAACCAAGCTGGCGGGTGAGCAAGGGGCCGCGCTTTGTTCCCGTCACCTGATCTTCCGCACCAGCTGGGTTTACGCCGCTCGGGGGGCCAACTTTGCCAAGACCATGTTGCGCTTTGGCAAGGAGCGCAGCGAAATGTCGGTCATCAATGACCAATTCGGCGCTCCGACCGGCGCCGAGTTGCTGGCCGATTGCACCGCCCATGCGATCCGCGTGGCGCAGTGCAAACCCGAGGTCGCCGGGCTGTACCATCTGATTGCCTCCGGTACCACCACCTGGTTTGACTACGCCCAGCTGGTGTTTGCCAAAGCCAGAGAGGCTGGCGTTGAACTGGCGGTGACACAACTCAATGCAGTGCCGACCTGCGCCTTCCCGACTCCGGCTAAACGCCCCCATAACTCCCGCCTTGATACCGGCAAATTCCAGCGCACCTTCGATCTGGTGCTGCCGGAGTGGACCGTCGGTGTGGAGCGGATGTTGACCGAGATCCTCGGCAAGTAAATTACTGGCCAGGGATGTAGTGACTGCCTCCCAGGCTGGCAGGGACAAAACGTAAAAGGTGTGGCCGCAAGCCACCCTTTTCTTTTGCAATTTAAAAATAAGAAACAAGCATCATGACCAAACGTAAAGGCATTATTCTGGCCGGTGGCTCAGGCACCCGTCTTTATCCGGTGACCATGGCGGTGAGCAAGCAGCTGCTGCCTATCTATGACAAGCCGATGATCTACTATCCGCTCAGCACCCTGATGCTGGCGGGGATTCGCGATATTTTGATCATCAGCACGCCGCAAGATACTCCCCGTTTTGAGCAATTGCTGGGTGATGGCAGCCAGTGGGGTCTGAATTTGCAATACAAGGTACAACCAAGCCCGGACGGGTTGGCGCAAGCCTTTATTCTGGGTGAAGAGTTTATCGGCTCAGACCCCTGTGCGCTGGTGCTGGGTGACAACATCTTCTATGGCCACGACCTGCAGAAACAGCTGGAGGCGGCCGCGGCCAAAGAGAGTGGCGCCACCGTTTTTGCCTACCATGTGCATGACCCGGAGCGTTATGGAGTGGTGGAATTTGATAAGCAAGGTAACGCTATTTCACTAGAAGAAAAGCCGTTGGAGCCCAAGAGCAATTATGCGGTGACAGGGCTCTACTTCTACGACAACAGTGTGGTCGAGATAGCCAAGAGTCTGAAGCCCTCTCCCCGTGGCGAACTGGAGATCACTGATATTAACCGCATTTACCTTGAGCAAGGTAATCTGTCAGTTGCAATGATGGGGCGCGGATATGCGTGGCTGGATACAGGTACTCATGAGAGCTTGATTGAAGCTAGTAATTTCATTCAGACCATTGAACGTCGGCAAGGGTTGAAAGTTGCTTGCCCTGAAGAGATTGCTTATCGTCAGAAATTTATTGATGCCAACCAAGTACGAATACTGACTGCACCACTTGCAAAAAATGCATATGGACAGTACTTGCTGAGGATGGTTGCTAACACTTGACATTGATGATGTTGGGGGAGGTGTCCCCCTTATGGGCCTAGAATTATTCCTGTTGGAATGCTTAAAATGAACGTAATCAAGACTGCTATACCTGATGTCCTTATTTTTGAACCAAAGGTCTTTGGTGACGAACGTGGTTTTTTCTTCGAAAGTTTTAATCATAAGCAATTTGAGGATACGGTGGGATATGCGGTTAATTTTGTGCAGGACAATCATTCAAAGTCCTCTAAAGGTGTGTTACGTGGATTGCATTACCAGTTGGAGCCGTATGCTCAAGGCAAGCTAGTTCGCTGTGTTACTGGTGAAGTCTTCGATGTGGCAGTTGATATCAGAAGAAGCTCAGCCACTTTTGGACAATGGGTTGGTGCATATCTTTCTGGGGAAAATAAGCGTCAGCTATGGATCCCGGAAGGCTTTGCACATGGTTTTCTCACGCTAAGTGAGTCTGCTGAGCTTTTGTACAAAGCTACAAGGTATTATAGTCCGAATAGTGAGGGTGGTATTGCTTGGAATGATAAAGAATTAGATATCCAATGGCCAGTCACTGAAAATAAAATAGTATCAGAAAAAGATAGAAGATTGCCTAGCCTTGAATTCATTACTTCCAATTCGAACTGAAGAGAAGCATGCTAACAAAAAAACTACTTTTTAATATAATTGTTACCTTTAGTTTGTTTTCAGGTAGTTATATTGTCGCGGGTGTGAAAATATACCCTCCGCTTTTATTTTCAGTACTGGGTTTCATTTATTATTGTTTTTTTGGAAAACTACCTTCTCTAATATTTTTAGAGTTAAAGTGGTGGGCTTTTTTTGTTCTCATGGTCTTGTTTTGTTTTTATGTGGAACATGATGAAACTTATTTGTTCATATTGATTAGGTATATTTTTAAAGCAGTTGTGATCCCGATAGGATGTTGTCTTTTCATTAGGGAAGTTGCCTTGAGGTTGCATGGGGAATACTCTGAAAATATTAAGGATTCAATATTCTTTGCTCTAATATTCCAGCTTGCAATCACTGCTTTGCAATTAATTTTCCCCGCTTTCAGAAGTGAGTTCAATTCTATTATTGAACTAACAGATGAATGGATGGTATTGGCGGAAATGGGACACTTCAGAGCGACAGGCTTATCGGGTCTGTCTATTTATGACACATCAATTGGTTATGGTATTCTGTATCTGTTTTTTATCCCCTGGTGTTTTTCTGAACGATACGCCTTGAACTATAAATTCTTTTTTGCGACATTGTTTATCATTGTTCTGTCTCTTATTGCTGGGCGGAGTGGCTTTTTATTGGTGTTATTTACTTTCTTTATTTTATTTGTGTCTACTAATAGAAAGCTATTTTATAGTATTAATGTGTGCCTAGGTTTGGCACTATGTTTAATTTCTTTCATTACAATATCAGATAGCGAGGAAGTATATTCATTTTTTCAATTTGTATTTGAGCCAATATTTAATTTTATTGAATTTGGGTCATTTGAAACAGCATCAACGAATGAGTTAATGAATAGTTATCTATTCATTCCCTGGGATGTCCCACCATTGACAGGTATGGGAATATGGGCACAGCCAAGCATAAATGCTCAATATGCTACAGATTCTGGGATAATACTGAATTATATCGCATTTGGTATTGCCGGTTTGGTGTTCGTGTTAAGTTACGCAATTCATTTTGTCATTGTGTTCAACTCGAACATTTATCTACCAAATGCCATAGTTAAATCATTATTTTTAATGGGCTTTCTGGCCTTGATTTTTAGCTTTCTTCTTAAAGGGCCAATATTCTTTTCAGAAAAAATAATGACTGCATTTTTCCTATGGATCATTTTTAATGATAAACATATATCTAATGGTCGATTAAAATGAAAAATATAATATTGGTTGTGCTTTACAATAGGCGAATACTAGAGTCAGAAACATACTGTTCTTTACTAAATATTTTTATAAAAAAAGAAATCTCCGAGAAAAAATATGAAGTGTTGTTTTGGGATAATAGCCCTAGTCATGTAAACTTAGATTGCATCGATGTTGCAACAGGTAATTTAAGAAAGCTTGGTTTGAAAGCCGCATACTTTAACTGCCCAGACAATAAACCATTATCGCAAGTTTATAATAAGGTGATTAAGGATAGTATCGCTGATAAACAGTATCTTTTTATATTTGATCAAGATACGACTTTCGATTGTAATTATTTCAAACAGTTTGAAAAATCTACGCGTGACAAAGAGTATAATATACTTCTTCCTGTTGTTAGATTTAGAGATAAGATTGTTAGCCCAACAAAAATATTCTACATCAAAGGAGTTTATTTTCATACTTCGCCAAAAGGGGAGGTCGCTGGCTGCAAGATATCAGCGATTAATAGTGGTATGGCATTATCTTTGAAGTTCTTAGCTCAGCATGGTTTTGAGTACAATGAAAAACTGAGGAATTATTGTACCGATGATGATTTGATGTTATTTGCTAGAAGTGTTGAAGCAAGTGTTTTTGTGCTTGATTATGAGTTAGAACATGACTTAAGTTTTAGTACATTGAATGAAAACTCTGATAGCTTACGTGAAAGATATAATGAAATGGTAAGGGCGAAGAAAATTATATATTCAAGAAATAAAATAGAAAAGTATGTCATGTGTTTTTATTTTTCCACGCACAGATTGTACATGGCATTGAAGTATTTTGATGTAAAGTACTTAAAGGATTGAAAAGTGAATATATATATTGCAATCCCGCGTTTTGCGTTGTCTGGGGGAAATCTAGTATCCTTGGAGTTAGCCAAACACCTTGAGTCTGTTGGTTTTAATGTGTATTGTCACTCCGGTTTCAGCGTCAAGAAAGTTAACGATGTGAGCTTGTGTCCGCCTATTCGTGGTAAAATTAACACACTTCTTAATTTATTATCCTTCGTGTTTTTATCTTGTTATTCATTATTTTGTAAAAATTATATTGCTACCCATCATCTTACATCATTGTTCAACGTAGTTAAAAGAAGTCGATTTGCTTTAGTTCAGGATGTTGAGGTTGATTTTTATCCTACGAAGGTAAAAGTAATTGGAGGGGTGTTGTGGAAAAATTACCTTAACTCCCGGAATTTGATTTTTACTAATAGAGTTCTTGCTAAAAAAATAGGTGATCCTGATTTTGAATTAGTTAAGGGTTTTTCATTTGTTCCCTTTGCGTTTTCTAATTTAAGGGGGGAGGCGGTGAGCAATGATGTTGTCACTGTCATTCGCGATGGCCTCTACAAGGACCCAGTGAAAACACTCAGTGTGGTTAACGAATTAAGAACTTTAAATGTGAATGTAATTGCTCTGAATGCGAGCAGGCAAGTCATCGATGACGTGAGTGTAATAAAAAACGTATCGCGAGATGAATTTATTCGTACATTAATGAAGTCAAGACTATTTGTATGTTTGTCAAAGTGGGAAGGTCTGGGACTGCCAAATATAGAGGCGTATATATCTGGTTGTAGAGTGGTCACAACTGAAATACCTTCTTCTTTAATGATTAAGGAATTAAACCCCGGTGCTGTACATATAGTTGATAGTGATTTGGCTCCCCATGAGATTGCAAAAATTATAAGAGAATTGATTTCTGAAAATAGTGGTGCTGGTGCTTCTCATGAAGAGGTTAATATTCGAAACAAGCAAGTGTGTTCGTGTCATGAGCAGTGGCTTGAATATGCAAGAAATGTTGTTGTCAGGGGGGCGTGTCTGTGAAAGTCGTAATTTCTGTAGTGTCTCACTATCATTTTGATTTGATTAAGTCCTTAAAGTGCATTGGTAACCTGGCAGATAAGTTTGATGTTTTTGTGATTGACAATGTCAAGGAGGATGGATTTGAGCAATGGTGCGAACACTCCAATATAAATTATCTTTCTAACGATAAAAAAATTGGTTTTGGTGAAAATAACAATAAAGTTTTCCAAGCTGCTTACAAAGAAGGGGGGGGGGAGGACTGCTGGTTTCTTGTTTTGAACCCTGATGTCATTGTTAGTCCTGAGGATGTGTTGGCGCTCATATATAATATGAGGTCTGATAATTCACGAGTAGCCACTATTAATTTGTTTAGGGATGAGGGCTTTATAAAGTATGATAATTCTATAAGGAAGTTCCCTTCCCTCACTGACTTTATAAAATCATATGTAACAGGGAATAATCCATCAGTATTGGATAAGGATTTGATTGCTCAGAGCATGCATGTTGATTGGGCATCAGGGGCATTTTTGATGTTTGATGCTAATCTTTATGCAAAACTCAATGGATTTGATATTCGATATTATATGTATTGTGAGGATATTG
>NZ_JAGKRG010000053.1:474720-661188 GCF_017939565.1 Aeromonas sp. SrichE-2G
TTACTTGTTGGTTAGAATGCACTACTAAGCTAGTGAAATGAGGTCAACATTGGACAGGTTATTATTAAAGAATATTTTTTCACTTTTTAGTATACAGGCTGTTAATTATATACTTCCTCTTTTGATTATACCTAGATTGGTGCAGGTTTTGGGGGTTGATCTTTTTGGTGTTTACATTCTTATATTTACTGTAATACAGTATTTTATAATATTAAGTGAGTATGGTTTTAACTTGACAGCAACGCGGAAGTTGGCGATAAATATTGATAATAAAAAATTTGTGTCGAAGGTTTTTTCTTCGGTGATTCTGTCAAAGTTAATGATAGCGGCTTTGGGCTTTTCTATAATAAACAGTTATGTACTTTTAACATCTACTTATAGAGAGCATTTGATATATTTTAATTTAGGTTATCTAAGTGTTTTTGGGAGTGTGTTTTTTCCTGTGTGGCTTTATCAGGCATATGAAAAAATGCAATGGATTGCTGTCTGTAATTTTATCTCTCGTGTTTCTGGTGTTGTTCTTATTTATATTTTAGTCAATGATAAGCATGATTTCTCTTTGGCTATTATATTACAGGCGAGTATGCCATTAGTTGCCTCTGTTATTTCACTTTTTTATTGTTTTTCAACCAGGATGGTTTTTTTTGCTAGGGTTAATTTTCAGGATATAGCTGTTGAGATAAAAGATGGGTGGGACATTTTTGTTTCTACATCTTTTGTCAGTCTTTATACAACAAGCGTCCCATTGATTTTAGGGTACACATCTGGGGCCGCCAGTGTTGGTATTTATGCAGCAGCAGACAAAATTAGATTAGCAGTGCAATCAATAATTAATCCCGTGTCTCAAGCATTGTACCCAAGGCTAAGCAGGTTAATGCTTGAGAAGCAGGATGAGGCTTATGGTATAATTAGAACGGTTTTCAAATTCTTTGTTATCCCATTTTTTGTTTTAAGTTTAATATTAATGTGTTTTTCTGAACACATTATTAATGTGTTGTATGGTGATAGCTTGCCGGGTGCTGTTATTGTACTGAAAATTTTAATTTGGATTCCACCTGTAGTTGCCATTGCAAATATGCTCGGTATTCAGATTATGCTGCCTAAGGGGATGACTAAAGAGTTTAGTATTACCTATATAGTCTCGGGTGTTATAGGATTCCCTCTTCTAATAACCGGCGCATATTATTTCTCAGTTATAGGTGTGAGCATAATATCTGTTTTTATTGAGGTTGTGGTTATTTCTTTGTTTTTGATGTTCCTGAAGGGGCGCTCAAGTTGTTCAAGTCATTAAAATCATTCAAGTCTATAATTGGTTGTGAGCAATGATAATTATCTCGGTTTGTATACCTACAAAAGATCGTTTCGAGTTGTTGGTGGACACAATTCAGTCTATTATTTCTGATGGTGTTCCTGTGTCAAAGTATGAAATAGTTGTTGCTGATAATTCAGATGGCTATCAGGTAGAGGAATATTGCGTTCTTCTAGCTGAGAAAGGATATAACATAAGGCATGTTCGTAATCCAGTATTGGGTTTTTATAATTCAATAATTGCATTGAAGTCTGGCTCTGGGCAGTTACTAAAACTACACAATGATTATAGCTGCTTTATACCAGGCATGTTTTCTAAAATGGTCGATGTGGTTGAAAGGAATTTAGTTGATAAATCAACTCTGTTTTTTTCTAATAATACCTTGGGTTTATCGAGTGACCGATATTGTAATGATTTGAATGAATTTATCGGCTGCACTAATTTTCAGAATACTTGGAGTTCTGCTTTTAGTATTTGGAAGGCGGACTTGGAAAGAGTGCCAAATGCGAAAGAGCAATTGAATTATATGTTTCCACATACTTCACTGCTTTTTAATTGCAATACAAAATACTTGGTTTTGACGGGTTATTATTTTGATAATAAATCTGTACCAGGGAAAGGTGGGTATAACTTATTTCACTGTTTTTGTGTTAATTATTTAGGGATGTTAAGAAATGAAGTGGCAAAAAAATGTGTAACTAAAAGTACGTACTTAAAAGTGAAGTGGCTTTTGTACGTGAAATTTATTATTCCTTGGTATTATAAAACAGTCTATACTAGTCAAGGATATACATATATTGTTGATGATGCGGACTCTATAATAAAAGAAACTTATGGAAGGGTGGCGCTTTTGGCAATGAGGTTTGCTTGCCGACTAAAAAATATCACAATGAGGTGATTGTTAAATGGTGTTGAGGTTATTGAGGGAGCGATTTTTGATCGCGGTTCTTCGTGTGTTTTCATTTTTTTTCTTAAAAATAAGAAATAAATACTATTCATATGCATTGAATGCAGTGAATCTAATCGTTGGTCGTGGTGTGTCTATTGTTGGGTCTAAAAATATTTTTATCGGGAGGGGGGTTAATCTTGGGCGGTTTACGTGGTTGGATGCGATAGGGGAGGGCATGATTCACATTGGTGATAATGTTTCTTTAAGTCAGAATGTTCATATTGCAGCAGCGAAACTTGTTGTTATAGGGGACGGGTGTCTGATTGGTAGTGATGTTTTGATTACAGATCATAACCATTCATTTGGTGTTGATTATCTT
Source organism: Aeromonas sp. SrichE-2G (assembly GCF_017939565.1). Lineage (NCBI taxonomy): Bacteria > Pseudomonadati > Pseudomonadota > Gammaproteobacteria > Aeromonadales > Aeromonadaceae > Aeromonas > Aeromonas sp. SrichE-2G. Next base: position 477,298 of record NZ_JAGKRG010000053.1, read on the forward strand.
GATATTTTGCCGAGTTCTAGGCCTCTTGATGTTAGAGGGGGGACTGTTCTTGGTAAGCATATTTGGCTTGGTGATAATGTTAAAATTTTGTCGGGTGTTGTTTTGGGTGATAATGTAGTTGTGGCAGCTAATTCGGTTGTTACTAAATCTTTTCTTGGTAATGTAGTAATTGCTGGTAATCCTGCCAAGGTGATTAAAAACATCTTGTGAAAAAACTATTTTACCACAGAGTATTAATGATATGAGTACATGTTTATGAATAAAAAGGTATTAATAGTCGGTGGTTCAGGTTTCATTGCTAAAAATTTAATAGAAAAATTGGTTTCAGAATCTTATGATGTTTCGGTTTATGGTAGAAATAGTCCGTCTGTATGCACGGCTAATGTGAGATATATTGAGGGGGAGTTGGGTACTATAGCGTCAAACATGAGAGATATTGATGGCTCTTATTTTTCTGATGTTATATATTTATCAAACAATATCCCTGTTAATTCCTCTGTAAATAATTACAACGAGCTTGTTGGGATAAATAAAATCGCAATTGATTATCTTTGCAAAGTGACGAGTCGATTTGTTTTTTTTTCTTCCGGTGGAAGGGTTTATGCCGATAGTCTCTTCTCACATAGAGAGACAGATCTTCTTGGGGCCCGCTGCCTCTATGGTAAAAGTAAAATTGAACTTGAGCATTATGTATCGGCAGCGGCAAATATAAATAGATGTGATTTCTTGATTGTTCGCCCATCTAATCCTTATGGACGTTATCAGCTATTGAATTCTAACCAGGGGTTGATTTCAGTCACCATCGGTAAAGTATTGTCTAATAGTCCTGTCGAAATATGGGGTGGGGGGGCGGAGATTCGAGATTATATATTCATAGATGATTTCATTGACTCATTTTATCGTTTGTTATCGTTTCGTGCTCTTCCTTATAATATATTTAATATCGGTTCAGGACTCGGTCATTCAACATTAGAAGTTGTGACGACAATACTAAATTTGATGGGTAGACATGATGTTGTTGTTGATAAAGTTAATGTCAATCATGCCCTGATACCATCGAATATTCTTTGTAACGACAGATTGTATGAGGTTATTGGCCGTAAATCATACACCTCATTATCAGATGGTATCAGAAAACTCCTTGATTATCATCGTAACACGCCTTAATGATTATTATATTTAGGCTTGTGTTTTTAGGTGTGAATTTCATGTCCCTTTAGGTAGGGGATGTATAATTATTGTTTTATTTTCATGGAATATAAAGAATATAAAGAATGTAATAAATAATTTATTGATTTAATTAAGCTATCACTATGGAGTTAGATGGTGGAATTATCACTGCTTTTTTTTACATCATTTATGATTTTGTTTTTTGCAAGAAAGATTGCTCAAAAAATAAAATTGGTAGACAGGCCTAATGAGCGAAAACTACACCAGGGGCAGATTCCATTGGTTGGCGGCATATCAATATACTTAACATTGATGTTATCTTTATGGTATAAACCAGGTTTATTGGTTCACACTGACATTTATTTGCTTTGTTCTTCAGTTTTAGTAATTCTTGGTGCTATTGATGATAAATATGATGTTGACTATCGTATTCGTTTAGTTGCTCAAGTCTTTATTTCATGTGTGATGATTTTTGGTGCAGGTCTATCCTTAAAAAGTCTTGGTTTTCTATTTTTTGGTTATGAATTTAATTTAGGGCCGTTAGGATACATTGTAACTGTATTTGCTGTTCTAGGTGCAATAAACGCATTTAATATGGTGGATGGGATTGATGGGTTATTAGGTGGACTTACAATGGTTACCTTTGGTGCATTATCTTATATTCATTATGCTGATGGTCAATTGCCTCTCGCTCGTTTCTGTCTGTTGATGATGATTGTCGTTGTCCCCTATATTTGTTTGAATTTAGGATTCCCATTTGGCATGCGAAAAAAAGTATTTATGGGAGATGCTGGTAGCATGTTTATCGGCTTTACCGTTATATGGGTTTTGCTACAGGGGACTCAGGGGCCGAGGGCTCAAATGAACCCGGTTACAGCGCTTTGGTTGATTGCTATCCCATTAATGGACATGACATGTATTATGGTACGACGTATACGTAAAGGTGTTTCGCCATTTAAACCAGATCGTGAGCATCTACATCATATCTGCCTGCGAGCGGGGCTATCATCTCATCAGGCGTTGGTGGTAATTTGTGGTATTGCGATCTTGTTGGCCGTTACCGGTATTGCCCTTGAATATGGTGGTGTGCCTGAATGGATTAGCTTGCTGTTGTTTGCTCTGGTTTTTTTACTCTATTACAAGTTACTTAACAATATCTGGCGTATTCTGGCTAAAATAAGACCAAAGACTGCCAGTGAGCCTCGCTGAGTTACCTCCATTTTTTATTTCTCAACTACAGTCATTGTATCCTTGTTATTATTAGATGGTAACGGTTGATTTAGGTGGGTACTACTATGGCAATTAAATCCGATTCATTATCTGTGCATCTACAAGCAGGGGGATTACAATCTTAGCAGCTGGTTGCTTTGGTTCAACTGCTGTGGTTTAGTGCAACGATTACTATGTTCATTAACTGGAAACATTGCTTAAGTGGTCAGATCCGATACTGGCTATTGGGTGGCTCCTGATGGATAATTCGCCACTGTTTTTGTCAAACTAAGACAGTTTCGTTCCTTTTTTGGTAATCCCTTCATTTTTAGAGCCCAATATGAAAAAACAGGTACTCGATAATTCGAACAGTAAATTGCCTCAGGGTTGGCAAGCCTCTTCAGGTGACGAAATCGATCTTCGTGAATTGCTTCTGGTGTTGTGGCGCCAGAGACTCCTTATTTTGCTGATTTCGACCCTTTTTGCCGGGGTTGGCATCACCTATGCTCTGCTGGCTCCACAGACCTGGGTCAGTCAGGCCGAAATAAAGTTACCTACTCTCAAGGAGGTGGAGTCGCTTGAGCTCAACATTAATCAGTTGATCAATGCCCAAGTGCCTGCAACGGCTTTCACCTCCTTTGACAAGAAAGCGCTCTATGTTGACTTTGTCGATAATTTCAACAGCTTTAATAATAAGCGCCAATTCTTGGTTGAAAGGGGCTACTTGGACGCAGAGGCTACTCAGCGCGAGATCACTGATCCGAAAGGAAAACGGAGGTTGCTCAAGACGATGGCTGAGGGGATCAGCGCCAAGGCTCCGGACAAGTTGCGAGAGGATGTCACCCTTTCCTTCGCTGCAGACAGTGCGGTCGAAGCTAAGGCTCGCTTGGAGCAATACATCTCCTTTATCCAGCAGCAGGAGTCGACGAACAAGGGTAAGGAGCTCACCACCATCTGGCAGAGCCGGATCAAGACATTGCAAACCCAGTATGAAAGTGCCAAGGCCGATACTCTCAAGCAACTGGAAGATGACATACAGCGTACCTCATACAGCCTGCGTATCAGCCAAGCAGCAGGGATCGATTCTCCGGTCGAGAATCTCAATATCCGCGATGGTTTTGCTATCGACTTGGGAGCCCGCGCGTTGGCGGAGAAACTCAAGGTTTTAAAGGAGATAAAAAACCCTGATATATTAAATCCGGCTCTGAGTGCTCTTCGCCTACAACTGAGCAGCCTTCAGGCTATCAAGCCCGAGAAACTGCCATTCAACTCTTTCTCCTACTTAGCCTCGCCAAGCGAGCCCTTGAGCCGTGACAAGCCCAAGCGTCCCTTGGTCGTGGTGCTGGCCACCCTGCTTGGCGGCATGCTGGGAGTGGGAATCGTGCTGGTGCGCCATGCTTTTCGCAAGCATGAGCCAGAGCAGGCATAATCGTTACTAGATGAATCAAAGGGGGGCTTAGCCCCCTTTTTGTTTCTTGGGTGGAGTGATGAACATGAGTGAGTGGGGTCAGGGAAGATGACGTCAACTGCAAGGGCTTTTGTGGTGGTCAGCGTGCTGTACTGGCTGCTTGGCATGCATTTCTTTATGCACAACCCAGGCGGGGCCGGGCTCTATCTGCCGTTCAACGCCTGGGGCTGGATCTTCGCCAGCCTGGTCATGGCGCTTGGGCTGTGGCAGATCACGCTCAACCAGCGGCTGATCGCCTCGCCGCTGCTGATGACCTTGTGGTTTGCAGGTTTGCTGCTGCTGTTGCCCATGGCCTATCCAGGCTTTGAGCTCAAGGACTACGCCATTCCCCGTCTGCTGGGGCTGTTTGCCGGGCTGCTGTTTTTGGTGAGCCTCTATCAGTGGCGGTTTGATAGAGAGGCGCGCGACAGGCTGCTCTATTTGCTGCTCGGTGCCGTGGCAATCGAAGCGCTGCTCGGCCTGGTGCAGTATTACCTGCTGGTACCGGGTAACTGGATAGGCTACGACACCCGGGTCAACCGGCCCTACGGCATCTTTCAGCAGCCCAACGTGATGGCGAGTTTTATGGCGACCGGTCTGTCGCTGGCCATCTGGCTGGAGATGAGGGGGCACGCCAACCCCTGGCTCAAGGGATTGCGTTATGGCGTGATCCTCGCGACGTCGGTGTTGCTGGTGGTGTTGCAATCCCGGGTGGGGCAGCTGGGTGGGCTGCTGGCACTGTTCCTGCTTGTTCCGCAGCTCTATCGCCAGCACCAGCTGGGCAGGGTTCTGGCGCTGGTTGGGTTGGGCATCGCCCTGGGGCTGCTATCTCTGTACGGGTTGTCAGGGGCCAAGCGTGGACTGGAAGCATATCAATCCGGCGGCATGCGCTCCATCTACTGGCCTTACGCTGCCAAGCTTATCGCAGAGACACCCTGGACCGGCTGGGGTTATGGCAGCTTTGAGTCGGTGTTCCTCCATCACTACATGGCCGACAAGGCGCTGAACCCGGCCATGGTGCAGATCGAATACAACCTCGATCACCCTCACAACGAGTTCCTCTACTGGGCGGTGGAAGGAGGCCTGGCTCCCATGGTGGGCATGGTGCTGATGGGGGTTGCCCTGCTGTGGCGTGTGAGTCGGGCTGGCTGGGTCAAAGGCACCGCCTTGCTGGCGCTGGTGACCCCCATTCTGCTGCATACCCAGACCGAATACCCGTTCTACCACGCCATCGCCCTGTGGTGGGCGCTGTTGCTGCTTATCCATGTGGTGGACGCGGAAGTGGAGGAGCAGGAGCATGCGAATTGGCGGGAATATGTCTGTCGCCCCTGGCTCTTGTTGCGCTTCGCGGCTATCGCCATTCCCCTCATCGTCGTGCCCTTTATGCTGACGGCCATTCACACGGCCTGGGTGGTGACCAAATATGAGCGGGGCGGTTACAAACAGCCGGCACTCCTGCTCGACATCGTCAATCCCATGGCCTGGCTGGCCCGGGTGGAGTTTGACGTGAATGCGGTGCGCCTCATGGTGGGCCTGCAGGCCAACAACAAGGTCGAGCTGGAGGCCTATCTCGACTGGGGGAGGGCATTCGTGCGCCACACCCCCAGGGCCAACATCTACGCCAACATGGTGATCGCCCTCAATGCTCTGGGTCGCAGTGGGGAGGCTGAGCGCCTGCGCACCGAAGCCCTGATGCTCTATCCGGGTGAGCCCTTGCTCACCGGCTCGGCGGCCAAACCGGTTGCCGCGACGCTGGAGCGTGCCCCCTCTTCATAGTCAGGTGTGACAGCACTCGGGATCTCCATCACGGCCGCTTTGCGGCCGTGATCATTTCCACACTGGGCAAGCTGGCAGTCAGCTTGGATCAGGTAGCCTCCCGAGAGGGATGGCTGGCCGCGGCAAGGCGGTGCCATCGCGTCTTGACTGTTACCGGAGCCGATATCGTGAAGAAGAGTGCGTTCATCGTCATCAGCCTGTTCACCCTGATGGGGCCGCCCACGCTTGCGGGCACCAGCGCCGTGGTGGAATACGGCACAGTGCAGGAGAGTCGTCTCATCACCCAAGCGGCGTCTCACCAGAGCGGGGCCCGTCCTCTTCGCACCCTGGGAGCCGCGGCGCTCGGCGCCGCCGTGGGCAGCCAGTTTGGCGGTGGCTCAGGCCAGACAGTCGCGACCACAGTGGGGGCCGTCGCGGGGGCCGAGGTCTCGCGGCGCCGCCAGGGGGACAGCGTTCAGAGCAAGCCGAGGGTCGAGCTGCTGATCAAGACGGAGGCGGGAAAACTGCTGAGCGTCATGCAGGAGCAGGATCCTGCTTTCACCTTTGCCAGGGGGGAGAGGGTGCGCATCCTGACCATGGGGGCGGATACCCGGGTCGACAAGTCGCTCTAGGGCAGTGCCGGCAGTGGCGGATTGCTCAAGGTTGCAGCAAGGGGGTCATCGGTTCGCAAAAATGGGGTTCTCTGCTGGACGGCGGGCACGCCTTGGCTAAGATAACCGTCTTAACGTCTTGTTTGGCAAGGGAGTATGACATGGAGATAGTACTTGGCCCGCTGGAGGCTCGCGTTATCGGCTGCCTGATTGAGAAAGAGATCTGCACGCCGGATCAGTACCCTCTCTCGCTCAATGCGCTGGTCAACGCCTGCAACCAGAAGAGCAACCGCGAGCCCGTGCTGGAGCTCGCCGAGCTCGACATCCGCGCCGTGATCGACGAACTGATCCGCCGCCGCCTGGTGGTCAATACCGCCGGTTTCAACGCCCGGGTGCCCCGTTACCAACACCGCTTCTGCAACACCGAATTTGGCGAGCTCAAGTTCACGGCCCAGGAGCTCGGCATCGTCTGCGAGCTGCTGCTGCGCGGCCCGCAGACCCCGGGTGAACTGCGCTCGCGGACCAACCGTCTGTGCAGCTTCGACGACGTGACCGAGGTGGACGGGGTGCTGGCCGGGCTCATCGAGCGCGGCCCCTACGTGGTCAAGCTGCCCCGGGAGCCGGGCAAGCGGGAGTCCCGTTACGCCCACCTGTTCAGCGGGGAGATAGATCTGGATGCCCTCGCCGAACAGATGCCCGTTGCCGGCAATTATGCCTCGCCGGCGGCGGACAGGCTGGCGGCCCTGGAGGAGGAGGTCGTGACCCTCAAGGCGCAGTTGCAGGCCCTGGAAGCCCGCCTGGCACAGCTAGAAGGCTGAGCGCCAAGCCAGATCCCCCTCATGAGGCGCTGCGGCGCCTCTTTTATTGCGCCGGCCAACCTTCTGGTGGGCGACCCATCCGGCATTATCCTCCGCTTTTTTTGCACTATTTGATCCTTAAGGGTCGAGCCGCCGCCGCTTTCCCGTTAAAATTCCGCCTTTGCATCTGCCCGTGAGTTCCGATGTCAGCCTTCACCCTCTCTTCGGATTGCCATGCCCTGCTCAGCGAGCTGCAACTGCAGCGCGCCGCCAGCACCCGTTACCTGCAAGACACGCTGTACCCGCAGCACACGCCCGAGCAAACGCTGACCGACACCTTGAACCAGTTGCAACACCTGGGGCTGATCCGACAGCGTACGGAACAGCAGTGGAGCCTGACGGCGGAGGGAACCCTGACCCTGATCCTGGCGGTGCGAGCGGGGGAGTGCCCCATGCCGGACTGGAGCCGGGTGCCCTCGGTCACGGGCCAGGAGATGGCCCAAGGGGTGGTGCGTCAGCTCTGTCTGGGGGAGGCGGGGCAGATCCCGCCCTATTACTCGGCGGCTGAGCTGCTGAGCCTGCTGGATCTCCCCGATGCCCACCGCCTGCTGCCGGGCTCGAGCCCGGCCTGGCAAACCCTGCTGCTGGAACACTTCGCCCTGCAGACCCTGCTGGACGCCGAGCCGGACGCGAATTGGCCGCTGACCCCGGTGGTCGCGGCCTGTGGTCCGGCACTGACGGCGCAGGCCGATGCGCTGGCTGCCGAGTGGGCGTGGCTCTGCGGCCCGCTCGGCGGCGAGGTGATCACTCACTGGCCGGCGCTGCAGCGACTGGCCGAGCAGGGGGATGAAGGCCCCCTGCTCGAGCGGCTCCTGGGGGCCCTCGACCAGTGGCGGGCGGGGGGAGAAGCCTCCTGGCCCAGGATGTTCAGTGCCTTGCTCTGGTTGGGGTGGCTGCAACAGGCGGATCCCGTGCGGGCCAGCGAACAGCGCAAGAAGTGGCAGCGCAGCCTGGGTCATGGCTTCCCTTTGCTGGCGGATCTGCTGGGGCAGTGGGCCGGTGATCGCCACGGTCAGGCCGTCGGCCTGTTCGATACCCTGCAGTTACCGCCGGAGGAGCTCCACTGGGGCTACCTCTGGCTCGATCTCTGCGCCCTCGCGCGCCACGGCGAGCAGAGCCCCCAGGTGGTCATACTGCACAAGTGGGACCTCTCCCACGTGCTGGGGGCCGAGCCCCGCCACCGGCTGATGGCCTTCTGCCAGGATCTGCTGCGGCTCCTGCTGGGCAGGGAGGTGCGCCATGCCCCGCTGCATGCATTGCGTGTCGCCACCCAGGAGGAGGCTGAGCCGGATGACGAGGGCAAGGCGCCCGCATCGGCCAACTGGCTCAACTGGTTGCAGGGGCTGGGGCGCTCGAGCGGCGTGCGCAAGCCGCAGGAGCGGCTGGTCTGGCTGCTCCACGCCGAGGGACCCGAGCTCGAATGCAAGATCCAGAAGCAGAGCACCAAGGGGGAGTGGACCGCCGGGCGCCGGGTCGATCCGGCCCTGCTCTCCACCCAGTACGCCAGCCTGCTGGACGAGGCGGACTGGGCGTTGGTGCGCACCCTGCCACGCAACATGGGCAAGCTGCCGCGAGACGCCTGGGAGCCCCTGGCGAGCCATCCGCGCCTGTTCAATGCCAGGGGGCAGAGGCTGCAACTGGCCATCAGCGCCCCCCTGCTGCAGATAGTGCGGGTTGACGGTGCCGGCGAGCAGGCGCCTCACGAGGTGCACATGAGCGCCTTGCTGAGCCCGGCTGCCGCGGCCCGTGGCGCCCATATCGTGCCCCTGGCCCAGGATCTGTGGCAGCTGATCCTGACCCCCCAGGCGCTGGTCGACAGGCTGCCTGCACTGGCTTCCATTCCGATGCTGCCACCGGCGGGGCTGGAGGAGCTGCAACGGGTCCTGGATGCCATCCCGGATCTCCCCTGGCACAGCCAGGTGGCGGGGCTTTCGGGCAATGCCGAGTTGGCCCCCTGGCCCGGCGTCCCCTCGGTCCAGCTGGACTGGCAGGAGGGGCAGCTGGTGGTCCAGCTGGTGACCCGCGAGGGCGAACAGCCCCCCTTGCCCCTGGGCAAGGGGGAGGCCATCGTGCGCCAGGGGATCCGCGAGTACCACTATTGGCAGCGTGATCTGGCCGCCGAGAAGGCGGAGGCCCAGCGGCTGCGCAACCAGCTGCCCATCGGCCTGCCCGGTATCGAGTGGAAGCTGGATGGCGAGCAGGCGCTGACCCTGGTCAACGCCTTGCCCGAGCTGGTGGACGCCGGTGTGGTCGTGCACTGGCATCAGGACAGCGCAAGGCTCAAGAGCCTGGACGAGGCAGCCCTGAGCCTGCGCATCGAGCGGCGCCAGGACTGGTTCCAGGTGGAGGGGGCCCTGGCGCTGGACGAGCACCAGATCCTCGATCTGCGCCTCATCCTGCGCCAGCTGACTCCGGGTCAGCGCACCGTCCAGCTAGACGAGAAGACCAGCCTGATGCTGAGCGACAAGCTGGTGGAGCGCCTCACCGTGCTGGGGGCCATGCTGGACGGCGAGCAGCGCATCAGCCACAAGCTGGCCTACCCGCTCACCCGCCTGCTCTCCGTCATTACCACGGAGGGAGACGACGCCTGGCACGCCCTGCAGCAGGAGTGGCAACAGGAGGTGAGCTGCCCACCCGAGCTCCTGACGGCGCTGCGGGACTATCAGAAGGAGGGGGTGCGCTGGATGGCGACCCTTGCACACCACGGCTTCGGGGCCTGCCTGGCCGACGACATGGGCCTTGGCAAGACGCTGCAGGCGCTCATCGTACTGCGCATGCGCCAGCACCTGGGCCCGGCCCTGGTGGTGGTGCCCAAGTCAGTGGTCACCAACTGGCAGGAAGAGGTGGCACGGTTCGCCCCCGAGCTGGAGGTGGTGGTGTTCGACAACCCCGCCGAGCGGGCGACGCTGATCCAGGAGGCCAGGGCCGGGCAGATCGTCCTGGTCAACTACGGCATGCTCGGCAGCCTGTCCCAGTCCCTCAAGTCCCGCCATTGGGCGAGCATGGTGCTGGACGAGGCGCAGCAGATCAAGAATGCCGGCACCCAGCGCGCCAAGCTGCTGTTCCAGCTCGACGGTGATTTTCGCCTGGCCCTCTCCGGCACCCCCATCGAGAACCATCTGGGGGAGTTGTGGAGCCTGTTCAGCTTCATCAACCCCGGCCTGCTCGGCAGCCTCGGGGAGTTCAAGCGTCGCTTCGGCAAGGCGGTGAAGGATCCCCAGCACATGGCGATGCTGCGGGCGGTGATCAGCCCCTTCATCCTGCGTCGCCTCAAGCAACAGGTGCTGAAAGAGCTGCCGGACAAGACCGAGATCATCCACCACATCAGCCTCTCCCCGGAGGAGCGCCAGCTCTACGAGGCGACGCGGCGCGAGGTGGTGCAGCAGGTGCAAAGCGCCGATGGCCGGGCCCTGATGCACGTGCTGAGCGGCCTGACCCGGCTGCGGCGCCTCTGCTGCTCCCCCCAGCTGGTGATGCCGGAGTGGTCCCAGACCAGCAGCAAGCTGGACGAGGCCATGGCGCTGCTGGACGAGGCCATCGACGGCGGCCACCGGGTGCTGGTGTTCAGCCAGTTCGTCGATCTGCTGAGCCTGCTGCGCAGCCGCATCGAGCAGCGCCAGTGGGACTACTGCTATCTGGACGGTGGCTGCTCCGCCAAGTCCCGTCAGGAGTCCATCCTGCGCTTTCGCCACGAAGCGGTGCCCCTGTTTCTCATCAGCCTCAAGGCGGGGGGGACCGGGCTCAACCTGACCCAGGCCGATACCGTCTTGCACCTGGACCCCTGGTGGAACCCGGCGGTGGAGGATCAGGCGAGCGATCGGGCTCATCGCATGGGGCAGACCCAGCCGGTGACCGTGTACCGGCTGGTGTGCGAGCAGACGGTGGAGGAGAAGATAGTGGCGCTGCACGACGAGAAGCGGGCCCTGGCAGACGGCCTCCTGAGCGGCCAGTCCGAGGTGAAGGGGCTGGATGTGGAGAGCCTGCGGGCCCTGCTGATGAGCTGACGGGCAATCACGGACGAGGGGGAGCATCATGCTCCCCCTCGTCGTTTTCGGGTTGTGTGGCCGGCCGGTGCTGGCGAGGAGCGTTATTGCCCGTGTTACCCCTGATAGAGGTAGAGGTGCAGCCGCTCTATGATGGGATCGCCGCCAATCTTGCGATCCCGCCGGGCCTGGCGCAGCTTGGGCGGGTAGTGCCCCAGGTGGGTGACGCCGGGGGGCGTGTCGGAGCAGAGCAGCAGCGGCAGGCTCGCCTTGAGCTGCTGCTTGCGTGGCTCCCTGTCCTGCCAGAGCAGGTTGATCATGGGGTGGGTCTTGACCGGCCGGCGGATCCGAAGCTCGGCATCCGCCGGCAGACGGCGAATGTCGTACACCTCCTGATCCACCATCTTGCTCCACTCCTCGTTGTCCGACAGCGCCGGGATGTAGCGGCGGCTGCGCTCAAGCATCTCCAGCACCTGCTCGCGGCTGAGGCGGCTGATGCTCTGCTTGTCGGCCCAGGTGAAGCCGAGGGAGTGGAGCTCCCCCTCGAGCAGGGTCAGCTTGCGATAGACCTGCAGGGTGATGACGCCGGGCAGGGCGCCGTGCACCAGCTCGAACTTCTCGTCCCGCCCGCCGGCGGCCTGTACCAGGGTCTTGAAGGCGAGCTTGTGGCCGTTGATCTCTTCGAGCAGCGGGCGCAGCCATGCAGCGCTGGCGGCGGGGAAGCGCAGCCAGCCCGGCAGCCGGTGCGTGGCCTTGGTGGAGCAGCCGGGGCGGGCGCTGTGATCCTGAAAGGCCGCCAGGGTTGCGGCCAGCGCCGCCTCGCCCGAGAGGTGGCCCACGTCGATGGTCTCGATGGGATCGTGCTCTTCCCCCTGCGCCACGGGAGGGAGAGGATAGACATGGGCCTCCAGCAAATCGAGCTGGCCGAGCTGCCGGGCGAGGCGGGCCAGGGCCTCTTCCAGCAGGACCATCTGCTGACGCAGGGCGGCGGTGGGGGTGAAGGTATCCATCGGCAGGTCCTGTGTGTGGCCTCTCCATCGTTCACCGGGGAGGGCAGCATGATAAACTACTGTATAAATAACCATACCAGCATGTCGACAGAGTGCCAAGTGCCCCTTTTTCACCCCAAGCGGTGCAATCAGTCTGGCGGCCAGGCCGAGTTACCCATCAGTATCTTTCTGTTAAATAACGATCTTTAAATGATCCAATCGTTAACAATTGACGGTGAGGGCACCCGGGGCGCTCGTTGCCGCCCTAGTGACCAGTGCATAGCTAACATGGGAAAGTGCATAGTTAGAAGCCCGGGATGCAGGAGAAAATGCTGCCGAGTGGTCAAAGGTGATTGTTGGTTGTTATTTTGTAGATAATTCATGTGGTTACAGTGTTAGGTGTGGCGACATCAACCATTACTTTTACTAATGTAATGTATCAAAATTCGTCAATTGAGACGCCTCGGCGGCCTGACTAAGCTCTGCGCATCAAATCCGAGCCTTGCGCAGAACTAGAGAGAGGAGCCATATCATGGCCAACATGACTTATACCGAAGCCGGTTACCAGCATTCCAGCGAATCGAATCTGGTTGCTCGCGCCAAGATGACCGTACTGACCTGGCTGGAACGCAGCCGCAGCCGCCGCCAGCTCTCCGAGCTGCCCGCCTACCTGCTCAAGGACATCGGTCTGAACGAAGCCGACCGCTATCAAGAGACCACCAAGCCGTTCTGGCGTGGTTGATCAGCCGGGCATGGATGCCTTGTTTTTTTGCTGATTGTTTGGGCATGATGCCCATGGCCCGACCTGAGGCCTGATTTTCTCCCTGTGTGTTGCAGCCCCCCGATACGGCTTCCTGCCTTTTGCTCCCCCTTATGTTCGTGCCTCACGAGCAGCCATCATCAGTTGTTAATGTTGTATCCTTACTGTTTGAATTTGTTTAAAAACTGATTTTCAGCCCGCCCGCTTTACGTATAATCCGCCCATGGTATTCCCGACAAGAGGGTGAGATGGATGATTCCCCAGCATGACTTTTTGGCCCTGACACGCCGCCACGAGTGGCAGCTTGATCCCTTCGCCTTCGACCTGCCTGATGGCACCAGAGTGAGCGTATGGGACACAGGTGTGCTCTGCCTGGAACCTGCCCATGGGGCAGGGGAGCTGCCGGGGGGGCGCAAGGATATCGTGCTCTCCTGCGGCATCCACGGCAACGAGACCGCTCCCATCGAGATCTGCAACCAGCTGCTGGGCCGGCTGCTCAGCGGGGAGCTCAGGGCCCGCCACCGGGTGCTGTTCCTCTTTGGCAACCCCGCAGCCATGAACCAGGGGCTGCGGGAGGTGGAAGAGAACATGAACCGGCTCTTCTCCGGCGCCCACAGCAGGGGGGAGGGGCTGTGCAACCGGGAGCGCATTCGCGCCATGCGCCTGGAGCAGTATGTGAGCCGCTTCTTTGCCAACCCGGCCAGACCCCGCTATCACTACGATCTGCACACCGCCATCCGCGGCTCGCGCCACGAGAAGTTTGCCGTCTATCCCTTCCCCCACGAGCGCCCGCACTGCAAGGAGCAGGTGCGCTTCCTCGGGGCCTGCGGCGTACGCACCATACTGCTTTCGAGCGGTCCGACCACCACCTTCAGCTATTACAGCTCGCACCAGCACGGCGCCCATGCCTTCACCGTGGAGCTGGGCAAGGTGCGCCCCTTCGGCGAGAACGACATGACCCGTTTCATCGAGGCGCGCCAGGCGTTGCAGGAGCTGGTGACCCAGGACGAGGTGCAGCTCGAGCCCTGGCAGGCGGATGACTTCACTATCTTTGCCATCGATCGTGTGATCAACAAGCAGTCGGCCCAGTTCCGCTTCCTGTTTGCCAGCGACGTGGACAATTTCACCGAGTTTCCCCAGGGGTTTGTGCTGGCCGAAGACGGGGATCTGCAATACAAGGTAGAAAAACCGCGGGAGGCGGTGGTCTTCCCCAACGCCAACGTGGCCATCGGCCAGCGCACCATGCTGCTGGTGGTGCCTACCCGCTTGTGGGAGTGACTCGGGTCTGCCTTCTCGAAGCAAACCCGCGCCCCGGGCGGCCGACAGCGCCGCTCTTCGGGGAGAAGTGATCCCGAACTCACTCTGGAAGGGAGCCTGAATAGGCTCCCTTCTACGTTTCTGCTCGCCGAAAATTCACTGCCTTTCAGAAATTAAAGAAGTTTCTACTGGTCTTACCTGACTGAATCCCATTGCCCTTTGATTAACATTCTATTTACATTCTAAGGGTCACCTCATGGTGGTGACGATGACAACGGCAAGGAGCCAGTTATGACCCATGTCGACATCCCCTTCCTTCGTTACCTCGATGAGGAGGGGCGCCCGGTCGCAACACTGCCGACCTGGCTGGACAAGGCGATACTGCACACCTTCTACCGCAACATGGTGATGGTGCGCAGCTACGACAAGAAAGCGATTGCACTGCAGCGGACCGGCAAGCTCGGCACCTTCCCCTCCCACCTCGGTGCCGAGGCGGTAGGGATAGGGGTCGGTCTCGCCATGCAGCCCCAGGATGTCTATGTGCCCTACTATCGGGACATGCCCACCCTCTACGTGCGTGGGGTACCCATGGAGCAGAACCTGCAGTATTGGGGCGGGGATGAGAGGGGCAGCGTCTTTTACAAGGCCGATGGCGAGCTGTCGGAAGATCTGCCTATCTGTGTGCCCATCGCGACCCAGATCACCCACGCCGCCGGGGTGGCGGCCGCCTTCAAGCTGCGCAACCAGCCCAGGGTGGCCGTGGTCACCATCGGCGATGGCGGCACCTCCAAGGGGGACTTCCTCGAGGGGCTCAACTGCGCCGGTGTCTGGCATCTCCCCATGGTGATGATCATCAACAACAACCAGTGGGCCATCTCGGTGCCCCGCAAGCTGCAGTCGAGCGCCCCGACCCTGGCCCAGAAAGGGATAGGGGCCGGGGTGCGCAGCATCCAGGTCGACGGCAACGATGTGGTGGCCGTCTTCGATGCGACCCGCACCGCCATCGAGCGTGCCCGCAGTGGCAAGGGGCCGACCCTCATCGAGGCGGTCAGCTACCGGCTCGGGGATCACACCACCGCCGACGATGCGACCCGTTATCGCGACGGCGCCGAGGTGGAAGCCGCCTGGGCCAAGGAGCCTGTCAAGCGGCTGCGCCAGTTCATGGCCGGGCAGGGGTGGTGGGATGAAGCGCTGGAGCAGGCGCTGCTGGCGGAGGCAAGCCGGGAAGTCGAGCGCGCCGTCGCTGCCTATGAGGCCGTGACGCCCCAGGCGCCGGAAACACTGCTGGATTACCAGTTTGCCGAGCTGCCGAAGGACTATCACGCCCAGCGTCGGCGCATCATCGCCAAGGGCATGCAACAGCATGGCGGGGAGGAAGCATGAGTGATATGACGTTGCTTGAGGCCGTCAATCTGGCGTTGCACCACGAGATGGAACACGACCCCGACGTGGTGGTGCTGGGAGAGGACGTGGGGGTCAACGGCGGGGTATTTCGTGCCACCGTGGGCCTGCGCGACAAGTTCGGCTTCAAGCGGGTGATAGACACGCCGCTGGCGGAGGGGCTGATCGCCGGGGTGGCGGTGGGCATGGCAACCCAGGGGCTCAAACCCGTCGCCGAGTTCCAGTTCCAGGGGTTCATCTTCCCCGGCATGGAGCAGATCGTCTGCCAGGCGGCACGCATGCGCAACCGCACCCGTGGCCGCCTCACCTGCCCCATCGTATACCGCTCGCCCTATGGCGCCGGCATCCACTCCCCCGAACACCACAGCGAGAGCGTGGAGGCGTTGTTTGCCCACATCCCCGGGCTGAGAGTGGTCATCCCCTCCAGCCCGAGACGGGCCTATGGTCTGTTGCTCTCGGCCATTCGCGACCCGGATCCCGTGCTCTTCTTCGAGCCGGATCGCATCTATCGCTCCATGAAGTCGGACGTGGTGGATGACGGCGTCGGCCTGCCCCTGGATGTCTGCTTCACCCTGAGACCGGGCCGGGATCTGACCGTGGTCGCATGGGGGGCCTGCATCCAGGAGGTGATGCGGGCAGCCGCGCAGCTGGCGGAGCAGGACATCCAGTGCGAGGTGCTGGATCTCGCCACCATCAAGCCGCTGGACATGGAGACCATTCTGACCTCGGTACGCAAGACCGGGCGTCTGCTGGTGGTGCACGAGGCCTGCGGCAGCTTCGGGGTGGGGGCCGAGATAGTGGCGCGGGTGACCGAGGAGGCGCTTACCAGCCTCAAGGCTCCCCCCAGGAGGCTGACCGGGGTGGATGCCGCCGTCCCCTACTATCGCAACGAGGAGTATTACCTCATCACCGAGCAGGATATCGCGGAAGCGGCTCGCCAGTTGATGGAGAACAAATGGCTATGACGTTACAAGGATGTCTGCGAGCAGGCGGCCGGGCAACGCCCCGCCATGCATGCTGTCAACTTTTGGTGATGTCTCTGCGGATGGAGAACGGGTCATGAAATTTTTCAAATTACCGGATCTGGGTGAAGGACTGGCCGAGGCCGAGATCGTCGAATGGAAGGTGAGTGCCGGCGATACCGTGAGTGTCGATCAGGTGCTGTTGTCGGTGGAGACCGCCAAGGCGCTGGTGGATGTGCCCTCGCCGGTGGCCGGGGTGATCGCCCGGCTGTGCGGCCAGGAGGGGGACATCATGCACATCGGCGCCCCCCTGGTGGAATTCGAGGGGGGCGAGGACGACGGAACCGTGGTGGGCAAGGTCAGCTCCCATCAGCAGCACATCGAGGATCACTTCGTGGTGGGGGCCATGGCCCCCGGTGGTAGCCTGGTGCAAGCCATGCCTGCAGTGCGCCTG
Organism: Aeromonas sp. SrichE-2G; assembly: GCF_017939565.1. NCBI lineage: Bacteria > Pseudomonadati > Pseudomonadota > Gammaproteobacteria > Aeromonadales > Aeromonadaceae > Aeromonas > Aeromonas sp. SrichE-2G. The sequence continues at coordinate 494,153 of NZ_JAGKRG010000053.1, forward strand.
CTGGCGCAAAAGCTGGGGCTGGACATCGACAGGATCAAGGGCAGCGGCAACGCCGGCATGGTGACCGAACAGGACGTGCAGAGCGCCTTCGAGGGCCAGCAGGAGAGCGGCAACGAATTCCTCAAGGGATCGCGGCGCGCCATGGCAAAAGCGATGGAGCACTCTCACCAGACTGTGGTGCCGGTCAGCATCACGGACGAGGTGGATTTGCGCCACTGGCGGGCTGACGAAGACGTGACGGTGCGCCTCATCAAGGCGATTGGCGTCGCCTGTCGGGCCGAGCCTTCCATGAATGCCTGGTTTGACGGAGACACCCTGTCGCGGCGCCTGTTCAAGGAGGTCAACGTGGCCATTGCCGTGGATTCCAGGCACGGGCTCTATGTGCCGGTGATGGAGAATGTGGCAGAGCGGGGCAGGGCTGACATCCGCCAGGGGCTGGATCGGATGATCGCCGACGTGAAGGCGCGGGCCGTGCCGCGGGAGATGCTGCAGGGGGCGACCATCACGCTCACCAACTTCGGCGCCATCGCGGGCCGTTACGCCAGCCCCATCGTCACGCCACCCCAGGTGGCCATCATAGGGGCGGGGAAACTGTTCGAGAAGGTGGTGTTCGTGCATGGGGAAGCGCGCCCGGTGAGGGCACTGCCGCTGTCGATGACGTTCGATCACCGGGCCTGTACCGGCGGCGAGGCGGCACGCTTCCTCAAAGCCCTGGTTCAGGCACTGGAATCTGCGGAGGTATAAGCGTTTGTACCCTGCCTCTGGCAGGGTACAAATTTGTTTGCGTAATCGACAAAGGGACGTATAATCTCAACCAGCTTGAAAGGGCGATAGTTATGTCAATGAATATGATGTTTTGCATCTTTTCCTGTTGTTCATAAGTTAATCCCGTTTTTTGAGCTTTATCCGCTGAAAAGCATAAGTAATTATTTTGAATACAGGTTTAAAGATATGTCCAACATGATCACCGGTACCGTCAAGTTCTTCAACGAAACCAAAGGCTTTGGCTTCATTCAGCAAGAAAACGGCCCGGACGTTTTCGTTCACTTCAGCGCCATCCAAGGTAACGGCTTCCGTACCCTGGCTGAAGGTCAGCGCGTACAGTTCTCTGTGACCCAAGGTCAGAAAGGCCCGCAGGCTGAGAACGTAACTGCTCTGTAATTCTTACAGAATTTAAGAAAGCCGTGGTACCTCTGGTGCCACGGCTTTTTGTTTTGTGGCATCTTTATTATATCCCCTTGCCATGGCCCTCACTATGCTCCCATCACTCCTCTTGACTCTGACGCTGCTCACTCCCGTCAATGCCCAGATGGCGGATCCCGTTGCCCGCGATGCCGTGTCCGTGTGCCAGCAATTCGTTCAGGTCAGGCTGGGAGAGGCGACGCTGCCGGAAGAGGTGAAAGCACGGCCTGTACCAAAACGGGCGGGTGAGTGGCTGATCGATGGCAAGATAAAAGGACCCGAAGGTCCTTTGCTGTTTGCCTGTCTGCTGCGCCAGGGGGAGCACTGGGAGTTGCTCAACTTCTCGCTCTGGGCGCCGCAAGAACTCAACTCGGCTTGAGTGCGGCCAGCAGGTGCTGGAGATGTTCCAGCATGGTCATCCCGAAGGGGGTCAGATAGCCGCCATCGGTGGCGCTGATGAGGCCCTGGCTGTGCAGACGCTCCGCCGCCTGGCACAGCTCGCTGGACATGTCGCTGCGCAGCTTGATCCCCTGGCTCATGTTTGCCGGATCAAAGCATGCCAGTATTTTCAGCTCATTCACAAAATCGTCAGAAACCTGGTTGATCCCACTCATGGATGCACTCCTTAACGCTAAAGATGTATGCAACCTAGCATCCCCGGTGCCACTTTAGTGGGCGCTGGCTCAAACTATTGGCCTTTATCGGGACCCGTGCGGCGAGAACGCTGCTTTTTTGGGCTGTGACATGCCGCTCGCCGGGTGGGCGGGGCAGGGCCCGAGTCCCCCCAAACATGATAGAATGGGTTCTCGTTTACTCCCATGGCCGGGTATGACGCCGGGTCATTCAGTTCAAGGCGCGTCTCATGACAACTGTCACTCTGGTATCTCTGCTGCACTCCCTGGGCCCCCGTTTTCCCGTCTACGCCCCGTCCTTGCTGCTGCCCTTGCTCGATGGGCATCAGGGGGATCTCTGGTTGCCACCCATCGAGGGGGAGGATGTCGGTGCCCTGCGCCAACATGCCAAGGGGAAGGCAGCTCAGAGCCTGGCGCCGCTGGCGGCGGGCTGGTGTGACTTTGCACTCTCTGACGGGGGGGATGCGCCCGAACTCGAGGCGCTGGCGAGCTACGATGAGGAGATGCTGGACAACCTGCTGATGTACTGGCGCTACCCGGACAAGATAAACAGCCCGATCACCGATAACCTGTTCGAGCTGCGCCGGGAGGTGGTGGATGAGGCTCATGGCGCCAGACTGGCGGGGGTCTGGCAACAGCAACAGCAGGCGCGGCTCGGGCAGATCATGGAAGGGGCGCGGGCCGGGCGCGATCAACTCTGTTTCGTGGAGGTGGAGTCCGCCTACTGGCTGCGCCAGCAGTTGATGGAGCTGGATGGCATCACCCTGGTGACGCCGACCCTGGAATGAGGCGCCGACGTGTCTCCTGCTGGACAAGGCGACGGCAAGATGTGAACATGTCGCCCTTTATTGAATGAGAGACTTGACCGATGAGCTATGAACTTAGCGACACCGAGCGCAATGCCGCGCTGCAACTGAACGCCGACTACCGCTTTGATCACTTCATCAGCAAGCTGGTCGAGCATGAGGAGCTGTTTGTCCTGACCGACGAACACGGCGTCATGATGCTGACCACCGAAGAGGAAGACTGCATCCCGGTGTGGCCGCACCCCGACTACGCCAAGGCCTGGGCCGAAGGGGAGTGGGCCGAGTGCAAGCCGCAGTCCATCACCCTGAAGGTGTGGCTGGATCGCTGGGTGGACGGCATGGAGCAGGACGAACTCTGCGTCGCCGTGTTCCCGACGCCGGATCAGGAAGGTATCGTGCTGGATCCGGCCGACGTGGCCGACGCCATCGCCCAGAAGCAGGCCAAGCGCGGCTGATATCCCTCCGCTTGTCGCTGCCACCCTGATTGCAGAAAGACCCCGCCAATGTGCGGGGTCTTTTGTTTGTGGCGCGGCCAGGCCGCGCAAGCCGCCTCATTTCTGCTGATAGGTGGTATCAATCCGGGTGACAGGCGGGAAGGTCTGGCCTGACTTGATGGCGGCCCGGGTCTGCGCCTTCGCCTCTTCATCTATCCAGAGCAGGCCGCCATAGCTGTAGCCGCTGTTGCCACCGTCCAGCGGCCAGTAGAGCAGATCACTCTGGGGCGTGGCCGGCACCTTGGGCAGTCGTACCCAGCGCCAGGCACCGGCCCGGGTATAGGGGACCTGGTAGGCGGGGACGAAACTGGCGAGCTCATAGAGCCGCTGCTGGATCTGGCGCGAGAGCTCGGCCTTCTTGCCGAAGTCGAAGGCCTTGTCGTACTGCTCCACCAGGGCCGAGATGGCATCATCGTCGATGTTCATGATGTTGTTGGTCTGGGGTTTGTTGGCGTTGACCTTGTGGAAGAACTCCCAATAGGCGGGGTAGCGGCCACCGCTCCAGGCCATCCAGGCGCTCTGGTGTTTCTTCTCCAGCATGGATTTGAAGCCGGCTGAGGCATCCATCAGGTTCAGCTCCAGATTGAGCCCCGCCTTCTTCGCCTCTTCCCGCAGCAGGGTCAGGCGCTGGGCGTGCTCCGCAGTGGTGTAGGTGATGTTAAGGCTCAGGGGCTGGCCCTTGTCGTTCTGCAGGATCCCGTCCGGCCCGGTTTTGGTGAAGCCCGCCTTGGCGAAATATTCCCGCGCCAGCTTGGGATCGAAGGAGCGTGCCTTGATGTCGGTGTTGGTGAAGGCCCCCTGGCCAGAGCCATAGGTGTTGAGGCGCTGGTAATCCCCCCGCAGCAGGGTCTCGAGCATCTTGTCGAAGGCGAGGGCATGCTGGATGCCGAGGCGCACGTCGAGAGACGACAGCAAGGGGTCTGCGGTGTTGAGGTAGAGCCCCATGGGGGGCTGGGGCGTCTGGTTGTAGAACCAGAGCCGTTCGATATAGCCCTTCTCGAATTCGGCGGTCTTGCTCTTGTCATGCCACCAGTTGGGCATGGTCAGCGGGAAGGTATCCAGCTCGCCGCGCAGGAAGTGCTGCCAGGCGATGTTCTGGTCCCTGAGCACCTTGATCTCGATGCGATCCGGGTTGAAGCGGTGCTGGAAATAGCGCTCTCCGTCCCCCCACCAATCCTTGACCCGGTTGAAGGTGACCGACTTGCCCTTCTTCACCTCGCCGATCCGGTAGGCGCCGGTGACCGGCAGTACCTTCCAGTTGTACTCCTTGACCCAGTTGGCGGTGAGCTTGATGGCGTGGCTGGGCTCCGGGCTGAAGGGCAGGGATTCCAGCAAATCTTCCCGACTCTTCTCCGTACCGCTGGTGATGGCGAGGGTATGGTCGTCGAACTTGGTCACCTCGCTTATCTGGGTGCTGTAGTAGTTGTTGTACCAGGGGTCGTTGATCTCCTTGCTGCGCATCATCTTGAGGGTGAAGACCCAGTCGTCGGCGGTCACGGGCTGGCCATCCGACCAGCGTGCCTTGGGGTTGATGCGAAAATAGAGGGTCTTGTGATCGCTTCCGAAGGCCCACTGGTTGGCGAGCATGGGGAGGGGATTGCCGGTCACGGGGTGGGTGCTCAGGAGCGGCAGATTGGTCTCCCTGACATAGCCCGCGAAGCCGCCGTTGGAGTCGGGCCCGTACTTGCGCAGGGTGAGGGGGAAGCTCGACATGAACTCATGGAAGGTCCCCCCCCGTCTGGCGTCGGGGTCGGCATAGACGGGATCGGTGTCGTTGCTCTCCCACTTGAGATCCGCAGGCAGGGTGGCACTCCAGCCGAAGGTGCTCCAGCACAGGGGCAGCACGATGGCTGTGACCCGCAGGGCGCAGGGTAAAGAGGGAATGATCGAAGGTGACGGGTGACGCATGTCCTTGCTCTCCTGATGATGGCGTCCTGCCGGAATAACGGGATCGGGCCCAAGAGGGCCTGACCCATGATGGGAAGTTTCCCGGGTGAGGTCAATCCTCGGTTTGGACCCGGAAGAGGCGCATCTTGCCCCCCAGCAGATGGACCACGAAGCCGAGCAGCACCAGGCCCGATCCCAGCCATTGCAGGGAGGTGGGGTGCTCACCCAGCAGCAGGGTCGCGGCCACCATGCCGACACAGGGCACCAGCAGGGAGAGGGGGGCCACCTGGGCCACCGGATAGCGCATCAGCAGCCGGCCCCACAGGCCGTAACCGAGCCAGGTGGCGACCAGCGAGAGGTAGAGTACGCACAGGATCCCCTGCCAGCTGATGTGCAGCAGGCTGTCGGCCATGCGTTCCGGCCCCTCGAAGATCCAGGAGAGGGCGAGGAAGGGGAGGATGGGCACCAGGCCGCCCCAGGCGATAAGGCTCGGCAATGGTGTCTGATAGCGCAGCCCGATCTGGCGGTTGATGACGTTGCCAAGGCCCCAGCTGGCGGCGGCGCACAGGGTCAGTACGAAACCGAGCAGGGTGAGGTTGCCCTCGCCGTGGGTGGCGATGAGATAGAGCCCCAGCCCCGCCAGGGGCAGGGCTACCCAGTGATGGGGCTGCCAGCGCTCCCCCAGCCAGATCATGGCGAACAGCAGGGTGAAGATCACCTGGGATTGCAGCACCAGGGAGGCCATGCCCGCAGGCATACCGAACTTCATGGCGCAGAACAGGAAGGCGAACTGGCCCAGACTGATGGCTCCGCCATAGGCCAGCAGCCAGCGCCAGGGCATGGCGGGCCTGGGGACCAGCAGGATGGCGGGGAAGACCACGCCGACGAAGCGCAGGGCCCCGAGCAGCAGCGGCGGTATGCCCTCCAGCCCCCACTTGATGGCGACAAAGTTGAGACCCCAGCAGAGGATGACCAGGGCGGCCAGGCACTTGTCCTTGGTTTGCATGCAACGTCCTTGTATGAGCGGTACCGCGACGACATGGCACCGGAAGGGAACGAGCATACCCCCGTGAGGGTGGGCCGCGTCAAGCGGCCAGGCAGGGAGGTGTCAGGCCGCGAGCGGCAATGACGAGGTCAGGCGGTGACGCAGTAGAGGCTGATGCCACGGGCCGCGATCGCCGCCCGCATGGGGGCGGGCAGGGCATCGTCGGTGACGAGTACGCTTATCTCGCCGGGCTGGCCGAGGGGGCTCGGGTGGATGGCGCCGAACTTGCTGCTGTCGGTGATGACCACATTGGTCACCCCCTTGGCCAGTACGCTGTTGACCACGTCCGCCCGCATTATGTCGCGGCCGGTGAAGCCCACCTCGGGATGAAAGCCGTCTACCCCGATGAAGGCCTTGGAGAAGTGCACCTGCTCGATGCACAGGCGGGTCAAGGGCCCCACCACGCTCTCGCTCTGGTGTTGGAACAGGCCTCCGAGCAGTACTACCTGGGCCTGGGTGTCCTTGAGCAGGTGGGCGATATAGCTGCTGATGGTGATGATGGTGACCCGCTTGTGCAGGGCCAGATGACGGGCCAGCAGGGCGTTGGCGCTGCCCCCCTCGATGAAGACCGTCTCGCCATCTTCCACCAGCTGGGCCGCCCGCTCGGCGAGGCGCTCTTTCAGCAGGTAGTTGATATTCATCCGCGCGTCCGGATCGTCGCTCTCCAGCGCCATGGCCGAGCCGTGCACCCGTTTGAGCAGCCCCTGCTTCTCCAGGGCGGTGAGATCGTTGCGCACCGTCACCTCCGATACCCCGGTGCGTTGGGAGAGCTCGCTCACGCTCATCTTGCGGGCCTGGTGGACCAGGGTGAGGATCTGTTGGTGGCGTGAATTCATGGGACCTCGCAGGCGGGTGGATGGCGGCAAGCCCCCCTGGGGTGGCTTGCCTCTCTTTGATGCACTGGCTCTCTGGGGCTCGTCAGAGGCTGTGCTCGGTGCGGGCGATGATATCATCTTGCGCATCGGGGGATAAGGCGGTGAAGAAGGCCGAGTAGCCCGCCACCCGCACCACCAGATCCCGGTACTGATCCGGATGGGCCTTGGCCGCCAGCAGGGTCTCCCGCGAGACGATGTTGTACTGCACATGCCACCCCTTGTGGACCTCGAAGAAGGTGCGCAGCAGGCTCATCAGCTTGGCCTTGTCCCGCTCACTCTCAAGGCTCGCCGGGCTCAGCTTCTGGTTGAGCAGCACGCCACCGAGGATGGCCGGGGTGGGCAGCTTGCCGAGGGAGTTGAACACGGCCGTCGGGCCCAGGCGATCCGACCCCGATGCTGGGCTGGCCCCCTCCGCCAGCGGCGTCCTGGCATGACGGCCATCCGGGGTCGCCAGGGTAGCGGCACCGAACGGCACGTTGGCCGAGATGGAGGAGGTGCCGGCGTAGTAGGTGCCGCCGATGGGGCCGCGCCCGAAGCGGGTGTTGTGCAGCCCCTTGAGTTCGTCGATGTAGCTCTGGTAGGCCGCCACCAGCAGCAGATCCACTTCGTCCAGATCGTTGCCGTATTTGGGCGCTGCCTTGGTGAGGCGCTGGCGCAACTGCTCGCCGGCGAGCCCAGCAAAGTCTTGCTCCAGCGCTTCGGCCAGCTCGCGCTGATCCACCATCCCCTGCTCGAACACCAGCTTCTTGATGGCGGCCAGGCTGTTGCCCAGGTTCGCGATCCCCACCTGCAGGCCGGAGACCCAGTCATAGACGGCCCCACCCTCCTTGATGGTCTTGCCGCGCTCGATGCAGTCATCCACCAGGGTACTGCAGAGGATGTCGTGGGCCTGGGCCTCCAGCACGCTGTCCACCACGCAGTCGATCTCGATGGATTTGCGGGTGAAGTAGCGCACCTGCTCGTCCCAGCGGGCCATCACCTCGTCGAAGGAGGCAAAATTGCCTTCGCGCAGTGCCTGGGACTGGGGCAGGAAGACCTTGCCCGTGGTGGCATCGCGGCCGCCATCCAGTGCCGCCAGCAGGATGCGGGCGAAGTTGATGAAGCTCATGCCGGTGCAGCGATAGCCCCACTTGCCGGGCACCGCGGTCTCGATGCAGCCGATGGCGGCGTAGTGGTGGGCATCCTCCACGCTCACCCCGAGCCTGATGAACTCGGGGATCACCACCTCGTCGTTGTTGAAGGCGGGCATGCCAAAGCCGCAGCGGATCACCTGGATGCAGGCGTCGAGAAAATCCTCGCTCATGCCGGCGTGGTAGCGCACCGAGAGGTTGGGCTGGGTCGAGCGCAGCTGGCCGCAGGACTCCAGAATTGCGTAGGAGAGGCCGTTGACCGCGTCATGGGCACTGCCGTTCCGCCAATTCTGGCCGCCGATGGTGACGTTCTGGTAGAGCGGGCTGCCGGCGGACGCCTTGGAGTGGGTGCCGGAGCGGATCTTGTTCACCTCCAGCAGCTTGAGCCAGCAGGATTGCAGCAGTTCGATGGCTCGCTCGCGGGGCAGGGATTCCGACAGCTCCACCTCCCGGCGATACCAGGGATAGAGGTACTGATCCATCCGGCCGAAGGAGACAGAGTGGCCGTTGGATTCGATCTGCAGGATGAGCTGGATGAAGTAGCAGAGCTGCAGCGCCTGCCAGAAGGTCTCCGGGGGCTGGTGGGCGATACGGGCGCAGTTGGCGGACATGGTCAGCAGTTCGGTGCGCCGTTCGGGAGACAGTTCGCAATCCGCCATCTCGCGGGCGAGGGCGGCGTAGCGGGCAATGTGATCGCTGACTGCCTCCAGGGTGATGGCGACGGCCTGCAGGAACTGTTCGCGCTGCAGATCGGCCCAGTCAGTCAGATCCAGCCGGCCGCGCCGCTCGGCCACCCTGACCTTGAAGCCTGCCAACCCCAGGGTGAGCAGCTCCTCATAGTTGACCGCGAGGTGGGCATCCCCCGAGGTCATGTTGCCCTCGGCCTTGATGATGCCGCTCTCCAGCAATGCCTTTTGCTCGTCGGTGAAGAGGCCGTAGCAGCGATCCTGCACCGTCTGGCCGCGCCAGAAGGGGGTGAGGGCATGGATGGCCTGCTTGTCTGCTTCGCTTACCGCAAAGCCGGCACCGGGTCTGTCCGCCAGCTCGTCGATCTCCTTCTCGATCCAGCCGACCGTGTACTCGGGGAAGAGGGGGGCGGCGCGCACCTGGCTTGCCTGGTTGCCGACGATGAGTTCGTCGTGCTTGATCCAGATGGTGCGCTCCTTGAGGTGGTGAGCCAGCGCCAGGGCACGGCGCACCGGCAGGGGGCGGGCGAGATGGGCCTGATAGGCCTCTGTGTAGTGGCGGGCCCGCTCGGTGCAGACCGGTGGCTGGACAATGTGGATCAGGCTCTCCTTGTGGGCGCGGATCCGGGGGCTGAGGGTATTCAGATCGAGCTGGGTCATGAGCGTTTCCTCTGGTCGGGTGGGAAAGGGGGTCGGTGACTGGGTCATGGCGATGTGCCTATCCCCGGGTGACGGGGGCCAGCCCCCGTCGCCGGGCGCAGTCATGGGCGAAGGCGAGCAGTGCCGGGTCATCGAGTGGCTGGAGGGGGGCCTGATAGGGTTGGTCGAGCAGGGCATACTTGCCCACGCCCAGAGTGTGGTAGGGGAGAAAGTGGATCTCCTGCACCGTGCCGAGGCTGGCCGCGCTGTCGACGATGGCCGAGATGCTGGCCTCGTCGGCGTTGAAACCGGGGATGAGCGGTACCCGGATCTGCATGGGGATACCGGTGCCGGCGAGGCGCTGGAGGTTGTCCTGCACCCGTGCCACCTGGCCGCGGGTCCACTCGAAGAAGCGCTTCTCATCCACGTGTTTGAGGTCGGCCAGCACCAGATCGAGGTGAGGCAGACTCGGCGCTATGTGGTGCCAGGGCACGTGCAGGCAGGTTTCTACCGCGGTGTGCAGCCCCTCGGCCTTGCAGCGGGCCAGCAGGGCGGCCGAAAACTCGGGCTGCATAAAGGGCTCGCCGCCGGAGAGGGTGACACCGCCACCGCTGCGTTCGAAGAAGGGGCGGTCACGCAGTAGGGTGGTCATGAGCGCCTCCAGGCTCTCTTCCCGACCGCACACCTGCAGCGCCTCGCTCGGGCAGAGTCCGCGCAGCCGCTCCACGTCCTGGGCTCCGAGGTCGGCACGTATCAACCGGATGCCTTGATCGTTGCGCAAGATAGCCGGGCAGGCCTGGCTGCAGAGGTCACATCCCTCGATACAGTGGCGCCGATCAAACAGGATGTCCGGTCTCGGGGAGCGGCTCTCCGGGTTCTGGCACCAGCGGCAGGCCAGGGAGCACCCCTTGAGAAACACCAGGGTGCGAATGCCGGGGCCATCGTGAGTCGAGTAACGTTGCAGGTCAAAAATCATACCGCCTCCTTTTGTTTTTATTTTATTAACTTTCATTCGAAAGTTGATTTGATTTCGATCAAGCTTTTTGTGGATGCGTTATCGCTAGAATGGGGGCAGATTGAACATCCAACGAAGAGGAGTCAGACATGGAGCTTTATCTCGACACCGCCGATGTGACTGCGGTGCGCCGCTGGTCCAGGATCCTGCCGCTGGCCGGGGTCACCACCAATCCTTCCATCACCGCGGCCGGTGACATGCCGTTGTCCGAACTGCTGCCCGCCCTGCGGGAGGTGCTGGGGCCCAAGGGACGGCTGTTTGCCCAGGTGATGGGCAAGACCGAGAGCGAGATGGTGCGCGAGGCGCTGGCGCTGCGGGAGCTGGATCGGGATCTGGTGGTCAAGGTGCCGGTGTGCGCAGAGGGGTTGGCGGCCATCAAGGAGTTGATGGCGCTAGGGGTACCCACCCTGGGGACTGCCGTCTATACCCCGATGCAGGGTGCTCTGGCGGCTCTGGCCGGGGCCGAGTACGTGGCGCCTTACGTCAACCGGCTGGACGCTCAGGGGGGCGATGGCATCAAGGCCGTGCAGGAGCTGCAACAGTTGCTGGCGCTGCATGCACCCGGGAGCAAGGTACTGGCCGCGTCGTTTCGCACCCCGCGCCAGGCCCTCGATTGCCTGCTGGCAGGCTGCCAGTCCATCACCCTGCCGCTGGACGTGGCGGAGCAGCTGCTCAATGTGCCGGCGGTGGACGCGGCGCTCCTGAAGTTCGATCAGGATTGGCAGAGGGCATTCCCCGACGGCGGAGTGTGACGAGAGGCGCTATCAAGGGGCGGCGGGCGGGCTAAGCTAAACATAAGAGTGCCCGATATGGCGGGCCTGTAGCGATGGCTGACCGGAGGTGACCATGAGCGATCATACCCTGCTGCCCCATGGCGAGGATCTGCGCCGCGCCGTGCGCTGGCTCAGCGACCATCATCTGCACGATATCCGGGCCATCGAGGAGGCGTGCCTGCGCTTTGACCTCTCCCCGCTGGACGAGGAGTTCCTCATTCGCTACTGCCGCGAGCAGGCCCCGGAATCCCGGGTCCGCTAGACGAAGTTGGCCAGGTTGATGTCGAACTCCTTCGGGTCCACCGTGTTCTCTATGGACTCCTGCCCCCCGCTTCTCGCGAGGTCGAGCCACTGCACCTCGAGGTAGTGGCGATGGGCCGCGTGATAGATCACCTTCACCACGGGTTTGAGTGGCTGCTGCTCGTTGCGCTGCATCACGATGGCGAGCCGCTGGTTCGAGAGCATGACCAGGGTGCCGACCGGGTAGACCCCCATGCATTTGATGAACTTGGTGACCAACTCGGCATCGAAGTGGTGGTTGATGCCCTTTAGCAGGATGCGAAACGCCTGGGTCGGCGACATCCCCTGCTTGTAGACCCGGTCCGCCGTCACCGCGTCGTAGACATCGACGATGCCGCTCATGCGGGTGTAGAGGGAGAGTTCGTCCCCCTTGAGGCGCCGCGGGTAGCCGGTACCATCGAGGCGCTCGTGATGGTTGGCGGCCACCTCCAGCATGGTGGGGGTGATGCCGGCCGTCGCGATCAGGATGTCGTGACTGTGTACCACGTGCTCGCGCATGACTCTGAACTCGTCGTCCGTCAGCTTGCCCGGTTTGTTGAGCACGGCATCCGGGGTCATGATCTTCCCCACGTCGTGCAGCAGCCCCCCCAGAGTCAGCTCCTTGAGCACGCCGCGATCCAGCCCCAGGTAGCGGCCGAAGTTGGCGAGCAGGATGGCCACGTTCATGGAGTGCTCCATCAGATAGGCGTCCTTGGCCCGGATCCGTGCCAGGCAGAGCATGGCATCTCCGTGGGTGAACATGGTGTCCACCATCTCCTCGGCCACCGCGGCCAGCGGCGTAATATCGATGGGTTCCCCCGACTTGAGGTGGCGGATGAACTTGCCCTGCAGCTCCCGGGCCTCCTGATAGAGGCGACGGATCTTGAGGGCGCGCCCGTCACTGCTGCCGGCCGGCCGCAGGGCGCCGGACACAGCATGGGTGAGCTCCGGGACAATGGCCTGATCGTTTCCGGGCAGCTTGCTGCGGGCGAGATCCACCCGCACCGTCAGCACACCGCGCCGGATCAGCGTCTCCACCTGTTGACGGGTAGTGACCAGCCCCGTCTGGGCTATCTCCATGGTACCGGTCTGGCTGGTGATGGCCATCACGTACATGCCGGGCTTCAGGCGGCTGACGGGGATAACGGGATGAGGCTGGGTCGGCTTCATGGGCGGTCCTGCAATGAGTATCGGGCGTGGGGTCACGCTGCTGGCGGCAGTCTAACACCAGAGCCGGATGACGTCAGGCGCCATCCGCCACTCTTCCCGCTTAGTGCTGGTGTTGTGAGCATCGGCCTATATAATGTCGCCCCTTATCATGATGGCTTCCGAGGTTTTTGCATGCGGCTCGATAAATTTCTTTGCGATTGCTCCGACTTGACTCGCTCCCAGGCGGGCAAGCTGATCCGTCAGGGGGAGGTGCTGGTGGATGGTGTTCTGATCAAGCAGCCCGCCTTTCACATCAACGAGCAGAACGAGATCGAGTTTGACGGCGTCACGCTGACCCTGAACCGGGCCCATCGCTACTTCATGCTGCACAAACCGGAAGGCTACGTCTGCTCCAACGAGGATCCGGATCACGCCACCGTCTTCCATCTGCTCGATGAGCCCGCCATGGGCAAGCTGCACGTGGTGGGGCGTCTGGACCTCGACACCACGGGGCTGGTGCTGATCACCGACGACGGCCAGTGGTCCCACCGCATCACCTCGCCACGGCACGAGTGTGCCAAGACCTATCACGTCTGGTTGGCGGATCCGGTGAACGAGGAGGCCATTTCGCTGTTTGCCGACGGCGTCTATCTGCGCAACGAGACCGACAAGACCCGGCCCGCCGAGCTGGAAATCCTGGATGAGCGGGAGGCGCGCCTCACCATCCACGAGGGCAAGTACCACCAGGTGAAGCGGATGTTTGCCGCCATCGGCAACAAGGTGATCGGGCTGCACAGGGAGCAGATCGGCGATCTGGCCCTGGATGAGGAGCTGGCACCGGGCGAATACCGCGAACTCACTGCGGACGAAATCGCCCGTTTCTAATTCGGTGCAGGGAAGCGGGTAATGGCCATGCTGATCCGTTTGCCTGGCGATGGCCGCGTTCTATGGTGCTGCGGGCTCGAGTGAGCGATAAGGCGGGGGACTAGGCAGTCCCCCGCCTCGTTTATCCCGCCCCCAGCACCAGCGCCGTGCCCAGGGTGGCCAGGAGGGCGCCGGTCCAGGCGGGGAGCGAGGGTCGCATCCCGGAGTGCCACCACAGCAGGGGCAGCAGGATGACCGGGGTGGTGGAGGAGAGGATGGCCACCATGCCGACGTCCCCCTGACGCAGGGCCACCAGGATCAGCGTCATCCCCAGGGCCATCGCCAGAAAACCGTTGATGCCGATCATGCCGAGCACCTGGCGGTTGATGGGGTGTTGCGGCATGGCGAGCGGCAGGCGCACCGCCCGCAGGGCACAATGGGCCAGCAGGGCGCTGCCCATCCGGATGCCGGAGGCGCTCACCGCGTCCACGTCGCCGCTCATCATCACCGGCTTGGCGATGATGGCCCCCAGGCTCTGGCACAGGGCGGCGGTGAGGCCGAGGGCGATACCGACCACCAGGCTGCCGCGCACCTGTTCCCATTCACTCTGCTGGTTGTTGCCGCGCCGCCCGAACAGGATGGCGAGCATGACCCCGGCCAGCACCAGCAGGGCACCCAGCAGGCGCCAGCCACCGAGGTGCTCGCCAAACAGCCAGAGCCCGAGCAGGGCGGAGAAGAGCGCGTGGCAGGAGAACAACAGGCCGCTGCGCCTGGGCCCCAGCCGGTTCATGCAGGCAAAGAGGGCGGTGTCGCCGACGAAGATGCCGACGAGGCCGGAGAGGGCGAGCAGGGGAAGGGCGCTCTCGGTGAGGGTCTGCCAGCCCCCGGTGGCGAGGCTGGCAGCAGCCAGCATCAGGCTGACCAGGAACATCCGCCAGCGGCTGTAGGCAAAGGCTCCCAGATGACGCGCCGGTTTGACGGAAATGAGGGCGGCGATCGCCCATAAACTGGCGGCGGCCAGCGCCAGCCATTCGTAACCCATACAGACCCCTGAAACGGTAGACATCAGCCTGACGGACACCGGTGTCGGCCGTCATGGCGGCCCGATTGGCCGCCGGCAAGGCGAACTGGGCATGCCAGCGGCGGTGCTGGCATAAAAACCCCTGAAAAAATTAGCCCGAAAGACTCCATCTGCCGGGCAAGCCCGATACAATACGGGGCGTCTTCGGGGATAACAAGTGCGGTTTCATGCATTCGCTTTCAGGCGCGCCGCCGGCCTTCCCCACACCATGCAGTCCAAAGAATTGAATAGAGGTTGATGTCATGTTGTACCGTTTTGCCGCCAGGCCAGCCCGTCGCTGGCTCTCTCCCTTGCTGTTGGGGCTGATGATGACACCGTCGCTACAGGCGACCACGGTGGGGCAAACGCCCGTGCTGTCGGACAGGCAGGTCCTGGTCAAGGGGAACGGCGCCGAACCCGAGTCCCTCGATCCCGCCCTGATCCGTTCCGGCTTCCCGGGGGAGGTGGTGCTGGTGGACCTGTTCGAGGGGCTGGTGAGCGAGGACGGGCAGGGCAGGATAGTGCCCGCCCAGGCCCAGCGCTGGGAGATGCGGGAGGACGGGCTGGTGTGGCGCTTCTTCCTGCGCCCCCAGCTGAAGTGGTCCAACGGGGAGCCGCTCACCGCCAGGGACTTCGTCTACGCCTGGCGGCGGTTGCTGAACCCGGCCCTGGCCTCGCCTTCCGCCGGCCTGCTGCTGGCTACCGGGATCAACAATGCCCAGTCCATCTATGGTGGTGCCCTGGATCCCGAGGCCCTGGGGGTGGAGGCCGAGAGCGATCTCATCCTCAAGGTGACCCTGGAGCGTCCCGTGCCCTACTTCCTGCAGCTCATCAGCCAGCGCCCCTTCGTGCCGGTCAACGAGCAGGTCATCGCCAGGTTTGGCAAGGCATGGACCCAGCCCGGCAATCTGGTGAGCAACGGCGCCTACCGGCTGGTGAGCTGGGTGCCGAACGAGCGCATCGAGGCCGAGCGCAACCCCCAGTACTGGGATGACGCCCACACCCGGATCCAGCGGGTGACCTATCTGCCGCTGGCGTCCCAGCATGCGGAGCGGCTGCGCTACGAGGCGGGGGAGATCCAGCTCACCAACAAGGTGGCGCTGGAGTATTACCAGAAAACCATGGCGGAAGCGCCGGAGCGGATCTGGGGTCTGCCCCTGCTGGGTACCTATCTCTATACCTTCAATCTGCACCGCCCCGAGCTGCAGGACGTGCGGGTGCGCCGGGCGCTCTCCATGGCCATCGACCGTCGCCTGCTGACCGAGAAGGTGAGCGGCCAGGGAGAGCGTCCCGCCTGGTCCCTGCTGCCGGACATGCCGGGTTACGACGAGCTGGGATCCCCCCTTGCCCTGGAGGCGCCGGCCACCCGGCTGGCCCAGGCCTCGGCGCTGCTCGCCCAGGCCGGCTACAACAGCGCCCGTCCGCTCAAGCTGACCCTGACATACAACACCTCGGAGAACCACAAGAAACTGGCGCTGGCGGTGGCCGCCATGTGGAAGCCCCTGGGGGTCGAGGTTGCCCTCAACAACATGGAGTGGAATGCCTATCAGGTCGCCAAGGACAGCGGGGATTTCATGGTCGCCCGCTCCTTCCTGTTCGGTGACTATGTCGAGCCCTCATCCATGCTGGGCAGTTTCCGTTGCCAGGATCCCCAGAACGAGAGCGGTTACTGCAACCCGGCCTTCGACGGCCTGTTGCAGCAAGCATCGGATACCCTGGATGCCACGGCCCGGGCCGGGATCTATCATCAGGCCGAGCAGCTGCTGATGGAGGAGATGCCCGTCATCCCCGTCTACCACTACAACCAGATGCGGCTGGTGGACCCGCTCCTGCGCGGTTTGCCGAGCCGCAACCTGAAGGGGGCCATCGCCACCAAGGATCTCTACTTCGGCCAGCCATGAGGAGCGAGCGATGAAGATAGCCATCATTTCGGATCTGCACGGCAGCCTGCCTGCCCTGGAGCAGGTGCTGGCGCAACTGGCCCCCTGGCAGCCGGATCACTACCTGCTGCTCGGGGATTTGCTCAACCACGGACCACGCAATCCGGTGCCGGCGGGCTATGCGCCTGCCGACGTGGCGGCGCGACTCAACGAGCTGGCGCCCGGGATCATGGCGGTGCGGGGAAACTGCGACTCCGAGGTGGACCAGATGCTGCTCGACTTCCCCATCACCGCCCCCTACAACCAGTTGCTGGTGGACGGGCGGCGCTGGTTCGTCAGCCATGGTCATCTCTATAAACCGGATGCCGTGCCCCTGCCGGCAGGCAGCCTCTTCATCAGCGGCCACACCCATCTGCCGGTATTGCAGCGAGAAGGGGAGCTGGTGTTGATGAATCCGGGGTCCATCTGCTTTCCGAGGGGGGAGTGGGCGGCGAGCTACGGCCGTTACGAGGATGGCGTCATGAGCATCCACGCCTGCCAGGACGGGGCCACCCTGATGCGGCTGGTGCTCTGATGGCGTGACGTCGGGAAAGAGGGGACAAACCGGCCTTGCAGTAAAGTAAGGAGAGGGGCCTCAGGCCTTGATCCCCAGGGAGCGGGTGCCGGAGCGGGTGTTGCCCTTGGCATCGTAGGTCAGGGAATTGCTGTCTCTGAGCTTGCTGAGGAAGCTGGCCAGCCTGCGATTGGAGATGATGCTGAGCTCGAGCAGTCGGCCATTGAGGTCGTTCTGCTCCTGGCAGGCGCCCAGCTTGGCTTGCAGGGCCTGCAGCTCGCTGGGGAAGGCGTCGAGCTGTTGCTGGAGATCAGGCAACTCGGCCAGGGTCTTGTCCAGCGTCTCGATGGCCACCAGCAGTTGCTGCTTGCGATCGGCCAGAGCCGGCAAGGCGAGGGCACGGTGTGCCTTGAGCAGATCAAACTCCTCCGCCAGCAAACCCTGCATCTGGGAGAGGTTGTCGTCCTGGGCGCGCAGCAGCGAAGGCAGGTCCATCATCCCAGTCGCTTGTCCAGATCGGCTTCGAAGCTGAACATCTTCCGGGCCACGGCTTCGCTGTTGACCTTGTACTCCCCACTGGCCACGGCCTTCTTCAGGCTCTCGACGCGGCTCTCGTTACCGGTGGAGGCGGTGTTGAGGGTCTTCTGCATCTGTTGCAATTGCTGCGCCTCGCTGGTCAAGGAGACTGAGTCGCTCTTGACGGTCGTCGCGCGGTTGCCCTCGCTCGAGGTCGCGGACTTGGTGGCTACACCCTGACTGGTCCCGTTGTTTTGCAACCGGCTGTTAGCCAAGTTGTTGATATTGTTAATAGCCATACGGTTTACCTTTGTCTGCTTTGCTGTTCGCTTACCTGTATATCGGTGACGGCGGTCAGAACTTTAGAAAAAAATTGCGGCTGTCGTACTGTCAGAACGTGACGATCACGGACCCCACGGCACTGACCTGACCCTGCACCGCTCTGCCCGAGCGAATGTTGACAAGCCGGATCATGTCTCCGAAGCTGCCATCTTGCAAGGCACGGGCCATGGTTTTGATCTGCATGCTGCTGTTTTCGGCCACCAGGGTCACCTGATCCCCCTTGCAGACCACGCAGACCTGGGTGAGGCGAATGGGTTGGCCGGGCTTGAGCTCACGTTTGCTGCGCACCCCGATGAGGGCGGTCGGATCGGTCAGATAGTCGCCCCGGATCAGGGTCTGATCCTGATAGGCCAGGGTCAGCATGGACTCGCTCAGTATGTCGCCCTTGGCCACCGGGGCCGCGACCGTGACATAGGGCTTCTGGATGCTGACCCGTACCGGCAGGTAGAGATCCCAGGACTTTTCCTCTTCGCACTTCAGATAGACGGTGGTGTTGCGGCGCACCTCCATCCTGGCCGGCAGGGAGATGGTGAGCGCGTCCTCGCAGCGCGTCAGGGGGAGGCGTTCGTCAATGGTGCCGGCCTTTACCTCGGCCTGGGCGTCGAGGGGCATATCCAGCTGACCCAGCACGAACTCCTGCGCCTGCTCCTGCAGATAGTCGGTGACCTCGGATGCCACGGCGTGAGACAGGCTGCAAAACGGCAGTAAGATGAGGAAAAGTCTATTAATCATTTCTGCTTACCGGTCGATAAGTTATTCACGTCTACCACCGTAGTTAACTATGCTTGCACCAGAATTCGGTTGTGGAAACAACGATGGTCTGCTGCAAGCCAATGTGCATGGATAATAACATGCACGATCAGTGCCAAGCATTTTTAGGGAGTGTTTATGGCGAGTATTCTGGACTCGGTCAACCAGCGAACCCAGTTAGTGGGACAAAACCGGCTGGAGTTGCTGCTGTTTCGTCTCAACGGACGTCAAAGATTTGGCATCAACGTATTCAAGGTACGTGAGGTGCTGCAGTGCCCTCCCTTGACCGTCATGCCCAAGCTCAACTCCTGCATACGCGGTGTGGCCCACATTCGCGGCCAGACCATCTCGGTGATCGATCTCAGCATGGCGATGGGCAAGCGTCCCATCCAGGACCTCTCCAAGTGCTTCATCATCATCTCCGAGTACAACCGATCCATTCAGGGCTTCCTGGTCCATTCGGTGGAGCGCATCATCAACATGAACTGGGAGTCCATCCTGCCGCCCCCCAAGGGCGCGGGTCGCATCAACTACATGACGGCGGTGACCGAAGTGGATGGCGAGCTGGTGGAGATCCTGGACGTGGAGCGCATCCTCAACGAGATCTCGCCGGTCTCCACCGAGGTGAGCTCGGAGATCGTGGAGGCGAGCGTGGAGCGCAATCCCCACGGCCGTCCCGTGCTGGTGGCGGACGACTCCTCGGTGGCGCGCAAGCAGGTGCAGCGGGCGCTGGAGGCCATCGGGGTGCAGTGCGTGCTGGCCAAGGATGGACGGGAGGCGCTCAACATGCTGCTGGAGATGGCCAAACAGGGGCCCATCAAGGATCAGCTCGCCCTGGTCATCTCCGACATCGAGATGCCTGAGATGGACGGCTACACCTTCACGGCGGAGATCCGCAACAATCCCGCACTCAAGGATTTGCATGTTATCCTGCATACCTCCCTGAGTGGGGTATTCAATCAGGCTATGGTGCAGAAGGTTGGTGCTAACGACTTCATCGCCAAGTTCCAGCCTGATGAACTGGCCAAGGCCGTACAAGGCGCCCTCTAATCAAGAAGAACAACTGCATGAAGACAATTTCGGACGACTTATACAGGCAATTCAGCAATTTTCTGGCGCAACAGAGCGGCATAGTGCTGGGTGACAACAAACAGTATCTGGTCAAGAGTCGCCTGTCGCCCTTGATGACTCAGTTTGGTATCGAGAGTCTGTCTGAACTGGTCACCCGGGCGATGAGCGTGCGCGAGCGGGAACTCAAGATGGCGGTGGTCGATGCCATGACCACCAACGAGACCCTGTGGTTTCGCGACAGCTACCCGTTCCAGCTGCTGAGCGACAAGATATTCCCGGAGCTCGGCAAGAGCGGTCGCCCCATCAAGATCTGGTCGGCGGCCTCCTCGTCCGGGCAGGAGCCTTACTCCATCGCCATGACGGCGCTGGAGCAGCAGGTCAAGCGGCCGGGCACCCTGCCGGGCGGAGTGCAGATAGTGGGGACCGATATCTCCACCACCATGCTCAACCAGTGCAAGGAGGGGGTCTACGACAGCCTGGCGCTGGCGCGCGGTCTCTCCCCCGAGCGCAAACGGCTCTTCTTCGAGCCCTGTGGCGACAACAAGATGCGGGTCTCGGAACGTGTCAGAAAATTGACCAGCTTCCGTCCCCTGAACCTGCTGGAGAGCTACAGCCTGCTCGGCAAGTTTGACATCATCTTCTGTCGCAACGTGCTCATCTACTTTGCACCCGAGGTGAAGTCCAAGATCCTCAACCAGTTTGCCGGCAGCCTCAATCCTGGCGGCTATCTGATGCTGGGGGCCTCGGAGTCCCTGGCCGGCCTCACCGACAAGTTCGAGATGATCCGCTGCAACCCCGGCATCGTCTACAAAGTCAAATAACCCCTCCTTCAAGTCCCTCTTTGGCACACCTCTTGCTAAACATTCGTGAAGCAGGAGGTGTGCTATGGCAATTTCGTTCGACAAGGCATTCGGTGTTCACCAGTACACGCTGAGCGTGCGCGCCAAGCGTGCGGAGGTGTTGTCCAGCAACATCGCCAACGCGGATACGCCGGGTTTCAAGGCCCGTGACATCGACTTCTCCCAGGCGTTGCAGGATGCCCAGAGCCGGCAAGGGTTCGGGCTGAGCACCACCAGCGAGAAACACTTCGCCTTGCAGATGGATGCGTCCGGGTCGACCCAGTACCGCAACCCCCTGCAACCGGATACCGGTGATGGCAATACGGTGGACGTGCAGCAGGAGCGCAGCGAATTTCTGCGCAACAGCCTCGAATACCAGGCCTCCCTCGAATTCATGAACGGCAAGATAAGCGGCCTGCTCAAGGCACTGAAAGGAGAGCAAGGATGAGTTTGTTCAAGGTCTTTGACATTGCAGGCTCCGCCATGAGCGCGCAGTCCGTCCGCCTCAACACGGTGGCGAGCAACATGGCCAACGCAGACAGCGTCAGCTCCAGCGTGGAAAAAACTTACCATGCCAGGCGGCCAGTCTTTGCCGCCCAGCTGGATCAGGCCATGTCCGACAAGCAGGCCTCGGTCGGGGTGGATGTGAAGGGGATCGTCGAGAGCGATGCCCCCCTGCTCAAGGAGTACAACCCGAACCACCCGATGGCGGACAAGGACGGCTTCATCTTCAAGCCCAACGTCAACATGGTGGAGGAGATGGCGGACATGATCGCCGCCTCCCGCAGTTACCAGACCAACGTCCAGGTTGCCGATGCGGCGAAGAAGATGCTGCAACAGACCCTTGGCCTCGGCAAATCCTGATAGAGGTGGACCCAGATGACAGAGACCCATGACAGCCAGGCCGGCAGCTGCAAGCGACCGGACCGGCAAGCCCTAGAGGGGGACGCATAAGTGGCAGATACCTATGACAGCCTGCTGGGTGTCAACCGGACGACGTCGGCCCAGACCAGCACGGCCAGCACCAGCACCCAGAAGAAGGAGCTGGATCAGGAGTCTTTCCTGAAGCTGCTGACCATGCAGCTCTCCTATCAGGACCCGTTCAAGCCGGTGGACAACGCCCAGATGCTCTCCCAGATGACGTCCATGTCGACGTCACAGGGGATCAGCAGCCTCTCCACCCAGATGGAGAGTCTCAACAGCCTGATGACCTCCAGCCAGGCGCTGCAGGCGTCGGCCCTGGTGGGTCAGAACGTGCTCATTCCCTCCAACACCGGCTATGTGGAGAAGGGGGGCACCCTCTCCGGCGTCATCGCCACCGGTGACGGCGGCAGCAACATCAAGGTGACGGTGAAGGACGAGAGCGGTCAGGTGATCAAGGAGTTTTCCATCGAGGGGGATCAGAAAGGCAACGTGCCCTTCACGTGGGATGGCCTCGACAAGTCGGGCAATGCGGCCAAGAGCGGGAAGTATTCGATAGAAGCCTACGCCACCGTGGACGGCAAGTCGGAAAGCGTCCCCGCCCTGACCTACGCCAAGGTGGAGAGCGTTACCCTGGGCACCAGCTCCAACCCCAGTACCCTCAAGCTCAAGGGGCTGGGCGGCATCTATCTGACCGATGTATTGGAAATTGGCGGGACGACCGGCAACACGACGACCAAGTCGGCTTCGACCTCTAACGCAGTGATCTAAGGAGAAAGACATGTCATTCAACAATGCCCTCAGCGGCATCAATGCGGCTCAAAAAGACCTGAACGTCACCGCGAACAACATTGCCAACGTCAACACCACCGGCTTCAAGGAGTCCCGTGCCGAGTTCGCCGACGTCTACGCCAACTCCATCTTCGTCAACGCCAAGACCCAGGTCGGCAACGGGGTGGCGACTGGCGCTGTGGCCCAGCAGTTCCACCAGGGCGCGCTGCAATTCACCAACAACGCGCTGGATCTCGCCATCCAGGGCAACGGCTTCTTCGTGACCTCGGACGGCCTGACCAACCTGGATCGTACCTACACCCGTTCAGGCGCCTTCAAGCTCAATGAAAGCAGCTACATGGTCAGCAACTCCGGCGGTTATCTGCAAGGGTACGAGATCAACTCTGACGGCACGCCGAAGGCGGTGAGCATCAATGCCACCAAGCCCATCCAGATCCCGGACAAGGCCGGTGAGCCGGTGCAGACCACGACGGTCGAGGCTGGCTTCAACCTGCCTTCCAGCACGAAAACGCTGATGGATGTGAATGCCTCCAAGTTTGACCCCACGGATTCGAGCACATATGCCTCCTCCACCTCTGTGGTGGTCTACGACTCCCTAGGCGAGCCACACACCATCACCCAGTACTTCACCAAGGAAGCGGATCCGGCCGATCCTACCCAAGCGGCGGTGCCGACGGCCTGGCGCATGTACCTCTATGAAGGGGACAAGCCCATCGACATCGTAGGCGGTACGGCCACCACCATGGCGACCGGCGTCAGCCAGGCCCCCCTGAGTGCCCGGGTGACCTTCGATGCCTCCGGCAAGATGGTCACACCCACCACCCCGGCGGTCATCAAGACGGAACCCCTGGGGGCGGCGGGGGCTGGTATCATCACCAATGGCGCCGATGGCACCCAGGAGATCGAGTTCAAGCTCGGCACCGTGACCCAGTACGCCTCCCCCTTTGAAGTGAGCAAGCTGACCCAGGATGGTTCCACCGTCGGTCGCCTGACCAAGGTGGAGATCGGGGCGGATGGCATAGTCTCCGCTACTTACAGCAACGCCACCACCGTCAAGGTGGCCATGGTGGCCATGGCGAAGTTTGCCAATGCCCAGGGTCTCACCCAGGTCGGCGACACCTCCTGGCGCCAGTCCCTGCTCTCTGGCGATGCCTTGCCCGGCACCCCGAACTCTGGCACGTTTGGCTCCATCAAGTCGTCGGCGCTGGAGCAGTCCAACGTGGACCTCACCACCGAGCTGGTCGATCTCATCACTGCCCAGCGCAACTTCCAGGCGAACTCCCGTTCCCTGGAAGTGAACAGCTCCCTGCAGCAGAACATACTGCAGATCCGCTAAGCTTTTTGGCGGTTACAAGGGGCGCTTCGGCGCCCCTTGTCGTCTGCGGCAGGCGTATTTTCCTCCTCCATGTCGTCGCTCTTCTCTCTTCTTGGCATCCTACTTGCAGTTCTCCCGCGAGAGTCATCTGTTTGACGGAGGATCCCATGGATCACCTGCTTTACATTGCCATGTCCGGGGCCAAGGAGAACATGAACAGCCTGGCTGTGCGTGGCAACAACCTGGCCAACGCCAACACCATCGGCTTCAAGTCTGACTTCGAGCAGGCGCGCAGCATGCAGGCGTTTGGCGAAGGGCTGCCCACGCGGGTGTTCGCCATGACCGAGCGGCCGGGCCAGAACCTCCAGCACGGCATGCTGCAGACCACGGGCCGGGATCTTGACGTCGCCGTCGATGGGCCGGGCTGGATAGCGGTGCAGGATCCCAACGGTGGCGAAGCCTACACCCGCATGGGCAACCTCCAGCTCAATGCCACCGGCAACCTGCAGACCTCCACCGGTCTGAACGTGGTGGACGACGGCGGTCAGCCCATCGTGCTGCCGCTGCCCATGGAGAAGATCGAGATCAATCGGGATGGCACCATCAGCGGTCGCCCCGAGGGGGCCGCCGCCAACCTGCCGGAGGATTTCCAGCGCATCAAGCTGGTCAACCCGGCGGGGGATGCGGTTGAGAAGGGTCAGGATGGCCTGTTTCGCCGCAAGGATGGCCAGAAGGAAGCCGCTTCTGCCGAGGTGGGCCTGATCGCCGGTTCCCTTGAGGGGAGCAACGTCAACGTGGTCGACGAGATGACCAACCTTATTCGCCTGCAACGTCAGTTTGAAACTCAGGTCAAGATCATGAAGACCGCCGAGGAGAACGACGAGGCCCAAACCCAGCTGCTGCGTATCAGCTAATCAAGGAGCACACCATGAATCCTGCACTCTGGATCAGCAAGACCGGCCTCGATGCCCAGCAGACCAACATCTCGGTCACCTCGAACAACCTGGCGAACGCCAGCACCGTGGGCTACAAGAAGGCGCGAGCCATCTTCGAGGATCTGCTCTACCAGAACGTCAACCAGCCCGGTGGCCGCTCCTCGGCGGACACCGAACTGCCCTCCGGCCTGATGCTGGGGGCGGGGGCCAAAGTGGTTGCCACCCAGAAGAACCACAGCCAGGGCAACGTCCAGACCACGGACAACTCCCTGGACCTGATGATCAGCGGCCGCGGCTACTTCGAAATCCAGCTGCCGGACGGCAGCGCGGCCTACACCCGCAACGGCCAGTTCACCCTGAACGATGAGGGCACCATAGTGACCCCGGGCAACGGCTATCCGCTGCAGCCGGAGATCCAGATCCCCGAGAACGCCCAGAGCGTGACCGTGGGGGAGGATGGCCAGGTCTCGGTGCAGCTCAAGGGGGACGGCCAGTCCCAGGTGGTGGGCCAGATCAACACCACGGACTTCGTCAACCCGACCGGCTTGCAGCCAATGGGGGAGAACCTCTTCGTCGAGACCCAGTCCAGCGGCGCCCCCATCCAGGGAACCGCCGGTGCAGACGGGCTCGGGGTCATCAAACAGGGGATGCTGGAGACCTCCAACGTCAACGTGACCGAGGAGCTGGTGAACCTCATCCAGGCCCAGCGGGTGTACGAGATGAACTCCAAGGTCATCTCTGCGGTGGACTCAATGATGTCCTTCCTTACCCAGCGCACCTGATTAGGAGAGTCATGATGAAAGCCATCTGGATGCTGAGCCTGCTGACGCTGGCAGGCTGTACCAGTACCCTCAACACCCCGAGACCCGACGATCCCGAGTTCGCCCCCGTGTACGGCGAGTCGGAGCCGGTGTCGGTGCGCCCGACCGGGGCCATCTTCCAGCCCGAGCAGGTCAACGGTATCTACTCGGACATCAAGGCGCACCGGGTGGGTGACATCATCACCATCCAGTTGGCGGAGTCGACCTCGGCGTCGAAGAAGGCCAACACCCAGAGCGGCAAGGACAACAAGCTGGCGCTCGACCCCGTCACCCTGGGTGGCGTGCCGGTCACGGCGGGGCCCTACGATCTGTCGGCCTCCATCGGCCAGAACAGTGCGTTCAAGGGGCAGGCCAAGGCGGATCAGAGCAACAGCCTGCAGGGCAACATCTCGGTCAGCGTGGTCAAGGTGCTGCCGAACGGCAACCTGCTGGTGCGCGGCGAGAAGTGGATCATGCTCAACAACGGCAACGAATACATCCGCATCACCGGCCTGGTGCGCCCGGAGGACGTCAGCTCCGAGAACAGCGTGTCATCCCAGAAGGTGGCGAATGCGCGCATTCATTACGGTGGGACCGGCGATCTGGCCAACACCCAGGAACAGGGCTGGCTCACCAGCTTCTTCAATGGCCCCTGGTGGCCCATCTAAGCGTCAGGTGCCCGGACAACCCATTCGATCCGGGCCACAGTGGTTTTGTTAGGAGATGTCATGAACCGATTCCGTCTGCTTGCCCTGCTGTGCTGCCTGTTGCCGCTCGGGCTGGCGCACGCGTCCCGCATCAAGGATCTCGCCTCGGTGGAAGGGGTGCGCAGCAACCAGCTGATCGGTTACGGTCTGGTGGTGGGTCTGCCCGGCACGGGTGAGAAGAACAACGCCTTCACCGAGCAGACCTTCAGGACCATGCTCAACAACTTCGGCATCAAGGTGCCGGACAACATCAAGCCCAAGATCAAGGACGTGGCGCCGGTGGCCATCCACGCAGACCTGCCTCCCTTCTCCAAGCCGGGCCAGACCATAGACGTCACCGTCTCCGCCATCGGCGAGGCGAAGAGCCTGCGGGGCGGCACCCTGCTGCAGACCTTCCTCAAGGGGCTGGACGGCCGCGTCTATGCGGTGGCCCAGGGCAGCCTGGTGGTCGGTGGCCTGGGTGCCGAGGGGGCGGACGGATCCAAGGTGGTGATCAATACCCCGACCGTGGGACGCATCGCCAACGGGGCGACCGTGGAGCGGGAGGTGCCGAACTCCTTCAGCCAGGGGGACACCATCACCTTCAACCTGAACCGGCCGGACTTCACTACCGCTCGCCGGGTGGCTGACGTGGTCAATGATCTGGTGGGGCCCAACACCGCCCAGGCGCAGGATGCCACCTCCATCAAGGTGTTCGCGCCGCGGGATCCGGCCCAGCGGGTCTCCTACCTCTCCACCATCGAGAACCTGGAGGTGGATCCGGCGAGCGAGTCCGCCAAGATCATCGTCAACTCCCGTACCGGCACCATCGTCATAGGCAGCGAGGTCAGGTTGCGCCCGGCCGCCATCAGCCACGGCGGCCTGACGGTCACCATTGCCGAGAACCAGCAGGTTTCCCAGCCCAATCCGCTGGCGGGCGGGCAGACGGCGGTCACCAACAACTCCACCATCAATGTGCAGCAGGATCCGGGGCGGATGTTCAAGTTCGATACCGGCGCGACCCTGGACGATCTGGTGCGGGCGGTGAACCAGGTGGGGGTGGCCCCGGGCGACCTGATGGCGATCCTGGAGGCGCTGCAGCAGGCGGGCGCGATCCAGGGGCAGCTGGTCATTCTGTAGTTTCTTGAGCGGCAAGCGGTTGCCACGGGCGGCAAAGAGGTAGTTATGGCAGAGTTCGACACCCAGAGCGGTATCAATCTTGGCATGGTGCAGGACGTCCAGAACCTGGACAAGCTGCGGCGCATGAGCCAGAGCAAGGAAGGGCAGCAGGGGGCACTGATGGCGGCAGCCCGCCAGTTCGAGTCCATCTTCACCCAGACCCTGTTCAAGGGGATGCGCCAGGCCAACTCGGTGCTGACCGAGGGCAACCCGATGAACAGCAGCTACACCCAGTTCTATGAAGGGATGCTGGACGAGCAGCGGGTTGCCGACATGTCGAGCAAAGGGGGGCTCGGCATTGCCGAGATGGTGGCCAGACAGCTCTCCCCCGAGAAGACCTTCACCCATCAGGACGGGCGCGTGCTCAAGCTGCCCGAGCGTACCGAGCGGGTTTACAAGCCCTATCAGCCCCCCAGTGCTTCCAACGATCTGATCGCGGCCTCCAAAGTTGGCAAAGATTTTGCTGATAACGAAATGAAGAGCGAGATGAATGGGGGTGAGTCCCGGCTGGCCCCGCCTCGTCGCCCTCACCGCACCGTGCCGCCCATGGGCAGTATCCAGCGGGCGCCGGCCCTGGATGGCAGTGCCAAGGTGTTCGACAGTCCGGAAGAGTTCGTCGACAGGCTGATGCCGCTCGCCAAGAAGGCGGCGGACAAACTGGGGCTGAGTCCGGCGGTGCTGGTGGCCCAGGCGGCCCTGGAGAGCGGTTGGGGCAAGCGGGTGATCAAGGACGGGGAGGGGCAGATAACCCACAACCTTTTCGGCATCAAGGCCGATCCGCGCTGGGAAGGGCCCAAGGCCGTGGTGAGCACTCTGGAGTATGAACAAGGGGTGGCGTCGCGTCAGAAGGCGGCGTTTCGTTCCTACGAGTCGTTCGAGGAGAGCTTCAACGACTATGTGGACTTCCTGACCTCGGGCACCCGCTACAAGGGGGCCCTGGCCAAGGTCGACAGCCCGGACCGCTATTTCGAGGCACTGCAGCAGGCCGGGTATGCCACCGACCCCCAGTACGCCAAAAAACTTAAACAAGTGTTGCGCAGCGATGCCATCGCCGGCTACTCGGCGCCCGGCAACGCTGCGACCAGGAACACAGAGATGGAGCTGTAAGCTATGGCAAGCGATCTGCTTGGAATCGGGACATCGGGTGTATTGGCCCAGCAGCGGCTGCTGCAGACCACCAGTAACAACATCGTCAACGTCAATAGCCAGGGCTATGTACGTGAACGCACCCTGATCTACACCAATTCCATCGGATTGGGGACGGGGGACATGGTGAGCGAGCGCGTCATCAACGCCTATGCCCAGGCCGAGATGCGTCGGGACACCTCCGCCTACCACGCCTCAGGGGCGCGCTACGATCAGCTGTTCCAGCTCGACAGTCTGCTCGGTGACAGCAGCAACAGCGTGGGCACCACGATCACCTCCTATTTCAAGGCCTTCCATACCGCCAACGAGTCGCCCGCCGAGATCGGGGGGCGCAAGACCACATTGAGCGAGCTCAACGGCATGGTGGACAGGTTCCATACCCTCTCCGCCCAGCTCGACAAGCAGAGCGACACCATCAATGCCACCATAGGCGACGAGACGGACAGGGTGAACAGCCTGCTGAACAGCATCAACGACCTGAACCAGGCCATCATCCGCACCCAGGGCTCGCCGGAAGAGAGCCTGATGCTGTTCGATCAGCGGGACGAGGCCATCCGCCAGCTCTCCGAGAAGATGGAGATCCGCACCGTGACCCAGCCCAACGGCAGCATGCTGGTCAACATGAGCACCGGGCACTCCCTGGTGCTGGACGGTGGCGTGGCCCAGTTCAAGGTGGTAGCGGGCAACCCTGACTCCCGGGATGCGACGTTGCAGCTGACCCTGGGGGCCAACAAGGCCACCATCAGCGACAAGGACATGGGGGGGACCATAGGCGGCCTCTTCACCGCGCGCCGTGATCTGGAGCCGACCAAGCGGGAGCTGGGGCAGCTGGCCGTC
Source organism: Aeromonas sp. SrichE-2G (assembly GCF_017939565.1). Classification (NCBI taxonomy): domain Bacteria; kingdom Pseudomonadati; phylum Pseudomonadota; class Gammaproteobacteria; order Aeromonadales; family Aeromonadaceae; genus Aeromonas; species Aeromonas sp. SrichE-2G. The sequence goes on from NZ_JAGKRG010000053.1 coordinate 523,231, forward strand.
GCCCTGGGGGACGCCATGAACCAGCAGAACCGGCTGGGGATGGATCTGGACAACGAGCTGGGAGGGGATCTCTTCACCCTCGAGGGGAGCCAGGGGTTGCCGTATGCCGGCAACCAGGGCAGTGGCGCCGCCAGCGTGAACTTCGTGCCCGGCAAGGGCAGCGAGGTGACCACCTTCGACTACGAGGTGCAGTTCAACGGCCCCACCGGCTATGAGGTCTTCTCCATCGATGCCAGTGGCCAGCGCACCTCGGTGGCGACCGGCACCACTCCGCCCGCCAAGTTCGAGGTAGCGGGGCACGGCATCGAAATAGAGCTTTCCGGCGCCCCGGTGGCCGGCGACAAAATTGTGCTGCAACCCACCAAACATGCCGCCGCCGGCCTCGAGGCCGCCATCACCCGGCCCGAGGACATCGCGCTGGCGTCCCCCATCAAGGCGGACAAGAACGCCCAGAACCTGGGCTCGGGCGAGATCACCATCAGCAGCCTCTACAACACGGGAACGGGGTCGGGCTTTGGCACCAACACCCTGGACCCGAGTGCCCCCCAGGTCATCAAGATCGACGGTAGTGGCAATTACGAGGTCTACGACAAGAACAACAACCTGCTCGGGGTGGCGCCGGCTTCCACCAAGGGGCAGAACCTGATGTCCGCTCTGGAGATGCCGCTTGGCACCCCCATAGTGCCGGCCCTGACCCCGGGCTACGACTTCAGCATCACCGGCAAGGTGGAGGCCAATGACAGCTTCACCCTGAGCTACAACAAGGACGGCTTCGCCGACAACGCCAACGGCCTGGCGCTGGCGGAGCTGCAGAACAAGGAGCTGGTGCGCAAGAACAACAACGCCGCCACCAGCAACGACAAGATGACCTTCAACGACGCCTACTCCGGGCTGGTGAGCGGGATTGGCAACAAGACCAGCCAGGCCAAGACCCTGCTGGAGGCCAACGAGGCGAAGCTGACCCAGAGCACCGGCATCTACGAGAGCGTCTCCGGGGTCAACCTGGAGGAGGAGGCGGCCAACCTCATCCGCTTCCAGCAGTCCTATGCGGCCTCTGCCCAGATAGTGAACACCGCCAAGACCATCTTCGACACCCTGCTCTCCTCCGTGAGGTAAGTCATGCGCATTACCACCAACATGATCTATGACCGCAACCTGGCCACCATGAGCAAGGTCAGCGAACGCCAGAACACGGCCTACAACCAGCTGATGACGGGGGACAAGTTCACCCGCTCCGGCGAGGATCCCTCCGGCATGAGCCAGAAGATGGCGCTCACCAAGGAGATCGACCTCTTCAAGCAATACGGCGTCAACGGCAGCCTGCTGGAGAACAGCCTGGGCCACGAGGAAACGGTGCTCACCTCCCTCAACAGCGCCATGATGAGCGCCCAGACCCTGATCCAGAAGGCGAACAACTCCGCCATGGGCGCCGAGGAGCGCAGCGCCATCGCAAGCGAACTGGAGGGGCTGCAAAAACAGATGTTCGATCTGATGAACAGCAAGAACTCCCAGGGGGAGTTCATCTTCGGCGGCAACCAGAGCAAGACTCAACCCTTCATTCAGGATGCCAGTGGCAACTACGTGTTCCAGGGGGACACGGGCCAGCGCAGCATCCAGATCTCCCCCACGGTCAAGATCCCGGCCAACGACTCCGGCTTCGATCTGTTCGAGACGGTGGCCACCCGACGCACCGCCAGTGCCACCAGCACCAACATCCAGGTGGGGGTCGGGGATCAGGGGAACTTCGAGAGCTTCTATCGCAACAACTACGACCCGGCCACGGCGGCCAACAACCAGTTCACGGTGAGCACCCTGGCGGGCCCGCCGGATACCTACGAAATCAAGGACAGCGGCGGCAACCTGCTGCAGAGCGGCGACTATGTAGCGGGTAACAAGATTCCCTTCAACGGGCTGGAGCTGACCCTGGATCTGCCAGCCGGAGGGACGGATCAGACCTTCGCGCTGGACACCCCGACAAACGACAGCGTGCTCAATGGCATGTCCGACTTCATCTCGGCCTTGCGCGACCCCGCGCTCCCGGCAAGCGACTTCCAGCTGGCGGTGGCGGATGCCACCACCCATATAAACAACGCCAGAACCAAAGTGGACCGGGGTCTTGGGGAACTGGGGGGGCGGATGAACAGCCTGGAGCAGGTGATGGGCTCCAATGAGGGGCTGAGCACCCTGAACCAGCAGGCGCGGGCCAAGGTCTCGGAGGCCGACATGTACGAGGTGATCGCGACCCTCTCCAAGGAGGATGCGGCCATGAGCGCCTCCCAGCTCGCCTTCAGCAAGATAAGCAAGCTGACCCTGTTCGACTATATCCGCTGATATCTGCTATCTGCCGTTGACCGCTGCTCCCTCGTGGCCCTGGCCCGGGGGAGCGATCTTTTCATCCCCAGCCAGCCTCTTGCCCAAATTGTAACAACCCGTTGCCAGGGGCCGAACCGCCTTGACGTCATAGGCCCGGGCGCCGATGATGCCGACCGCACGGCACGCCGTGCGCATCATTCGCAGCATCTCGTTAGGCGAGGCTCCTGCATAAACACAGGCCACTGATCTCACGACGTCCAGAGACGCCCAAGATCAGGACAGTTTTCATCGGATTAAGGTGTCAACCCAAGTGGCTTCCGGCATGCCGGATACGTTATGCAGTGCTAAAGCTGGTACGTGGGGATGAAAACACGCCGGACGGCGTCATTTCCTGCCTGTTACTCGTCAATCAAATTGCTGTTTTCTTGCAAACGGCAGCCGGTATGACCGGCTGCTCCCGGGCCCGACCCGGGATCACATGAGGACATCTGTGATGAAGAAAACACACACCCTGCTCAACCGTCATCAACTGCTCGACCCTGTCGCCCTGCGGGGTTGGCTTGCACACAACCAGGATCCGGTGGCTCGCGCCGATCAGCTCCTGGTCCTGCGTCCGGAAGAGCTCAACTGCATCTTCGATACCCTGCCCGAGCGCGAAGGGGCGGCCTTGCTAGGCTCCCTGCCTGCGGCATGTGCCGGCCAGCTGCTGCTCAGGCTCCATGGCAGCATCGTCGGGGTCCTGCAGGGGGCCATCGCTCGTCGCGACCTGCTGACCATGCTGCGCAGGCTCGATGAGCACGATCGCAAGACCCTGCTCGCCCGTCTGCCCGATCCGGCAAGGCGCGTCTTCCTGTCGCTGCTGGCCTGGCCGGGCGAGTCGGTGGGGACCAACATGCGCCATGAATACCTTTCTGTGACGGAGGGGGCGACGGTGGAGAGCGCCAGGCAGCTGATCCACGGCGCCTGGGATCAGGCCCGGCTGTTCGGGCACCTCTATGTGGTGGACGACGAGGGGCGTCTGCTGGGCCACGTCTCTCTCAAGTCGCTGCTGATCGCCGATCCCCGGCAGGGGGTGGGGGAGCTGATGGACAGGGAGACGGTGCGCATCAATGCCCGGGCGGATCAGGAGCTGGCTGCCCGCCTGCTGATCGATCGCGACCTCTCCATCCTGCCGGTGGAAGATCAGGGGCGTCTGGTGGGGGTCTTCCACGTGGACGATGCCGCCGACATCCTGGAGCTCGAATCCACCGAAGATGCTGAGTTGCAGGGGGGATCCTCGCCGCTGGACACGCCCTACCTGCAGGCGACCCCCTGGCAGCTGTGGCGAAAGCGGGTGGGCTGGCTGCTCATCCTGTTCGTGGCGGAGGCTTACACGGGCACGGTGCTGCGGGCCTTCGAGGAGCAGCTGGAGGCAGCCATCGCGCTCGCCTTCTTCATTCCGCTCCTGATCGGGACCGGCGGCAACAGCGGCACCCAGATCACCACCACGATCGTGCGGGCCATGGCGGTGGGGGAGGTGAGCCTGAAAAACCTTGGCACCGTGCTCAAAAAAGAGCTCTCCACCGGCCTGCTCATCTCGGCGGCCATTGCCCTGGCCGCCTGGGTGAGGGCCTGGAGCCTGGGGGTGGGGCCCGAGATCGGCATGGTCGTGACCCTGACCATCGTCGCCATCGTGCTGTGGAGTGCCACCGTCGCCTCGGTGATCCCCATGGTGCTGCGCCGCCTGCGCATCGACCCGGCCGTGGTCTCGGCCCCCTTCATCGCCACCCTGGTGGACGGCACCGGCCTCATCATCTACTTCGAGATAGCCAAGCTGATCCTGCCTGACCTGCAGTGAGACCGGCATAACGACAAAAGGCAGCCATCGGCTGCCTTTTCGTCTGGGTTTGGCCCTTATCCGAGCTGGAACAGCAGGGGCCAGCCCTGCTCCTGGCAGTAGCGGTGCTCCTTCTCCAGATTCTGCATCAGGAGCCGGTTCTCGTCGCACCAGTCGAGCGGCAGGGTGACCACCAGTTGATCGCCGGCGGCCTGCACGTTCCACTCGGGCAGCAGGTTGTCCTGGCGCCTGTGGTGGGCCGCCACCGCGAGGCGCAGGATGCGGATGCAGCGCAGCACCGTCTGCTCGTCGTGGTTCGGCAGGGCGGGCAGCTCGGCGAGCTTGAGTCCCTTGCGCTGGAAGCGCACCAGGGCCGCGAGCAGGGCCTGATCGTCCTGGTTGAAACCGGGCAGGTCGGTGTTTTGCAAGATGTAGGCTGAGTGTTTGTGGATGCCGCTGTAGTTGATGGCGAGGCCTATCTCGTGCAGTCGCGCCGCCCAGCCAAGAATGGCGCGATAGGGCTCCTCCGGCATCTCCCAGGGGCCGCTCAGGGCATCGAACAGGGCGAGAACGCTCTGCTCCACCCGGGTGGCCTGGCGCTTGTCGATGTGATAGTGGGTGGAGAGGGCCAGGGCGGTGCGCTCGCGAATGTCGTGGTGCTGCAACCGCTCCTCGAACTCGTAGAGCAGCCCCTCGCGCAGGGCGCCGTCAGAGTACTCCATCCGCTCGATGGGCAGGGAAGTGAAGAGCCCGAGCAGGATGGCCACGGCGGCGGCGAACACCCCCTGGCGCTCCTCGGTGAGGCCCGCCAGCTTGAGCTGGTCGACCTTCTTGTGCTTGAGCATCTCGGTTTTGAGGCGCTCCAGGCCCGCCAGGGTGATGGCGCCGTCGGTCCACTCCTCCCCCTGCAATACGTCACGCACGGTGCGAATGGATCCGGAGCTGCCAAGGCAGCTCTGCCAGCCGAGCTTGCGGTACTGGTTGATGATGGGGGCGAGCTGGTGCTGGGCCTCCAGCACGGCGCCGTTGAAGGCCTTCTCGCTCAGCTTGCCGTTGGGGAAGAAGCTCTGGGTGAAGCTGACGCAGCCCATCTTGCGGCTGGTGAGGGCCTTGGGCTCGAACCCCTCGCCGATGATGAGCTCGGTGCTGCCACCGCCGATGTCCACCACCAGCACCTGGCCCTCGATGTGCTGGGTATGGGCGACCCCCTGATAGATGAGGCGCGCCTCCTCCTGGCCGCTGATGATCTCGATGGGGTGGTTGAGCACCTTGGCCGCCTCGCTCACGAAGGCGCGGGCGTTGCTGGCGCGGCGCAGTGTGTAGGTGCCTGCGATGCGGATCTGATCCGGCTTGATGTTGGTCAGGCGCTCGGCAAACAGGGCGAGGCAGTCGAGGCCGCGGGCCATGGCCTCCTCCGACATGCGGCGCTGCTCGTCCATCCCTTCCGCGAGGCGCACCCGCTCCTTGATGCGATCGACGATCTGCATCCGCCCCTCGTTGAGGCGGGCGATGACCATGTGGAAGCTGTTCGACCCCAGATCGACAGCGGCGTACAGACTATTGTCCATGGTGTGACTCTATGCGTTTGAGGTAGTCGTAAATCGCGACCTGGGAACGGACCTTGCGGCGGTTGCCCCGCTTCACGTACTCGTTCTTCTGGTCTGCATCGATGACCCGTGCCTTGCAGGTGTCGCCCAGCTGCAGCTCGAGAATGTCGAGGATGCGCTGCTTGAGCCGCTCGTCATAGATGGGGGTACCCACCTCGATGCGGCCGTCGATGTTGCGGCTCATCCAGTCGGCACTGGAGATGTAGAGCTGGGGGTTGCCCTTGTTGTGGAACACCATGACCCGCGGGTGCTCGAGGAAGCGGTCGATGATGCTGATGACCCGGATGTTGTCGCTCAGGCCCGGTACGCCCGGGCGCAGGGCGCACATGCCGCGGATGATCATCTGGATGGGCACCCCGGCCTGACCGGCGGCATAGAGCCGGTTGATGAGGTCCCTGTCCACCAGATTGTTGATCTTGAGGGTAATGCCGCTGGGCTGCCCTGCCTTGGCGTTGGCCAGCTCGTTGTCGATGAGGCGATAGAGCTGGCGTCGGCTGTTGATGGGGGAGACCAGCAGGTGGTTGAACTTGTAGCGCCGGTACGGGTATTCGATGTACTCGAACACGCTCTCCACCTCGGCGGTGATGTCCGGGTGGCGGGTCAGCAGGGAGAAGTCGGTGTAGATCTTGGCGGTCTTCTCGTTGAAGTTGCCGGTGCCGATGTGGGCGTAGCGCACCGCTTCGCCGTTCTCGTGGCGGGTAATGAGGCAGAGCTTGGAGTGGATCTTGAGACTCGGCACCCCGAACACCACCTTGACCCCCGCATCGGTCAGGATATTGGCCCAGTCGATGTTGGCCGCCTCGTCGAAGCGGGCGCGCAGCTCCACCACCACAGTCACCTTCTTGCCGTTGTTGGCGGCGTCGATGAGGGAGTGGATGATCCGCGATTTCTTGGCGACCCGGTAGATATTGATGCGAATGGCGCTGACCGCCGGATCGAACGCCGCCTGGCGCACCAGCTCCGTGAAGTGGTGGAACTTGTGGTACGGGTAGTAGAGCAAGATGTCCTGTTTGGTGATGGCGTCGAAGGCGTTGACGAAGCCGTCGAAGTCGCGGCAGTCCAGCGCCGGCAGCTTGGGGTTTTCCAGGTAATCCCGGCCCACGTTGGGGAAGCCGATGAAATCCTTGAAGTTGTGATAGCGCCCGCCCGGCATGATGGCGTCGTAGGAGCTGATCTGCAGCTTGAGCTTCAGGAAGCTTATCATGGCCGCGGGCATCTCCCGCTCGTAGACGAAGCGCACCGGCATGGCGGTGAGGCGCTGCTTCAGGCCATCACTCATCTTGTCCACCAGGCTGAGGTCCAGCTGGTCGGAGAGATCGTATTCGGCATCCCGGGTCAGTTTGACCGCGTAGGCCGCAATCTCGTCGTAGTCGAAGAAGCCCTTGAAGATCTCGTCGAGACAGAAGCGGATGACGTTGTCCAGGATGATGATCTGCTTCTTGCGGCGAGTCCCCTCCGGCGGCAGCTGGAAGAAGCGGGGCAGATCGTCGGTCGGCACCTCCACCAGGGCGTACTGGATCACCTGGCCGTTCTTTTTCATCTCGATGGCGAGATAGGTGTGCTCGTCTTTCAGGAACTTGACCGGGTTGACCTCCTTGTTGAGGAGGATGGGGATGATGTGCCGCAGCACCTTTTCCCGGAAGAAGACCCGCAACCACTGCTGGATGGACTCGGAGAGCTGGTTCTCGTTGACCAGGAAGATGTTGTGGCGGGCGAGGGCGAGCAGCAGCTCCTTGTAGGTGTTGTCGAATGCCTCGCCGAGGGCCATCACCTTCTGCTGGATGGCCCGCAGCAGCACCTTGGCCTCGTCGTCGCCGCCGTGCACCTCGTTGATGAGGATGCGGCGCTTGACGTCCGAGACCCGTACCTTGAAAAACTCGTCCTGGTTGGAGGAGAAGATCCCGAGGAAGCGGACCCGCTCGATGAGGGGGACCGTCTTGTCCATGGCTTCTTGCAACACCCGTTCATTGAATGAGAGCCAGCTAAGCTCTTTCTCTTCATACTGCTTGTCGGTGCTCATCTGGTTCCTCTGTGCTCTGATTGCGTCTGCGCGGAAGTTATGGCGTCAAACCATGACGGATTTATGACAGTCAGCGCTATTCGCTCAGATCCTGATCGATGTCGACCACCAGGTCGTCGGAGAGGGACTCCAGGGCGGTGACGAGATCGTCCAGTGCCACCTGCGGCGGCAGGGCCACCAGGGCATGGGCATAGAAGAGGGGGGCGCCGGAGTGGGGCGCGGGTTCGCAGCCCGTGGTGAGGTCGGCGACGTTGACGTTGAGCTGGCGCAGTATGCTGGCCACCTCGTGGACGATGCCCGGCCTGTCGTTGCCGGTGACGCTCAGCATCACCTGACAGGCCGGTTCCGGGCTGAGCTGGCCTTCGGCGAAACTGACGGTGAGACCGGGCAGCATCACCAGCGCCTCGCACAGGCTGCGGTAGTGTTCGTCGGGGACGGCGACATGCAGGATGCCGGCGAATTGCCCTGCCAGTTCACTCATGGAGCTCGCCAGCCAGTTACCCTGCTGTCGGGTGATGGTGTCCGCCAGGCTCTCGACGATACCGGGCTTGTCTGCGCCGATCACGGTGACGACCAATTGCTTTTGCATCCTGCTCTCCTTGAATGGGCTGCTTGGGGTCTGTTGACGTCTGGGGACGACCGCGCGTGGGCCAAACGTCCATGGGCTCTAGCATTGTGCCTGCTGTGACAGGCCAGATGAAGCCCGCCCCGCGCAAATTTAGTGAAAAAACGCGAATGCCGGAGCGGCGTCGATTTCCGCTCTGCCTGAGGCGCGTCCCCCGTGGTAGAGTGTGGCCCCTTCGTGTTGGTTTGAGCTGAATATGTCTTGTGAACGGGATGTGCGTGTATGAATAGCCTCGTCGTATCGGGATCCGTGTTGTTGGTGCTGCTCCTGCTGGTGATCGTCTGGCGTCGGGGCAAAGAGAGCAGGGCCGAGCCCTATGAGTTGCAGGAAACCTTGCTGAGCCCTGCCGAGCGCACCTTCCTCGGTGCGCTGGATCAGGCCGTGGGCGACCAGGCGCGGGTCTTTGCCAAGGTGCGCGCCTCTCTGGTGCTGACGCCGGAGGCACGCCTGGGCAAGGGCAAGCGGCAGCAGGCGCTTGGCAAGATTGGCGACAGGCACTTCGACTACCTGCTCTGCCATCCGGCGGATCTCTCCTTCCTCTGCGCCGTCGAGCTCGATGAGAGCGGCCACCGCCATCAGAAACGCAGCAAGGGGCGGGATCTTTTCCTCAAAGCCGCCTGCGATGGTGCGGGCCTGCCGTTGCTGCAGATCCCGGCTGGCAGCCATTATGATGTGGAGGAGCTGCGGGAGCAGCTGCTGCCCCTGCTGACAACGGCGAGCGCCCCGTCGGAGGATCTGCTGCCGGGGGAGCGCCGCGAGCCGACCTTCAGTCCATTGCTGCTCGATGGGGTGGATCTCGGCGCCCCCGGGCATGGCGCGGGCATGCCACTGATGGCGTCCCCTTCAACCGTGGAGACGCCCGTGGAGCCGGAGCCCCTTGTTGCTGCTTCCCAGCTCGTGGCGCCTGAGCCCCTGCTGGTGGACAACTCCTTCCTCGACCCGGATGAGGATGATGACTCCCGGACCGAGACTCCGCACTGCCCCCGCTGCGCGGCCCCCCTGGTGGAGCGAGAGGCCAAGAAAGGCCCCCACGCCGGCCGCCTCTTCCTCGCGTGCAGCCGCTTCCCCGAGTGCCGTTACGCCGCCCCCCAGGACAGGGTCAAGCACTGATCCTGTTCGAGGCGCCGGTCCCTGCCGGCGCCTCGCTTTCCCCCTGTCAGACTTTCGCATGACACCGGGTTTACCGAGAGCGTGATCCCCGTCCCGCCCAGACAGGCTATAATCCGACAAGTTTTGACAATCCGCCGGAATTTTGGCACTTTGTGCCCCTCGTGGCACAGTGCATAGCTGTTTATAATAAATACTTTAAAAACAATAACTTGGCTTCAGGTGTGAAAAATATGGATAGGATGGCTATGGGGGTGCTGCTCGTTGATGGGGATGAGCAGCGGCGTCAGCAATTGGGGACAGTGCTCTCCTTCATGGGGATACCCTGGCAGGAGGTGGTGGAGGCCGATCTCGACGTGGCCATCGACTCTTCCGGTCCGCTGCAGGGGATCCTGGCGGGCGGATTGAGCGAGCGCCCCCTCGGCGAGCTGCTGGCCACCTACCCGCGCATCCCGTTCATCTCCCTGATGCCGGAAGACCATGGCTCAAGCAACTTCATCGGGGTGGCCGAAGCGCCTTTCACCTATGAGTCCCTGACCCGTCACCTGCACTTCTGCCAGGCGTTCATCTCCCTCCATCCCCGTCACCAGCTCCACGACAAGGGCCAGACGCTGCTGCGCCTGCTGGTGGGCAAAGGGAAGGGGATCCAGGAGGTGCGCCGCCTCATCGGCCAGGTGGCGGAGACCGACGCCAACGTGCTGATCCTGGGGGAATCCGGGACCGGCAAGGAGGTGGTGGCCCGTGCCATCCACGAGCTTTCCTCCCGCAGTCACGGTCCCTTCGTGCCCATCAACTGCGGCGCCATTCCCGCAGAGCTCCTGGAGAGCGAGCTGTTTGGCCACGAGAAGGGGGCCTTTACCGGCGCAATCGCCGCCCGGCGCGGCCGCTTCGAGCTGGCCCAGGGGGGGACCCTCTTCCTCGACGAGATCGGCGACATGCCGCTGCCCATGCAGGTCAAGCTGCTGCGGGTGCTTCAGGAGCGCCAGTTCGATCGGGTCGGGGGAGGCAAGACGGTGCAGGCGGACGTGCGGGTGATCGCGGCGACCCACCGGGATCTGGAGGCGATGATCCGCACCCAGGCGTTTCGCGAGGATCTCTACTATCGCCTCAATGTCTTCCCCATCGAGACGCCGCCGCTGCGGGATCGTTGCGACGATATTCCGCTGCTGCTGCAGGAGCTGCTCAATCGCCATGCGGAGCAGCACAGGGGTATCATTCGCCTGACCCAGCGGGCCATGGAATCCCTGATGCAGTACCCCTGGCCCGGCAACGTGCGCGAGCTGTCGAACCTCATCGAACGCCTGCTGATCCTCTATCCGAACCAGATCGTCGACGTGGCGGACCTGCCCGGGCGCTACCGGCTGCTGCCCTGCGAGCCCAGGGACGAGCGTCTCACCGAGATGGATGAGCGGGATGCCCTGGCCGCCGTGTTCCAGTCCCCCCCGGTGCTGGATCCGGGCATCGCCATGCCCCTGCCCATGCAACTGCCCCAGGAGGGGGTCAATCTCAAGGAGATGCTGGCCGACCTCGAGGTGGAGCTGATCCGTCAGGCCCTGGAGTCCCAGGACGGGGTCGTGGCCCGCGCCGCCGACCTGCTCAGCATGCGCCGCACCACCCTGGTGGAGAAGATGAAGAAATACGGCATGAGCAAGGACAACTGAGGTCAATGCTTTGACACTCTGCTCTCAACGTATTGATATATAGTGTTTTATTAGCTGGCATGGAAATTGAATAAGCTGACTCAATCGCCAGTTTGAGGTCAGCTTTATGACAATCTCGCCGCAGGACCACCCGCTCCAGTCTCACGAAGTGAGCCAGCTGTACGCCATCTTCACGGCACTGCCGACCGGCGTGCTGCTGCTCGATGGCGAGGGGCTGATCACCCGCGCAAACCCTGCCGCCCTGACGCTGCTGGGTGAGCCGCTGGAGGGTCTCTCCTGGCGCCAGATCATCGCCCGCTGTTTCCAGCCCCGCGAGGACGACGGCCACGAGATCTCCCTGCGGGACGGTCGCCGGGTGCAGCTCTCCACCCAGCCGTTGCCGGATCAGCCGGGTCAGCTGGTGTTCATCACCGATCTCACCGAGACCCGCCAGCTGCAGGACAGGGTCAACCACATGAAACGCTTGTCGGCGCTGGGCAACATGGCGGCGTCCCTTGCGCACCAGATCCGCACCCCGCTCTCTGCCGCCATGCTCTATGCGGCCAATCTGGCCAACCGCACCCTCAAGCCCGAATCCCGCAGCCAGTTCCAGCAGAAGCTGATGGCCAGGTTGCAAGACCTGGAGAAACAGATCAACGACATCCTGCTGTTCGCCCGCAACGGCGACAACCAGGTGGTGTCCCCCATCTCGGTGCAGGGGTTGCTGGCGGAGGTTCAGGCCGGTGCCGAGGCCTTCTGCCAGCAGCAGGGCTGCGCCCTGCACCTGGAGGCACCGGAGCCCGATCTCTGCCTGCTCGCCAACAGCAGCGCCCTGGCCGGGGCCATCAACAACCTGATCGCCAACGCCCGGCAGGCCGGCGCCGACTCCCTGCTGGTGAGCGCGGTGCGCAGCGGCAGCCGGGTGGAGATGCGCGTTCTCGACAATGGCAAGGGGATGCCCGCCGCCTTGCTCGGCCAGATCTTCGAACCCTTCTTCACCACGCGCTCCCAGGGCACAGGTCTCGGGCTTGCCGTGGTGCAATCCGTGGTACGTGCCCACCAGGGGGAGGTCAGCGTGGCCTCGGTGCCCGGCGAGGGCACCTGCTTTACCCTGTCGTTCCCCCTGCACCAGCAAGCGGTGCAGCTTGGAGGTGTAGCATGAATCACGTCTTGCCCCACTGGGCGTACCCGATCCCCGCCGCAGGAGGTGCAGCATGACCCAGGCCCGCATCCTGGTGGTGGAAGATGACAATGGCCTGCGCGAGGCTCTGGTGGATACCCTGCTGCTCGGGGGCTACGAGTGCCGCGAGGTCGACAGTGCCGAGAAGGCGTTGCTGACGCTCTCCCGTCAGCGCTTTGACATGGTGATCTCCGATATCCAGATGGGGGGCATGGACGGCCTCACCCTGCTGGCGAACATCCGCCAGCAGTACCCCCAGGTGCCCGTGCTCCTGATGACCGCCTACGCCAATATCGACGGGGCGGTGCGTGCCATGCGCGAGGGGGCCATCGACTACCTGGCCAAGCCCTTCTCCCCCGAGGTGCTGCTCAACCAGGTCAGCCGCTACGTGCCGGCCCAGAAAGTGGAGAAGCGCGCCGTGGTGTTCGGGGATCCCAAGACCGCCGAGCTGTTCCAGCTGGCGACCCGGGTCGCCAGGAGCGAGGCCACCGTCATGGTGAGCGGTCCGAGCGGGACGGGCAAAGAGGTGCTGGCCCGCTACATCCACGACAACTCCAACCGGTCCGAACAGGCTTTCGTCGCCATCAACTGCGCCGCCATTCCCGAGAACATGCTGGAGGCGACCCTGTTCGGCTACGAGAAGGGGGCCTTCACCGGGGCGGTACAGGGGTGTCCGGGCAAGTTCGAGCAGGCCCAGGGGGGAACCCTGCTGCTCGACGAGATCACCGAGATGGATCTGGGGCTGCAGGCCAAGCTGCTGCGGGTGCTACAGGAGAAAGAGGTGGAGCGGCTTGGCAGCCGCAAGATGATCCCGCTCGATGTGCGGGTCATCGCCACCAGCAACCGTGATCTGAAGAAGGCGGTGCAGGACGGGTTGTTCCGCGAAGATCTCTACTACCGTCTCAACGTCTTCCCCCTGCGCTGGGCGTCGCTCTGGGAGCGTCCGGGTGACATCCTGCCCCTGGCGGAGCACCTGCTGGCGCTGCACGCCAGTCAGCAGGGGCTGCCGGCGCCCCGGCTCTCTGATGAGGCCCGAGAGCGCCTGCTCCGTCACCCCTGGCCCGGCAACGTGCGCGAGCTGGACAACGTGGTGCAGCGCGCCCTGATCCTCTGCCCGGAGGGGGTGGTCGGCTGCGAACACCTGATCCTGGAGGAGACGGACGAGGAGCTGGTGCGTCCCCTGGAGCGCCTGTCTGTGGAGGGGCTGGGAGGGGAGCTCAAGCAGCAGGAGCACCAGATCATCCTGGACACCCTGCAGGAGTGCAATGGCAGCCGCAAGGCGGTGGCCGACAAGCTCGGCATCAGCCCGCGCACCCTGCGCTACAAGCTGGCCCAGATGCGTGACGCCGGCATCGAGCTGCCCGCCTAGGAGCGGCATACCGTGGCCTTGCCGGTCCGGCTCGATTATCATGGTCCCCTGACGATCTCAATCCGGCTCCCTGCGATCCTGCGCAGGGAGCCCTGTTAGGAGACTCCCATGATCTCTCATCGTAAACTCGAAAGCCTGCTCAACCACCTGCTCGAACCCCATGCCATCAAGGATTACTGCCCCAACGGCCTGCAGGTGGAAGGGCGCGAGCGCATTCGCAAGGTGGTGACCGGCGTCACAGCCAGCCAGGCCCTGATCGATGCGGCCGTGGCGGCCGAGGCTGACGCCATTCTGGTCCATCACGGCTACTTCTGGAGTGGCGAACCTGCCCAGATCACCGGCATGAAGCGGCGCCGTCTCAAGACCCTGCTGACCCACGATATCAACCTGTTTGCCTACCACCTGCCCCTGGACGTACACCCCGAGGTGGGCAACAACGCCCAGCTCGCCAAGCTGCTTGGCATCAAGGTGCGCCGCGGCCTGGAGCCCTGGAACAGCAAGAGCGTGGCCATGGTGGGCAAGCTGGAAGAGCCCATGAGCGGCGCCGATTTTGCCAAGCTGATTGCCGAGCGTCTCGGTCGTGAACCGCTCCACTGCGGCGACAGCGGCCCTGAGCTCATCAGCTCGGTGGCCTGGTGCACCGGCGGTGGCCAGAGCTACATCAGCCAGGCGGCGGAGCAGGGGATAGACGCCTTCATCTCCGGCGAGGCCTCCGAGCAGACCATCCACACCGCCCGGGAGATGGGCATGCACTTCTACGCCGCCGGCCACCACGCTACCGAGCGCTACGGCATCAAGGCACTGGGGGAGTGGCTCGCTACCGTGCACGGGCTGGATGTCACCTTTATCGATATCGACAATCCGGTTTAACCCCGCCAATGGCCTTGCTGCCTGCGTCTTTCAATAAGCATGGCGCTGCATGAGGAAAACAAGAGCGACAAATAGAAAAGGGAGGCCAGAGGCCTCCCTTTTTACATTCCGTTCCCGGTCATTCGCTGGCATAACCCGCAGGGTCGAGCCGCACGCCGTCGAGCAGGGCGGCACCCTCCTGCATCTGCAGCCTGCCCTCGCAGAACCACTGCACCACCAGGGGGTAGATGCTGTGCTCCTGTACCTGTACCCGTGCAGCGACCTCGTCGGCCGTGTCCTCTTCGAAGATAGGGACCCGGGCCTGGAGGATCACCGGCCCGCCGTCGAGCTCCTCGGTGACGAAGTGCACGCTGGCACCGTGCTCGTCATCGCCGGCCTCGATGGCGCGCTGGTGGGTATGCAGCCCCTGGTACTTCGGCAGCAGGGAGGGGTGGATGTTGATCATCCGCCCGGCGAAGTGGCGCACGAGATCGGCGCTCAGGATCCGCATAAACCCGGCCAGCACCACCAGATCCGGCGCATAGTCCGCCATCAGGGCCAGCAGGGCGGCGTCATATTCCTCCCGGCTGGCAAACTGCTGCTGGGACAGGATGGCGGTGGCCACCCCGGCTTCCCGGGCTCGCACCAGGCCATAGGCATCGGCCTTGTTGCTGATGACGCCGACCACCTCACCGGCCATCTTGCCGGTGGCGCAGTGGTCGAGGATGGCTTGCAGGTTGCTGCCGCTGCCTGAGATCAGGACGAGGATGCGTTTCATAGGGGAGGTCATTTAATGATGACCTGCTCCTCGCCATCGGCCGCCTTGGCGATGTGACCGATATGCCAGGCGTTCTCGCCTTCGGCCTTGAGCAGGGCCAGGGCTTTTTCCAGCTGATCCGCCGGCAGGGCGATGATCATGCCGACGCCGCAGTTGAAGGTACGGTACATCTCGTGACGGGTGACGTTGCCGGCCTGCTGCAGCCAGCTGAACACCGCCGGCCACTGCCAGCTCTGTTCGTCGATCACCGCCTGGGTGTTGGCGGGCAGCACGCGGGGGATGTTCTCCCAGAAGCCACCGCCGGTGATGTGGGACAGGGCGTGGATCTCGCACTCCTTGATGAGCTTGAGCACGGGTTTGACATAGATGCGGGTCGGCTCCAGCAGGGCATTGGCCAGGGTGGTATCGCTCAGCGGCTGGTGCACGTCCGCCTTGGAGACTTCCAGGATCTTGCGGATCAGGGAGAAACCGTTGGAGTGGGGGCCGCTGGCGGCCAGGGCGATCAGGGCATCCCCTTCGCCGACCTTGCTGCCGTCGATGATCTCGCTCTTCTCCACCACGCCGACACAGAAACCGGCGATGTCGTAGTCTTCCCCTTCATACATGCCCGGCATCTCGGCGGTCTCGCCGCCCACCAGGGCGCAGCCGGACTGCTCGCAGCCGGCACCGATGCCGGTGACCACAGCGGCGGCGGTATCGACGTCCAGCTTGCCGGTGGCATAGTAGTCGAGGAAGAAGAGGGGCTCGGCGCCCTGCACGATCAGGTCATTGACGCACATGGCCACCAGATCGATGCCCACGGTGTCGTGCTTCTTCAGGTCGATGGCCAGACGCAGCTTGGTGCCCACCCCGTCGGTACCGGAGACCAGTACCGGTTCCTTGTAGCCAGCAGGGATCTGACACAGGGCCCCAAAGCCGCCAAGACCACCAAGGACTTCAGGACGACGAGTGCGCTTTGACACGCCCTTGATACGTTCAACCAGTGCATTGCCGGCATCGATATCCACGCCAGCATCCTTGTAGCTCAGTGAGGTTTTGTCAGTCACGCGTATTCCCCGTCATATAAAGAAGTGGAGGGTAAAATTCGGGGCGTATTCTAACAGTGGCGGTGAAAAACCAGAAAGGAAATCGTTTGCGCGTTTTTGCTCGGAAATGCTCTACAAACGGCGGCTTTTGTTGTATGATTCCGCGATTTTTTTGCGGCAGTTAGAGGAGATAATAATGAAAGTCGTTGAAGTCAAACACCCCCTGGTCAAGCACAAGATCGGTCTGATGCGTGAAGGCGATATCAGCACCAAGCGTTTCCGTGAACTGGCCAAGGAAGTGGGCAGTTTGTTGACCTACGAAGCGACCTCTGACTTCGAAACCGAGAAGGTTACCATCGATGGCTGGAACGGGCCAGTAGAAGTTGACCAGATCAAGGGCAAGAAAGTCACCGTCGTGCCCATCCTGCGTGCCGGTCTTGGCATGATGGACGGCGTGCTGGAGCACATGCCGAGCGCCCGCGTCAGCGTGGTCGGCATCTACCGCGACGAAGAGACCCTGCAGCCTGTTCCCTATTTCGAGAAGATCGTCAGCAACATCGAAGAGCGTCTGGCCCTGGTCATCGACCCCATGCTGGCCACCGGCGGCTCCATGATCGCCACCATCGATCTGCTCAAGAAGAAGGGCTGCCAGTCCATCAAGGTGCTGGTGCTGGTTGCCGCGCCGGAAGGGATCAAGGCCCTGGAAGCCGCTCACCCGGACGTGGAGCTGTTCTGCGCCTCCATCGACCAGGGGCTGAACGAGAAGGGCTATATCGTGCCTGGTCTGGGCGACGCCGGTGACAAGATCTTCGGCACCAAGTAAGCACTGACCCTGCAGTCGCGCGTTTCATCCGCGCGCAAACGGAGCCGGCCCCCCGCCGGCTCTGCTGTTTATCCCCCGTCGGCTTGCTGCCATGCGCGCCTTGCCGCTACCATAAGCACCATCTCCCATTTCGAGAATCTTCTTTATGCTGAAATGCTTAGCGACGTTCCTCTGCTGCTGGCTGCCGCTCGTGGCCTCAGCTGCCCAGGTGACCGATCTCTACCAGGGCAAGGCGCCCACCAGCGGTGACATGACGGCTGCCCAGACCCAGGCGCTGGGGGATGTGCTCGTCAAGGTGACCGGCCGGCGCGACATCCTGACCCAGCCGGAGGTGGTCAAGGCACTGGCCGCCCCCGCTGACTACGTGCAGCGCTACGGTTACCAGGACGAAGGGTCGGTGAAGTTTCTCAAGGCCGATTTCGACGTGGCCAAGGTCAATGCCCTGGTAGGCCAGAGCAAGTTTGCCCTGCTCGGCCCCGTGCGTCCGCAGGTGGCCGTCTGGCTGGTGATCGACGAAGGGGAACGGCGTATTCTGCCGGATCAGTCCAACGACGGCTGGTCTGCCGCCCTGCGCACCCAGGCCCAGGCCATGGGGCTGCCGATCAGCATCCCGCTGATGGACCTCGACGACAACATGGCGGTCAATGCCACCGACGTCTGGGGGCGTTTCGCCGATCCCGTGCTGAGTGCGAGCCAGCGCTATGGTGCCGAGATGGTGGTGCTGGGCAAGCTGACGCCGGAGGGGGAAACCTGGAACCTCGACTGGGGGCTTTACGGTGTCAAGCCGGGTGCCCAGACGAGGGAGCTGACCGAGCTGACCAAGGGGTCGGGGTCGGGTGCCCAGGCCGAGGTGGCACAAGGGTTTGCCGACGCCCTGGCCGGCTGGCTGGTGCAGCAATATGGCACCCGCCTCTCCGGAGTGGCGTCCAGCCAGACTCTGGTGGTGGAGGGGCTGGCCGACATCGACGGCATGATCCAGATACAGAAGTTGTTGCAGGGCATGGCCAGCGTCACCAAGGTGACGATCGGCAAGCTGGAGGGGGACAAGGTCACCTTCAACCTCTCCCTGCAGGGTGACAAAACGGAGCTGGTGCGTGGCTTGCAACTGGAGAGCCGCCTGCACCAGGTCGAAGACAGCGAGAGCGGCCTGCGTTACCAGTGGTCGCAGTGATCCTGCATCGGGATCCCTGCCCACCCCAATGGCACCCTGAGGCGTGCGACCTGCGTAACCCCTGGTCGCATGGATGATCCCGCAAGAGGATCCTGACCGTCCGGCATGACCCGGGCGGTTCTCTATCTGCCGCTCTGGTGATACACTTGGCCGCAAATATCACAGTCAAAGCCCAACGAGTGAAGCAACCGGCCCAACTGTCTTTAGCCGTACAACTACCGGATGATGAAACCTTCGCCAGTTTTTATCCCGGCAACAACGCCCATCTGATCACCGCCCTGAAAAATGCGGCCATTGGTCAGGGCTCACCCTTCCTCTATTTCTGGGGGGCCAAGGGCTCGGGTCGCTCCCATCTGCTCCACGCCACCTGCGCCGAGGTCAATGCGCGGGATGCTGCGGCCGCCTATCTCTCCCTCGATCAGTTCGAACAGCTGGATCCCAGCATGCTGGATGCCCTGGAGAGCCTGCCCCTGGTCTGTCTCGACAGCCTGGAGGCGATCGCCGGCAACGCCCTGTGGGAGCGGGCCCTGTTCGACTTCTACAATCGCTGGAAGGAGAAGGGGGAGGGGACCCTGGTGGTGACCGGTTGCAGTGCGCCGCGCAAGCTGGGGCTGCAGTTGCCGGATCTCGCTTCCCGCCTCGATTGGGGGGTGAGCTTCCACCTCGACGAGCTGGACGACGAGGGCAAGCTCAGCGCCCTGCAACTGCGCGCCGAGCTGCGGGGCTTCAAACTGCCCATCGACGTGGGTCGCTTCCTGCTCAACCGGCTGTCACGCGACATGCGCACCCTGCTGGAGACCCTCAACCGCCTCGACAACGCCTCCTTCCGTGCCAAGCGCAAGCTCACCATCCCCTTTGTCAAAGAGATCCTGGAGCTCTGAGCCCGCGATGATGTGGCGGGGAGTGACCCATTGACAGGATGAGAAGCAGCACAAAAAGAAACCCCGGCACCAGGCCGGGGTTTTTGATTGCAGCCGTCAGGTGATCAGTGGAACTGATCTTCTTCGGTAGAGCCGGTCAACGCAGTCACCGAGGACTGGCCACCCTGGATGACGGTGGTTACCTTGTCGAAGTAACCGGTGCCCACCTCCTGCTGGTGCGCCACGAAGGTGTAGCCCCGCTCGGCGGCGGCAAACTCCGGCTGCTGCACCATCTCGACATAGTGCTTCATCCCCTCGCCACGGGCGTACTGGTAGGCCAGCTCGTACATGTGGAACCACATGTTGTGGATGCCCGCGAGAGTGATGAACTGGTACTTGTAGCCCATGTCGGAGAGTTCCTGCTGGAAGCGGGCGATGGTGGCATCGTCCAGGTTCTTCTTCCAGTTGAAGCTCGGGGAGCAGTTGTAGGCCAGGATCTTGTCCGGGAACTTGGCCTTGATGGCCTCGGCAAACTGGCGTGCCTCGTCCAGATCCGGCTTGGCCGTCTCGCACCACACCATGTCGGCATAGGGGGCGTAGGCCAGGCCGCGGGAGATGGCCTGCTCGATGCCGGCCTGCACCTTGTAGAAGCCCTCGCTGGTGCGCTCACCGGTCAGGAAGCCGGCGTCATAGGGGTCGGCGTCCGTGGTCAGGAGATCCGCCGCGTTGGCGTCGGTGCGGGCGATCACCAGGGTGGTGGTGCCGCACACGTCTGCCGCGAGGCGAGCTGCGACGAGCTTTTGCACCGCTTCCTGGGTCGGGACCAGCACCTTGCCGCCCATATGACCGCACTTCTTGACGGAAGCGAGCTGATCCTCGAAGTGGACGCCGGCGGCGCCCGCCTCGATCATCCCCTTCATCAGCTCGAAGGCGTTCAGCACGCCGCCAAAGCCGGCTTCCGCATCCGCCACGATGGGCAGGAAGTAGTCGATGAAGCCCTTGTCCTGCGGGCCCACCTTGTTGGCCCACTGGATCTGGTCGGCGCGGGCGAAGGAGTTGTTGATGCGCTCCACCACCGAGGGCACGGAGTTGGCCGGGTAGAGGGACTGATCCGGGTACATGGTGGAGGAGAGGTTGTTGTCCGCCGCCACCTGCCAGCCGGAGAGGTAGATGGCCTCGATGCCGGCCTTGGCCTGCTGCACCGCCTGGCCGCCGGTCAGGGCGCCGAGGCAGTTCACGTAGCCCTTCTTGGCGCCGCCGTGGATCAGCTCCCACAGCTTGTCGGCACCCCGTTGGGCCAGGGTGTGTGCCGGCTGCAGGCTGCCGCGCAGGTTCACCACGTCCTCGGCGCTGTAGCCGCGCTTGATCCCTTTCCAGCGGGGGTTTTCTGCCCAGTCTTTCTCGATAGCCTGGATCTGTTGCTCACGGGTCAGTGCCATATCAGTTCCCTCTTTCATTGATTTCACGTTTCCATTGACTTGTTATGGGGGCCGTCACCGGCCCGGATTTCACAGCCGCTCGTAACCGGGCAGCGTCAGAAAATCGATGAGCGTGTCGGCGCAGGTGATCTCGTCCATCAGCGCGCTCGCCTCGGCGAAGCGCCCTGACTGCCAGCGGGCCTCGCCCACTTCGCCTCTGACCACCTCCTGCTCCTCGGCCAGCATCTGGCGGAACAGCGCCTTGGTGACCACCTGACCGTTGGAGAGCGTCTTGCCGTGGCGGATCCACTGCCAGATGGAGGTGCGGGAGATCTCGGCGGTGGCGGCATCTTCCATCAATCCGTAGATGGGCACGCAGCCGTTGCCGTTGATCCAGGCCTCCAGATACTGCAGGGCGACACGGATGTTGGTGCGCATGCCCGCTTCGGTGCGATCACCCCCGCAGGGGGCCAGCAGATCCGACGCCGTGATGGAGGCATCCTGCTCGCGCAGCACGCCGATCTGGTTCCTGGCGCCAGCCGGGATGGTGGCGTTGAACACCGCCATGGCGGTGTCGGCCAGGCCCGGGTGGGCCACCCAGGTGCCATCGTGGCCGTTGTCGGCCTCCCGCTGCTTGTCCGCCAGTACCTTGGCAAACACCTGCTCGTTGACTGCCGGATCCTTGGCCGGGATGAAGGCGGCCATGCCGCCCATGGCCAGGGCGCCACGCTTGTGGCAGGTCTTGATGAGCAGACGCGAATAGGCACTCAGGAATGGTTTGTCCATGGTGACCACCTGTCTGTCCGGCAGGACGCGGTCGGGGTGGTTCTTCAGGGTCTTGATGTAGCTGAAGATGTAGTCCCAGCGACCGCAGTTGAGCGCGACGATGTGATCCTTCATCTGGTAGAGCAGCTCGTCCATCTCGAACACCGCCGGCAGGGTCTCGATGAGCACGGTCGCCTTGATGGTGCCACGGGGCAGGCCGAACCTGTCCTCGGTCCAGGCGAACACCTCGCTCCACCAGCGACCCTCCAGGTGGCTCTGCAGCTTGGGCACGTAGAAGTAGGGACCGGAGCCCTTGGCCAGCAGCGCCTTGTGGTTGTGCAGGAAATAGAGCGCGAAGTCGAACAGGCCGCCAGGAACGGGCTCACCCTCGAAGGTGACGTGTTTCTCCGGCAGGTGCAGACCGCGCACCCGGCAGATGAGCACAGCCGGATCGGAACTCAGGGTATAGGACTTCCCCTCCGGGCTCTGGTAGGAAATCGTGCCGTTCACCGCATCGCGCAGGTTGATCTGACCCTCGATTACCTTGTTCCAGGCGGGGGCCAGGGAGTCCTCGAAGTCCGCCATGAACACCTTGACGTTGGCGTTGAGGGCGTTGATCACCATCTTGCGCTCGACCGGCCCGGTGATCTCCACACGCCTGTCCTGCAGGTCGGCGGGGATGCCACGAATGGTCCAGTCGCCGTCGCGGATGTGAGCGGTTTCGGGCAGGAAGTCGGGCAGCTCGCCTGCGTCGATGCGGGCCTGACGGGCGACCCGCTGTTTGAGCAGTTCATTGCGTTGAGGGGCGAAGCGTTCCACCAGTTCGGATACCAGGGCCACCGCATCCGGCGTCAGGATCTGCGCGTAATCGGGAAGCATCTCGCCTTGAATGCGCAGGCGGGTGCTGCTGAGGGTCTGGGCCGGTGCCGACATAGTGGGTACTCCTCCAAAAGTTACATTTTTAATTTATTAACTACGACTAACGTCTATATCCCTTTCTCTTAAACTCCCCGAAACGGCGGGGTAACACGATTGATAAGGTGCAAAATAATGGCGTTGTCGTCAACTTGATTTTTAAAACAGGTGTTTTTGGTTGGAAGTTAAGTGGCTGTTTTTAGGTGGTTTATGTGATTGGTGTAAAAGCTCTATGTAGATGGTTATGCTCTTGGTCGTACGGGGCGTCAGGGAGGGGGGATGCGCCTTGCAGGAGACATGCAAAATGTAATTTATTACGTAATAAAATTACAAATGCAAAAAGAAATCCCGACCTCACTCCAAGGTTGTCAAAAACATCTGTATGAAATGCGTGCAGTCGGTGCAGGAGGCATCTGGCCTACAAAAAGGTTGACCTATGAACCTGCGTTTAAAACCGCGCGGTCAAATACGGTGAAAATGGCGCAAAGAGGAGATCCCATGGAAATGACGGGCAATGACGTAGGTTTGTATCAAAGAATGAGGATGGGGGAGAAGGAGGCGAAGGGGTATCAGGTAGTGAATAGAACCAAGTTTTGGCTATATCTTGGTGTTTTATCGTTATTTGCGTTGGTGGTGTCTTGACCAGGGAAAAAGCGGTGCCGGACAGCAAAACCGGCGCATTGAACCGCAGTGCGGGGACTGGCCCTCAATAGTCCTCGTCCGGAGCGGCGAGATCGATCACGTCGAGTCGCACCGAGTCGCCGACCCCGTTCTCAGGGGTATCGAGAGTGGAGGGGGTGGTCGAGATCAGGGGCTGAACAGGCGGAGTGTCAACAGCTTGGGTCATGGGTGCTTGCCTCTTTGGATTGCAAGCCGGTCGGTGATTCCATCACCCTGATATCCACCTCCCTGTTTTCTGGCCGGCGGAAAAGTTGCGTATCCTAACGGCACTTTGTGAAAGCTTCAAGCGGTTCTGTATAAATTTCACGCCGATCTGGCTGTGGCGGCTGGAAAAGGCACGGAAAAAAGGGGAGGCGAGACAAAAAAATAGCCCAGTCGTCTGACTGGGCTATTTTCGGGGAATTTGGTCGGTGTGAGAGGATTCGAACCTCCGACCCTCTACACCCCATGCAGATGCGCTACCTGGCTGCGCTACACACCGACGGAGTCAGCTCGGCTGACGGGGAGGAAGTCTAATAGGATGACCTGACGGGTGCAACTCCTTTTTTATCAGAGAGATGCTGACTGCTTCTTTATTGTTCAGACGAGATGCTCCTTGGGCCTTGGCCGGAGTTTTGGCATAATCTCGACCCCCTGATGCGGCCCCGTCCTCCTGGACCGGACCCTCCGGTGGGGCCAACATTAAATGAACGCAGACAGACGAGAGGAGCGGGCGTGGAGCCAGCACAAGAGAGCCCAGAGGCGTTGCTACAGGCACAGGACGAACGCTGGATGCGCCATGCCATGGCCCTGGCCGCCCGGGCGGAAGGGATCGGCGAGATCCCGGTCGGCGCCGTGCTGGTGCTGGGTGACGAGATCCTGGGGGAGGGGTGGAACCGTTCCATCAGCGACCACGATGCCTGCGCCCATGCGGAGATCATGGCACTGCGCGCCGCGGGTGCCCGGCTGGAAAACTACCGGCTGCTCGACACCACCCTCTATGTGACCCTGGAGCCCTGCTGCATGTGCGCCGGCGCCCTCATCCACAGCCGGGTCAAACGGGTGGTCTACGGGGCCCGGGATCTCAAGACGGGGGCGGCGGGGTCGGTGTTCGATATCCTGATGGACCCGCGCCACAATCACAGCGTGGCGTTGACAGGTGGCGTGCTGGCAGAGGTCTGCTCGGCCCAGCTGTCGGATTTCTTCAAGCGGCGCCGTGCCGAGAAGAAGGCGGCGAAGCTGGCCGCAAGGCAACCCGCTTCCTCCTGATGCAGAAGGGGGCGCCCGCCCCGTTTTCCCATCTTTATATCTCTCCAGATAAGACCTTCGAATGTTCCCTTTCTGCCGGACGCGCTGGCCGACGACGCGGGGTTTTCCGCCGGTTTTCCGGGTGTGCACGGGAGTGGATTTCTAACGTTTCGATGTAACAAAACTGTCATGCAACCGCCATATAATGCCGCGAAGCCTAGCTCACATTGAGGTCTTGCATGTCATCGGAATCGTTAAACCTGGTCATGGCGGGTAGTAAAAAACGCCGGATCAAGGATAAGTTGGCCAAATACGGCGTTACCACAGGGGGAGCCCTGGTGCTGGTGGCGCTGCTGCTTATCTTCTTCTATCTGCTCTATGTGGTGAAACCCATCTTCAATGGCGCCAGCATGGAGAGCACCTCCTCCTTCACGCTGCCTGTCCAGGGCAAGACCGCCTGGCTCGGCGTCGAGGAGCAGAACGAGATAGGCTATCGCTTCAGCGACCAGGGCAAGGTGAAATTCTTTGCCGTTCAGCCGGATGGCAACATCAAGGTGGGTCAGGTGATAGGCGACGCGCAAATCCCCGGTGAGATCACCACGGTGGCACCGCCGGCACCGGGCCAGAAGCTCATCGCCTATGGCTTTGCCGATGGCAAGGCGCAGGTGGCACAACCGGCGTTCAAGGTCTCCTATCCGAACGACGTGCGCGTCATCGAACCCAGCCTGCAATATCCCCTCGGCGAAGAGCCGGTGGTGATCGACCCCGAGGGCAAGGCGCTGACGCGCATGGTCTTCGAGGCCACCAAGGAGAAGATGGCCACTGCCGCCGTGACCGAGGATGGCCGTGGCGTGCTGATGGTCATGAGCGGCGAGGAGAACTTCATCTCCGGCGAGATCGAGTGGAGCAGCGAGAACTACACCATTCCCTCCCTGCCGCGCCACGTGGATCAGATGCTGCTGACCCCCAACCTGCGCATCCTGTTCGTGCGCGAGGGCAATCGCCTCTCCGTCTATGACATCCACAACCTGAGCGATATCTCCCTGCGCGACGTGCTGGAGATCAACGCCCCCAATGCGAACGTGACCCGGATTGAGCTGCTCTCCGGCGCCTCCTCGTTGCTGGTGGGCAACGACAACGGCGTCATCTCCCAGTGGTTCGAGGTGGCCAAAGAGGGCAAGCGCCAGTTCACCCAGATCCGTGACTTCAAGAGCGACGGTGTCGTCGATCTGCTGACGCCGGAGCATTTTCGCAAGGGCTTCATCAGTGCGGACAAGCAGGGGGGCATCAACTTCTTCCACGCGACCGGCGAGAGCAAGCTGCTGAGCGAGAAGATGGACGGGGGCGAACTCTCCGCCCTGGCCATCTCGCCGCGCCACAACCTGTTGCTGACCCAGCAGGGGGATCTCTTCAAGGTCTTCGATGTGGAGAACGATCACCCCGAGGTGACCTGGTCCGCCCTGTGGCAACAGGTGTGGTATGAAGGCTACCCCGAGCCCCAGTACGTGTGGCAGTCCACCTCCGCCAGCAACGACTTCGAAGCCAAGCTGAGCCTGGTGCCCCTGGTGTTCGGTACCCTCAAGGCCTCCTTCTACGCCATGGTGTTCGCGGTGCCCCTCGGCGTCGCCGGCGCCATCTACACCGCCTACTTCATGTCGGCGGGGCTGCGCAAATACGTCAAGCCGACGGTGGAGATCATGGCGGCGCTGCCGACCGTCATCCTGGGCTTCCTGGCGGGTCTGTGGCTCGCCCCCATCATCGAGGGGGCCCTGCCCGGGGTGATCCTGCTGCTGATCCTGCTGCCCATGGGCATGCTGCTGACCGCACTGGTATGGAACTATCTGCCGGAGCGTGGCCGTACCTGGCTGCCGGAAGGTTGGCACGCCATCCTGCTCATCCCGGTGCTGCTGGTCATCGGCTGGGGGGCCTTTGCCCTGAGTCCCATCATCGAGAACGCCTTCATGCACGGTGATTCCCGCATCTGGCTGACCCACGAGATGGGCATCAAGTTTGACCAGCGCAACTCCCTGGTGGTCGGCATCGCCATGGGCTTTGCGGTCATTCCCACCATCTTCTCCATCGCCGAAGACGCCGTCTTCTCGGTGCCCAAGCACCTGACCCAGGGCTCCCTGGCGCTGGGCGCCACCCCGTGGCAGACCCTGAGCCGTGTGGTGATCCTGACCGCGAGCCCGGGCATCTTCTCGGCGGTGATGATGGGTCTTGGCCGCGCCGTGGGCGAGACCATGATAGTGCTGATGGCCACCGGCAACACCCCCATCATGGACTTCTCCATGTTCCAGGGGCTGCGGACCCTGGCGGCCAACATCGCGGTGGAGATGCCGGAATCGGAAGTGGGCAGCTCCCACTACCGGGTGCTCTTCCTCGCCGCCTTCGTGCTGTTTGTGTTCACCTTCTTGTTCAATACCCTGGCCGAGTTCATCCGTCAGCGGTTGCGTGAAAAGTACAGCTCTCTGTAAGGACTAAGGAATCGACAATGGGTAAGTGGTTTAAATCGGGGGCCCCCTGGATCTGGATGACGGGGGGCGCCGTCAGCCTGAGTCTGGTGGCCGTACTGGGTTTGTTGTTGCTCATCGGCTGGCGTGGTCTGGTCTACTTCTGGCCGCACCCCATCTATGAGTGGCAGCTGGAAGACGAGAGCGGCAACAAGAGTGTGCTGATAGGCGAGATCAACGATCGCGAGCTGGTGCCGGTGGAGCGGCTGCGTGCCTCCGGGCTGGCCCTGAAAGGGGAAGAGCGCGAGGAGCTGACCCGCTATCTGGTCAAGACCGGCAACCGTGAGTTCGTCGATCTGGACTTCCGCTGGGTGCTGGAGACCGACATCAAGTCGCGCACCCAGCCGGCCGAGCTCGCCATGGTGGAGCGTGCCACCAACGGCAACTTCTACGGCTACATCACCTCGGTGAAGGAAGACGGTCGCGAGGTCACCACGGATCTGCATCCCGCCCTGCTGCGGGTGCTGGCCCGGGCCAATGCCCTGTCGAGCCAGGCCAACGACCTGCAGAAAGGGGACATCGGCAGCATCAACTACCAGCTTGAGCGCCTGCGCCTCAAAGAGCGCAAGGCGGAGCTGGACGACAAGCTGACCGATCAGCTGAAAGCCGAGCTGGCGAGCGAGCGTCAGGCCCTGAACGATCGCTATCAGGTGCTGGAGAAGGAGCTCTTCTCCCTGCGCAGCCAGGCGGACAGAGACAGCATCACCGTCAAGGACATGCGCGGCGAGCTGGTGACCATGCCCATGTCCCGGGTGCTGGACGTGGTCTGGCCCAACGACATGAGCCTGATGGCCAAGGTGGGTCACTGGTTCCACCAGACGGCCAAGTTCGTCACCGACGATCCCCGCGAGGCAAACACCGAAGGGGGCGTGTTCCCGGCCATCTTCGGCACCGTCTTCATGGTGATCCTGATGGCGATCATCGTGACCCCGCTCGGCGTGGTGGCGGCGGTCTACCTGCACGAGTACGCAGGCAAGAACAGCCTGACCAAGATCATCCGCATTGCGGTGATCAACCTGGCTGGCGTGCCCTCCATCGTGTACGGCGTGTTTGGCCTGGGCTTCTTCGTCTATACCCTGGGGGGCAGCATCGACCGCCTCTTCTACCCGGAAGCGCTGCCGAGCCCGACCTTCGGCTCCCCCGGCGTCATCTGGTCGGCCCTGACCCTGGCCATCCTGACCCTGCCGGTGGTGATCGTCTCCACCGAAGAGGGGCTGGCCCGGATCCCGAGCACCATCCGCCAGGGCTCCCTGGCCCTGGGCGCCACCCAGGCCGAGACCCTGTGGCGCATCGTGCTGCCCATGGCGAGCCCGGCCATCATGACCGGCCTCATCCTGGCGATAGCCCGTGCGGCCGGTGAGGTGGCGCCCCTGATGCTGGTGGGGGTGGTGAAGCTGGCCCCGACCCTGCCGATGGACGGCAACTTCCCGTACCTGCACGTGGAGCGCAAGTTCATGCACCTGGGCTTCCACATCTATGACGTGGGCTTCCAGAGCCCGAACGTCGAGGCGGCGCGTCCCCTGGTCTACGCCACCTCCTTCCTGCTGGTGACGGTGATCGTAGGCCTCAACCTGACGGCCATCGGTATCCGCAACCACTTGCGTGAGAAGTTCCGTTCTTTGGAACATTGATGACGATGAGCCTGACGGGCATGCGCAACCACTTGCGCGAAAAATTCCGGTCGCTGGAGCATTGATAGACCAGCCACCACAGAGACGGGCAGGGGCCTTCCCTGCCAGCCAAGCGTTCCGGCCGCGGGCAATGAGCTTGCCCGCCGCCACAAAGAGAATTTGAGGTAACAGATGATCAACGTAACACCGAGTTCGGCCCCGCACACCGCCACCGATCTGCTCAACCTGACCCCGGAGCAGACGGCCCTGGAGGTGAAGGATCTCAACCTGTACTACGGCAACAAGCAGGCGCTGTTCAACGTCAACATGAAGATCCCGAAGGGCCAGGTCACCGCCTTTATCGGCCCCTCAGGGTGTGGGAAATCGACCCTGCTGCGCTGCATCAACCGGATGAACGATCTGGTGGAGATCTGCCGCATCGAGGGGGAGATCCAGCTGCACGGCCACAACATCTACGACAAGAGCGTGGATGTTTCCGCCCTGCGTCGTCAGGTGGGCATGGTGTTCCAGCGCCCCAACCCCTTCCCCAAGTCCATCTACGAGAACGTGGTCTATGGCCTGCGCCTGCAGGGCATCAACGACCGCCGTACCCTGGACGAGGCAGCCGAGCGCTCCCTGCGCGGTGCGGCCCTGTGGGACGAGGTGAAGGATCGTCTGCACGACAACGCCTTCGGCCTCTCCGGTGGTCAGCAGCAGCGTCTGGTGATTGCCCGCGCCATCGCCATCGAGCCGGAAGTGCTGCTGCTGGATGAACCGACCTCGGCGCTCGACCCCATCTCCACCCTCACCATCGAGGAGCTGATCAACGAGCTCAAGAGCCAGTTCACCGTGGTGATCGTGACCCACAACATGCAGCAGGCGGCGCGGGTCTCTGATCAGACCGCCTTCATGTACATGGGGGAGCTCATCGAGTACTCGAACACCAACACCATCTTCACCACCCCGGCCAAGAAGAAGACCGAGGACTACATCACCGGCCGTTACGGCTAAGGCATGTTGGTGCAACAGGGGTGATTGAGATGAGCAAGATGATCATCAACAAACAGATTGGCAGTCGGTTCAACGACTAGGGCATACTCGGAGCAACAAGGATTACTGGTATGGACAATATGAATCTCAACAAACACATCTCCGGTCAGTTCAATGCCGAGCTCGAGAGCGTGCGCAACCAGGTGCTGGTGATGGGGGGGCTGGTGGAGAAGCAGCTCACCGACGCCATCGCCGCCATCCATGGCCAGGATCTGGATGCGGCCCGCAAGATAGTGGCCAACGATCACAAGGTCAACGCCATGGAAGTGGCGATCGATGAGGAGTGCACCCGCATCATCGCCAAGCGCCAGCCCACCGCGTCCGACCTGCGCCTGGTGATGGCCATCATCAAGACCATCACGGATCTGGAGCGCATTGGCGATGTGGCGGACAAGATCGCCCGCATGCTGACCGACAATGCCAACAAGCCCCAGCCGCCGCTGGTGTCCCTGGAAAACATGGGCCGTCGCACCATCAAGATGCTGCACGACGTGCTCGACGCCTTCGCGCGCATGGATCTGGAGGCGGCGCTCGCGGTCTACAAGGAAGATGACAAGGTGGACCGGGAGTACGAGTCCATCATCCGCGAGCTGATGACCTACATGATGGAAGATCCCCGCACCATCCCCCAGGTGCTGAACGTCCTGTGGGCGGCGCGGGCCATCGAGCGGGTCGGCGATCGCTGCCAGCACATCTGCGAGTACATCGTCTACTACGTCAAGGGCAAGGATGTGCGCCACACCAAGGCCGATGAGTTGACCGATCTGCTGGGCAAAAACTGATCCCGACATGAATAAAAAGGCGCGTAAAGCGCCTTTTTTATTGCATTTTCGGACAGCTTAAGATAACGCCCCCCAACGAGGGCTTTTCTGCTAGAATATGGCCCCTGTGTGAGTCCCGGATGGAGTCACGGTCCGGTTTCCCGGGCCCAGTTTGCCGTCTTGTGTCAAGGCGGCTGTAGCAATAGGTTAATCATGAGTTTTGCCGATAGTTTGTTCTTTCTGATGCTGCTGGTCGCCGGCAGTGTGTTCTTCTCGCTTTCCGAGATCTCCCTCGCCGCCTCCCGCAAGATCAAGTTGCAGGTGATGGCTGACGAGGGCAACCGCCATGCCGAGAAGGTACTGGCACTGCAGGCCCAGCCTGGCAACTTCTTCACCGTGGTGCAGATAGGCCTCAATACCGTCGCCATCCTGGGCGGCATCCTGGGCGAGTCCGCCCTGAACCCGGCCATCAAGGAGCTGGTCTCCGAGTTCTATCAGGGGCCCTGGTTGAGTGAAATCAGCTCGGCAGCCTCCTTCGTCTTCGTCACCGGCATGTTCATCCTCATAGCCGATCTGATGCCCAAGCGCCTGGCGATGACCATGCCGGAGCGGATCGCCGTGGTGGTGGTGCGCCCCATGCTGCTGTGCGTCACCCTGCTGATGCCGCTGGTGTGGCTGTTCAACGGCATGGCCAACGGACTGTTCCGCCTGCTGCGCATCTCCATGGTGCGCAACGACGAGATCACCTCCGACGATATCTATGCGGTGATGGATGCGGGCGCCGAGGCCGGCGTCATCCAGCGCGAGGAGCATCAGCTCATCGAGAACGTGTTCGAGCTGCAGTCCCTTGGCGTCACCTCTGCCATGACGGCCCGCGAGAGCCTCATCTACTTCACCCTGCAGGAGGGGGAGGAGAGCATCAAGGCCAAGATCGCCGAGCACCCTCACAACAAGTTCCTGGTGTGCGACCACAACCTCGACAGCATCAAGGGCTTCGTCGACTCCAAGGAGCTGCTGATCCGTGTCATCAGCGGCCAGAGCATCGATCTCAACAGCGGCTCCCTGGTGCAGAACGTCATCATCATCCCCGACACCCTGAACCTCTACGAGGCGATGGAGTACTTCAAGAATCACAGGGGCGATTTCGCCGTGGTGATGAACGAGTACGCCCTGGTGGTGGGGATCGTCACCATGAACGATCTGATGAGCACCGTCATGGGGGAGTGGGCCACCCACGTGGTGGAAGAGCAGATCGTGCAGCGGGACGAGAACTCCTGGCTGGTGGACGGGGTCACCCCCATCTCCGACGTGATGCGCGCCTTCGACATCGAGGAGTTCCCGGAAAACCAGAACTACGAGACCATTGCCGGCTTCATCATGTACATGCTGCGCAAGATCCCCAAGCGCACCGACTCGGTGAAGTACGCCGGTTACAAGTTCGAAGTGGTCGACATCGACAGTTACAAGATCGACCAGCTGCTGGTCACCCGGGTAGAGGCCACGTCGGCCGAGAAGCCTGTTCAGGAATCGTAAAAGGAGCTCGTTAGCAATCATGAAGATGCAGTCTCATTCCCGTGCGCTGGCCTGTGTAGCGCTCGCCCTGGCACTCGGTGCCTGCAGCCAGAGCGCACCGCGCAAGGCCACTCCCGTCGCCAAGCCGGCAGCTCCCCAGGCAGCCGTGGTCGTGCCGCAGCCGGATCCCGATGCGGTGGTGCAGAGCGCCGTGGCAGAGCCCAGCCCGGTGTTCGACGAGGAGTATCACGGTCCGGATCAAGGGTCGCTCGAGTCGGTGACCGCCCTGTTCGCCCGCGGCTACATCGAGTCGGCCATGCGCGAGACCATGCTGGCGGCGGTGCACAGTGACTACCCCCTGCTTGGCATGCGGGACGTGCGCCTGACCGATCCCGTCTCCAAGTTCCTCACCTCGGCCCAGGCTCGCACCACGGCCCACGACTACCTCTATGCCGGGGTGCAGCGCCGGTTGGGCCGCCCGCTCAGCCCGGCGCAGTGGGAACAGATTTGGCAGGGGTATTCCCAGCAGGGTCGTGTCTCCGACTGGGTCAAGCAGACCAAGCGGGTGCTGGCCGGGCGCTGAGTCGCCAAGCCATCGGCGGGCGAGCCCGTCTTGATCCCCTGTTTCACAAGAGGCCACCTTCGGGTGGCCTCTTGTCGTTTCAGTGCCTGGCCAGGTGATGCCTGTGCCGGGGAGACCTCCCTTTGCCGCCATCATCCTGAGCTTGCTCGGATTTGTTCGTAGCCCCCGATTGCCTCTTTCTCTGCTTTGGGTCATGATATTTGGGATTTCTAGCCGTCTAGATGTTTTGATGGCTTAATGTGGTTTCACACAATAAACACCCGTCATGACGGGAACATGCAGAGAGACAGAGATGGACAAGCAGGATTTGTGGGTACTGGATGGGGGCATGGGGCGCGAGCTGGCACGGCGGGGCGCGCCGTTCCGTCAACCGGAGTGGTCGGCGCTGGCGCTGATGGAGGCCCCCGAGACGGTGCGCGAGGTGCATCAGGCCTATGCGGCGAGCGGTGCCCGGGTCATCACCACCAACAGCTATGCCCTGGTGCCGTTCCATATCGGTGAGGCGCGCTTTGCGGCAGAGGGGGAGCGGCTGGCGACCCTGGCCGGGCAACTGGCCCGGGAGGTGGCCGACGAGCAGCCGGGCTCCGTGCAGGTGGCCGGCTCCTTGCCGCCGCTCTTTGGTTCCTACCGCGCCGACCTGTTCGACGCGAGCAGGGTGAGCGAGCTGGCGACCCCGCTGATCCGGGCGCTTTCCCCCCGAGTGGATTTCTGGCTGGCGGAGACCATGAGCCTCATCGCCGAGCCGCTGGCCCTCAAGGCTCTGTTGCCACAGGACGGCAAGCCGTTCTGGGTCTCCTTTACTCTGGAAGACGAGGCGCCGGGCAGTGAGCCGACCCTGCGCTCCGGCGAGCGGGTGGCCGATGCCGTGGTCGCCCTGGCGTCGGCCGGGGTGAACGCCATCCTGTTCAACTGCTGTCAGCCCGAGGTGATTGAGGGGGCGCTCAAGGTGGCTGGGGCCGGCCTGCAGGCCCTGGGGCGCACCGACGTTCGCCTCGGCGCCTATGCCAACGCCTTCCCGCCCCAGCCCAAGGAGGCGACCGCCAACGACGGGCTGGACGAGATCCGCACCGATCTGGGGCCGCTGGATTATCTGGGCTGGGCCGAGCGCTGGCGCGCTGCCGGGGCAAACCTCATCGGCGGCTGCTGCGGCATCGGCCCGGAACACATCGAGGCGCTGGCCAGCCGGCTGCGCTAAGGAGAGCCCATGAAAGAGAGCAAGATCGGGCTCTGGTCCCTCACCGCCCTGGTGTTCAGCTCCATGGTGGGGGCGGGCGTCTTCAGCCTGCCCCAGAACATGGCCGATGTAGCGGGGGCCCGCGCTGTGCTGATCGGCTGGGCCGTGACCGGGGTCGGCATCCTGGCGCTGGCCGCGAGTTTCCTCTACCTGTCGCGACTCAAACCCGAGCTCGATGGCGGCATCTACAGTTATGCCCGGGCCGGTTTCGGCGAGCTGGTGGGCTTCTTCTCCGCCTGGGGCTATTGGCTCTGCGCCACCATCGGCGTGGTGGGCTATCTGGTGATCGCCTTCGCGGCGCTGGGCAGCTTCGTCGACACCCCGGAGCGGGTCTGGTTTGGCGAGGGCAATACCCTGGCGGCCTTCATCGGCGAGTCCTGCATCCTCTGGGCGGTGCACCTGCTGGTGGCCCGCGGCGTGCAGCAGGCGGCCCTGTTCAACCTGGTGGCGACCCTGGCCAAGAGCCTGCCGCTGCTGCTGTTCATCCTGTTCGCCTGCTACTGGTTCGATCCGGTCACTTTCGCGGCGGATCAGGAGGGCAGCACCCTGGCGGTGCCGGTCTCCGAGCAGGTGCGCAACACCATGCTCATCACTCTCTGGGTCTTCACCGGCATCGAGGGGGCGGCGGTGCTGTCTGCCCGGGCGAGAAACAAGCGGGACGTGGGCACGGCCACCGTGCTCGGCGTGGTGCTGGCGCTGCTGCTCTATGTGCTCATTTCGGTGCTGGCGCTCGGGATCCTGAGTCGCCCCGAGCTTGCGGCCCTGCCCAATCCCTCCATGGCGGGACTGATGGCCCAGATGACGGGCTCCTGGGGCAAGCTGCTCATCAGCGCCGGCCTCATCGTGTCGGTGCTCGCCTCCTACGTGAGCTGGACCCTCTTCTCGGCCGAGGTGCCGTTCAGTGCGGCGCGCCACGGCGCCTTCCCGGCCATCTTCCGGCGCCAGAACGACAACGGCACCCCCATCGCCTCGCTCTGGCTCACCAGCCTGACGGTGCAGGGCTGTCTGCTGCTGGTGTGGCTGCTTGGCAAGGGCTACACCAACCTGCTGCTCATCTCCACCTCCATGATCCTGGTGCCCTACCTGCTGATCGGCCTGTTCCTGCTCAAGCTCTCCTTGCGTAGGGAGGGCAATGGCCTGATGCGGGCGGTGGCGCTGGTGTCGAGCGGCTATGGTCTCTGGCTGCTCTATGCCGCCGGGGTGGAGTATCTGCTGCTCTCCTTGTTGCTCTACGGGCCGGGTCTGCTGCTGTTCCTCTACAGCCGTCGCCAGCTCGGGGCCGGGCAGCGGCTCAGCGGACGCGAGCGGTTGCTGGCCGGGGTGACGCTGCTGAGCCTCATTCCCGCCATCTGGTCCTTTGCCCACGTTTGAGTGAGGTGGTGACCCAATGCAAGAGAGCGCCCAAGGGGCGCTCTCTTTTTGTCTGCGGGTTGTCTGCAGTGCGTGCTCAGCGGCTGGCGGGGCCCGCCGGTTTGCCGAACAGCACGGCGAGCTTCTGCCGCCAGGGGAGGCCCCGGGCCTCTTGCAGCATGTCGCGCCACTCGTGGAAGGTGAGGGTGAGGGGGTTGAAGCTGTGAATGGGCTTGGTGATGCCGAAGCGGCACGGCTCGGCGGGGTCTTCCTCCACGAAGGTGCCAAACAGCCTGTCCCAGATGATGAGCACCCCGGCGAAGTTGCGATCGATATATCTGGCGTTGCTGGCGTGGTGCACCCTGTGGTGGGAGGGGGTGTTGAAGATCCACTCCAGCCAGCCGAGCTTGCCCACCACCTGGGTGTGGACGAAGAACTGAAAGCCCAGGCTCAAGAGCACGGTCGTGACCACCGCCTCGGGCGGGAAGCCGATGAGGATCATGGGGATCCAGAACAGCCACATACCGGAGACGGGGTAGGTCAGGCTCTGGCGGAAGGCGGTGGAGAGGTTGAGCCGCTCCGAGCTGTGGTGCACCACGTGGGAGGCCCAGAGCCAGCGCACATGGTGGCTCGCGAAGTGGAACAGCCAGTAGCAGAGATCCTGCAGCAGGAAGAGCAGCAACAGGCTCCAGACGTTCAGATCTATGTCCAGCAGCCGCCAGCCCCAGAGGGCGTCATAGAGGTAGGCGATGGCGATGGCCGCCAGGGCATCGCCCCCCTGGTGCATCAGCGCCAGGGTGGCGTTGGCGAAGAGATCCTTCCACTGGTAGCCTGCGGTGGGAAAGGCGGCGCCATGCTTGCGCAGGTAGAGCATTTCCCAGCCGATAAAGGCCAGAAAGAGGGGCGAGAGGTAGAGCAGGAGCAGTTGCACATCCATGTGAGGCATCCGGTTGGACCAGTTGGATGTCAGCATACCGGATGAATTTAAAATTTCATTAACATACTTGTCCCGTCCGGGTGGTGAACAACCCGACGGCGAGAGGCTGCGGCAAGGGAGGGGCCAGTGGAATGGCCCGGGTGTGGATGACGAAGAGAGGCATGAAAGAGGGAGCCATGGGCTCCCTCTTCGTGTTTGTGCATCGCGGGTTACAACACCTGGCTCAGAAACTGGCGCAGGTGGGGGCGCGTTGGATGGTCTAAGCCACAGCGGTTGTCATAACACCAGGCTTATAGCACCTGGCTCAGGAACTGGCGCAGGCGAGGGGAGGGGGGATTGTCGAAGAAATCCGCCGGCTTCTCGTCCACCAGCAGCTCGCCGCTCTCCATGAAGAGCACCCGATCCGCCACTTCCCGGGCGAAGCCCATCTCGTGGGTCACCACCACCATGGTCATTCCCTCGCGGGCGAGCCCCTTCATGACGTCCAGCACTTCCCCCACCATCTCGGGGTCGAGGGCACTGGTGGGCTCGTCAAACAGCATGATGCGCGGCTGCATGGCGAGCGCCCGGGCGATGGCCACCCGCTGCTGCTGGCCGCCCGAAAGCTGGGAGGGGTAACTCTGGGCCTTGTTGGAGAGCCCCACCTTGAGCAGCAGATTCTTGGCTCTGTCCTCCGCATCCTTGCGCGACAGCCCCCGCACCTTCTGGGGAGCGAGGCAGATGTTGTCCAGCACCGTCAGATGGGGGAAGAGATTGAAGGACTGGAACACCATGCCCACCTCCTCCCGCAGCTTGTTGACGTCGCCGGGCTCGGTGAGGCTGATGCCGTCGACGACGATGTCACCGTCGTTGATGGTCTCGAGCTGGTTGAGGGTGCGCAGGAAGGTGGACTTGCCCGAGCCGCTCGGGCCCACGATCACCACCACTTCCCCTTCCGCCACCTGGGTGCTGACGTTCTTCAGGGCGTGTACCTCGGTGCCGTAGAACTTCTCTACCCCGGCTGCACGGATGATGGGATCAGTTGCTGCGCGCATATTTCACCTCCAGACGACGCACCAGGAAGGAGAGGGTGCCGGTGAGCACCAGATAGAGCAGGGCCACGGTGAACCACACCTCGAACGGGCTGAAGGTGGAGCTGACCACCTCGCGCCCCGCCTTGGTGAGATCCGTGATGGAGATGACCGACACCAGGGAGGAGTCCTTGATGAGGTTGATGAACTGGCCCGCCAGCGGCGGCAGTACCCGCTTGAATGCCTGGGGCAGGATGACGTAGCGCATGGTCTGGGCCGAGGTCATGCCGAGGCTTCTGCCCGCTTCCATCTGCCCCTTGTGGATGGAGCTGATGCCGGCGCGCACGATTTCGGCCACGTAGGCACCGGTGAAGACTGCGAGGGCTGCCACCCCGGCGGTGAAGCGATCCAGATTGAGTACAGTGCCGATAAAGAAGTAGACGATGAAGATCTGCACCAGCAGCGGGGTGCCGCGAATAAGCTCCACATAGGTCACGGCCAGGTTGCGCAGGGCCGGGTTGGGTGAGAGTCGTGCAAGCCCGGCCAGGGTGCCGAGCAGGATGGCGAAGACGCCCGCCACCAGGGATAGCTTGACGGTGACCCAGATGCCCCAGGCGATGGGGCCTGCGGTCCAGCTGAATTGGGAGTCGAGGGTATCGCCGAGGAAGACGGTGTCCCCTTCGGCTACCTGGACATGTTCGGTGCCAATGGCCTGACGGCGATTGGGGTCGAGATCGTCTTGCAGGAAGAGCTGCCCCTTCTCGGCAATCACGGTGCCGTCAAACTCGGCGTAGTGTTTCTGTTCAGCCTGATAGGCGATGTACTGGGGAATACGCTCCCAGCGCCAGGTGTAGTCCACCGCCTGTACGGCCTTGTAGATGCCGAAGATGGCGGCCAGCACCAGCAGCAGGAAGACGCCGTGCCAGAGCAGCAGGTTGGGCTGTTTTTCCATCTGTCTTGTGAGTTTGGGGTTGATCACGTTCACAACCTCTCTTGTCGTTATTGTGGTGAAGTCTGCGGGTAAGGGGCGGCGAACCGCCCCTTGAGAGGTTATTTCAGCTGGTTCAACCAGGCGGTGGATTCAAACCACTTCTTGTAGAGACGGTCGTAGCTGCCGTCGCCCTTGATCTGGCGCAGGTAGTTGTTCAGCCAGTTGAGGGTGTCCTGATCCCCTTTGCGGATGGCCCAGGCCAGCGGCTCGAAGGTGAAGGGCTTGTCCAGGTGCACCACGGCGCCGGTGTTCTGGGAGGCGAAGATAGCGTTGTAGGGCAGGTCGTAGACGAAGGCATCCACCTTGCCGTTGATCACTTCCAGCTTGGCGTCGTCCTGGGTTTCAAACTGCAGCAGGGTGGCTTTCGGGATCATGCGCTTGACCGCCTGCTCGCCCGTGGTGCCGAGCTTGACCGCGATCTTGTACTTGGGATCGTTCAGATCGCTGAAGGACTTGATCTCGCCCGCCTTGTCCTTGCGCAGGACGATGGTCTGGCCAACGACGATGTAGGGATCGGCGAAGTTCACACGCAGGTTACGCTGGGGCGTGACCGTCATGCCGCCCATGATGACGTCGAACTTGTCGGTCAAGAGGGCCGGGATGATGCCGTCCCAGGCGGTGTTGACGAACTCCACCTTCACGCCCATCTCCTTGGCGACCATCTTGGCCAGATCCACGTCAAAGCCGATGTACTGGCCCTGCTTGTTGGTCATCTCGAAGGGTTGGTAGCCGGCGTCGAAGCCGACGCGCAGCACACCGCGCTCCAGCACGGCATCCAGGGTGGAGCTGGGGGCAGCATGGGCCAGCCCGCAGAGCAGCAGGGTAGAGAGAATGAGTTTTTTGATCATAAATGACGTCTCTGTCGAAAGTGTGTTCGGCCTTGAACCTGCTCCCGTGCGACTCCATGGCACAAGAGACTGCTGCATCCGGCAGCAGGCAAGACAGGATTATTGTCTTGGTCGGGGCAAAAGCCCCATATGAGATTCTATGAATGCCGCCTTGAGTGAAAAATGTACCGAAATCTGATTGTGCCAGAAGACTCAATAAGTTATGGGCGCTTTTCTCCCTCGTGGCGACTCATAAAACCACACGAAAACAACATATCTATCTAATGGCGCCGGTTCAAGTGCAAAATTTCAGGCGGTGGTGTCGGTGAAAAATTCGGTTTCGAAAGGAGCGTTATCTGGCAGGGGAGAGGGATCTGCCACCAGAGTGACATCTCAGGAGCTGGCCACAGCCCAAGGGGCTTCAGGCCTGTGGTGAGAGAGAACGAAAGGAAGGGGCTCTGATTTGATACCGGGTCTGGGCACACATCTCCCGGGGAGGCGCGTGCCCGACCTCTTCAGCGGTGCAGCTCGCCGGCGCGCTCCGGCTGATAGACCACTTCCAGGATCTCCACCTGGATGGTGCGACCGGCCGGGCCCGGCCAGGCGATGCTGTCGCCGACTTTCAGCCCGAGCAGGGCGCTGCCGACGGGGGCCAGCACGGAGATCTTCGACTCGTCCCCCTGCACGTCCTTCGGGTAGACCAGGGTCAGGCAGAAGTCGTTGCCGCTGTTTTGCATCTTGAAGCGCACCGTGCTGTTCATGGTCACCACGTCCGGCGGCATGTCGGCGGGTTCGCGGATCTCGGCGCGATCCAGCTCCTCCTGCAGGGCCAGGTGCTGCGGGTGGCTGCCGAGCAGCTGTTCGATGCGATCCAGGTCCAGGCTGGAGATGACGAGATGAGGTTGTTTCATAGGGTATTCCTTATCAATGGCTGACGAGACCAGCATGGCGGGCAGGCTGGTCGGAAAAGGGTTGGATGGTGTGTCACGATCGCAAGCGCGATGCCCCCGGGCGACTCGCGCGGCGGGGCGAGGGCGGGGGCTCAGCGGGGTGTGAGCAGGTTGGAAAAAATCATGAGTGCTTTCATGGGGATACCATAACCATTCTGGGGGGCTTTGGCAATTCAGGGTGCCTGATAATCGTACTGGAAAAGGATGTGAGCGAGGCTACCATCCTGTCGCATCTCCTGGATGACCCTGCGCCAGCGCATCGCCTCGCTCGGAGAGAAGCGGGGACTGGCGGCCAGGTAGAGGGTGCTCCGCTGCAAGGTCTGGCCACGCACCAGATCCGGGAGGGGCAGACCGGCCCGCTGCTGGTTGTAGCGGGCGGTATTCCAGGCTACGGCCCAGCCCTGGATGCGGCCCCGCGCCAGCTTGCTGGCATTGTTGATCTCTTCGCTGACCAGCTCCTGGGTCACGCCCTCGAGGAGCGGGATCAGACTCTGGCCATGGGAGCCCCGCATCGCTCCCACGGTGAGGCCGGGCAGATCCGCAACGGTGAGGGGGGCCGGGTGATGGTTGCGGTGGCTGACCAGCACGAAGGCCTCCTCCAGCAGGGGGGCAATCCAGAGAAACTGGGATTCTCGCTGGGGATTCCTGGCGGGTGGCAGCAGCAGGACATCCGGCCGATGGCGGGTCTGGCTGAGGGCGCGGGCGAGCGGCATCAGCTCGATCTCGAGCGTCTCCCCGAGGCGGCGGGCCGCCTCTTCCAGCACCTCGATGGCCATGCCGCTCGGAGCTCCCTGCTGGGAGCGAATGACATAGGGGGGGATGTCAGCGGCCACGACCACCACGGCCCGGGCCGGGAGGGAGGTGAAGAGCGTGGGGCAGAGCAGCAGGAGCAGGGTGACGAGGCGCATGGGAGACAGTATCCGGGATGAGTACTCAAGAGTGTAACATCCCGTTACGCAATGTCAGCCTGCCCGTCCGGGGCAGGGGCTCAGTCGAAGAAGTCGCGCAGATCCATCGCCTGGTACCCGTCCAGCTGTTGCCAGGGCAGGGTCTTGGGCAGGGATTTGAGGGTCACCTCCATCCGGTAGCTGCGATAGCCGTCGAGGCTTGCGGACTCCACCACCAGGGGGATCTGCCACTGATGTGACCAGAGGATGCGGGTACGCTGCTTGCCTTCCCGGCGTTCGAACCAGCGCGCCTGCGGGGGGGCGTCCTCCTCCAGGGGGGTCATGCCTTGCAGCAGGGCCGGGTCCACCAGGTGGCGCAGGCGATCCCAGTCGGGCTTGAAGGCCACCTGGCCATACTCCTCCGGCGGTACCTCCACCAGCTGGCTGTGCCAGGCGTCGGCGTAACGCAGTTGCAGTGCGCCCTGCTCGTCCTGGGTGACCCAGCGGGCGGCCATCTGGTGGGTGAAGTGCTTGTGACCCGGGCGGGCGTCATGGGTTGCGTGATAGGCCCGGGCCAGGGGGAGGGGAATGAGCCGCTGGCTCCACACCTGGTTGCCGACCCGCAACCACTTCTCCTGCCACTGGTTCTCCCGGGCGATGCCGTCGCTGCCGGTGACCCTGTCCTCGTAGCGGATGCGGGCGGCCAGATCGGGGACTTCATCGGCCAGGAGGGGGAAGGAGAGGGTGCAGCCCAAGAGCCACAGCGGAAGTAAGGTTCGTCTCATGGTTCATCGCTCGATGGCGAAGAGGCCCGGCGCAGGCCGGGCCTCCCTCGCTCACAGGCCGAGCGCCTCCCTGAGCTTGCCGAACACCTTGGTGTTGTCCAGCGTCCCCTTGAAGCGTCCGCTGCCGGCACCGTCTGCAAACAGCATGACATCGCCCCCGCCATGGGTCTCGGAACCCAGCTTGACCCCGGTCTCCTGCAGGTAGTCATCCGCCATCACCTGCTCGCTGGTGAGGGTGGGGCGCTGATCCTGGCGGTTGGGGCCGTTGCCGAACACCAGGGTAGTGAACGGCTTGCCGTCCACGTCGTTCTGCGTGGAGCCGTCACCGTTCTTGACCAGATCCAGCACAGGGTTGCCCTTGGCGGCGTAGCCGTTGATGGTCATGGTGTGGTCGTGGTCGGCGGTGACCACGATCAGGGTATCCTTCAGGTCGACCTTGCCCAGCGCCGTCTTGACCGCCTCGTCCAGCGCCACCGCATCGGTGAGCGACCGTTTGGCGTTGGTGGCGTGCAGGGCGTGGTCGATGCGGCCCCCTTCCACCATCAGGAAGTAGCCCTGACTATTCTGGCTGAGCAGATCGATCGCCTTGGCGGTCATCTCGGAGAGGGACGGCTGGGTGCTGGCCGCCCCCTTGGCAACCCGGTCCAGCTCGTAGTCGAGGTGGGACTTGGCGCTGAACAGGCCCAGCACCTTGCCGCTCTCGACCTTGGCGAGATCGCTCCTGGTGGTGACATAGCTGTACCCCTGGGCGCTCAGCTCGGCGGTCAGATCCCGGCCGTCGGCCCGGCCGCCCTTGTTACTGTCGCTGTAGGGCGTCCAGTGGTTGGCACCGCCCCCCATCAGCACATCCACCCCGTCCCCCAGCGCCTGGTTGAAACCGGCGCTGCCCGGCACCGCCTGCTCGGCGATGGCGTAGGCCGCATCCCGGTGGCAGATGTGGGAATAGGTGGCCGCGGGGGTGGCATGGGTCAACTCGGTGGTGGTGACAGCCCCCACCGACTTGCCCGCCGCCTTGGCCAGCTCGAGGATGGTCGGCACCGGGGTGCCGTTGTCGCTGGTGCAGTTGTTGATGCCCTTGTTGCCGTTGGCATCCTTGGCCGGCGCCACGGCCCTGGTGTCGCTGCTCATGGCGATCACCTCGTTGTTCATCTTGACGCCCGTGGTGTAGGCCGCCATGGAGGGGGCGGAGTCCGTGGTCTGGGCATCGTGGGAGAAGGTCTTGATGCGGGCGCTGCGCGCCAGCTTCATCATCTCGAGATCCCCCTCTTCCCCCACCTTGTAGAGGCGGGTGGCAGTGAGCACGGTGGGGCCCATGCCGTCGCCAATGAAGAGGATCACGTTTTTGGCGTCGGCGGCGTGCGCCTGGGAGAGGCCCCCCAGTGTCCCGTAAAGGGTGC
Source organism: Aeromonas sp. SrichE-2G (assembly GCF_017939565.1). Taxonomy (NCBI): domain Bacteria; kingdom Pseudomonadati; phylum Pseudomonadota; class Gammaproteobacteria; order Aeromonadales; family Aeromonadaceae; genus Aeromonas; species Aeromonas sp. SrichE-2G. The sequence goes on from NZ_JAGKRG010000053.1 coordinate 565,817, forward strand.
CGAGCAGGGCGGTGCAGACCAGCGTCTTGTTCATGGTGATGTTCATCCTGTATTCCCTTACAGCTTGGCCGCAGCCTTGACCTTGCCGAAGACGGCGGTGTTGTCGAGTGAGCCGTGGAAGCTCTCCGCTCCCTGGCCGATGGCGCCGAGGAAGACATCGGTACCACCGTGGGTCTCGTTGCCTATCTCGCCCACCTTGACCACGACCTCCTGGTGATAGTCGTCGGCGGAGACGGTGGCGTCGTCAAGGGGCGCCACGCTGCTGCGCGGACCGTCCACCCGGTTGTAGCCATTGCCAAAGCCGATGATGGTGTAGGGCATGCCATCGCTGTCCTTGCTCGGTTCGCCGGTCTCGTAGTTCTTCACCAGCCCGAGCACGCCCGGATTGCCGGCCGTGGTCTTGCCGGTGCGCTTGGCGTAGCCGTTGAGCACCAGGGTGTGGTCATGGTCGGCGGTGACCACGATCAGGGTGTTCTTCAGCTCGGGGTCCGTTTTCTTCACCTCCTCGATGGCGGCCTGGATGGCGTCGTCGAAGGCGAGGGTGTCCTGCAGGGCGCGCTTGGCGTTGGTGTCGTGCAGGGCATGGTCGATGCGCCCCCCTTCCACCATCAGGAAGTAGCCCTTCTCTTTATCCTTGAGCTGCTTGATGGCGGCCAGGGTCATCTGGGCCAGAGATGGCTCGCTGGCGGGCCTGTCCAGGTCGTATTTCATGTGGCTTGAGCCGAACAGGCCCAGCAGCGGCTTGCCGGCCTCGGCCTTATCCAGCTCATCCAGGGTGCTGGCAAACTGGTAGCCTTGCGCCTGCATCTCGGTGATGAGGTTGCGACCGTCTTCCCGCTTGCCCTTGTCGGCCAGGGGCTTGAAGAAGCCGCTGCCGCCTCCCAGCACCACGTCCAGCCCCTCTTTCAAGGCGCTGTTGTAACCGGCACCGCCCGGCACCAGCTGGGCGGCGATGTCGGCCTCCAGATCCCGGTTGCAGATGTGGGCATAGGTGGCGGCCGGGGTGGCGTGGGTCACCCGGGTGGTGGTGACGACGCCGGTGCCGCGGCCATCGGCCTTGGCCAGCTCCAGCAGGGTGGTGACCGGCTTGCCTGCACTCTGGCTGCAGTCGCTCTCCTGGGTGGCGTCGCTGTCCATGCTGATGACGCCGTTGTTGCTCTTGACCCCGGTCATGTAGGCGGACATGGAGGGGGCCGAGTCGGTCACCTGGGCGTCGTGGGAGAAGGTCTTGATGAAGGCTGTCTCGGGCAGGGTGTCGATGGTGAGGCTGCCCTCTTCACCGACGCCGTAGATGCGGGAGGCGGTCAGGGTGTTGAGGCCCATGCCGTCCCCGAGGAAGAAGATCACGTTCCTGGCGCTGGGTTCCGGGGTGGTGCTGTCGTTGTTGGAGTTGCAGCCGGCGGCCAGGGCGGCGCCTATCATCACTGCAAGTCCTGCCATCTTTCTCATTGGGGTTCGCTCCTTGTGAAACCTGAGCGCAGCCTAGAGGGGGCAGATGACACTTTTAGTGAAGAGAGATGACAATACGGTGAAGGTGCCTTGTAAATGTTATCTTATATCAATGAGTTATGCTGGTCGTGTGCGGACGCTCCCGGCCCGGGGGCGCCACGGGCATCCGCCACCGGGGTGACAACACCCGGCCAGAATGGCCTGTCAAATCGGGGCCGCAGCAGGTAAAATGCGCCCCCTTGCGATGAGTGCCAGCAGTCTGGCGCATCACCACGCGCCCGCAGCCCCGAGCGCCCGCAGCCCCGAGAGGGGCCCGCATTCCAATGAGAGAGTAACGGATATGTCCATCAACTGGTTCCCCGGCCACATGCACAAGGCCCGCAAAGAGATTGCAGAGGTCATGCCCCAGGTCGATGTCATCATCGAGATGCTCGACGCCCGCATTCCCTTCTCCAGCGAGAACCCCCTGGTGCCGGAGCTGCGCGGCGAGACGCCGGTGATCAAGGTGCTGAACAAGGCAGACCTCGCCGACCCCGAGATCACCGCGCTCTGGGTGGCCCACATGGAGCAGGAGAAGGGGATCAAGGCATTGCCCCTGACCCAGCAGGAGCCGGAGAAGATCAAGCAGTTGCTGACCCTGTGCCACGAGATGCTGCCGGAGCGCAACTTCGAGCTGCGCGGGGTGCGCGCCATGATCATGGGCATCCCCAACGTGGGCAAGTCCACCCTGATCAACACCCTGGCGGGTCGCATCATCGCCAAGACCGGCAACGAGGCGGGGGTGACCAAGTCCCAGCAGCGGATCAAGCTGGACAACCACGTCATCCTGACGGATACCCCGGGCTTCCTCTGGCCCAAGCTCAACCCGCCCTCCTGTGGCTATCGCCTGGCGATCACCGCGGCCATCAAGGACACCGTCTTCGACTACGCCGACATCGCCATGTTCGCCGCCGACTACTTCATCAAGGCCTATCCGGAGCGGATCAAGGCGCGCTACCAGTTGAGCGAGCTGCCCGAAACCGAGATCGAGCTGCTGGATCTCATCGCTCGCCAGCGCGGTTTCATGCGCAAGGGGGGCCTGGCGGATCTGCACAAGGCGTCCGAGATCCTGGTCAACGAATTCCGCTCCGGCATGCTGGGCCGCATCTCCCTGGAGACCCCGGAGATGGTGAGGGCCGAGATCGTGGAGGCCGAAGCCGAGGCCGAACAGAAGGCCAAGGAGAAGGCCGAGCGGGAAGAGGAGCGCCAGGCCCGGGCCCGTCGCAAGTACGCCAAGAAGCGCCAGCGCTGACCGGCATAGTGTGCGATGTAAACAGTGCTCGATATCAAGAAGAGGCGGCCCAAGGGTCGCCTCTTCTTGTTTGGGCCTTCAGGGTTGTGGAGAGGCCACAAGGTCGATGCTCAACCGGCCCATGATCGTCATCATGGCTAAAGCGCTAGTTAATCAAGAGGATAGGGTTAGCGTTAAGGGGGGGCCGTGGTGCTTGGCAAGAGCGGCGTGCCGCCACACCTTGCGATCCCTACTCAGCGCCGATTGACAATGGCATTGGCGGTGGCATGATGCGCTCGCATTTTGCCTCTCCCCACGGTTTTATCCATGACCACATATTCCCGCCCGGTGCTGCTTCTGCTCTGTGGCCTGCTGTTGCTGACCCTGGCCATCGCGGTATTGAACACCCTGGTGCCGCTCTGGCTCGCCCACGACAATCTGCCGACCTGGCAGGTGGGCATGGTCGGCTCCTCCTATTTTACCGGTAACCTGCTGGGCACCCTGCTGGCGGGGTCGCTGATCAAGCGCCTCGGGTTCAATCGCAGCTACTACCTGGCGTCTGCCATCTTTGCCGCAGGCTGCGTCGGCCTGGGGGTCACCCAGGGGTTCTGGAGCTGGCTGACATGGCGCTTCATCGCCGGTGTGGGCTGCGCCATCATCTGGGTGGTGGTGGAGAGCGCCCTCATGTGCAGCGGCAATGCGCGCAACCGGGGCCGTCTGCTGGCGGCCTACATGATGGTCTATTACCTGGGCACAGTGCTCGGGCAACTGCTGGTCAGCAAGGTATCGACGGGGCTGATGGATGTCCTCCCCTGGGTGAGCGCCCTGGTACTGGCAGCCGTCTTGCCGCTGCTGTTTGCCCGCATCGTCAACGCGCGCAGCGAACAGGAGACGAGTGCCCTGGTGTGGCCCATGCTGCGCCTTCGCCAGGCCCGGCTGGGGGTCAACGGCTGCATCATCTCCGGCATGGTGCTGGGCTCTCTCTATGGGCTGATGCCTCTTTATCTCAACCGTCAGGGGGTGAGCGACTCCGGCATCGGCTTCTGGATGGCGGTGATGGTCAGCGCCGGCATTCTGGGGCAGTGGCCCATCGGCCGTCTGGCGGAGCGCTTCGGGCGCTTGCCTGTGCTGCGGGTGCAGGTGTTTGCCGTGATCCTGGGGTGCATGGCGATGCTCGGCGGTGCCGTCATGGGACCGGCGCTGTTTATGCTGGGGGCCGCGTGTTTTACGCTCTACCCCGTGGCCATGGCCTGGGCCTGCGAAAAAGTGGCGCACCATCAGCTGGTGGCCATGAACCAGGCGCTGCTGCTGAGCTACACCATCGGCAGCCTGCTCGGCCCGACCCTGACGGCACTCCTGATGCAGCGCTACTCGGACAACCTGCTGTTCATCGTGATCGCCTGCGTGTCGTTTATCTATCTGCTGATGCTGCTGCGCAAAATGGGAGAACACCCGACGCCGGTGGCCCATGCCTGAGGACTGTCGGGCTTCTCTGACGCCTTCATAGGGGCGATCTCTGACGGGCCTTTCCGGGGGGCACGGCTGGGGGAGAGGGGGAGGGCTGGCGTTGTTGTGCTTTATATAAAGAAGAGGTGGCCCAGGTGCCGCCTTTTTTGTGGCCGGGAGGGGGGTGAGCATCGCCATGTGCTAGCCGTAGCGGCGTCTGGCCTCCTCGAACAGAGACATGTGCAAGGGGATCAACCGCTGCCAGTCGCGCCGGTAGCCGCCACCGGGCACGGCGGCAATGGGCAGGCCGTGGCGCCGGGCACAGTCAAAGACCATGGCATCGCGCCGGCGTACCCCCTGATCGCTCAAAGAGAGGTAGCCGAGCTCGTCGTCCCGGTGTACGTCCACCCCGGCCTGATAGAGGATGAGGTCGGGTTGATAGAGGCGAAGCGCCAGGCTCAGTGCCTGCTCCAGGGTAGTGAGGTAGGCATCGTCCTCCATGCCGGTGGGCAGCGGGAAGTCCAGGTGGGAGGCAGGCTTGTGGCGGGGAAAGTTGTGCTCCCCGTGCAGGGAGAGGGTGATGATGTCGCGGCTGCCTGCACACAGGGCGGCGCTGCCATCCCCCTGATGGACATCGAGATCCACGATCAGCACCTGCTCGCAGCGCCCCTCGTCCAGGCAGGCCCTCGCCGCAATCACCAGATCGTTGAACAGGCAGAAGCCGCTGCCAAAGTCCCGGTGGGCGTGGTGATAACCACCGGAGATCTGCAGGCCGCAGCCGTGCGTCAGGGCGTGACGGCTGGCTGCCAGGGTGGCCCCCACCGAACGCAGGGTACGTTCAATCAGCATGGGGGACCAGGGGAAACCGAGCCGGCGGATGGCGGCTTGGTCGAGGCACCCCTGGAGGGCAGCATCCACAAAGTTGGCCTCATGGACCCGCACTATCTGCTCGCGGCTCGCGGTGGGGGCCTCGAGAAGCGGATACCCCTCTGTCGACAGCTGCCGATGCAGCGCCTGGTACTTGGCCAGGGGGAAGCGGTGGCGCTCGGGCAGCACCAGGGCGGAGTAGTGGGGGTGATAGAAGATACGAAGTGACATGCGGAGCCTATCCGGATGGATATGAAAAAGGGGAGCCAGGCTCCCCTCTATACAGGCGTGCGATGCGCCCTTATTGCTGCTGGATGACCCAGATCTGGAAGGCTTTGCGGGTCTCCGCATCGGCCTTGTTGTACCAGTTCTGCATCTGGGTCAGGGCTTCGGGGTTGCTCTGGGCCTTGCTCGGGGCCACTTCGGCCGGTGCACTGGCGGCGGCCATCACGGCGGCGCTGGAGATGGCGACGGTCTTGGGCTGGTTGAAGGCCTTGCCCATATTGATCAGCTCCTGCTGATAGTCGCGGGTCAGCTGGAAGCCACCCACGGTCGGCATGACGAACTGCTCGCTCTCGACGGTCTGGCCGCTGGCCTTGTCCTTGAGGACCACTTTCTGATCTTTCAGGAAGGCCTTGGCTTCCGCTTCGTTGCGGGGCTTCTTGTAGTCCAGCACCAGGGTCTGGTTGTCGGCGGCGGTGAAGTTGATCACCAGGGGCTCGGCGGTCACCAGCTTGATTTCGCTACGGTTGGAGTAGTTGCCCTCGAAGGCCACCACCAACTGGTGCTTGCCGGCGCTGATGGGGAAGCTGCTGGTCTTTTCAAGCAGCTTGGGGTTGATGGACTCCCCGTCGATGAGCTGGACCACATAGGGGTTGGTTATTTCCAGTTGGCTATTAGCCAGGGCGCTACCTGCCCACAACAGACCAGCCAGGGCCGGCACCAGAACAGTCAGTTTCATTTCATCTCCTTGAACAGTCAGGCGATTGCCCACTGAAAAATAGGGGCTCATTTTTGCAGGTTTGCCCTGGAGCGGCAATAGCCGTTTATGGCGCGGCCCTGCCGACGGGAGAGCCGATCCTACTCGATTCGCCGGGTGAAAGGAGGCAGGGCGTCCAGCAGCCCCTTGCCATAGCGTTTGGTCAACAGACGCCGGTCGAGAATGGTCACGCGCCCCCGATCCGCCTCTTTGCGGATGAGGCGGCCACAGGCCTGGATAAGCTTGCGCGACGCCTCCGGCACCGTCAGTTGCAGGAAGGGGTTGCCGCCGCGCTGCTCTATCCACTCGGCGGTGGCCTCTTCCACCGGCGAGTTCGGCACCGCAAAGGGCAACTTGGTGATCACCAGGTTGGTGAGGTAGTGCCCCGGCAGATCCAGCCCCTCGGAGAAACTGCCGGTGCCAAAGAGGATGCTGGCCTGGCCGCCGTCGCACTTCTGTTTGTGCAAGAGGAGCAGGGCGCTGCGCGACGCTTCCCCCTGCACCAGCAGCGACATCCCCTTGGCCCTGAGCCCCGCCGCCACCTCGTTCATCTGCCGGTAGGAGGAGAAGAGCACCAGGCTCGCCTCCTTGCCTGCCAGCAGGCGAGGCAGGGTGTCGATCAGTTCCTGGGTAAAGGCGGGGGCGCTCGGTTCATGAGCCATCCTGGGCAGATAGAGCTCGGCCTTGTGGTAGTCGAAGGGGGATCGCAGGCGCAGATAGCGGGTGCCATCGTGCTCCTTGAGCCCCACCTGGTGGCGGAAATAGCTGAAGGAGGAGAGGGCGGTGAGGGTGGCAGAGACCAGCACGGCCCCGAGGCAGCGGGACCAGAGCCACTCTTCCAGCAGATAGCCCACCTCGATGGGGGAGGCGTGCAGCCAGATGTCCCCGTCCTCGCTCCTGGCCATCCAGCGGGCGAGCGGTGTTTTGCCGGCGGGCACGTGGCGGCTCAGCATCTCCCACAGGGCGCAGAAGTTTTCCAGGCGCTGCAGGTGAAAGCCGCTCTCCGCCAGCAGGGGCTCGGCCTCCTTGCGGCGGATCTCGCCATCTTTGAGCGCCTCGCCGATGGCCCCCTGCATCCTGTCCAGCGCCCGCAGCGCCTTCTTGCTCGCCTCTTTCAGGTTCTCCGCCAGCATGGGCAGGGGGTCGGGCAGGACACCGTCGGCAAACCTGTGGTGCTGCTCGGCGCCAAACAGCTGCTCGTGGCTGCCGAGCCACTGCTCCAGCGCCTTCAGGTCCGGCTGCAAAGAGGCCAGGGCATCCTGCAGCTTCAGCTGGGGATCGAGCAGGCTCTCCTTGTTGAGGGCCCGCGCCAGCTTGCCGGCACTTTGCACCAGCTTCTCCAGCCAGCGGCGGGAGCCCTTGATGCTGGCGCTCGCTGCGCCGTGATCCCGGGCGATGGTCGGCAGGTGGTGAGCCTCATCCAGCACATAGATGCACTCGTCGGGGGGAGGCAGGATGATGCCGCCCCCCATGGTGAGGTCGGAGAGCAGCAGGGCATGGTTGACCACCAGCACGTCGGCGGCGTCCATGTCGTTGCGGGCACGGTGGAAGGGGCAGTGCTGGTGGTGGCTGAGCGCCTTGTTGCAGGTGTGGCGATCGGCGGCGATGCGATCCCAGCAGGCGTCGGGGATGGGTTTGGGCCAGTTGTCCCGATCACCGTCCCACTTGCCCCCCGTGTAGGCCTGCCACAACGCCTCATAGCACGCCTTGTCGGAGTCTGACGGCTTGTGTTTGCTCAAACTCCCGAAGTCGAGCTCGAAGTTGGCCATGTCGATGCCGCTCGCCGCCTGCTCCAGCAGGTGTTCGCAGCAGTAACGCTGGCGCCCCTTGACCAGCATGAAGCGAAACGGCAGCTCGCTGTGGCGGTGGTAGAAAGGCAGGTCCTTGTGGATCAACTGCTCCTGCAGGGCGACGGTGGCGGTGGAGATCACCAGCTTCTTCTGGGTGAGCCGTGCCACCGGGATGGCGCCCTGGGCATAGGAGAGGGATTTGCCGATGCCGGTGCCGGCCTCTGCCACCAGGATGCGGCGACTCCTGTCATATTCCCCCGTCAGGGTCTTGGCGATTTCGGCCACCAGAAAGTTCTGCTCCTTGCGCGGCACAAAACCGGGTAAACCATCGGCAATCTGGCGATAGGTATTGCGGATGGTGGCTTTGAGGCGAGTCGATAGCATAAATAAGGTGCGGCCGTGTGGAGATGAATGAACACAGGATACCCGCAAGAGGTGACCGGGGTCGAGGCAAGGGAAGGCAGTGAGCGCCGACGTGCCTCTGCACATATGTCATGGGGCGGATGGGGCGTGCAATAAACCACCAGGAAAGGTGTTTTGGGCAGCAACTATCGCTGTAAACGTTTACCCTGGTGGGGCAAACGTTGTGGGATTCAGCTCACAAAAATCCCCCTATGACTATGGTTTTCATAAAAAGTTCCAAGTTTTTTCATTGCGGATTGGAAAACCCGGTGATAGTCTCGGCGCCATAGTGATGCAAAGAACATCGCTAACACAGGGAATAACAAGGACTTAGTGTTTAATTACAGTAGGCATTGGAAACTATGAAAAAGACAATTCTGGCTATTGCTATCCCGGCTCTGTTCGCATCCGCAGCCAACGCTGCTGTCGTTTACGACAAAGACGGCACCTCTTTTGATATCTACGGCCGTGTTCAGGCTAACATGTACGCTGACCACAACGATGAAGATGCAGAACTGGTTGGTTCCTCCCGTCTGGGCTGGTCCGGCAAAGTTGCTCTGAACGACACCTGGTCCGGTATCGCCAAGACCGAGTGGCAAGTTTCTGCCGAAAACTCCGACAACAAGTTTGACTCCCGTCACATCTGGGTTGGCTTCGACGGCACCCAGTACGGCAAGATCATCTTCGGCCAGACCGACACCGCGTTCTACGACGTGCTGGAGCCGACCGATATCTTCAACGAGTGGGGCGACGCTGGTAACTTCTACGACGGTCGTCAAGAAGGCCAGGTTATCTACTCCAACAGCTTCGGTGGCTTCAAGGGCAAACTGTCCTACCAGACCAACGATGACGAAGCTGTCAAGGTTACCGACGTAGGTGGCAACTCCTTCACTACCGAATTCCCGGACATCAAGCGTAACTGGGCCTATGCTGCCGCAGTTGGCTATGACTTCGACTTCGGTCTGGGCTTCAACGGTGGTTACGCTTACTCCGACCTGGAATCGACCACCAACAGCAACACCGGTGAGAAATCCGAGTGGGCTCTGGGCGCACACTACGCCATCAACGGCTTCTACTTCGCCGGTATGTACACCGAAGGCGACCTGAAGAACGACAGCACCGGTTACAAGGGTGAAGGTCGTGGCTACGAGCTGGCTGCTTCCTACAACGTCGACGCCTGGACCTTCCTGGCTGGCTACAACTTCAAGGAAGGCAAGGACAACACTGCCGGTTCTTCCTACGAAGACATGCTGGACGAAACCCTGCTGGGCGTACAGTACAACTTCACTTCCAAGCTGAAGGCGTACACCGAGTACAAGATCCAGGGTATCGACGGTCTGGACGACGAGTTCACTGTTGCTCTGCAATACAACTTCTAATCCTGTCCTAGCACGGATTTAGTGAGTAAACGGCCAAGCTTGCTTGGCCGTTTTGTTTTGTCTGCTTCCTTGATGTGCCCGAGCCGTCCGGCTTGCCCTCCGGCCCTGCGCCAGGTCACGTTGTCTTCCTTGTCCCCTTGGCTCTCTTCTCGTAAATCGCTAGATTATTCAATTCGTTGAAACAGGGCTGGCCAACAGGGAAGGATACCTTTTGATCGATTTCACTCACCCCGAGTGGCGCGCGTTGGCGCAGCAGTTGTTGAGCGGGGCCCCCCAGATTGTTCGCGGTCGCCAGTGGCAGCCCCTTATCGGCATGTTGAAGGACAACCAGCTGCTGCTGACCCTGGGCAACCATCGCTACGAGCTGACCCCGGCCGGGCGGCGCTACCTGACCCGCGAGCTGATGCTGGCGGAGATGGCCTGCGCGCCCCCGGAGCCGGAGGAGTGGCTTCATACCCAGGGCTGGCAGCTGGGGGAGAGGGTCAACGAACGGGTGCTGGCGGCCCTCTATCGCAAGGGGGAGACGGGTTTCAGCCCCATCGAGCAGATCGATTTCGAGGACAAGGGGATCCGGCCGTGCAGCGATCTGCCCCTGCGCCTGCGCGCCGCCCGCCCGTTCAGCCTCTTCTTCAGCGGGGGCACCCTGCTCGATGCCACGTCCTGGCTCCAGACCCTGGGGGAGGTGGCGCTGCCCGCCCGCACCCTGGCGGGGCTTGGCAAGGTCCTCTGGGGGGAGGGGGAGATCCAGCGGGTGATCACGACCGACGTCGTCGGTGCCTTTGCCGACGTACACCTGCCCGCCGATGCCCTGCTGGTCTGGTATCCGGCCCAGGATCCCGGCACCTTGCAACCCCTGATCGCTGCCTTGCCCCCCCAGACGCTCTGGAGCCACCTCACCGCCCTGGATCCTGCCGGGGTCGACAGGGTGCTGACCCTGGCCCAGCGCCTGGGGCGCCCGGCGAGCTGGTGGCTGCCACGGGATCTCGTGCCCATCAAGACGGCCTACGGGGTCCCCCTGCACGACTCGCGTCCCTGGGAGCCGAGCCGGATCCCTCGCTCATTGCTGGCACAGTGCAGCGATCTGGTGGAGTCGGGCCACGGTCTCTCGGCGGAAGTCTGTGCCCTGGCGCCCGATTGGCACGCGGTCGGGTGAGAGGCTCCCCTGCTGCCTCGAGAAAGCGGTTTTCCCCTATGGAAGGCAGTGGTATAAAGAGTTGGCGGAGCGCTCCCTGGATGGGCGCTTTTGTTTGCCAACCTACTTTGCCAGCCAACGAACTCAACGGAATACAGGGAATACCATGTTTGAAAAGGTTGTTGCCGCCCCAGCGGATCCGATCCTGGGCCTGACCGAAGCCTTCCGTGCCGACACTCGCAGCCACAAGATCAATCTGGGGGTCGGGATCTACAAGGATGAGACCGGTGCCACTCCTATCCTTCACTGCGTCAAGAAAGCCGAACAGAAGCTTTTGACCGACGAGAAGACCAAGAATTACCTCGGTATTGAAGGCAATATCGAGTACGGCCGCATCGTGCAGCAGTTGCTGTTTGGGCAGGACTCCGCCCTCGTCAACAGCGGCCGCGCCAAGACAGCGCAAGCCCCGGGCGGTACCGGTGCCCTGCGTATCGCCGCCGAGTTCGTGGTGCGCAACAATCTCGCCAAGACCGTCTGGATCTCCGACCCCACCTGGGCCAACCACGTCAGCGTGTTCCAGTCCGCGGGTCTGACCGTCAAGTGGTACAAGTACTACGATGCGGCGACCAAGGGGCTCGACTTTGCCGCCATGCAGGCGTCTCTCTCCGAGGCACAGGCCGGCGATCTGGTACTGCTGCACGGCTGCTGCCACAACCCGACCGGTATCGACCCGACCGCTGATCAGTGGCGCGCCCTGGCCAAGCAGAGCGCCGCCGCAGGCTGGCTGCCGCTGTTCGACTTCGCCTATCAGGGCTTTGCCCGCGGTATCGAGGAAGATGCCGAAGGCCTGCGCATCTTCGCCGAGTGCCACGACGAGCTGCTGGTGGCGAGCTCCTTCTCCAAGAACTTCGGTCTCTACAACGAGCGGGTCGGGGCCTTCACCCTGGTCTGTGCGACCAAGGCGGTGGCCGACGTGGCCTTCACCCAGGTCAAGACCGTCATTCGCGCCAACTACTCCAACCCGCCGTCCCACGGCGCCGCCGTCGTCACCGCCGTGGTGAGCGATCCTGCCCTCTATGCCGAGTGGGTGGAAGAGGTGGCCGCCATGCGGGTGCGCATTCGCGAGATGCGCGAACTGCTGGTGGAGAAGCTGGCCGCCCGTGGCGTGAGTCAGGACTTCGGTTTCATCCGCGAGCAGAACGGCATGTTCTCCTTCTCCGGTCTCAGCAAGGATCAGGTGGAGCGCCTCAAGAGCGAGTTCGCCATCTACATCGTCGGCTCCGGCCGGATCAGCGTAGCCGGTATCACCCGCGCCAACATTGACCCGCTGTGCGACGCCATCGCCAAGGTGCTGTAAGCGAGTCATCGCCATCCGTTCAATAAAAAGCCCGCCGGGGAGACCCGGCGGGCTTTTTCGTTCCTGCGGTGTTCACCGTCAGCGACGGCGCTTGCCCCCCCCCAGCAGGGAGCCGAGCACCCCGCGGACCAGCTGGCGCCCCACCTCGTTGCCCAGGGTACGGGCCACGCTCTTGGCGGCGGTCTGTACCACTCCGTCGTGCTGGCCGCCGCGCGGGCCGGTGCGGCCAAAGAGGATGTCGTTGAGGGCATCGAGCAGGCCGCCCTCGGGCTCGCCACGGGATTGGGGGGGATCATCGGCGGCCACGGCCGGCCGAGCGCCGTTGAGGCGCTCGAAGGCCGACTCCCGATCCTCCGGTGTCTCGTAGCGGCCGTGCAGCAAGGAGCCCTGGATCAGGGCCTGCCGCTCACCGTCGGTCAGCGGTCCGATACGGCTGGCCGGCGGGGCGATGAAGGCGCGCTCCACCACGCCGGGGCGCCCCTTCTCGTCGAGCAGGGAGATGAGCGCCTCGCCGACGCCGAGTTCGGTGATGACGCCGGCGGCATCGAAGGCCGGGTTGGCCCGCAGGGTGTTGGCGGCGATGCGCACCGCCTTCTGATCGCTCGGGGTGAAGGCGCGCAGGGCGTGCTGCACCCGGTTGCCGAGCTGTCCCAGCACGCTGTCGGGGATGTCCGCCGGGCTCTGGGTCACGAAGTAGATACCCACCCCCTTGGAGCGAATGAGTCGAACCACCAGCTCGATCTTCTCCAGCAGCGCCTTGGGGGCGTCGTTGAACAGGAGGTGCGCCTCGTCGAAGAAGAAGACCAGGATGGGCTTGTCAGGATCCCCCACCTCGGGCAATTGCTCGAACAGCTCGGAGAGCAGCCAGAGCAGGAAGCAGGCATAGAGCCGGCTGGACTGGGTCAGCTTGCCCGCGGCCAGTACATTGATATGGCCGTGGCCGGCCTCGTCGGTCTGCAGCAGATCCTGAATGTCCAGCATGGGCTCGCCGAAGAAGTGATCGCCCCCGGCGCTCTCCAGAGTGAGCAGGTTGCGCAGGATGGCGCCGATGGAGGCGGTCGATACGTTGCCGTAGCGGGTGGTGAGGGTCTTGGCGTTGTCCCCCGCGAACTGCACCATGGCCCGCAGATCCTTGAGATCCAGCAGCAACAGCCCTTCGTCGTCTGCCACCTTGAACACCAGCTCCAGCACCCCGCTCTGGGTGTCGTTCAGACCGAGCAGACGGGAGAGCAGCAGCGGCCCCATGTCGGAAACGGTGGCCCGCACCGGGTGCCCCTGCAGGGCGAAGAGATCCCAGAACAGGGTGGGGTTGGCAGCAAAGCTCGGGGCCGGGATGCCGAGCTGTGCCAGTCTGGCGTCCAGCTTGGTGGACGGGGTGCCGGCGGCGCCCAGCCCGCTGAGATCACCCTTCACATCCGCCAGAAAGACGGGGACCCCGAGGCGGGAGAAGCCCTCTGCCAGCACCTGCAGGGTGACCGTTTTGCCGGTGCCGGTGGCGCCGGTAATGAGGCCGTGGCGGTTGGCCATGGCGGGCAGCAGAGTGAGGGGGCGGCCATTGGCGTGGGCCAGGGTCAGGGGTTCGGCCATGGTGGGCTCCTTGTCTTGGCGGATGGCGGCAAGCCGGGGTTACAAGGAGTGTGGTGGCAGAGCCAAATGATGGCAAGCCGCGCACCCCGGGGGCGCGGGGGAGCCTGCTCAGCGGGCGCGGATCAGCCTGTCGAGTTGCAGTATCAGCAGGGTGAACAGGGCGCCGGCGGCGGCAGTGAGCAGGGCCAGCAGCAGGCTGCCGAGCAGGAAGGGGGGCACCAGGGTGGCCGCCTCGTGCTCCAGCCAGTGCAGGGACCAGGTGAGGTGGAAGGGCTCCGGGGTTTCGCGCAGTACCAGACAGCCGGTGCGATAGGCGTAGAGGTACATGAAGGGTAGCGTCAGCGGGTTGTTGAACCAGACCGCCAGCAGGGCCAGCGGCAGGTTGAGGCTGAATGCCAGCGCCAGGGCGACGGCTACCAGGGAGTGCATGGGCATCGGGATCCAGCTGGCGAACAGACCGGCCGCCACGGCACCGCACAGGGCCCGGGTCCCTCTCTGCCAGAGGGCGGGGGTCAGCAGGCGCTCACCGAACAGGGCAAACCACTTCTGCTGGCGCAGGGTGTCCGGATCCAGCCGGAAGCGGGCGAACCAGCGGCTCAGCATGCCCGCGCCACCCGGCGTTTTTTCCACTGTCGTACCGTGCTCAGGCGCCAGAAGGTGCGGATCAGGGCATAGCCAATCAGAGAGCTCAGCAGGGCGAGCACCAGGGAGCCCAGCAAGAGCGGCGGTGCCACCGTTTCGAACACCGACATCAGCCAGGCCCAGGTAAACTCGATGTCGATGGGCTGGGCGTGCCGACCCAGCAGCTGGCAGCCGGTCAGGTAGGCGCCATAGAACAGGGGCGGCATGGTCAGGGGGTTGGAGAGCCAGACCAGAGCCACCGAGAGGGGCAGGTTGACCCGAAACAGGATGGCCCCCCCGGCCGCCAGCAACATCTGGCAGGGCAGGGGGATCCAGGCCATGAAGAGGCCGACCGCGAAGGCCCCTGCGGCGGATCGCCGGTTGAGATGCCAGAGGTTGGCATCGAGCAGCAGCTTGCCGAACAGGCGCAAGTGCTTGTGCTCTTTCAGGCTCTGCTGATCGGGCATCCAGCGCTGTATGATTCGTTTGGGCATGTTTTAAACCTTGCTAGATACTTGCTCCATGGATCTGCGTCTGTTGTCGTTTGCCCTTGGGGCAAGCTCCTCACTGCTTTGGCCATGGCTGCCTTCATGGGAATGGGGGGGCCTGATGCTGCTGCTCGCGCTCCCCCTCGCCGCCTGCCGCTGCTGGCGGCTGCTGTTTTTACTGTCTGGCATTCTCTGGATGCAGGGAAATCTGCACTACCGGCTGGCCTGGCTGGACCAGCTTGGCAAAAAAACGAGTCACATCATAACCGCACAAGTGCAAAGTGCGGAGCCCTCCGGCGACAAAGATCGCGATCATTTTACGCGCCTGCTGCTGCGGGTCGAGACCCTGGATGCCCTTCCCCTCACGCCGGCCCCCCTGGTGCGGGTGAACGCCTATCAGGCGCTGCCGCCCCTGCCCGCCGGCAGTCGCGTCACCCTGGTGACCAGCCTCAAGCCTGCCCATGGCCTCGCGAACGAAGCAGGGATGGACGGGCGACGGCTGCTGCTCGGCAAGGGGATCACGGCCACCGGCAATCTGCGCCGGATCATCGAGGTGACGGCAGCGCCGCCGGGCTGGCGTGAGCGCTGGCTGACCGCCGCCGACACGGCTTGGCAGGGATTGGTGCAGGCCCCCCTGCTGGCGGCACTCACCTTCGGGGAGCAGGAGGGCATCACGGATGCCCAGTGGGATCTCTTTCGCGGCAGCGGCCTGACCCATATCATCGCCATCTCCGGCCAGCATATCGCCCTGGTGGCGGTGCTCGGCTGGTGGCTGGGCAGGTTGTTCGGGTTGCGGGGGGCAATCTGCGTGTCACTCCTGTTTGCGGCCACCTACAGCTGGCTGGCCGGGTTTGCGGTGGCGACTGAACGGGCCCTCATCATGGTGCTGGTATGGAGCCTGCTGCGCTGGCTGAAACGGGACTGGCCGAGCCACCGCATCTGGCTGTGGGCCTTCGTGGTGATCGCGCTCTGGGATCCCTTCGCCCTCTATTCGGCGGGTTTCTGGCTCTCCTTCCTGGCGGTGGCCCTGCTGTTGCTGGCGAGCCTGCTGCACGAGCGTCCCGGCCTGGTGCGCCTGCAACTCTTGCTGCTGCTCGGGTTGTTGCCCCTGCAACTGCTGCTGTTCGAGGGGATGGCACCCCTGGCGCTCCTGCTCAACCTGTTGGCATTGCCGCTTTTCTGCTTCGGGATCATCCCCCTTGCCCTCATCGGCGTCCTGCTGGCTCCCCTCTCAACCACCCTGGCCCACGGCCTGCTCTGGCTGTCCGATCTTGGCCTGGAATGGGTGCTCTGGGGGCTGGCGCGGCTGGCGAGTCAGGTTCGGCTATGGTGGCCGGTACCGGGCTGGCTGATGCCCGCCAGCACCCTGCTGATCCTGCTGTGGGCGGGCCGGCAGCTGCCAGGAGGTCGCTTCCTGCTGCTCCCCGTGGCGGCGGCCCTGGTGCTGGCCGCCTGGCCCACACCCGCCCCCTGGCAGGTGCGGGTGCTGGACGTGGGGCAGGGGCTCTCCGTGCTCATCACCCGGGGAGAGCGCGGCATCCTCTTCGATACCGGGGATCGCTACCCCGGTGGCTACAACATGGCGGACGCGGTCATCCAGCCCGTGCTGAACCGGCTCGGAGTGAGGGTGATAGATACCCTCGTCATCAGCCACAGGGACCGGGATCACGCGGGCAACCGGCAGGCTGTGCTGCAGGGGATACCGGTGCGCCGCGAGCTCTCCTCCTTCCCGTTCGCGCCGAGTACCCAGGCCTGTCGCCGTGGCCAGCAGTGGCGCTGGCAGGGGCTCGACCTGCGCGTGCTCTGGCCCGAGCGACCGGGGGCGGGGCGCAACAACGACAGCTGCGTCGTGCAGATCAGCGACGGACGGCATCGCCTCCTGCTCAGCGGTGACATCGAGCAGTTGGCGGAACATCGCCTGCTGGCCCTGGAGAGCGGGGAGGGCGGGGGAGAGGGGTTGGCGAGCACCCTGCTGGTGAGTCCCCACCACGGCAGCCGCACCTCCTCGATCCCGGCCTTTGTGGCGGCGGTGCGGCCGACCTTCGTCGTGCACAGCGCTGGCTTCATGAACCAGTGGGGATTTCCCCGCCCCGACGTGGTGGCGCGTTATCAGGGCGCGCAGCAATGGGTGACCGGTGAGGATGGCGCCATCCTGATCGAGGGCGGCGATGATGGCCTGCGGATCCGGGCCGAGCGGGAGCAGGGACCCTGGTACAGGCGAAGTGGGACCTGGTGGAAACCCACGCCATGGAAAGAGGAGTGAGCGGCCGGTCTTTACTCGTGCGCAAGGGGCTTGACGCGGGATGGGGGCGCCGTCATTTGTGACCCGGGTTCGATACCCGACTGCCTGCGACGCTTGGTGAAGCCCCAAGGTTTGGCTAGAATAGCCCGTCATTTCCCTTATTAACGGCTATTCATGCAACAAGAAACCTCACAAGAGAGCTGGCCCGTCTTCAAGCGCCTGCTCGGTTATGTCCGGGATCGCAAACTGGGTCTGGTGGGCGGCATCATCGGCATGCTGGGTTATGCGGCCGTGGATACCACCTTCGTCTATTCCATCAAGCCGCTTATCGATCAGGGGCTCAACGGCAACGACAGCAGCGTGCTCAAGTGGATGCCCTTCTTCGTGCTCGGCATCGTGGCCCTGCGCGGCTGCGCCGCCTTCCTCTCCAACTACTGCATGGCCTGGGTCGGCAACCACGTGGTGATGCGCCTGCAGCAGCAGGTGTTCAGCCACCTGATGGCCATGCCCATGAGCTTCTTCGATCGCCAGAATACCGGCAACCTGCTCTCCAAGGTGACCTATGACGCCGGCCAGGTGTCGTCTGCGGCGAGCTCCACCCTGGTCTCCCTGGTGCGGGAAGGGGCCACCGTCATCGGCCTGCTCGGCCTGATGTTCTGGCACTCCTGGCAGCTGTCGGTGATCTTCCTGGTGGTGGGCCCCCTGGTCGGGATCCTCATCAGCCTCATCAGCCGACGTTTTCGCAAGATAAGCCGCCAGATCCAGCAGGCAGTCGGGGACATCACCACCTCCACCGAGCAGATGCTCAAGGGGCACAAAGAGGTGCTGATGTTCGGTGGCCAGGAGGTGGAAGACAAGCGCTTCTACCGGGTGAGCAACCGGATGCGCCAGCAGACCATGAAGATGGTCGCGGCCGACGCCATCGGCAGCCCCATTGTCCAGATGGTGGCCTCCGTGGCCCTCGCGGTCTTCCTCTATGTGGCGACCATCGACAGCGTCAAGGCGACCCTGACCGCGGGGACTTTCACCGTCATGGTCACCTCCATGATGATGCTGCTCAAGCCGCTGAAAAGCCTGACCGACGTGAACAACCAGTTCCAGCGCGGCATCACCGCCTGCCAGAGCCTGTTTGGCCTGCTGGACTCCGCCCCGGAGCAGGACACCGGCACCCGCACCCTGGAGCGCGCCCGCGGCGAGATTGAGTTTCGCAATGTCACCTTCACCTACCCGACCAAGGAGGTGCCGGCGCTGCACAACGTCAGCTTCAAGGTGGAGGCGGGCAAGTCCGTGGCCCTGGTGGGGCGCTCCGGCTCCGGCAAGAGCACCATAGCGAGCCTCCTGACCCGCTTCTACGACATCGAGCAGGGGGAGATCCTGCTGGATGGCGTCAACATCCGCGAATACCGCTTGAGCGAGCTGCGCAAGCAGTACGCCCTGGTCTCACAGCATGTGCACCTGTTCAACGACTCCGTGGCCAACAACATCGCCTACGCGGCGGAGGAGCGCTACAGCCGGGAAGAGGTGCAGCAGGCTGCCCGCATCGCCCATGCGGACGACTTCGTGCGCAAGATGCCGGAAGGCTATGACACCGTCATCGGCGAGAACGGCGCGTCCCTCTCCGGTGGCCAGCGCCAGCGCATCGCCATCGCCCGCGCCCTGCTGCGGGACTCCCCGGTGCTGCTGCTGGACGAGGCCACCTCGGCCCTGGACACCGAGTCCGAACGCCACATCCAGGCCGCCATCGACGAGCTGTGCAAGGCGCGCACTTCACTCGTGATCGCCCACCGCCTCTCCACCATCGAGAAGGCGGACGAGATCCTGGTGATCGACGAGGGTCACATCGTCGAGCGCGGCAACCACCAGGCCCTGATGGCCCTGCAGGGCACCTATGCCCAGCTGCGCGCCATCCAGTTCGGCAACGGCGCCGCCGCAGGCAACCAAGGCTGATGCTGGCGCGGCTCTGGTACGGGAACAGCGGCTGGCGCTGGTGGCTGGCCCCCTTCGCCCTGCTGTTCTCCCTTGTCAGCGGCGTGCGCCGCTTCGCCTATCGCCGGGGCTGGTTCAAGGCCTATCGCGCCGGCCTGCCGGTCATCGTCGTGGGCAACATCTCTGTGGGGGGCAACGGCAAGACCCCGGTGGTGGTCTGGCTGGTGGAACAGCTGCAGGCGCGGGGTTTCAGGCCCGGCGTGGTGAGCCGCGGTTATGGCGGCAAGGCGCCCCATTATCCCTATCGGCTCGATGAGACCAGCACCACGGCGCAGGCGGGGGACGAGCCCGTGCTCATCGCCCGTCGCTGTGGCTGCCCGGTGGCGGTGGCCCCCAAACGGGCCGATGCGGTGCGCCAGCTGGAGCAAAGTGGCGAGGTGGACATCATCGTCACCGACGACGGCCTGCAGCACTACGCCCTGGCCCGGGACATCGAGCTGGTGGTGGTGGACGGGGCGCGCCGGTTCGGCAATGGCTGCCTGCTGCCCATGGGGCCGCTGCGCGAGCCCATCAGTCGTTTGAAGCGCGTGGACGCCATCATCTGCAATGGTGGCGAGCCGGGCAGGGGCGAATATGCCATGCACCTGGCCCCTGGCACGCCCCGTCGGGTGTGCGACGATGCGCCGCTCACCGCGCCCCTTCAGGGGCCGGTGGATGCCCTGGCGGGCATCGGCCATCCCCCCCGTTTCTTCGCGACCCTGACCGCGCTCGGCTATGAGCTGGCGCAGAGCGTCGGCTATGCGGATCACCAGGCGTTCGACGCCGCCGAGCTGCTCGCCCGCTTCGGCGAGCGCCCCTTGCTGATGACGGAGAAGGATGCGGTCAAGTGCCGTGCCTTCGCGCCGGCGCACTGGTGGTACCTGCCGGTGAGCGCCGAGCTGCCGGATGCCCTGGGTGAGGTCCTGCTGCGGACCCTGAAGGGGGCCGGAGGCCGACAATCATAAAAGGCACGCGGCCCCTTCGACCCGATCCCTGTGCCATGACGGCACCTCGGGGCGGCCGGGGGCGGCGCCAGCCGACGGGTCGGGCCCGGCTGCGGGCCCGGCACAGCATATCAATGGCCAGGCATCATCGCCTGCCCGACATCGTTAAAGGAGTTTGGTTGTGGCACTGGATATTAAACTGCTCGACATCATCGCCTGCCCGGTCTGCAAGGGTAAGCTGCACTATCAGGCTCACGCGGGTTCCCAGGAGCTGATCTGCCGCTTCGACAGGCTGGCCTACCCGATGGAGGAGGGGATCCCCGTCCTGCTGGAGAACCGGGCCCGCCACCTGGCGCTGGAAGAGCTGAAGCCATGAGTTTCGTCGTCGTCATTCCGGCCCGCTACGCCTCCACCCGGCTGCCGGGCAAACCGCTTGCGGACATCCACGGCAAGCCCATGGTGCAGCACGTGGTGGAGAAGGCCCTGCAATCCGGCGCGGACCGGGTGATCGTCGCGACCGACGATGAGCGGGTGCAGCAGGCGCTGGCGCCGTTTGCCGCACAGGCCGGCTTCGAGGTGTGCATGACCTCACCGGATCACCAGTCCGGTACCGAGCGCCTCGCCGAGGTGAGCCGTCACTACGGCTTTGCCGCCGACACCATAGTGGTCAACGTGCAGGGGGATGAGCCCCTCATCCCGCCGTCCATCATTCGTCAGGTAGCGGACAACCTGGCCGCCGCCAGCGCCCCCATGGCCACGCTGTCGGTGCCGATCCAGGATGCCGAAGAGGCGTTCAACCCGAACGCCGTCAAGGTGGTGACCGACAAGGATGGCTACGCCCTCTACTTCAGCCGTGCCTCCATTCCCTGGGATCGGGATGCGTTCGCCAGGAGCCGCGAGCAGATAGGCCCCCACTACCAGCGCCACATCGGCATCTACGCCTATCGCGCCGGTTTTATCCAGCGTTACGTGGACTGGGCGCCGAGTCAGCTCGAGCAAGTAGAGGCGCTGGAGCAGCTGCGTGTGCTCTGGTACGGGGAGAAGATCCACGTCGCCCAGGCCCTGGAGGCGCCGCCGGTCGGGGTGGATACCCAGGCCGATCTCGACAAGGTGCGTGCGCTGCTGGCCGGTTGAGGCTGGCGGAACGGCTTTGATGCAAAACGGCGCCCCAGGGCGCCGTTTTTTAATTGGTTCTTTGTATAGTAATTTGATTTAAAAAGGATTTTACGAGCAATTTCAAACTTTTCCCGGCCATGGTTTGCCAAATCATCGAGTTTGGTTATGATGCAAGACGCCGTGTTAACCCTAACTGGCATATAACGAGATAAAAAACGGGGTGTTTGGGTGATTAATGTATTCCTGGTCGATGATCATGAGTTGGTGCGTACAGGGATAAGACGCATTTTGGAAGACGTCCGCGGGATCAAGGTGGTGGGCGAGGCGCAGAGCGGGGAGACCGCGGTGGCCTTCTGTCGGCAACATCACCCCGATGTGATCCTGATGGACATGAACATGCCGGGCATCGGCGGTCTGGAAGCGACCCGCAAGATCCTGCGGATCCGCCCCGATGTGCGCATCATAGTGCTGACCATTCATTCAGAAAATCCGTTCCCCACCAAGGTGATGCAGGCGGGCGCCGCCGGGTATCTCACCAAGGGGGCTGCGCCGGACGAGATGATCCACGCCATTCGCCTGGTTCACTCAGGTCAGCGTTACATCTCCCCGGAGATCGCCCAGCAGATGGCCCTGAGCCAGTTTGCCTCCGCCGACGAGAACCCCTTCAAGTCCCTCTCCGAGCGCGAGCTGCAGATCATGATGATGATCACCAAGGGGCAGAAGGTGACCGACATCTCCGAGCAGCTCAACCTGAGCCCGAAGACGGTCAACAGCTATCGCTACCGCCTGTTCAGCAAGCTGGGCATCAATGGCGACGTGGAGCTGACCCATCTTGCCATTCGCTATGGCATGCTGGATGCCGACACCCTGTAAGGGGCGGCGTGTGGCCATCGAAGGCGGCGTGGGCCGCCTTTTGCTTTCTTGCCCCTTTTGCTTTTCAGTCAGCGGGCGCAGTATGCTCTTCCCCGTCTTTTTGCATTCATCCGTTGAGTCGAGTTGCCCATGACCCCCTCTCCCGAGCCCCTGTTTGACAGCAAGGCATTCCTCGGCGCCGTCACCCACCAGAGCGGCGTCTACCGCATGTACGACAGCGGCGGTACCGTCATCTACGTGGGCAAGGCCAAGGATCTCAAGAAACGGCTCGCCTCCTACTTCCGGGCCAACGTCGACAGCATCAAGACCCGCACCCTGGTGCGCCAGATCGCCGATGTGCAGGTGACGGTTACCCACACCGAGACCGAGGCGCTGATCCTCGAGCACAACCTCATCAAGCAGTACCAGCCCCGCTACAACGTGTTGCTGCGGGACGACAAGTCCTACCCCTGGATCATCATCACCGACCACCAGCACCCGCGTATCGGCGTCCACCGCGGCGCCCGCAAGGTGAAGGGGGAGTATTTCGGCCCTTATCCTTCCGGCGGCGCGGTGCGAGAGAGCCTGCACCTGATGCAGAAGATCTTTCCCGTGCGCCAGTGCGAGGACGCGGTCTATGCCAACCGCACCCGTCCCTGTCTGCTTTACCAGCTCAAGCGTTGCGCCGGCCCCTGTGTGGCGGGGCTGGTGAGCGAGGCGGAATACGCCCAGCAGGTGGCGCTGGCCAAGCTGTTCCTCGCAGGCAAGAACCAGCAGGTGATAGGGGAACTGGTGGGCAAGATGGAGTCCGCCAGCGGCGATCTGCGCTTCGAGGAGGCGGCCCGCTACCGGGATCAGATCCAGGCCCTGCGCCGGGTCACCGAGCAGCAGTCGGTGAGCGGCAACGTGCTGGACGAGCTCGACGTGGTCGGGGTCACCTTCGAGCAGGGGACAGCCTGCATCCACGTGCTCTTCATCCGTCAGGGCAAGGTGCTGGGCTCGCGCAGCTACTTCCCGAAAGTGCCGGCCGATACCCAGCTCGACGAGGTGGTGCAATCCTTCCTGCTGCAGTTCTACCTGTCGGGGCAGGGGGGGCGGCAGATCCCGAGCGAGGTGCTGCTGGACGTGGCGCTGGAGGATGAGAGCGTCATCGCCGACACCCTGAGCCAGACCGCCGGCTACAAGGTGCGGGTGGTGAGCCGGACGCGCAGCGAGCGGGCGCGTTTCATCAAGCTCGCCTCCATCAACGCCCAGACCGCGCTGCGCTCGCGCCTCGCCCACAAGAGCACCATCACCGCACGCTACGATCAGCTGGAGGAGCTGCTGGAGCTCGAGACCCCCATCGCCCGCATGGAGTGTTTCGACATCTCCCACACCATGGGGGAGCGCACCGTGGCCTCCTGCGTGGTGTTCAACCGGGAGGGTCCGCTCTCCTCGGAATATCGCCGCTTTAATATCGACGGCATCACAGGCGGTGATGACTACGCCGCCATGGAGCAGGCGCTGGAGCGCCGCTTTGGCAAACAGCAGGAGCCGGACAAGGTGCCGGACGTGCTGTTTATCGACGGTGGCCTCGGCCAGCTGCGCCGCGCCGAGGAGATCCTGGCGCGCCAGCTGGAGTTTCTCGGCGGCAAGTATCCGCTCCTGGTGGGCATCGCCAAGGGGGTGACCCGCAAGGCAGGGCTGGAGACCCTGATCCTGGGGGACAGCCACGAGGAGCTGCACCTGCCGGCGGACATGCCCGCCCTGCACCTCATTCAGCACATTCGCGACGAATCCCACCGTTTCGCCATCACCGGCCACCGCGCACGCCGCGCCAAGGCCCGCACCACCAGCACCCTGGAGGATATTCCCGGGGTGGGGCCGAAACGGCGGCAGGCGCTGCTCAAATACCTGGGCGGCCTGCAGGAGGTGAAAAAGGCCGGAGTGGACGAGCTCGCCAAGGTGCCCGGCATCAGCCAGGAGCTGGCCCAGTCCATTCACGACGCCCTGCGCTCCCTCTAGCCCTTCGTCTGCGAAGGGCTGCACTCTGCCCATGCAGGCCTTCACGGAAGACAGGGCCTGGCATACCGGCTGAGGGAGAGCCATGGCATTCACCCCGGATTCATCCCCTGTAGGAAACCCGGACACACAAGGGCCGTGACGCAGGGGGGGCGCAAATGCCATAATGGCCCGCATCCTGAGGTTATTGATGGATTAATGGACCAAGGCGGGCACCTGTGCGGTTGCATCGGCAATCGGCATGGGGCTACCATGTTGCGGCATACAAGAAGTGGCTGAAAATAATGACAAATATTCCTAACCTGCTGACGTTTTTCCGGATCCTGCTCATCCCCGTCTTCGTCATCCTGTTCTACCTTCCCTATCAGTGGTCCTACATGGCGGCGGCCATCGTCTTCATCCTGGCGGCTGCGACCGACTGGTTTGACGGCTACCTTGCCCGCAAGCTGAACCAGTCCACCGCCTTTGGTGCCTTCCTCGACCCGGTCGCGGACAAGATCATGGTGGCGGCGGCCCTGGTGGTCATCGTCGAGCACTACAACACCGTCTGGGTGACCATTCCCGCCATGACCATGATCGGCCGGGAGATCATCATCTCCGCTCTGCGCGAGTGGATGGCCGAGCTCGGCAAGCGCTCCTCGGTGGCGGTCAGCTGGATTGGCAAGTGGAAGACCATGATCCAGATGGTGTCGCTGACGGGTCTTATCTGGCAGTACGATATCTGGATGGTGTGGCTCGCCTATGTGCTGCTCTATGTGGCGACCGTGCTCACCTTCTGGTCCATGTTCCAGTACATGAAGGCCGCCTGGGGCGATCTCAGCTACCACTCCCGCTTCTAGGGCGTGCTCCGGCACCAAGGGGAAAATCGCCGTTTCTTTGCCACTGGGGCCAAGAAACGGTCATGATCGCTAAAAGTGCGGGACAAGAGTAAAAAACACTCGAACGATCAGAGTATTAAATGTTTTTGGTTGACTGGACGAGGAACATCGCTAGAATGCGTTCTCGTAGTCAGGCAGTCAGCCAGACCGATGCGGGAATAGCTCAGTTGGTAGAGCACGACCTTGCCAAGGTCGGGGTCGCGAGTTCGAGTCTCGTTTCCCGCTCCAAATTCAGACAATGGAGAGTTCACTCTCCCTTGCATGGCGCGTTAGCAAAGCGGTTATGCAGCGGATTGCAAATCCGTTTAGTCCGGTTCGACTCCGGAACGTGCCTCCATATTGACAAGCCCGCCCGCGGACTTGATACCGATTGCGGTGCCTGAGTGGTGAAATCGGTAGACACAAGGGATTTAAAATCCCTCGCCGTTCGCGGCGTGCCGGTTCGATTCCGGCCTCAGGCACCATTAAAATTGAAAGAAAGCCTTACAGATTAGACAGATACGACGCTTAATTGCGTCGTTTTTGTTTTTACTCCTCTCCAAGATTTCTCTCCTGTTTTTCCTTTCTTGTCCATCTGTTGTTTAAGTGGCTTATGGCTTACGGCTTACGGCTCCCAGCGACTTGCTGCACACCACGGGTTCGGCGTTCCAACAAAGGCAAGAACCTGTGATTGGGCTGCGATGGGTGACTTGGTCAGGCGATGGCCAGGCGCTTGAGCGAGGTGAAATATTGGCGATCCTCAAGCAGGATATGCTGGGCGACCACTTCATAAGCCAGAAAATGCAGCAACTCCCCCGCGTTGACCTGATCGTGCTCGAAGCGATCTAACAAGCGATGCGACCGCGCCACCAGCTGGGCGTGGATCAGGCCGTGGGCGTTCCCTTCCACGTAGCCTTCCTGTTGGAAAAGCGCCTCTTCATCGTGGAAATGCTGCTCAATGTCCGCCACAAGCTGCGCGATGAGGCGGGCGATCTCAGGCTTGGGTTGCGACTCCAGCAGCGCCTGCAGCAGGGTATTTGTTTTCTCAAACAAGCTGCGATGCTGGTTATCGATCAAGGTGATGCCCGATTCATAGGTACTGCGCCACACCAGGTGCACCAGATTGGGGAGGGGGGACGAGGTCTGACCCGGTTCATGGTGCAGGCTCTCGTTTTCCACCCGATTGCGGCCTGCGGCTTTTGCCCGGTAGAGCGCCTGATCGGTGCGCTCCAACCAGGTATCCCAACTATCCGTCGATTGACAGACAGCCAGGCCAAAGCTGGCTGTGACCTGTAACCCGTTTGAAAACGGATACTGCTCGATTGCACTCCGGATCCGCTCCGCCAATGGCGCGGCATTGGCAAAACCGCTGTTGGGGAGCAGCAGCAGAAACTCCTCACCTCCCCAGCGCCCCAATAAATCGGTAGTACGAATGCAGCTCTGCACCACGGCGCAGAACTCTTTGAGGGCGATGTCGCCAGCCCCGTGACCGAGTTTGTCATTAATCTGCTTGAAGTAGTCGATATCCATCATGATCAAGGAGACCGGATGGCCGTAGCGTTCGAGTCGGGCCATCTCCTGCTTGGCGGTCTCCTCTATATGTCCCCGGTTCCAAATCCCTGTGAGGCGATCCTTCATGGCCAGCTGACGGTTCTGCTCATCCGTGCTCTCCTTGATCATCAACACAAAACCATTGGACATCAAGAGCAATGTGATAAAGGTCGCCAAAAACGTGACCACTTGAATGGGGGTCTCGCGCAACAGGCTGGAGATGTCGTCGGGGTAAAACATCACGCTAAAAAAGCGCAGGGTCAGCACGGTGATCGAGAGGCTCAACCCGCTGGCAATCAGATACTTGCCACGCCCGCTCACCACAACGCGCCTATCCAGCAAGGTGATCAGCACGACCAGGCACTGCACACTGCAGATGGCGCCGCAGATCATGATGCGGGCACCGATATCATCCATGAAAAAGCTGAACGTCGTCGCCAACAACAGGGGAGGAGCGTAGAACCACAAGCGCGACAGGCGGCGCTGCTGAAATACCACGACGGCCGCCAAGAAGCACGAGAGACTCGCTGATAACGCCGCGTTCGCTACCAAGACAGAGAAGAAGTCATGTATCTGGTTACGCAGGAAGAACAGCGTGAAGACCAGCGTCTGCAAGGCCAGCCCGAGCGTCCAGAGCTGTAGCTCCTTCTCGTCTTTGGCGCGGGTGACCCAGCCGACTGAACACGTCAGGGTCACGCTGGCAGCGATGATCATCATAAACATGGTGGGGATATCAATGATCATCTGGGCACACTGATTGATTAAGGTCAGCTGCCATTCTAATAAAGGCGCTTTCCTCGTGCTACTTGCTCGTCACCAGTTATAGTGCTCGATCGCATTCCCCACGCGGGCACGGCCAATATGCATCGGTGTGGCCACAGAGCGGATCGCCTGACCAGATCAGGCGATCCGGCTCATCTCGCGTCAGTCATCACCCCTGGACATTGACCAGGATCCGGCCGCGCACCTGGCCTGCCAGGAAGGCATCCCCCAGGGCCACGACCTGGGAGAGGGGCACTTCCCGGGTGAGGAGGTTGAGGCGGGTCAGGTCGAGATCCTCGGCCAGGCGGGACCAGGCCTGCTGGCGCAGCGGGCGCGGCGCCATCACGCTGTCGATGCCATAGAGGGTGACGCCGCGCAGGATGAAGGGCATGACGGTGGAGGGGAAGTCCATCCCCCCCGCCAGGCCGCAGGCGGCCACGGCGCCGCCGTAGCGGGTAGTGGCGCAGGCGTTGGCCAGGGTGTGGCTGCCAACGGTGTCGATGACGCCGGCCCAGCGCTCCTTGCCCAGCGGTCGCCCCGGTGCGGCCAGCTCGGTGCGATCGATCACCTCGGCGGCGCCGAGGGACTGGAGGTAGTCGGCCTCGTGCAGCCGCCCTGTGGCGGCCACGACCCGATAGCCCAGCTTGGCCAGGAGGGTGATCGCCACGCTGCCTACGCCGCCGTTGGCGCCGGTCACCAGGATGTCACCGTCCCCGGGGGCCACGCCGTGCTTCTCCAGCGCCATCACGCAGAGCATGGCGGTGTACCCAGCGGTGCCGATGGCCATGGCGTCCCGGGGCTGGAAGCGCTCAGGCAGGGCGACCAGCCAGTCGCCCTGAACCCGTGCCCGCTCCGCCAGCCCGCCACTGTGGGTCTCGCCCACGCCCCATCCGTTGAGCACCACCTTGTCGCCGGGGTGCCAGTCGGGGTGCTGGCTCTCCAGCACGGTGCCGGAAAAGTCGATGCCGGGGATCAGGGGGAAGCGGCGTACCACGGGGGCGGCGCCAGTGAGGGCCAGGCCATCCTTGTAGTTGAGGGAAGACCACTCCACCGCCACGGTCACATCCCCGGCAGGCAGCACCTCCTCGGGAATGCTCTGGTAGCTGGCGCGATAACCCGCCTCGTCTTTCTCGATCAGAATACCCTTGAACATCTTGTCTACTCCCATTAATTGGACTGGTTGACTATTAATAATCGTAAAAATATTACTTCGCTAACATCATGAAAAAGTTGAGAAAAGAGAGCATGGGCTCGGTATTGCCCACCAGGCGCGCGCGCAGCACGGCCCCTTCCCAGCCGATCCAGAACTGATGGGCGAGGGCGGAGCAGTCGCAGCCGGGGGGCAGATCCCCCGCCGTCACCGCGTCCCTCAGGCAGCGAGCGAGCAGCGCCTCCCAGTCGAGGAGGATCTGTTCGAGGCGAAGGCGCAGCTCGGGGGAGAGCTGCACCACCTCCTGACCCAGGTTGCCCACGAGGCAGCCCCGCTGGAACGCAAACCGGGTCATGCCCCGGCAGGCGCTGTCGACGAAGGCGGCAAGGCGCGCCAGGGGGGGCAGGCTCTCATCCTCCAGATAGCGCGTCAGCTTGCGGCAGAAGTAGTGGTGATAGGCATCCATGACCGCCAGGGTGAAGTCGTGCTTGGTGGCGAAGTAGTGATAGAAGGAGCCCTTGGGGATCCCGGTCGACTGCAACACCCGCTCGATGGAGGTGGCGGCGATGCCCTGCTCGGTCAGCAGCTCCATGCCCCGGCGGATCAGCAGATCCCGGGTGTCGGCATAGGTGTGCCCGTGCTGGGCAGGGCGGCCGCGAGGGCGGCGGGGCAGGGGGTCATTGGCTTGCATGGGGATTATTAGACGCCTCTACTAGAAATAATGCAAGCGCGGCGCCGGGGGATGTGCTGGGGAGCTGAGACAGATTGATGGGGCGGGGATAAAAACAGCGAGGGCGCCAGTGGCGCCCTCGGATCGGTGCATGTCGGCTTCTCAACTGCGCAGCTTGTTGTAGACAAACAGCACGATCAGGGCACCGACGGTGGCGATGACGATGCTCGGCAGGTTGAAGCCGGTGACGGTGCCCATGCCGAGCAGGGTGCTGACATAGCCCCCCACCATGGCGCCGGCCACCCCCAGGATCACCGTCATAAAGAAACCGCCCCCATCCTTGCCCGGCATGATCCACTTGGCCAGGATGCCGACTATCAACCCCAATACCACCCAGGTAAGAAATCCCATCACCTTGTCCTCATGTGTACGGATAAATTGTGTGCGGATAACCAGAGTATACCCATGGATCTTTATTGCATCCCGGGCCGGGCGGGCATGGGTCAGAAATGGTCATATGAGACTCGCCTGCCGGCGAGTCTCAGCGCAGGGTGCGGGTCTCGAGCCGCTGCCCCGCAGGGGAGCACACCAGCACGGATCCCTGCTCGAACCAGTCCCCCAGCACGATGCGCCGCGCCCCTCGTCCGTCCAGGGAGAAGTCGTGGATGGCGGGTCTGTGGGTGTGGCCGTGGATCATCAGGCGACAGTCGTGCCGGCGCAGCATGTCGTCCACCGCGGCCGGGGTCACGTCCATGATGGCCTGCTGCTTGGTGGCATTTTCCATCTGGCTTTGACCGCGCATCTTGCAGGCGATGGCGCGGCGCCGGGTCAGCGGCAGGCGCAGGAAGAGCCAGCGCAGCCACTTCTGCTGGGTGATGCGGCGAAACTTCTGATAGCCCTCATCCCGGGTGCAGAGCAGATCCCCGTGGCTCAGCAGCACCCGCTCGCCGTACAGCTCGATGACGCAGGGGTCGCCGAGCAGGGTCATGCCGGCCTGCCTGGCAAACTGGCGCCCCAGCAGGAAGTCGCGGTTGCCGTGGATAAAGTAGAGGGGCACCCCCTGCTGGCTCAGGGCGAGAAAGGCCTCGGCCACCTCGCGGTGCAGCGGGTTGGGGTCGTCGTCCCCAATCCAGAATTCGAACAGATCCCCCAGCACATAGAGGGCGTCCGCGCCGGGGGCGTCGTGCTCGAGAAAGCGCACCAGGGCGGCCGTCATGTCGGGCCTGCCTTGGCTGAGGTGAATGTCACTGATAAAGAGCGTGCTCATGAGGTCCTGGGCATCGTGGTTAAGAGTCCTCGGCGCGGGCGCAAGGCGGTGCATCGCCTCGGGCCGGGCGGGCGAGGGGAGAGGGCGACCAGCACAGCCCCGCGAGACTGCGCCCCTCCAGGGTCAGCAACGCCTCGTAAGGGTCGCCGGGGAGGCCCAGAAGACGGCAGATGGCGGCTTCCCCCTTGAGCCCGTCTTCCAGACGCAGGCGTCGCACTTCCTGATGGAAGGGCTCGCCAAAGTGGGCCAGCAGGGCGGCCATCAGGCTGAGGTGGCGCCAGCCGTGAAGGCGCTCGAGGGGAGCGGGGGTGAGGTAGAGCTCAAGGGGCCAGCTCTGGCCATCGGGCCCACGCCGGGTCTGCTCGGCGAGCCAGACCTGCTCGCCTTTGCTTCGCACCAGCCAGCCTTGTGCTGCCAGTGTCGCGGCGAGAGAGGCCGGGTCCGGGTGCTGGCAGAGGATATCGAGATCGCTGCCGGGCCGGTCGAGCCCGATGGCGACCGTGCTCACCAGCGCCAGATCGCTGCACAGGGGGCCAAGCTCATCCCACAGGCCATCCCCCAGCAGGGCGTGGGCCGAGCGCTGGCGCGGGTTGCCCTGGGCCAGGTAGTCGAGGCGGCGCCAGTTGGGGGCGACAGATGGAAAAACTGCGGCCGGGGCCGCAGTTGTGTCAGAGCCTGGCCGGCAGGAATTACTCGGCAAGGGTCACCTTGGTGATCACCACGTCTTCGGTCGGGACGTCCTGGTGCATGCGGCCGTAGTTGCCGGTCTTCACGCCCTTGATCTTGTTGACCACGTCCATGCCGGCGGTCACTTCACCGAACACGCAGTAGCCGAAGCCCTGGGTGGTGGCGGACTTGAAGTCCAGGAAGTCGTTGTTGTTCACGTTGATGAAGAACTGGGCGCTGGCGGAGTGCGGCTCCATGGTGCGGGCCATGGCGATGGTGCCGACCTTGTTGGACAGACCGTTGGCCGCCTCGTTCTTGATGGGGGCGCGGGTGTCTTTCTCTTCGAAGCCCGGGGCATAGCCGCCGCCCTGGATCATGAAGCCGTCGATGACGCGGTGGAAGATGGTGTTGTCGTAGTGACCGTCACGGCAGTATTGCAGGAAGTTGGCCACGGTTTCCGGGGCTTTTTCCGCGTTCAGGGTGAGGGTGATGTCGCCGTGGTTGGTATGCAGAGTGACCATGAGTTGTCCTTTCATTGAATGCGGGCGACAGGGTGCCCGCAGGTGTATGGCATAAAGTGGTGGCAATTCTAGCCCATCAGGGCCTTGCGGCATAGATGGCAGGGGGGAGAGTCGGCTTTTCTGCCTCGTTTTCTATACCGGATGCGGGTAGAATGGCAGGCCATTTTACTCACAGGCAGTGGTCATAAGATGCTGAAGATATACAACACACTCACTCGTCAAAAAGAAGAATTCAAACCTATCCACCCGGGCAAGGTGGGCATGTATGTGTGTGGCGTCACTATCTATGATCACTGTCATATCGGCCACGGCCGCACCTTCGTCGCCTTCGACGTGGTGGCCCGCTACCTGCGCTACGCCGGGTACGATCTCACCTATGTGCGCAACATCACCGACGTGGACGACAAGATCATCAAGCGCGCCGCCGAAACGCACGTGACCTGTGACGACCTCACCGAGCGCCTGATCGGCGACATGCACCAGGACTTCGACGCCCTCGGCATGGTGCGCCCGGACATCGAACCGCGCGCCACCGCCCACATCGGCGAGATCATCGCCATGGTGCAGCTGCTGCTGGATCGCGGCCACGCCTACGTGGCGGACAACGGTGACGTCATGTTCATCGTCGACTCCTTCGACGAGTACGGCAGGCTCTCCGGTCAGGATCTGGAGCAGCTGCAGGCCGGCGCCCGCGTCGACGTGGTGGATGCCAAGCGCAACCCCCTGGACTTCGTGCTGTGGAAGATGTCCAAGCCCGGCGAGCCGACCTGGGAAAGCCCCTGGGGCCCGGGCCGTCCCGGCTGGCACATCGAGTGCTCCGCCATGAACTCCAAGCACCTGGGCAACCACTTCGACATCCACGGCGGCGGCTCGGATCTGCAGTTCCCCCACCACGAGAACGAGATCGCCCAGTCCTGCTGCGCCCACGGCGGCGACTACGTCAACACCTGGATGCACAGCGGCATGGTCATGGTGGACAAGGAGAAAATGTCCAAGTCCCTCGGCAACTTCTTCACCATCCGGGACGTGCTGGCGCACTACGACCCGGAGACCGTGCGCTACTTCCTGATGTCCGGCCACTACCGCAGCCAGCTCAACTACTCGGAAGACAACCTCAAGCAGGCCCGCGCCGCCCTGGAGCGCATGTACACC
This sequence comes from Aeromonas sp. SrichE-2G, assembly GCF_017939565.1. Classification (NCBI taxonomy): domain Bacteria; kingdom Pseudomonadati; phylum Pseudomonadota; class Gammaproteobacteria; order Aeromonadales; family Aeromonadaceae; genus Aeromonas; species Aeromonas sp. SrichE-2G. The sequence continues at coordinate 598,300 of NZ_JAGKRG010000053.1, forward strand.
GCCCTGCGGGATCTGCCGCTGGCCCCCGCCGCCGGTGGTGACGAGCAGGTGGCCCGCTTCAAAGATGCCATGGACGACGACTTCAACACCCCGGAAGCCTACTCCGCCCTGTTCGATCTGGTGCGCGAGATCAATCGCCAGAAGGCCGAAGACGTGACCGTCGCCGCCGGCCTGGGTGCCCGCCTGCGGGAACTGGGCGCCGTGCTCGGCATCCTGCAGCAGGATCCGGACGCCTTCCTGAAGGGTGACGAGGCCGACGACGAAGTCGCCGAGATCGAGCGCCTGATCAGTGATCGCAACCAGGCCCGTGCCGACAAGAACTGGGCTGCGGCGGATGCCGCTCGCAACCGTCTCACCGAGATGGGAATCGTGCTGGAAGACAGCGCCGGCAAGACCAGCTGGCGCCGTGCCTAAGGCCGGTGGCGCTGCTTGCGCCAAACGGTTGAGCCAATAAAAAAACCGCAGCCCTGGGGGCTGCGGTTTTATATTGCATGGTTAGTTAAATATATATGTGAATAGTGTTTTGATTAAAATAACTCTATTCGATCTTATATTATTAATATAGACTCTAATCGTGCATTCACTATCTCTTCTAATTCATACATATCTGACCATACTGTCGCCCCTTCAGGCAATTGAGTATCATTTATTTCAAGGATTCCATCCAAGAGAGATTTTATTTTATTATACATCGCGGGTTCTTCCTTTATATGTTTAATACAGTTTTCAGGTTTGTCACTTCCTACTGTTTCATCGAAATAAGCATCTTCAAAATTTATTATGGAAGCAACAACCCTCGAGTTATGTGTCTTTTGTGATAAGATCTTCTCATTATTAGTCCACGCGGGATTAACCATTTTAAATTTGTCATAGACTATAGTATCCCCTACAGACTTTTCTTTATTCTTTCTTTTCGATTCTATTTCGGGCGTGTCGGTGTCGTGAAGAACATAGTAATTTTTACCAAAATGGTTTAATACCTTCATCATAGAGGCGACTGTCACCTTTCCTCGTGCTCTAATGACATTAAGATCATTATATTGATAATTTCCAAATTCGGCTTCTGTATTTTTAATGAAATTAATAGCCGAATATTCAGTATCACCTTCAACCACCAGAACTTTACCGCCAAAGAAAGCCTCTGATATGTGAGAGTCAAATAAATTAATAAGTTTTAGATTTTCCTTATCATCTTTATCTAGTTGTGCAGAATCAGGCTTAAAAAGGGTAGTCGTTTTTATGTGATCATCTTGGTTTTTATCAACCCTTATAATCGTTGTGTGGTCTTTTGTTAGGTCAATAAAGCTAGGGGAATGTGTCGCAACCATAACTTGCCAATTATCGCTATCAGGAAGAGAATAAAGAACATCTCTTGCAATCTCCGTTGCTGAGGGGTGCAGGCTTACCTCTGGCTCATCTAACAATAAAACATGGGCAGTATTTGGGCCCAATGATTCATGATATGACTGTGCCTTTGCACCTCCGTTTTTAGCTCGAATGCCATTATCTGCAAGTAACTTCAAAATAGTCCACAATGCGGTTCTTCTGCTACCACTACCTTGCTTTTCAAGTGGAAAAGTAAAACCGCCAACAGGCCCCATTTCAATAGTAAATTCATCGCCAAGAAGGTCTATTTTTATTGGTGCGGTACTTTCTGGAGCGTTGATTTTTAATTCGTGATTAGGAAATATTTTACTAATAATTTCATTTGCATTTCCTTCCAAAGATTGAATTCTATCTTGCTGAATTATTTTAGATGAGTCTCTCAGTGATTTTAAATCATCTATCAGTGATTCATATTTAGTTCTCTCATCATCATCATTCTCTCTAATACTTTGGATATTTTCCTCTAATAGGCTTTTTAACAGCGAGGTTATGGCTTTTGATTGAACTTCTGGCTGATCAAATGTATTAACTCTATGTGGTTTAGGTCTTCTAGCTTTTGCAACATTATTGCTTCCCCATGGCATTTTTTCTTTATCGCCATTTTCTGCCCATCTATTCAGAGCTACGTTGAATCCTATTCTCTCTGGCTCTTTATTGGTACCAGTCCATGTCCATTTCTCTTTGACTAAAAAGGAGCCATTTTCTAATTTTAAACACCATTGATCACCAGGCTTATTTTCATTGACAGTAATTGAATGTACTTCAATTTCAGGATAGTTATCTATGGCTACTTGTTTGTTATGAAAATCATCTTGATCTAACTTAAGGCAATCTGTAACCGCTTCATAGGCTTTTAATATAGTGCTTTTCCCTGCATTGTTGGGTCCTACAAGAACAACAATATTATCAATGTCCAGCTCAACTTGGTGGTTTCCAATACAGCCAAAATTTTTAATTTTTTAATTTTTTAATTTTTGGAACCTGAGTCATAGTGAATGTCCTTTAAAATGAATAGTATGTTTTTACACACCAGTCTTGCGTTAAACCACCTGAAAAATAGATTTTTTAATCTATAGGTTCGATTGGCTAAGTGTAAATTAGTTATCAATGAGTTATGTCATGTCACGGTTCAATGCTAAATATCGAGCCAAGAATAAAATTCTATTATCCACCAGGGGGTGTCATTTTTGTTTAACTCATATGCACTTTTTAATCTATGCAATCGTAACGTAGGGTATAATTCACGAGGTGAATTGCATCGATATTCGATATTCGATATGCGTCTGATTATGCAGTAACAGGATTTGCGGATTTCTCTATTCATCTCACCCTCAAGGCGAGAGGAAAATATTACTATAATGCTCCTCTAATTGTTGTCTGGTTGTGTCGCATTAGAACTGCTAACATTAGTTATCGTAAATATCATCTGCTCGTTTAAAAATAGCACGCTCATGATTAAAACATTCAGCTATATCAGCCCATGTAATAATACCATCAAACTTTTTGAGAGTGTCTTTTTTGGGTGTGTATTTAGAAGAACAAAGGCCAACAAGATACACAGTTTTCCAAGGTAGAGAGCTATTTATAATTTTTTCTTTAGCTGCATTTAAATTTTCAATTTGTGCTAATTTAAAACCTTGCTGTGCTTTTGCTTCTATAATAATCATTGAGTTGTCTGATAATACAAATACATTGTCAAAAGTTATCTTTTCAAAAGTCTTATTTTCTCGTGCATCCAGATATCCAGATTTAGCTGCATCCCTAAACAAGCATACTTCATAGTTACTATCAACAATTTTTACGGTTTCATTTATACCTATGGACTTTAGCAGCAAACGTTCAAATAAAAATGGTGAGGCAATGAAGGCATGATGAAGGTAAGAAGTAAAAAAAACTTCTGTTCGTGTGATCTCACTTAACTTTTTCATTATCTTTAATGCTCCGGTAATTTTTAAAGCTGTAGATTAGATTGGCAAAGCGTAATCGGGCCTTCGAGAAATAATACAGTTGTTATTACAAAGCGTTCACTGCCGGGTTTTTAATATAAGTGCATTCCCCGATACGGATATGTGCCGCTTGTTGTTGTACTCACAATGATTTTTTCTCCTATGCAATCACGCCAATGGCACTTGTTGCATAACTGAGACAATCTGATCCCACTATGGGGGGCGTGAGTGGCCGGGTAAGAGATAACAACCCTCCCGATACTTACCCCGCAAACACAAGCTTATGGTCAAGTAACTGGCCTCGGTGCTACGGGTTGGGTGTTGCCTCCCTGTTGTTCGCCGAGGTGAGCCCGTCTGTCCAGGCCGCGAGGCAGGACGCCGAGCGAGCGGCGCTGGGCCATGGATGGCCCATCGGCGCGTGCCGTAGGACAAACGGGTGAGCCGAGGGCACCCGACGCAGGAGGGCGAACAAGTGGGGGTGGCCTTTCTTTTGGTGACTTTTCTTTGGCCACGCAAAGAAAAGTCACTCGCCCAAGCCCGAAGGGCGGGCGAAACCCCATCGAGGGCAGCGCCCTCGTGTCCTGCATGGCGAAGCCATGCCAATCAGGCTAGTGACCCCTCACCCTAGCCCTCTCCCGCAAGGGGAGAGGGAATTGTTACCGTGGTGCAATGCGCTCCGCTTATTGCACCCTACCGCTCTCCCGCAGGGGGAGAGGGGACGGTTACCGTGGTGCAATGCGCTCCGCTTATTGCACCCTACCGCTCTCCCGCCGGGGGAGAGGGGACGGTTACCGCGGACGATTACGCTTCGCTAATCGACCCTACACACTTATTGCACCCTACGTTGGTGGGGGAGGGGCGGGGAGCCTCGTCGAGGGTGAAACCTCGCCCCTTGCCGCAGGCGCGGGATGCCGGGCTGGCGTCCTGTCGAGGCCCGGGAAGTCGGCCCAATTCCGTCGCTGCCGCCCCTGGCTGTCGCTACCACAATGCGCCGCTGACCCGAGGGGACGAAACAGGGGCCAACGGGCACCCATTCCCATCCTACGGAGCCGACGGGGCCCGATCCATGGATATTGCTGACCCAAGTGTCAGAATTGATTGATTTTTTGCGCTGCTTCAAAGTTATGGCCCTGGGCGGGCCGCCGGGCGGGGCTGCGGGACGGCCAGACGGTGAAAACGGCGGGATTTCCCCCCGTGAGGCCCACACTGGCGCTTGCGGCGGGTGTCCCGAGTTGGCTAAGGTGTCCGGCAAGCACGTGCACCTTGGGAGATAGGCATGGACAACATATTGCAGGCTCTGTCGGTACAGGTCACCGGGGCACGGGATCTGGAGAGTCTGACCCGGCCCCTGCTGGAGATGCTGGAGACGGTGACGGGGCTGGAGTCGACCTACCTCACCCAGATCGATCTCCAGCAGAGCACCCAGCACATCCTGTTTGCCCGCAACGCGGCCGGGCTGCAGATCCCGGAGGGGGCGACGGTGGAGTGGCACGACACCCTGTGCCGGCGGGCCATCGACGAGGATCGCCGCTACAGCGACGACGTCACCGACAGCTGGGGAGATTCCCAGGCGGCCAGGGCCCTGGGCATTCGCACCTACCTGAGCAGCCCGGTGCGCACCTCGTCCGGCTCCCTCTATGGCACCCTGTGCGGTGCCAGCGCCGAGCGCAAACCCCTGGTGGCGGGGGCGGAACACCTGATCGCCTTCTTCGCGCGGCTCATCGCCGAGCACGTGGAGCGGGAGCAACTGCTGCACCAGCTGCAGCGGGCCAACAACGAGCTCTCCCGTCAGGCTCTGTCCGATCCCCTGACCGGGCTGCCCAACCGCCGGGCCCTGATGCTCGAACTCGCCCGCCTGTTCTCGTTGTCGGACAGGGCCGGTCATCCGGTGCTCATCGCCTTTATCGATCTCGACGGCTTCAAGGGGATCAACGACACCCACGGCCACGAGGTGGGGGATCTGCTGCTCGTCGCCATGGCGCGGCAACTGAGCGAGACCCTGCGCGGCGGCGACATGCTGGCGCGGGTGGGGGGCGACGAGTTCGTCGCCGTGGGCATGGGGCCCATCCCGGAGGCGCAGACGGTGGAGGCGGCGGTGCAGACCTTCCAGCGCCGGCTGTTCGAACACAGCGTGCTGCAACTGCCCCTCGGCAGCGAGCAGTCACTTCACTACCCCGGCGCCAGCGTGGGGGTAGTGGCGGTCGATCCTGGGCAGATCAGCGTCGACGAGGCCCTGCGCCAGGCCGATGCGCGCATGTATGCGGTCAAGCGCCAGCGCCGCGCACAGGAAGAGAACCCGGTGCCGCCGCGCCCCCATTGAGGCAAGGGGCACCGGCAAAGGCGCGAGGTCGGCTTGATATGACCCATGGTGACCCGGACCCCCGGGTGCTAGGATGTCGCCCCTCAATCAGTGCGGAGCCCCCTTCATGACAACCCCCCTTATCGACCGTGTTCGCGCCCTGGGGGCGCGGGCGGCCTCGCTCGTCGCCGGCCTCTCGGAGTTCCAGCAGCGCATCTGGGTGGTCAGCATCGTGCACGATGCCTACACCGACACCTTTATCGTCAACGAGGGGAGCTTCGAGGAGCCCATGCAGTGGATGCACCGCAAGGGCTACAGCGCCGAGATGCTGGCCCGGGTCGAGGCCATGGCGCGCTCCCAGGTGGTCCAGCTGGAGTTTGGCGGGCAGCGTCATCGCCTGATGCGGGTGAAGTAAGCCCTCTCTGCCCGACGTCCCGCCTGTCCCCCCGACCAACAGGCCGCGCTGCCCGAGCCACCTCTTGCCCGTCAGCCAGCGCCAAAGGAACGGGGATTGAGGTGTGGCATGGAGCAGGGGCATGGACGCGAGGAGGACGAGCTGACTGCACCGGGGCCTGGCCCCGGCGCGGGAAGGCTCAGGGGGCGGGGAAGTATTTGTGCTGGATCTGCTGGAATTCGCTGCTGGCCAGCACCTGGGTCAGGCCGTGCTGGAACTCCCTGACCAGGGCATCGTCCACCGCGTGGCTGAAGGCAAAGCAGAACTGCTCGGAGCTCAGCACCCAGCGCACCTCGAACCGGGCGGGATCCAGCTGCTGGGCCTTGATGAGATCCATCAGGGTGGACTTGTTGCTGGCGATGAGCTCGACCCGACCCGAGGTGAGCATCTTGAGTGCCTGGGGCAGGCGGTTGGCGGTCATGATCTTCTGCTCGTCGAAGCCATTGTTGAGCAGCAGTTGCTCCCCCACGTCGGCGCGCACGGCGGCGATGGTGTGTTGCTGGGCATCCTCCATCCGGGTCAAGGTCAGGGGGCGGCTGGCGAGCCCCATCAGCACGATCTCGGCGTAGCCGATGGGGCAGGCCCACTTGAACAGGGGATCGCGCGCCTCGGTGCGGGCGGTGGAGAAGAGCACCACATTGGGCTTCTGGGTCAGCAGGTAATATCCCCTGGCCCAGGGAAGGACGCTGACGGGCTGGGGCGGGGTGCCCGTCCTCTGCCACACCTGGTGCAGCAGCTCGACGGCAAGGCCGCTGGGGGCACCATCCTCCCCGGTGAAGTTATAGGGTTTGTACTCCTCGGTGAGGTAGTGCAGCTTGGCCAGTGCGGGGCTGGCCAGCGCCATCTGGCCGCTCCAGAGTGCCATCAACAGGGCGGCGGCGAGCCTGCCCCAACCCCTTGTGCTTGTCGTTCCCATCCTGACCGTCCCGCTGCCGAGTGCCCAGTGTAAAGTGTTGCCAAGTCACGCCGTTTCGCCAGCCGGACATCGGATCCCCGGTGATGCCGCCCCCACAAGAAAAAGAGGGGCGCCTGCAGGCCCCCTCTTTTTTCTTGTCACCACGAGCCTTGCCGGCCGCTTGTCATCACCTTACCAGGCGGGACGGGTGTCGCCGAGGGGCTTGAATGCCTCGTCGCGCAGGCCCACCAGCAGGGTGTCGCCATCTTCCTGCAGGCGAAACTCCCCGTAGCGCGCCCGCTCATACTGCGCGGCCGTCCCCTCCTCGAAGAAGAAGGCATCGGGCCCGACCCGCCACTGGCCGTGGAGCTGGTGCACCTTGAGCAGGCGCTGGTCCCCGGCCAGGGCGTCGGGGTCGCCCTCTTCCACCCAGTGCGCCACCTGTTGCCCGTCCAGACGCACCACCAGGGTCCGGGTGGCGGCCTCCTGACGGCCCGTCAGCTGGCGGGCGAGGGCGTAGTCGAGGCGCATGTAGTCCCCCTGCATCAGGGAGCGGGGGTCGACCGGGGCGAGTTCGAGCAGCACCACCTCGCCGCTGCCCATGGCGCGCTCGAAGCGCCAGACGGTGGCATTGATCCCCGCCAGAATGGCGAGGCCGACCAGAAACAGGGAGAGGCGTCTCATGATGTTTTCCTCCCGTGCAGGTATTGGAGCCCCTGGCGGGCGCCGAGCAGCACGGCGCCCGACCCCAGCAGCAGCCAGGACTTGGTCATCAGGGTCAGCCCCAGATCGTAGTAATAGAGGGCGCCGAAGCCCAGCAGCAGCAGGCCGGCCAGGGTCATGAGGGTGAGGCTGCCGGCATAAAAGCCGAGCACCAGCACCAGGGCGCCGGCCCCCATGCCGGGGATGAGGGCGCTGAGCAGCACCAGGGGCAGGCAGGCCAGCAGGGGCAGGCGCAGGTGCACCATGACCCCCAGCAGCAGGGCGGCGCAGAGCAAGGGGTTGAGCCAGAGCGGCAGCCGGGAGGGGCCGAGCTCGTCCAGCACGCTGGCGCCGCCCTCCCAGAGCGGGTGGTGCAGCCGTCCCAGCACCAGCAGGGAGAGGGCCAGCCCCAGGGTGAGGGACTCATAGAGCTGATGGCGAACGGGATCGCGCTCCGCCTGCAGCCAGCAGAGGGCGGCGGCGCCCATCACCAGGGGCAGGGCCAGCAGTTGCAGGCCGAGGCAGGCGAGTCCAAGGGTGAGCAGGATGGCGGCGGCGAAGCTGTGGAACAGGCGCACCAGCCAGTGTTCGAACAGGGCGGCGATGCAGAGGGACAGGGCGGCGAGGCCGAACCAGAGCGGGGCGTGGTGCAGATCCAGCCTGTCCAGCAGGCCGTAGAGCAGCCAGGCATCGGCGGCCAGCGCCAGCGCCAGCACGAACTGATCCCAGAGATCCGTGCGCCGGGCGGTGCGATTGAGGCCGAGGGCGGCGGCCATCAGCACGGCCCCCATGGTGAGGGCGTGGTTCGCCTCCCGGGTGAGGCTCTCGAAGGCCATGAACAGGAAGAAGAGCAGGAAGAGGGCGGCTATCCAGCCCACCATGCCGAGCAGGAAGCGGCTCGACCAGTGGGGCTGCTCGTCACGGGGGAGCTCCCCCTCCACCAGATGGGCGGCCCGAAGCCGCTCCCAGGGGGTCAGGTCAGACATGCTGCCTCCGTTGTTGTTGCAGCCAGCGGCTGGCCAGGACCGACAGACCGATGGCGATCAGGGCGAGCAGCAGGAAGCCGTTCATGTCGGGCTCCATCCACTTGCCAAGGGCCGCGAGGATCACGGCGATGAGGCTCAGGCACCCCATGGCGAGGCCGGCGATGAACCTGTGGTGCCAGCGCAGGTAGGCGGCGCCGAGCCAGGCGAGCCAGACGGGCCAGACCCAGGGGGAGGCGGCATTGAACAGGGCCAGCAGGGCCAGCAGGGTGATGCCGAGCCCGGCGGCCAGCCCGGCAATCCAGGAGGGCATGAGGGCGAAGCGGGCGGGGGCCAGGATCAGCAGGCCCCAGAGGGCGGCATTGAGCAGGGTCAGGCACCAGCCGAGGGCCTCCTCGTCGAAGGAGAAGAAGAGGTCGAACAGGCCGAGGCGCCAGTAGAGCACCAGGGCGAGCTGGCCGAGCAGCCAGGCGAGCGTCCAGAGCAGCGGGCTCCTGCCGAGCGCCGCCAGGGGCAGCAGCAACAGGGCCCAGGTGGCGAACAGCTGCCAGGGATCGGCGCCGGTCTGGTAGGTCTGGCCCACCAGGGCCAGCAGGGCGCCGAGGTTGAGGGCCAGGGCCAGCAGCAGGGCCTGGCGCGGCGTGTCGGCCAGGGGCCTGCGCCAGAGCACCACCAGCATGGCGAGCAGGGGCAGCTCCAGCAGGGCGAGGCGCGAGAGGCGGCCGAGCACCTGCCAGTTGAAGGCGACGAAGAACACCAGTCCCGCGCCGAGGCAGAGGCAGCCGAGCCAGAGCAGCAGGCGATCGAACAGCCACTGCCAGCGGGCGGGGCCGGGGGGCAGCTCACAGTGCGCGAGGGCGGCGGGCAGGGACTCCCGGGGGAGGTGACCGCGTCTGACCCAGTCGAGCAGGGTCTGTCTTGAGGTGACGTGCATGGCGAGGCTCCTGATGCCGTCGTGCCTGAAATGTAAGGCATTATGGCATGGCGCCGTGCTGTGGGGCAGATCTGGCGGCGTGAAGGCGACGGCAGGGGGCGCAGAGATGAAAGCGCAGAGATGAAAAAGCCCCCGCCGTGAGGCGGGGGCCGGGGTGACGACCGGGGTGGCGGTGTTGATCAGTGCTCACGCTGATCCCACTGCCTTGTGTCCGGTTTGTCAGACGAAGATCAGGGTGCTGACGCCCAGGCCCACGAAGAGGATGGCGCAGGCGATGCGGATCCCCTTGAGGGGCAGCTTGTCGGCCCCGAGCTTGCCGATCAGCACCACGGGAACGTTGGCCAGCATCATGCCGAGGGTGGTACCGGTGATGACCTGGACCAGGGAATCGTACTTGGCCGCCAGCAGCACCGTGGCTATCTGGGTCTTGTCGCCGATCTCGGCGATGAAGAAGAGCACGAAGGTGGCCATGAAGGGGCCGTACTTGTCCAGGGAACTCTCTTCGTCGTCCATCTTGTCCGGCACCAGGATCCAGGCGGCCATGGCGATGAAGGCACCGGCCACCAGCCAGGTCATCACCTTGGGGTCCATCCAGCGGCTGATGAACTCCCCAATCCAGGCAGCCCCCGCATGGTTGAGCAGGGTAGCGGCCAGCATGCCGGCGATGATGGGCCAGGGTTTGCGAAAACGACAGATGAGCAACAACGCCAGGAGCTGGGTCTTGTCGCCGATCTCGGCGATGGCCACGCTCAGGGTGGAGGTTAACAAGGCTTCCATAAATATGACCGGGGGACGGAATTGTTATAAACCAAAGACAAGCCTGCGCCATCCGTCCCCGGTTGTGGCACTGGCCCGTCAAAGGTCTTGTCAAATCCGGTTTTGACCGGATCACCCTGACCATGGTGAGTTGGCACCAAGTATGTTGATCAGGGTCGCGCCGGGTGATACCCGTGGCGAGACTACTCCCCCTCGATGGGAGCCGGCATTCTAGGGAAAAAGCGCGGGAGAGACAAGCAGATCAACCGCCTACCAGCTTGACCTGAAAGCCCGCCTTCTCCAGTTCGGCCTTGATCAGGTCCCGTTTGTCCCCCTGGATCTCGATGACGCCCTCCTTCAGGCCGCCGCCGGTGCCGCACTTCTTCTTGAGCAGGGTGGCGAGGGCCTTCTGCTGATCGGCGGGCACGCCGTGGATGCTGATGACCCCGGCGCCCTTGCGTCCCTTGGTCTCGCGGCGGATGCGCACGACCCCGTCGGCGGGGAAGGGGGAGGCGCTCTGTGCGGGGGCGGATTCCTTGATCATGCCGCCGTCCGTGCTGTAGACCAGGCGGCTGTTGTTGTCGTGACTCATGGCAATTCTTTGTCGGTTAGCGAAGCGGAGTTTGATTTTACGCAAATTAATGTTGGGGGCACAGCTTATAATCCCCCCAACTAAAAGCGAATTATTCTTGTTTAACTTCAGGAGCCCGTCATGGTACTCACACAGTTGTCGCCGGGGCAGAGTGCTCGCATCAAGAACATGAACCACCTTGGTCGTCCCCTGCGGCGCAAGCTGATGGTGATGGGGCTGCTGCCCCAGACCGAGATCCTCTATCTGCGTACCGCCCCCCTCGGGGATCCGCTCCAGATCCAGTGTCAGGGGATCTGCCTCTCCATGCAAAAGAGCCTGGCCCGTCAGATAGAGGTGGAGCCGGTATGACTCACGCTTCCCATTCCATCGCTTTCTCTATGCCGGGTCGTATCGATATGCATCACACACGCGAACAGAGCCGGGCTCACAACAGTATCGAGGTGACACCGGTATGAGCTACAACCTGGTCACGGTCGGCAACCCCAACAGCGGCAAGACCTCCCTGTTCAACGCCCTGACCGGCGCCCGCCAGCAGGTGGGCAACTGGAGCGGGGTCACCGTCGACAAGAAGATGGGGGAGTTTACCGCCGGAGGGCACGACTACACCCTGGTGGATCTGCCCGGCATCTATGCCCTGGCGAACCAGGAGGCGAGTCTGGACGAGCAGATCGCCAGCCGCTTCGTCCAGAGCCAGCAGCCGGATCTGCTGCTCAACGTCATCGACGCCGCGAACCTGGAGCGCTCCCTCTATCTCACCCTGCAGCTGCGGGAGCTGGGGCTGCCCATGGTGGTGGTGCTCAACAAGCTGGATCTGCTGCAAAAACGCCGCATCACCATCGACGAGGGGCTGCTCGGCCAGGCGCTCGGCTGCCCCGTGGTGTCGCTCTCGGCCCACAACCGCCAGCAGGTGGCGGCCTTCAAGGCCAGGATCCACCAGTTCATCGGCCAGCCCCAGCAGGCCCTGGTGCTCGATTATGGCCAGCCCCTGGAGAGGGAGATCACCGAGCTGGAGACCCTGCTCGCCCCCCACCACCTGAATGGCCGGGGCCGCGCCCTGCGCCTGCTGGAGGAGGACGTCGCCATGCAGGAGACCCTGATGGCGGGCCAGCAGGCCGCCGCCGCCAACCTGGTGAGCCGCGCCCACCACGCCCAGGACATCGATCTGCAGCTGGCGGACTTGCGCTACGGCCACATCCATCACTGGTGCCAGCAGGCGTGCCGCCGGCAGGGCAAGCTCACCGTCGCCCAGAGCGAGCGGCTGGACAGGGTGCTGCTCAATCGCTGGGTGGGCATCCCCTTCTTCCTGCTGGTGATGTACCTGATGTTCATGTTCGCCATCAAGGTGGGCAGCGCCTTCATCGACTTCTTCGACATCCTGGGGGGGGCTCTGTTCGTGGACGGGGTGCACCACCTGCTGGGGCTGATCAGTGCCCCCGACTGGCTCGGGGCCGTGCTCGCGGACGGCATCGGTGCCGGCCTGCAGACGGTGGCGACCTTCATCCCCGTGGTGGGCTGCCTCTTCCTGTTCCTCGCCATGCTGGAGAGCTCCGGCTATCTGGCCCGGGCGGCCTTCGTGGTGGACGCCCTGATGCGCCGCCTCGGCCTGCCCGGCAAGGCGTTCGTCCCCATGCTGATGGGCTTTGGCTGCACCGTGCCCGCGGTAATGGCGACCCGCACCCTGGGGTCGGAGCGGGAGCGGCTGATGACCTCGGCCATGGCCCCCTTCATGTCGTGCGGCGCCCGTCTGCCGGTCTACGCCCTGTTCGCGGTGGCCTTCTTCCCCGAGTCGGGCCAGAACCTGGTGTTCGGTCTCTATCTGTTCGGCATCCTGGTGGCCGTGCTCACCGGCCTCTTCCTGCGCAGCACCCTGCTGCCGGGCAAGAGCGACGCCATGGTGATGGAGATGCCGGACTACGAGTGGCCCCGTCCGGTGGACGTGGGGATCCGCACCTGGCAAAAACTCAAGGGCTTCATCTTCGGCGCCGGCAAGACCATCGTCCTGATGGTGGCGGTGCTGAGCGTGCTCAATTCCCTCGGCACCGACGGCAGCTTCGGCAACCAGGATCAGGAGCGCTCGGTGCTGAGCCAGCTGAGCCAGTCCGTGACGCCGGTGCTGCACCCCATCGGCGTGCGGGACGACAACTGGCAGGCCACGGTCGGCATCCTGACCGGCATCTTCGCCAAGGAGGCGGTGGTCGCCACCCTCAACAGCCTCTATGCAGGAAGTGCAGGCGACGGGGAGGAGAGTGAATACTCCCTGCTCGGCAGCCTGCAGGAGGCGCTGGCCACCATCCCCGCCAACCTGGCTGACATCGACCCGACCGACCCCATGGGGATCAAGGTGGGGGATCTGGCGGACAGGCAGGCGGCAGCCGAGGCCCAGGAGGTGGATACCTCCACCTACGGCAACATGCAGACCCACTTCGACGGGGTGGCCGGGGCCTTCGCCTACCTCTTGTTCGTGCTGCTCTACATGCCCTGCGCCGCCGCCATGGGCGCCCTGGTGCGGGAGACCGGCCGCCAGTGGGCCCTGTTTACCGCCGCCTGGTGCAACTACGTGGCCTTCCTGTGTGCCACCGTGTTCTACCAGCTCGCGACCTATGCCGCGCACCCCACCCAGAGCCTGATGTGGGTGGGAAGCTACGGCGGCTCGCTGGTGCTGATCTGGTGGCTCGGCCGCCGTCACGGCGACATCGTCGCCCGCAGGGTGGTCACCCTGTGACGGGACGGGCGGGCGCCAAAGAGGAGGCAAGCTCATGATATTGCGGGATCTGGGGGAGTACCTGGCCGAGCATCGGCGGGTGAGCCGGCAGGAGCTGGCCCGGCGCTTTCACACCTCCGAGGATGCGGTGGAGGCCATGCTGGGGGTCTGGATGCGCAAGGGGCGCGTCGCCAAGCGCGAGACCCGGCTCTGTGGCGGCTCCTGCTGCGGCAAGAGCGAGGAGGTGATGTTCGAGTGGTGCGAGCCCGGCCGGATAGGGCTGGTGCAGTGCAGCTGAACGCGCATGAAAAAAGGGAACCCGAGGGTTCCCTTTTTGTTGTCTGCTGTGCGGCTAGAAGAGATCTTCATCGTCCTTGGTGGGTTCCAGGCTCCAGCCGCTGGCCGCCGAGCTGTTGCCTATCTGCCCCTTCTCGCGCCAGAGTTTGATCTTGAGGCGCAGGTTGTTCTGGGAGTCCGCGTTCTTCACCGCCTCCTCCTCGTCGATGACCCCCTCCACCACGAGATCGAACAGGGTGCTGTCGAAGGTGACCATGCCAAGGGCTCTGGATTTTTCCATGATCTCCTTGAGGCCACCAAACTCGCCGCGCTTGATGAGGTCGCGCACCGTGTGGGTGCCGAGCATCACCTCCACCGCCGCCCGCCGTCCGCCGTCCGTGGTCTTCACCAGTCGCTGGGAGACGAAGGCCTTGAGGTTGTTGCCCAGATCGTTGAGCAGCTGGGGGCGGCGCTCCTCGGGGAAGAAGTTGATGATGCGGTCCAGCGCCTGGTTGGCGTTGTTGGCGTGCAGGGTGGAGATGGCCAGGTGCCCGGTCTCGGAGAAGGCGAGGGCATGCTCCATGGTCTCCCGATCGCGAATTTCGCCGATGAGGATGACGTCCGGCGCCTGACGCAGGGTGTTCTTCAGCGCTGCATGGAAGCTGCGGGTATCCACCCCCACCTCCCGCTGGTTGATGATGCACTTGTGGTGGCGATGGACGAACTCCACCGGATCCTCGATGGTGATGATGTGGCCGCCGCTGTTGCGGTTGCGGTGATCGATGAGGGCTGCGAGCGACGTGGACTTGCCCGAGCCGGTGCCACCGACGAAGAGCACCAGGCCGCGCTTCTCCATGATGGTATCGAGCAGCACGGGGGGGAGCTTCAGATCCTCGAAGCGGGGGATCTCGGTCTTGATGTTGCGCGCCACCAGGGAGACTTCGTTGCGCTGCTTGAAGATATTGACCCGAAAGCGGCCTATCTGGGGCAGGGAGATGGCGAGGTTCATCTCCAGCTCCTTCTCGAACTGCTGTTTCTGCTCGGCATCCATGATGCCGTCGGCGATGCTGGCCACTTCACCGGGTTCGAGCAGGGCCTGGCTGAGGGGGCGCAGGGCGCCGTTGAACTTGGCGCAGGGAGGGGCGCCGGTCGAGAGATAGAGGTCGGAGCCATCCTGTTTGGCCAGCATCTGTAGCATGTCTCTCAATTCCATGTGTTGCCTCGTCAATCAAAGGGATAGGGTAGCGCCGTGCTTGAGTGTACAGCCTCAGGCACCGGTCAGTTTTTCACGGAACACAAAAAACACCGCGCCCAGGATGCACAGGCCGGCCCAGAGGTAGTCCCATTTCAGGTCCTCTTTGAGGTAGAAGATGGAGAAGGGCACGAACACGGTGAGGGTGATCACCTCCTGCAGGATCTTGAGCTGGCCGACCGACAGCACGGTGTGGCCGATGCGGTTGGCGGGCACCTGCAGCAGGTATTCAAACAGGGCGATGCCCCAGCTGACCAGGGCGGCGATGATCCAGGGTTTGTGGTTCATGCTCTTGAGGTGGGCATACCAGGCAAAGGTCATGAAGACGTTGCTGCAGATGAGCAGACCGATACTGGTCACGATAGGGTTCATTAGGTTCTCCTTTAAAATCAACGCATTTTATCTCGACTCCCTGGGTTTCCATAAGGGGCGTCAGGGGGTATTTTTAACCCACAGGATGTCAAAATAAGGTTGAACGGGATGGGCAAGACAAGCCGGGGTGTGCTTGGTCTGCTGTTTGCCAGCTGGGCGCCCGTGATGGCTTTGGCAAACGGAGCACCAACCCTGACAGTGGTCACCGATGTGTGGCCGCCATTTCGCATGATCACGCAGAATGACGAGTTCCATGGTCTGGACATCGACATTCTGCGCCAGCTGCAGGCGCGCAGTGGCATAGCGATGACCCTCAAGCGGGTGCCCTGGGGGCGCGCCCTCAAACAGATGCAGACCGGTCAGGCGGATCTGATGATAGGGCTGGCCCACACAGAGGCGCGGGCGACCTTCATCGACTACCTGCAACCGGCCTATTACCAGTGCCAGCCGGCCTTCTATGGCAAGGCGGCGGCGGTGGCGACCCTGAACACCTACGGGGATCTCCGTGGCCGGGAGATAGGCTATGTGCTCAACTCCGCCTATTTCTCCCCCTTCGACGGGGACACCGGGCTCAAGAAGCACGGCGTGCCCACCGAGGATCAGCTGCAGCGCATGGTGGAGCGGGGGCACCTGCCCCTGATGATCGGCACCGACTGCCAGGTGGACTACGCCCTGAGCCAGCACAATGCCGGCGAACTCGTGAAGGCGGCCTATCGTCCCCCTCATCCCGTGGTGCTCTATCTGGGCATGAGCAAGCGCTCACCCCACCACGCCCTCGGCCCCAGGCTGGCGCAGGCGTTGCAAGCCATGGTGGAGAGCGGCGAGATAGGGGCGCTGGCCAAGCCCTACCAGCCTTGACCTCGGGTGGTAACACGCTGTTATCATGCAGCTTTCCTGCCTGTCCCCCCGGGGACGGGCATCCGTCTCATCTCGGGGACCCCGCGTGTATCTCGCTCTCATCCATCGCCAGCAGCGCTGGCAGCGCCGCTGGCTGCTCGCCCTGGCGCTGTTGACCCTGGCCCTGTTCCTGCTCTCCCTCGCCTGGGGGGAGTTCGTGCTGTTGCCCTGGCATCCCCTGGGGGAGCTGGAGCTGCGCATCCTGCTGGATCTGCGGCTGCCCCGTGCCGTGCTGGCCCTGCTGGCAGGGGCGGCGCTCGCCTGTGGCGGGGCCGTGCTGCAGGTGATGCTGCACAACCCGGTGGCCGAACCCGGCCTGCTCGGGGTGTCGAGCGGTGCGGGCCTCACCGCCATGGTGGCCATGGCGGTGGCCAAGGCCCTCGGCATCTACCTGCCGGGATGGGGGCTCTCCTTCGCGGCCTTTGGCGGCGCCCTGGTGGTGACCATGTTGCTCATACAGCTGGCCCGCCGGGCGCGGCTCGGCCATACCCGGCTGCTGCTGTTCGGGGTGGCCATCGGCATCCTCACCAACGCCGCCATGACCTGGCTGATGTACTTCGCCGATGATGGCGCCCTGCGGGAATACATGTTCTGGATGATGGGCAGCCTCGCCTACGGCAGCCAGCAGTTCGCCTGGTGGTGGCTGGTGCTGCCGCTGACCCTCGGCTGGCTCTGCCTGCAGGGGCGGGCGTTGCAGCAGTTGCTGCTGGGGGAGACCCAGGCCCGCCTCATGGGCATGAACGTGGAGCGCATGCGGGTGCGGTTGGTGCTGGCGGTCTGCCTGCTCACCGGTGTGGCGGTGTCCCTGTGCGGGGTCATCGGCTTTGTCGGCCTGGTGGTGCCCCATCTGCTGCGCCTGTGCGGTGGCAGCGATCAGCGCTTCCTGCTGCCCGCCTCGGCGCTGGGCGGCGGGGCCCTGCTGCTCGGCGCCGATCTGGTGGCCCGCTCGGCACTGCACGCCGGGGAACTGCCCATCGGCGTCATCACCGCTTCGGTGGGGGCGCCACTCTTCATCTATCTGTTGCTGAGGCAAGATGCCCATGCCGGCTCCTGACATTAAGGGCGAAGGGCTCCCCGTGCTGGAGGCCCGCGCCCTCGCCATCGCCCACCGTCTCGCCCCCCTGGATCTCGCCTGGACCGGGGGCCAGCTGGTGGCGCTGCTCGGCCCCAACGGCAGTGGCAAGTCGAGCCTGCTGGGGGCCCTGGCCGGCATTCTGCCCGCCGAGGGCGTCGTCTTGCTGGGAGGGGAGGCCCTCACGGCCCTGAGCTGGCCCGAGCTTGCAAAGCGGCGGGCCATGCTGCCCCAGCGCCAGCCCCAGCTGTTTCACATCCCGGTGTTCCAGGTGCTGAGCCTGGGGCTGGGGGAAGAAGGGGAGGCGCAGGCGCAGAACCGGGCCGTGGCCGAGATCTGCGGGGCCCTGGAGCTGGAGGGACTGCTGGCGCGGGACTTCAGCCGCCTCTCGGGCGGGGAGCAGCAACGGGTGCTGATCGCCCGCACCCTGCTGCAGCTGTGGCCGGGCCTGAACCCGGCCGGGCGGCTCCTGCTGCTGGACGAGCCCCTGGCGGGGCTGGATCTGCACCATCAGCTGGCGCTGCTGCGGTTGCTGAAGCGGCTGGCCGGACAGGGGCTGCTGGTGGTGGTCGCCATCCACGACATCAACCTGGCCATCGACTGGGCGGATCGCATTCTCTGCCTGCAACAGGGCAAGGTGGTGAGCGAGGGGGGTGTCGAGGTCATCGACACGGCGCTGCTGGAGCGGGTGTTCCAGATAAGGACGGAGCGCATCGAGGCGGCGGGCCGGGTCTGGTTTATGCCGAGTCTTTGAGAACGGAGCGCAGAGGAGAGATAGCGTTTGTAGGGTCGATTAGCGAAGCGTAATCGGCCGCCTGCAAGAATAAGGGGCCAGTATCAGGAATACTGGCCCCTTTGCTTTTATTCGCTGTTCAGCCCAGCTTGTCCAGACGTACCTTGGCCGCTTCGGCCAGCATGGCCAGCAGGGTCTCGGTGTCTTCCCAGGACAGGCAGGCATCCGTGATGCTCTGGCCGAAGGATGATGACACAGCCGTTACCCCTGGCGGGTTTTCTCCAGACGCACCTTGGCGGCCTCTGCCAGCATGGCCAGCAGGGTTTCGGTGTTTTCCCAGGACAGGCAGGCATCCGTGATGCTCTGGCCGAAGGATGATGACACAGCCGTTACCCCTGGCGGGTTTTCTCCAGACGCACCTTGGCGGCCTCTGCCAGCATGGCCAGCAGGGTTTCGGTGTCTTCCCAGGACAGGCAGGCATCCGTGATGCTCTGGCCGAAGGTCGCGGCACAGCCGTTCTCCACGTCCTGACGCCCTTCCACCAGGAAGCTCTCGGCCATGATGCCGGCGATGCCGGTGCGGCCGCGGCGCAGCTGATCGCAGATGTCCTGGGCCACCAGCAGCTGGCGACGGTGATCCTTCATGCTGTTGCCGTGGCTGAAATCCACCACCAGGCGCTCGGGCAGGCCCACCTGGGCCAGGGCTTCACACGCCTCGTCGATACTGGCGGTGTCGTAGTTGGGTCTGTGGCCGCCGCGCAGGATCACGTGGCCGTAAGGGTTGCCGGCGGTGCGGTAGATGGTCATCTTGCCGTCCTTGTCCGGGGAGTAGAAGATGTGGCTGTGACGGGCGGCGCGCACCGCATCGATGGCGATGCGGGTATTGCCGTCGGTGCCGTTCTTGAACCCCACCGGGCAGGAGAGAGCGGAGGCCATCTCGCGGTGAACCTGGGATTCGGTGGTACGCGCACCGATGGCACCCCAGGTGATGAGATCGCTGATGTACTGGCCGGTCACCATGTCGAGGAACTCGGTGGCGGTGGGCATGCCGGTTTCGTTGATGTCGACCAGCAGCTTGCGAGCCAGCTTCAACCCTTCATTGACGTCGAAGCTGCCGTCGAGGCGCGGATCGTTGATGAGCCCCTTCCAGCCGACGATGGTGCGCGGCTTCTCGAAGTAGGTGCGCATCACGATGCACAGGCTCTCTTTGTACTCTTCACGCAGCTTGTTCAGGCGCAGGGCGTATTCGTGGGCGGCGGCGGGATCGTGGATGGAGCAGGGGCCGACGATGACCAGCAGGCGCTGATCTTCCCCGGCCAGAATGGCTTCCACTTGGCGGCGGGCATCCAGCAGGTTCTGGGCCACGGTGTCGTTTAACGGGAAGGCGTGCGCCAGCTCGCTGGGCGTGATCAGGGACTCCAGGCGACGGGTGCGCAATTCATCGGTGTGAATGGACATACGACTCAATTCTCGAGTGGATAGGGGGGCGGGACGCCAAAATGCAAGGGAATAAAATAAAGCAAAACTCCCCCGATGGAAACCTCGGGCGGCTCTGATAGGATGTGAGCCTAAAAGCCATTCCAAATGAGGTAGTTATCGTGGCAAAGCCAGGCGCGACCGGGATCACCCGCATCATCAACGCAACCGGTTACAGCATGAAGGGTCTCAAATCGGCCTGGATTAACGAGGCCGCCTTCCGCCAGGAGCTGGTGCTGATCCTGCTGCTGATGCCGCTGGCATTCTGGATAGGTGACTCCCTCAACGAGATCCTGCTGCTGGTCTGCATCAGCTGGCTGGTGGTGATCGTCGAGGTGATCAACTCCGCCGTGGAGGCGGTGGTGGATCGCATCGGCTCCGAGCATCACGAACTCTCCGGCCGCGCCAAGGATCTGGGCTCCGCCGCCGTCTTCATCGCCCTGGCCCTCAACGCCCTGGTGTGGGGCGCCCTGGTGGGCCGCAATCTGCTGGGGTGGTGGTAGGTTGCGGGAGCAACCTTTCTCCTGACATAAAAAAGCCCGTCATCACGACGGGCTTTTTGTTGCGCAGATAAGGGCTTATCAGTGGAGGATACGGGCACGGATGGTGCCGTTGATCTCCTTGAGACGGGCCAGGGCCTTCTCGCTGTGCTCGGTTTCCACGTCGATCACCACGTAGCCGATCTCGCTGCTGGTCTGCAGGTACTGACCGGCGATGTTGATCCCCTCGTCGGCGAAGATCTGGTTGATCTGGTTCATGACGCCAGGCTGGTTGCGGTGTATGTGCAGCAGGCGGCTGGAGCCCTTGTGACCCGGCAGGGAGACTTCCGGGAAGTTGACGGCAGAGAGGGTTGAGCCGTTGTCGGAGTATTTGACCAGCTTGTTGGCCACTTCCAGACCGATGTTCTCCTGGGCCTCCTGGGTGGAGCCGCCGATGTGGGGGGTCAGGATGACGTTGTCCAGGCCGCGCAGGGGGGTCAGGAACTCTTCGTCGTTGGACTTGGGCTCCACCGGGAAGACGTCGATGGCGGCGCCGGCCAGGTGACCGCTCTTGATGGAGTCGGCCAGGGCCTCGATGTCCACCACGGTGCCGCGGGAGGCGTTGATGAAGATGGCGCCCGGTTTCATCATGCGCAGCTGTTCGGCGCCGATGAGATCCTTGGTGGAGGCGGTCTCCGGCACGTGCAGACTGATGACGTCAGACATGTTGAGCAGCTCCACCAGGTTGGGCACCTGGATGGCGTTGCCTAGGGAGAGCTTGTTCTCGATGTCGTAGTAGTAGACCTTCATGCCGATCATCTCGGCGATGATGCCAAGCTGGGTGCCGATGTGGCCGTAGCCGATGATGCCGAGCTTCTTGCCACGCGCCTCCACCGAACGGTTGGCCAGCTTCTCCCAGACGCCGCGATGGCACTTGGCGTTCTTCTCCGGGATGCCGCGCAGCAGCAGCAGGATCTCCCCCAGTACCAGCTCGGCCACGGAGCGGGTGTTGGAGAAGGGGGCGTTGAAGACGGGAATGCCGCGCACGTGGGCGGCATCCAGGGAAACCTGGTTGGTGCCGATGCAGAAACAGCCGATGGCCACCAGCCTGGTGGCGGCGTCCAGCACCTTCTCGGTGATCTGGGTGCGTGAACGCAGGCCCACGAAGTGCACGTCACGAATGCGCTCGATCAGCTCCTCTTCCGACAGGGATGTCTTCAGATACTCGATATTGGTGTAACCGGCGGCCCGAAAGGTCTCCACCGTGTTGGGATGGACTCCCTCCAGCAGCAGTACTTTGATCTTATCCTTGTCCAGCGAAAACTTGGCTGTCATGACGTTCCCTCTATTGTTTTTGAAAATGCGTTCAGGCTTGCAGTGTGAAGAAAACCGTAAAGTAGCAAAAACGTTTGGGAGAGGGAATATTTGTGACGAAAGTCAAATTCTTTGAAGTTATCAACGATTTTTGCAGAGGGGCTGCGCCAAGCCATTGAGGGATAAATAGAAACGGCGCCATCAGGCGCCGTTGTCCATTCGGGAAAGCCAGATTACGGGATCCGGCCGCCCGCTGGCAGATCCTTAGCGGGTGACCACGCCCTCGGGCGTACCGATCAGCACCACGTCTGCGCCACGGTGGGCGAACAGGCCGTTGGTGACCACGCCCACGATGGCATTGAGCTGCATCTCCAGCCCCTTGGCGTCGGTGATGGCCATGCCCTTCACGTCCAGGATGTGGTTGCCGTTGTCGGTGACCACCCCTTCACGCCACACCGGGTTGCCGCCCAGGGCACGGATCTCGCGGGCCACGTATTCGCGGGCCATGGGGATCACTTCTACCGGCAGGGGGAAGGAGCCCAGGACGTCGACGGTCTTGGTGTTGTCGATGATGCAGATGAACTGGTCGGCCACGGCGGCCACGATCTTCTCGCGGGTCAGGGCGGCGCCGCCCCCCTTGATCATGTCGCGGGTGGCGTTGATTTCGTCGGCACCGTCCACGTAGACGGAGAGGGCGTCGATGTCGTTGAGGTCAAACACCGGGATGCCAAAGCCCTTGAGGCGCTCGGTGGAGGCCACAGAGCTCGATACCGCGCCCTTGATCTGGTCTTTCATGGTCGCCAGTGCGTCGATGAAGTGATTGACGGTAGAGCCGGTGCCGACGCCGACGATGGAACCGGGCACCACGTATTTGAGCGCAGCCCAACCGGCCGCCTTCTTCATTTCATCTTGAGTCATGATGGATCCTTATGGAAAAAGCGGGCGCATTATATCCAAGCCGCCTTCCCAGAGCGACCATGGCGCTCACCTTATGACGCAAAAATCCCCAAGATGTAAATCGTTTGCCTGTTTATTAAGCCGGGGGGTGGGGAAGGAGGCAATCTCGGGTCTCTCCAGCGGGATCACGCAAAGTGCCAGCAGCGGCTGGGGGTGATGATCTGGGGGAGCGGCACGTCCCACTGCTCCTGCGGCACGGCATCCACCTGCTGGCAGTCGTGGGCCAGTCCCAGGGGCCTTGGGCCCAGCCCGTGCTCGTGCCAGCAGGCCAGGGTGCGATCGTAGTAGCCGCCCCCCATGCCGAGTCGGTTGCCCGTGGCATCGAAGGCCACCAGGGGCGTGCAGATGAGATCCAGCATGCTGTGGGGCACCACCTGCTGCACATCGAGCTCGGGCTCGGCGATGCCGTAGCGGTTGCGAGTCATGGGGCTGGTGGCGGTGTAGCGCAGGAAGAGCAGGTGACCCGGAGTAAAGGGGTGGAGCACCGGCAGGAAGACCTCTTTTTGCTGGGCCCAGAGCCAGTGAATGGCGGGCAGGGGATCGAGTTCCCCGTCGTTGGCCAGATAGAGGGCGATGCGCCTGGCCGCGAGGATCCCGGGGTGTTCCTGAAAGCGCTCGACCAGCTGCTGGGCCGCGGCCTGCTGCTCGGCCTGGCTCAGGCTCTTTCTGCGCTGGCGGATGAGCTGGCGCAACGTCTGCCGCTCGGGCTGGGTATCCGGCATGGGGACTCCTGTGAGAGGAAGGGGGTGGCGCTACCTTAACAAGGGGCCGGCGGGATGAAAAGCGCACCGACCAGGGCCGCCTTGGCGGCAGCCCTGGGAGGGACAATCAGGCGCGGGGGGAGGGCGCCGCCACCGCGCTCATCTGGTGCTTGATGAAGACAGCCGCGACGGCGGCCAGGGCCAGCGCCATGGGGTAGAAGCTCATGCTCACTACCGCCAGGGGCGAGAGCGCGAAGATGGAGCCCAGCAGCAGCGCCTGGGCGCCCCAGGGGATGAGCCCCTGCACCACGCAGGAGAAGATGTCGAGCATGGAGGCGGCACGGCGCGGGGTGACCCCGTGCTGCTCGGCGAGATCCCGGGCCACCTTGCTCGCCACTATGATGGCCACCGTGTTATTGGCGGTACAGAGGTTGGTGAGGCTCACCACCCCGGCGATGCCGAGCTCGGCCGCTTTCTCGTTCTGCTCGCCGTCGTGGCTGCGGGTGAAGCGGGCGATGAGGGCGCTGATGCGCGCGCTGATCCAGGCCAGGCCACCCTGGCGCTCCATCAGGGCGCCGAGGCCGCCGATGAGCATGGAGAGCAGGAAGATCTCCTGCATGCTGGTGAAGCCCTGATAGATGTCCTTGCTGAACTGGCCGAGGGGATAACCGCCAATCATCCCCACGCCGCCGGCGGCGATGATGCCGAGCCCCAGCACCATGAAGACGTTCATGCCAGAGAGCGCCAGCACCAGGATCAGCAGATAGGGCGCGACCTTGAGCACGTCCGCCTCGGCGGTGGGGGCCGGCGCTTCGCCCGTGGAGCCCAACATCAGATAGAGCAGGATGACCAGCACGGCGGCGGGGGCGGCAATCTTGACGTTCTCGCGGAACTTGTCCTTCATCTCGCAGCCCTGGCTGCGGGTCGCGGCTATGGTGGTGTCGGAGATGATGGAGAGGTTGTCGCCAAACATGGCGCCGGAGAGGATGGTGCCCGCCATCAGCACCGGATCGATGCCGGTGGCCTGGGCGACGCCGAGGGCCACGGGGGCGATGGCGCCTATGGTGCCCATGGAGGTGCCCATGGCGGTGGCAATAAAGGCAGAGATGAGGAAGAGCCCCGGCAGCAGGCACCAGCCCGGGATGAGCGACAGACCGAGGGCGACCGTGGCATCCACCCCGCCGGTGGCCTTGGCCACGGTGGCAAAGGCGCCCGCCAGCAGATAGATGAGGCACATGGCCATGATGTTGCTGTCGCCGACCCCCTTGAAGAAGGTCTCCAGGTTCTTGTTGAACCCCTCACGTCCCAGCATCAGGGCCAGCATGACGGCGGGCAGGGCGGCGACGGGGGCGGGCAACTGGTAAAAGGCGAACTCGACCCCCTGCAGGGTCAGCCAGGTACCGGTACCGATAAAGAGAGCAAGAAAGACCAGAAGGGGCAGCAGGGCTCTGGCACTGGGTTGGGTCTGGATCATGTGTTCCTCGAAACTTGAACAATGACCTCCTGTCGCAACCTGTGTCGGGCCGGATTGACTCTACACAGGGCGGGCATCCTGCCACCATGGGGGGCCTACAGTAGTGAGTCGGGGGCAAGGGGTCAAGATAGACGTCCAGATGGATAATTCTTTTTACTTTATGATTCTGTCCTGGGTTTTTGTTTTGTCGATTATTCGGTGTATTGGTTATTTAGTTGATAAAAAATCGGATGCCCGTGGGCGGCCACGCCGGGCTTTTCAAAGGGGGCGCGGGCTGGTAAAACGGTCTCTTTCCAAAATAAAGAGATGAGAGGGTGGAGATGGACAATCCGATCCGTGTGGCCGTGATGGGCTGTAATGGTCGTATGGGCAAGGTGCTGCTGGAGGCTATCGCCAACGCCGAGGGCGTGGTGGTGGGGGCGGCGCTGGAACGGCCGGGCTCTGCCGTGATTGGTCTGGATGCGGGTGAACTCAACGGCTTGGGCCGTCTCGGGGTGGCCATCAGCGACAGCCTGGACAAGGTGCGCGATGAGTTCGATCTCATCATCGACTTCACCCGCCCCGAGGTGACCCTGGCCAACCTGGCCTTCGCCCTGGCTCACGACAAGCGGATGGTGATCGGCACCACGGGCTTTGACGAGGCGGGCAAAGCGGCGCTGCACGAGGCGGGCAAGCAGATCGGCATCGTCTTCGCGTCCAACTACTCGGTCGGCGTCAACCTGGTGTTCAAGCTGCTGGAGCAGGCCGCCAGGGTAATGGGGGATTACACCGACATCGAGATCATCGAGGGGCACCACAGACACAAGGTGGACGCTCCGTCCGGTACCGCCCTCTCCATGGGTGAGGTAGTGGCGAAAACTCTTGGCCGCGATCTCAAGGAGTGCGCCGTCTATGGCCGCGAGGGGATCACCAGCGAGCGGGATCGCAATACCATCGGCTTTGCCACCATCCGCGCCGGGGATCTGGTGGGGGAGCACACCGTCATGTTTGCCGACATCGGCGAGCGGGTGGAGATCAGCCACAAGGCCTCCAGCCGGCTCACCTTTGCCAACGGCGCGGTGCGGGCGGGCAAGTGGCTCAGTGGCCAGCATGCCGGCCTCTACGACATGCAGGATGTGCTCGGCCTGAAATAAGGTGCCGCGAGGAGAGAGGGAGCGCATCCGCGCCCCCGCCCTGAGTGCCAGACCCCGGTTTGCCGGGGTCTTTCGTATAGTTTTTGTAGAAACAAGCCTTAGTCATCACTTTTTAAGTGAACCCGCCTAAATCCTGCAATTCTTACAAACTCGCCAAACTCTCGCGACATGGATGTCATCAAAGGGTAACGGGTTTGGGTCTCAATAGTCCCCTATAACCCCCTTTTTTTCTTGTCGTCAATCAGACTAAAAATTCAAACATAGAAAAACGTTTTCCACCGAATTGGTGATTTTTTCTGCCTGTAAAAAGGGGTTTATGTTTAATGTTATTTCTTTTTAAGAAAATCAATTAATTGATTTATATGAAAAAAAATATGATTTGTTTGCTTTGTGGGGCGCACAAAGTGGCTTTTTGTCGGGGTTTTTACTTTTCTTTTCGGGGAGGGGGTTGCAAAGCTATGAAGTGCATAGATAATGGGTAATGTTGCTTGTTTATTGAATTTAGATGCATTTCAGACGAGAAAAGACGTTGAAATGAGATCGTTTTTAAGTAGAATGCGCCCAATTTGCCAGAAATCTGCCGGGTTTGAACCCTGTTTCAAACAGCGTCCGGACCCGCAACACCCAGGTAAATTGCTGAATTTAAAGCTAAATAACTGGAGGTTGTCTTGAATCACACTGCATTGCTAGTGCTGGAAGATGGAACTGTGTTCAAAGGCGTGTCGATAGGCGCCGAGGGATGTTCCGTTGGTGAAGTGGTTTTCAACACGTCGATGACGGGTTACCAGGAAATCCTCACTGATCCCTCTTATTCCCGTCAGATCGTTACCCTCACTTACCCCCATATAGGCAACACCGGCACCAACAGCGAAGATGAAGAGTCCAGTCAGGTCCATGCTCAGGGCCTCATCATCCGGGACCTTCCGATACTGGCCTCCAACTTCCGCAATCAGCAATCCCTCTCCGATTACCTCAAGTCCCACAATATCGTTGGCATCGCCGACATCGACACCCGCAAGCTGACCCGTATCCTGCGCGAGAAAGGTGCCCAGGCCGGTTGCATCCTGGCGGGCAAGCAGCTCGACGAGGCCCATGCCCTGAGCCAGGCCCGCGCCTTCCCCGGCTTGAAGGGAATGGATCTGGCCAAGGAAGTGACCGTGAGCGAATCCTACCGCTGGACTGAAGGCAGCTGGCAGCTTGGCAAGGGGCACGTGACCCCGGCAGAGGGCGACTTCAAGTACCACGTGGTGGCCTATGACTTCGGCGTGAAGCGCAACATCCTGCGCATGCTGGTGGACCGCGGCTGCCGCCTGACCGTGGTACCGGCCAAGACCCCGGCCGCCGAGGTACTGGCGATGAACCCGGATGGCATCTTCCTCTCCAACGGCCCCGGCGACCCCGAGCCGTGCGACTACGCCATCGAGGCGATCAAAACCTTCCTGGATACCAACACCCCGGTGTTTGGCATCTGCCTGGGCCACCAGCTGCTGGGCCTGGCCTCCGGCGCCAAGACCGTCAAGATGAAGTTCGGCCACCACGGTGCCAACCACCCGGTGAAGAGTCTGGACGACAACACCGTGATGATCACCGCCCAGAACCACGGCTTCGCGGTGGACGAGAACACCCTGCCCGAGTGCCTGCGCGCGACTCACGTCTCCCTGTTCGATGGGTCGCTCCAGGGCATCCATCGTACCGACCGTCCGGCCTTCAGCTTCCAG
This sequence comes from Aeromonas sp. SrichE-2G, assembly GCF_017939565.1. NCBI lineage: Bacteria > Pseudomonadati > Pseudomonadota > Gammaproteobacteria > Aeromonadales > Aeromonadaceae > Aeromonas > Aeromonas sp. SrichE-2G. The sequence continues at coordinate 625,801 of NZ_JAGKRG010000053.1, forward strand.
GGCCACCCCGAGGCGAGTCCGGGTCCGCACGACTGTGCCGGTCTGTTCGACCACTTTATTGAATTGATTAAGCAGTATCGCGCCTAAGAGGATAAAGAGAGCCATGCCAAAACGTAACGACCTACAGAGCATCCTGATCCTCGGCGCCGGCCCCATCGTCATCGGCCAGGCCTGCGAATTCGACTACTCCGGCGCCCAGGCGTGCAAGGCCCTGAAAGAAGAGGGCTACCGCGTCATCCTGGTGAACTCCAACCCGGCCACCATCATGACCGACCCGGAGATGGCCGACGCGACCTACATCGAGCCCATTACCTGGGAAGTGGTGCGCGAGATCATCAAGAAAGAGCGCCCGGACGCCATCCTGCCCACCATGGGTGGCCAGACTGCCCTGAACTGCGCCCTGGCGCTGGAGCAGCACGGCGTGCTCAAGGAGTTCGGTGTCGAGATGATCGGTGCCACCGCCGACGCCATCGACAAGGCCGAAGACCGCTCCCGCTTTGACAAGGCCATGCGCAGCATCGGCCTGGAGTGCCCGCGCGCCGGCATCGCCCACAACATGGAAGAGGCGTGGAAGGTGCAGCAGATGGTCGGCTTCCCCTGCATCATCCGTCCCTCCTTCACCATGGGGGGCTCCGGCGGCGGTATTGCCTACAACACCGAAGAGTTCGTGGAGATCTGCGAGCGCGGCCTGGACCTGTCGCCGACCAAGGAGCTGCTCATCGACGAATCGCTCATCGGCTGGAAAGAGTACGAGATGGAGGTGGTGCGGGATCGCAACGACAACTGCATCATCGTCTGCGCCATCGAGAACTTCGACCCCATGGGCATCCACACCGGTGACTCCATCACGGTCGCGCCAGCCCAGACGCTGACCGACAAGGAGTACCAGATCATGCGCAACGCCTCCATGGCGGTGCTGCGCGAGATCGGTGTCGAGACCGGCGGCTCCAACGTCCAGTTCGGTATCAACCCGAAAGACGGCCGCATGGTCATCATCGAGATGAACCCGCGGGTGTCCCGCTCCTCCGCGCTCGCCTCCAAGGCGACCGGCTTCCCCATCGCCAAGATCGCCGCCAAGCTCGCCATCGGTTACACCCTGGACGAGCTGATGAACGACATCACCGGTGGTCGCACCCCGGCCTCCTTCGAGCCGGCCATCGACTACGTGGTCACCAAGGTACCGCGCTTCAACTTCGAGAAGTTTGCCGGCGCCAACGACCGTCTGACCACCCAGATGAAGTCCGTCGGCGAAGTGATGGCCATCGGCCGCAACTTCCAGGAGTCCCTGCACAAGGCCCTGCGCGGCCTCGAGACCGGCAAGACCGGCTTCGACCCCATGGTCGACCTCAATGCCCCTGACTCCCTGACCCGCATCCGCCACGAGCTGCAGGATGCCGGTAGCGATCGCATCTTCTACATCGCCGACGCCTTCCGTGCCGGTCTCTCCATGGACGGCGTGTTCCGCCTGACCAAGATTGACCCCTGGTTCCTGGTGCAGATTGAAGAGCTGGTCAAACTCGAAGAGCAGGTGAAAGAGCGCGGCATGGCCGGTCTGGACGCCGACTTCCTGCGCGCCCTCAAGCGCAAGGGCTTTGCCGACGCGCGTCTGGCCAAGATCCTGGGCGTGGCCGAAGGTGAAGTGCGTAAATTGCGCGCCCGTCACAACATCTTCCCGGTCTACAAGCGGGTCGATACCTGCGCGGCCGAGTTCGCCACCAACACCGCCTACATGTACTCCAGCTATGACGAGGAGTGCGAGGCCAACCCCACCAACCGCGACAAGATCATGGTCATCGGTGGCGGCCCGAACCGTATCGGTCAGGGCATCGAGTTCGACTACTGCTGCGTGCACGCGGCCCTGGCCCTGCGCGAAGACGGTTACGAGACCATCATGGTCAACTGCAACCCGGAAACCGTCTCCACCGATTACGACACCTCGGACCGCCTCTATTTCGAGCCGGTGACCCTGGAAGACGTGCTGGAGATCGTGCGGGTCGAGCAGCCCAAGGGCGTCATCGTCCAGTACGGCGGCCAGACTCCGCTCAAACTGGCTCGCGCCCTGGAAGCCAACGGCGTGCCGGTGATTGGCACCAGCCCCGATGCCATCGACCGTGCCGAAGACCGCGAGCGCTTCCAGTCCGCCGTCGAGCGTCTGGGCCTCAAGCAGCCGGAAAACGGCACCGTCACCGCCCTGGAGCAGGCCGTGCAACTGGCCACGCGCATCACCTACCCGCTGGTGGTTCGCCCCTCCTACGTGCTGGGTGGCCGCGCCATGGAGATCGTCTATGACGAGCAGGATCTGCGTCGCTACTTTGCCGAGGCGGTGAGCGTCTCCAACGAGTCGCCTGTGCTGCTGGACCGCTTCCTGGACGATGCCACCGAGGTGGACGTGGATGCCATCTGCGACGGCGTGGATGTGGTCATCGGCGGCATCATGGAGCACATCGAGCAGGCCGGTATCCACTCCGGTGACTCCGCCTGCTCCCTGCCGCCCTACACCCTGTCCAAGGCCATTCAGGACGAGATGCGCGAGCAGGTGCGCAAACTGGCCCTGGAGCTCGGCGTGGTCGGCCTGATGAACGTGCAGTTCGCGGTGAAAGACAACGAGATCTACCTCATCGAGGTGAACCCCCGTGCCGCCCGTACCGTGCCCTTCGTCTCCAAGGCCACCGGTGCGCCGCTCGCCAAGATCGCCGCCCGCGTGATGGCCGGTCAGAGCCTGAAAGATCAAGGCTTTACCACCGAGATCATCCCGCCCTACTACTCCGTGAAAGAGGTAGTGCTGCCGTTCGCCAAGTTCCCGGGTGTCGACCCGCTGCTGGGCCCGGAGATGCGCAGTACAGGTGAAGTCATGGGGGTGGGCAGCAGCTTCGCCGAGGCGTACGCCAAGGCCCAGCTGGGTGCCGGCCACCAGGTGCCGCGCGAAGGTCGCGCCCTCTTGTCCGTGCGCCACGGCGACAAGGAGCGGGTGGTCAACCTGGCCGCCAAGCTGCTGGAGCTGGGCTATGACCTCGACGCCACTCACGGCACTGCGGTGACCCTGGGGGAAGCGAGCATCAACCCGCGCCTGGTCAACAAGGTGCACGAGGGTCGCCCGCACATCCTGGATCGCATCAAGAACGGCGAGTACACCTACATCGTCAACACCGCCGAGGGGCGTCAGGCCATCGAGGACTCCAAGCAGCTGCGCCGCGGCGCCCTGCAGCACAAGGTGGCCTACACCACCACGCTGCACGCGGCCTTTGCCACCTGCATGGCCATCACCGTCGATGCCACCGCCAACGTAAGCTCGGTGCAGGAGCTGCACGAGAAGGTGAACAACCGCTAAGAGCGCCGGCAGCACGCTGCCCGCTCGATACACGCAAACCCCGCCAGCAATGGCGGGGTTTTTTATTGCCTGTCCCTGTCAAACCAGAGGTATCGTCCGGAAGCAACATGGTGGACATGGCGAATAATGCATCAGGGGTGGTGATACTCACCCCATTAATGGACTTTTAGTGTATCAACATTGCTTAGTTGGCCTATCCAAGTGCAATCTTCGCAATCTCTCGCCCTCCCGGCCTCCCTATACTGGGTGCTCATACAAACAAGGTCGTCTGCACCGACATGCCCCCGGGCCTCCCGGGCACTGTGCGAGAGGATCAGCGCCCGCAGCCCAATCCGGCTGCCGTGGCCGGCCCCGGTGACCGACGGGGGCCACCGGAAAACCGGTCGCGGGGTTACCGCCGCGCGACTCGTCAGGGCCGGCGTTACCGCGTCAACCCGCTTCCCCTCCTTGCCCCGCCCGTTGTCAGTCGCCCGGCGACCCGCATATCAGCCAAGGGAATCAGAATATGAGCTTCGATCATCGCAAATACCGTCGTGCCCCCGTGATCAACCTGGCGGATCGCCAGTGGCCCAACCGGGTGCTGGAGCGGGCGCCGCTCTGGTGTGCCGTGGATCTGCGCGACGGCAACCAGGCGCTGGTCGAGCCCATGACGGTGGCCCAGAAGCTGCAGATGTGGGCGCTGATGACCCACATCGGCTTCAAGCACATCGAGGTGGGCTTCCCTGCGGCCTCCCAGCCTGATTTCGACTTCGTGCGCGAGCTTATCGAGCGAAACCTCATCCCCGATGACGTCACCATCCAGGTGCTGGTGCAGGCCCGGGAAGATCTCATCGCCCGCACCTTCGAGGCCCTCAAGGGGGCGAAGCGTGCCATCGTTCACGTCTACAACTCGGTCAACCCGACCCAGCGCAACTATGTGTTCAACTCAGGAAGGGAAGGGGTCAAGGCTATCGCGGTGCAGGGAGCGCGCTGGGTGCGGGAGTATGCGGCCCGCAATCCGGGCACCGAGTGGAGCTTCCAGTATTCCCCGGAGAGCTTCAGCAGCACCGAGGTGGAGTTCGCCGTCGAGGTGTGTGACGCCGTTATCGACGAGTGGCGCAGCGCTTCCCGTCCCATGATCCTGAACCTGCCCGCCACCGTCGAGGTGAGCACCCCCAACGTGTTTGCGGATCAGGTGGAGTGGTTCTGCCGCCACCTGAAGGCGCGCCCCGAGGTGAGCATCTCCATCCACACCCACAACGATAGAGGCTGCGGGGTGGCCGCCGCCGAGCTGGCGGTGCTGGCGGGGGCGGATCGCATCGAGGGTACCCTGCTCGGCAACGGCGAGCGCACCGGCAACATGGACATCGTTACCATGGCCATGAACCTCTACAGCCAGGGGATCGACCCCGAGCTGGACCTGTCCGACATGGATGCCATCGTCGCCACCGTGGGGGCCTGCACCCAGATTGCCCTGCACCCGCGCCACCCCTATGCCGGCGAGCTGGTCTACACCGCGTTTTCCGGCAGCCACCAGGACGCCATCCGCAAGTCCCTGGCGGCGGAAAAACCGGACCATTACTGGGACGTGGCTTACCTGCCCATCGATCCTGCCGATCTCGGCCGCAGCTATGAGGCGGTGATCCGCATCAACAGCCAGTCCGGCAAGGGAGGGGTGACCTATCTGCTGGAGCGTGACCTCGGTCTGCAACTGCCGCGCTGGCTGCAAATCGACTTCAGCCGCCGGGTTCAAGCCGAGGCGGAGGCCAGCAGCAGCGAGATCAGCCCGGAGCAGATCCGCGCCCTGTTCGAGCAGCACTACCTCGAGCCTGCCCACGGCTATCGCATCGGGCGCTTCCAGCTCGGCCACGACAGCCAGGAGAGCCTGCGCCTGGAGTTGCAGACTCCGGCGGGCACTTTGCAGCTGTGCGGTGAGGGGGAGGGGGCCATCACGGCCCTGGTCAACGGCTGGCAGCGCCAGACCGGCATGCACATCGACGTGCTGGATTACTCCGAGCATGCCCTCACCGCCGGCACCGAATCCCGCGCCGCGGCCTATGTGCTGCTGAGCGTCGAGGGCACCCGCATGTGCGGGGTGGCCGTGGGTCGCGATGTGGTCAATGCCTCCCTGCAGGCGGTGATCAACGGTGCCGCCCAGCATCAGGCCCTGCGCCGTAGCGCCTGAGCTAGCACGTCTCTTCGCCCATAAAAAAACGCCACCGCAAGGTGGCGTTTTTTTATGGCTGTCCGGCTCAATCGGCCAGGGCATTGCGCCCGCGCGGGCGGGGCAGGGCGCGCCACAGCTTGCGCGCCGTCACCAGGAAGGGGCGCAGGATGAGCACGCTCAGGCGGCTGTAGCGCTCGTTGTCCCTGGGACCGACCCCGAAGGAGAGGGGCTCGGGCTGGCTGCTGGTCACATAGAGGGTGCCAAACCACCAGTCCCAGAGGGAGAGGTTGGTGCCGAAGTTGTGGTTGAAGTGGCGGGGATCCCGGCTGTGGTGGATCTGGTGCTGGGCCGGGCTGTTGAAGACGTGCTCGATGACGGGGCCAAACGAGAGCCAGACATGGGTGTGGCGCAGGTTGGCGGCCAGGGAGTTGAACACCAGCACCAGGTAGCTCACCCCAAACAGGGTGTAGGGGCGCACGGTGCCGCCACACAGCCAGTGGAAGGCGCCGGCGTAGAGGGCGAGACAGCTCCCCTTGACCAGCATCTCGCACAGTTTTTCCACCAGATGAATGCGGCTTGCCGTCGGCGGCACCATCACGGTCGCGCTGTGGTGTACCTTGTGAAACTCCCAGAGCCAGCGACTGTGGAAGGCGCGGTGTAGCCAGTAATGCACCAGATCGCTGATGAGAAAGACGCCCAGACCGTAGAGCATCATCAGCCAGCTCGTCTCGGCCAGCCGGGGACGCTCACCCCACAGCCGGGTCAGGGCCGACTGGACATCCTCCGCCTGCAGCAGCCAGGGGTGGAGCAGGGCCAGGATCGGCAGGATCAGCGCCACATGGAGTAGCGCTCGCACCAGATAGTACTGGTAATCGAGCAGGGCCGAGGGGTGCAGCCAGACGGCCCGGCCCCCGAGAAAACCGGCAAAGCTGCGGGCGCCGGGATCCCCCTGGTGACGGCGATGGCGATAGAGCAGGTAGGCGACCGTGCCCGAGATGAGCAGAAAAGGGGCTCCCAGGCGGCCGTTGAGGTCGAGCAATCCGGTGAGGCAGTGCCAGAGCGGCGTGATCAGCCACTGCTGCACGGGGTCAAAGAGAAGGGTCAGTCTGTCCATGGGGTCCATACCGTGAGCGTCCGGGCGGCGGCATTCTAAATGTAAATCACTCTCGATAAAAGCCCGTGTCGTGCTGTTCATCGGCTTGCAAGGGATGCGACAGAGGTTGCTTGAGCGAGGGTGGTGCCGCTGCCATCAGGCTTTAGCCTTGCGGATCAATCCTCTACAATGAGCGACCATTTGCTCGCCTGACGCAGGTCGGGCACAGTCTCTGTACCGGATGCCTTGATGATCATGTCTCTCTCCTCTCATTCTGTTGTCGTGCGCGGGTTGCCGCTGCTCGTCACCTTGCTGCTCGCCGGTTGTGCCAGCGAGCCGCCGGCACCGACCAGCCCGGCGACCCCGGCGGGGCGCCCCATTCCCAAGGCGATGCAGCCACAGAAGCCGGCCGACATGAAGACCCGTATCGTGCGCTTCCTGCCCAAGCAGGTGCCGGACAAGCCGGGCTGGGCCAACGACGTGGTGACCGCCCTCACCACCCAGAACTTGACGGTGAGCGATCACAACGTCTGTACCGTGCTGGCGGTGGCGGAGCAGGAGGCCACCTACCAGGCCGATCCCGTGGTGCCAGGTCTTGGCAAGATAGCCTGGAAGGAGATCAACGCCCGGGCCGGCAAGCTGCTCATCCCCGAGTTCATGGTGCGCACCGCGCTCTCCATCAAGTCCCCGACCGGCAAGTCCTATGCCGAGCGGATCGACAAGCTGCGTACCGAGCGGGAGATGAGCGAGATTTTTGAAGACATGATAGGCACAGTGCCCATGGGCAAGCAGCTCTTTGGCAACATGAACCCGGTGCGTACCGGGGGCCCCATGCAGGTGAGCATCGCCTTTGCCGAGGCCAACGCCCGCGGCTACCCCTATTCCGTGAAGGAGAGCATCCGCCACGAGGTGTTCACCCGTCGCGGCGGCATCTGGTTCGGCACCAGGCACATCTTCGGCTATCCGGCCGACTACCCCGACACCCTCTATCGCTTCGCCGACTTCAATGCGGGCTGGTACGCGAGCCGCAATGCCGCCTTCCAGGCCGCGGTCAGCCGCCTGAGCGGCAAGACCCTGGCGCTGGACGGGGATCTCATTCGCTACAACTCCGACAAGCCCGGCAATACCGAGCTGGCGGTCTACACCCTCGCCAGCCGGGTCAACATGAGCAAGACGGCCATCAGCCAGAGCTTGAAACTGGGGGATAGCAGCGACTTTGCCAAGAGCGACCTCTACCACAGGGTCTTCGCCCTGGCCGACAAGCAGGCGGGCAAGCGGTTGCCCCGCGCCATCCTGCCCGGCATTCAGCTGAAAAGCCCCAAGATCACCCGCAACCTCACCACCGCCTGGTTTGCCAAGCGGGTGGATGAGCGCGAGCAGCGCTGCGTGCAGAAGATGGCGACGATCCGCTGATACCTTTAAACAACAAGGGCGGCCCATTGGCCGCCATTATTTATATCAATACATAATTTAAGAACTATCCCTTTCTTTTAAATAGTCTCAACAAGCCTTTGACTGTGATATCTAGATGACTGCCTTCATCATACAGAGCAGGAACGACATAATCAGCCCTCTCCTCAGAAATGAGTTTTTCAACTTTATCTTGAGTTGATTTTAAAGGCCATTTCTTGTTATCAAAGACTGCTATAGATCTGCCACCTTGATATCTCACCATCTTCATGGAAGGAATGTCTGTATCGCCATCACCAAGATATATCATTCTCTGGAATGGGATATCTCTATCTTGGAGTTCAATGAACTTGTTTACTTCTCCGTTATCCCAGGAGTTATGTATGCCTTTGTTTATTCTAAATAAAAACTGGGTCTTGGTTGTATAGTTTATTGCTTGAGCTGGCCATGTTGCGTAACATTTATCTTCTGAGTAGTGATACTTGCAAGCGTAAATGTCACGAAATTTATTTCCAATGCTAGTCCCCCTGATCATTGCATCAAGACCGCTTGATATGATGTAATGATCTAGTTCTAGGCCAATGCTTTCAGCAAACCTATCAATTCTGTCAAACCATGATTCGACCCCACTGAACAGGGGGATAGATTGTCCATGCATTATTAGTTTTTCTGTACTAAGGACATCAGATTTAAGTATGTTAGCCTTCTCTGCCAGCATGCCAAGATAGGTCAATATTTCATCGCCGTCATCGTGTTTTGCTCTACGCTTCACGCTAGCCCAAAATTCAGGAATATCAGTTATCCCTAATTCGGGCATAACCCCATGCTGGGCACAGTCACCTTCCGCCAAGGTTCCATCGAAATCATAAATTAGTGCGCACTTCATGAATAATCCTCTAAGAGTTAAATCGGCCAGTTTTGTTCAATCCATAATATCTCCCGGCACACTTTATCCTCCATTCTGCTTCTATCAGAGGTAAGTCCGAACTCTTGACCTGAATGAAGATCAAGTACGATATATTCCGCACCCGCCTCTTGAATAGCTTCATGCATTAAATAGCAGATATAATCTGCCCGCTCTCTTGTCATTCTCTGCTTCTCGGTGAAATGGAGCTTGACATGAGTTCTAACGCCATTGATTAATACGCTTAGCTCGGGGTTGCAATGAATTGTTGTGCTATTAAAAACGAAGGACTCCCGCAGTGATGCATACACATCAATTTTCTTACCTGACTGCCATTGAATAAAATTATGAGCTAGGCGTTCAAATTTTATTTTTTTACTAGAGTCCTTTTGCTTTCTAGATATGTCAATCAGGTACGATACATGTCTCTTTTGGCTGAAAAGTGACTTTATAGCGGTTCTAAGTTGCAAGTAGTAATCTTTATAGTGTGCGTAATCACCTCTTAGTGCGATCTGTCTAAGCTTTGTGTGTTTAGGTGAGCCAGTTGCAACAGCAATATTAGTGAAATCTGAAATAGCTAATTCCGGCATACAACATCCTTATTTTAAATATGTGAATTTAGTTATCTGCTCAGGGGCAAGTATTCATTAATTCGATACTTAGTTCTCAATAGGGATCAGGCTGCGGCATTGCGGATAGCCGGGACAGCCCCAGAAGGTATTGCCCTTGGTATCTCCCCGCTTGCTGGTTCTTAGCACCATGGTAGTGCCGCATTTGGGGCAGGCGGGTGCCTGCCCGGCAGAGACTGTTGCTGCTGCACCTTGGTCACTGTCGCTCGCGACCCGCTCCAGCGTGATGCGAACCTCTTCACTGATCCGGATGATCCGCTGGGCTTCGTCATAGGCATCGCGGTACAGCTCGCTGTCATCCGCCCGCCGGATCAGTACCCCCATCTCGTTGTTGTTCACCTGACTGAACTCGTAAAGGTTCAGGCTGGCGATGATGCACATCTCTTCATTGAGGTAGCACTTGGCATGGAGGTTTTTGCAGAAGCTGGTGCGGATATAGGTGAGCTCCTTGAGCCAGCTGATCTCTTCCGGCTGAAGTTCGCTTTTACCATAGACGATACGCACATCGATCTTGAGGCGGTTCTTGTCAGTCAGCAGCTCCTTGATCCTGTCATTGAGCTTGAGGAAGGGGCTGATCAGAATTAGCCGCTCCTTGGCATCCTTTATCAGCTCTTCAAGGAAATAGTTGGTTGCGCTGGTATTCAGAAATTTGGCCATAACAAACTCCCTGTCCTTGGAAATGTCATGTGTTCTCTGGTCACGGTAGGCATCAAGACCGATCTCAATCCTCGGCGTAGCACAGCGTCACAGTCTCCATCGCCGCACCTTGTCCCCATGCTAGGAGATACATGTGGGGCCTGATAGTGGCAATTGGGTCAAATGTGCGCCCAGTCAGAGATTTTGCTTTCGAGGCGGATCATGTCGCCATGCCCCGGGCACTAGAAACTCATCGCCAGCCCGAGGGAGTAGCCGCTGGTGTTGTTGCTGAACATATAGCGGGCCACCAGGCGGGTGCGAGTGACCAGCACCTTGTATTTGCTGCTGTCGAGTTCGATGCCAAGGCCGAGAGAGTTGAGGTTGCTGAAGCCGAGCTGCCCCCGTTGCGCCCCCAGGTATTCGGTTCTTGCCCCCTCCAGCACGTAGCGCAGGGGCCTGTCCAGCAGGGTCCAGTTCCACATGGGGGCGCGGCGGCGCAGGTACAGGCCGAGGTTTTCCGCCTCGGCATGACCCGTGATGCTGTCGGCGGTGCCGGTGAAGCTTTGCAGGTGCTGGTAGGAGTAGCGCAGCTCGGCGTCGATGTCCTGGGACTTGGAGAAGAGCTCGTAGTCGAGCATGAGGGAGCCCCCGAGGCCATAGACATTGAGGGTGCCGCCGTCGAGAAAATCGAGGCTCTTGCCGGTTTTGTGCTTGATCAGGGCCGCCCCGATGCGCAGGTCGCTGGCCACCGTGCCCAGGGTGAAGTTGGCGATGGGGCGCAGCACCAGGTTGCCGCCCTGGCGGTCGCGGTGCAGGTTGAAGTCCCAGCCGATGCCGCCGGTGGCGCTCAGGCTGTTCCACTTGGTGGGAATGGTGCGAGTCTCGTTGCCGTTGGTGAACACGAACTGGGGATCGTAGCGGCTGTATCCCAGGGTGCCCTCCAGGTAGATGGGGAAACTCTCGCTCATGGTGGCGCCGCCGCCGAGCTGGGTGATGGTCAGGGCCGCGCTCTCGTTGGTGCCGCTGCCGATGTCCAGGTTGCTGGCGGTGATGTCCGGCACCACCGTGTAGCTCATCAGGGAGACGACCGCATTGGCGCGTTGCTGCACCAGGCTCTCGTCGCTGGCGTGTGCGCCAGGGCAGAGCAGCCAGAGTCCGGCCATCAGAACGGGGATTGCATGAGAAGAGGGGGGTAGCGCCATACCTAGCTCCATGAGTCTCCCCGTCCACTGGGGAGTCCTCACACTGTAACGTTTTTCGCGGGACTTGACAGCCAGGCCGGGTGTCAACTGACCATAATCTCTGCCTCGTGATGGCCAAGGTTCGCTGCCGGGCATCTGACGAAGGCCCGGGTCGGCCGACCTCGATGCCCTGCCGATGGGCAGAAATAGTGATCATTAATTTATTGTTCAGTTCCCCGGGTGTATAAGAGGCCTCCCATACGAACTTTGGGGTGGTATCAGGGATGGATTACCAGGCGGGGCCTTAGGGTCATCACGACGAATGCGCATTACGTTGATGGGAGTCGCACCAGATGCAGGACATGCTGCTTGCCATATGGCATCAGGATTTTGATCAGCTTATACAAATGCAGGCAATCGGCCTGCTCGTCACCTGCCTGGTGGTGATCCTCTTTCTCGAGTCGAGCTTTGTCTTTTTGCCGTTGCCGGGCGACAGCCTGGTGTTGCTGGCCGGCGGGCTGGTGGGCATGGGGGTGCTGGGGCCCGAGGTGACGCTGCTTTACCTGCCGCTCGCCGCCGGGATAGGCAGCGTGCTCGCCTACTGGCAGGGCCAGGCGCTTCATGGCACCCGCTTCATGGGCCATGTGGAGCGGATGATCCCGGAGGGGAGCCTGCCCCGGGCATCCAGGCTGCTCGATCGCTACGGCTTCTGGGCCATGTTCGTCTCCCGCTTCATCCCCTTCGTCCGGGTGCTGACCCCCATGCTGATGGGGGTGTCACGCCTCAACCTGCTGCGGGTGGCGATGGTCAGCTTCGCCAGCGCCTTCCTCTGGTCCCTGCTGCTCAGCCTGGTTGGCAAGGCCATGATGGCGACCCCGGTCCTGGCCAATCACCACGAGCTGTTGACCAAGTGCCTGCTGATCACCTCCTTTGCACTCTTCATCATCGCCGTGGCCGCCATCGGCATGCGGCTGCTCAAGCGCCCGACCAAGCGGGTGCGCTGACCCCGCTCCTCGGCGGCGCCTTCCCTCGGGCGGGCGCCGCCCATGGAAAAATACAGGCCATTTGAGGCGGCAATCCCGCCGCCTATCTGTTACACTTCGCGCCCGCCATTTTCCGGCTCACTTTCTGACGTGATGTCAGTCCCAGCCGTCCTTGGCCCCAAGCCGCGCCAACGCAGGGCCAGACGCCCGCTCAGGCCACTCACGCCAACTACAGCCCAGCTGGAACACAGGAACCCAAGATGAGATTTGAATCGTTCGATTTTGCCCCCGAGATTTTGCGCGCCATCTCAGATTGCGGTTATCAGGAGATGACCCCTGTGCAGCAGCAAGCCATTCCGGCCGTGCGCCGTGGCCGCGACCTGCTGGCGAGCGCCCAGACCGGGACCGGCAAGACCGCGGCCTTTGCCCTGCCCATCCTGCAACGCCTGGTGGACAATCCGGCGCCGGTGCAGCCCTCCAACGCCCGGGTGCTGATCCTGACCCCGACCCGCGAGCTGGCAGCCCAGGTGGCGAGCAATATCAATGACTTCGCCAAGTATCTGGATATCACCACCTTGACCCTCGTTGGTGGCGGCAAGCAGGACGTGCAGGCCAAGCGGCTAAAAGCGGGCGCTCACATTATCGTGGCTACCCCGGGCCGTCTGCTCGAACACCTCACCGCTTGCAACCTGAGCCTCTCCGGGGTCGAGACCCTGGTGCTGGACGAGGCGGACCGCATCCTCGACATGGGCTTCAGCGCCGATGTGCAGCAGATCCTGCAAGCAGTCAACAAGACCCGTCAGAACCTGCTCTTCTCCGCCACCTTCTCCGAGGCGGTGAAGAAGCTCGCGAACCTGATGCTGGACAAGCCCCAGGTGGTGAGCGTCAACAAGCAGAACTCCACCGCCGACACCGTCAGCCACACCGTCTATCCGGTGGAGCAGAAGCGCAAGCGCGAGCTGCTCTCCGAGCTCATCGGCAAGCAGAACTGGCAGCAGGTGCTGGTGTTTGCCAGCACCCGCGAGAGCTGTGACGAGCTGGTGGAAGAGCTGAACCTCGACGGTATCAAGTCTGCCGTGGTGCACGGTGACAAGGCCCAGGGCAGCCGTCGCCGCGCCCTGCGCGAATTCACCGAAGGCAAGCTGCGGGTGCTGGTGGCCACCGAAGTGGCCGCCCGCGGTCTGGACATCCCGGATCTCGCCTATGTGGTCAACTACGATCTGCCGTTCCTCGCGGAAGACTACGTGCACCGCATCGGCCGTACCGGCCGCGCCGGCAAGAGCGGCATGGCCATCTCCTTCGTCAGCCGCGAGGAGGAGCGCACCCTGCTGGAGATCGAGGCCCTCATCGGCCAGAAGATCCGCCGCATCATGGTGCCGGGCTACGAGGTGAGCAGCCGCGACGACCTGATCAAGCAGCTGCAGGAGCGCCGCCGTTTCGGCAAGCGCCCGGAGCGCGCCGACAATGCCGCCGCTCAGGCCATGGCCGAGTCGAAGCTGCAGGGTCAGCGCCTCAAGCGCCTGGCGGCCGCCAAGAAGCCCCGCCAGCCGAAGTAAGCGCGCCGGGCCACCCCATTGCACTGCAAAGGCGCCACCGGCGCCTTTGCCATCTCTGTCATCACGCGAGGATCCGCCATGACCCTTCCCACCTACAACCAGGCCCTGTTTGACATGGCCAGCCAGAGCCTGGCCGAGCTGGCCCGCACTGCCGCCCAGAAGAGCGGCAAGCGCACCCCGGCCCAGGAGAGCCACTTCCTCTGCACCTGGATGGCGGACTCCCTCAAGGAGAAGCGCTTCTCCCGGCTGGTGATGGAGGACTTGAAGGCGTGGGTGCAACTGGGCCGCACCCTGGGGGCTGGCGCCGATCTCAAGGGGCTGCTCGAGCGCATCGTCAGCCAGTATGAGCGCGCCATGGCCGAGCCCGTGCAGCTGGGGGCCCGGCTGGCCGACCTGCTGGCAGAGCTGGAGGCGGCGGGCTGGCTGGTGCTGACCACCAGCGAGGTGAACGCCAAGCTGCGCCTGCAATCCGGTGGCCAGTCGAGCCTCATCATCAGTGCCAGCGAGTATCAGGGCCACATCGAGGCGGGCGAGCTGGTCAAGCCGCTCACCCTCTATGTGCGCGGTGACGAGCGGGTGCTGGCCGAGGCGGCCTTCGCCCGCGGCCTGCTGCTGAGCCAGGGCAACAAGAAGACCAGCCTCGTCAAGCACCACAAGAGTTATCGCGTGATGCCGGGCAACGAGCAGCCGGCCCTGGCGCTGCTGGCGGGCGCCTGATCCCGGTCGCCACCCGGCATGACCTTCACTACCCGGCCCAGTGCCGGGTTTTTTATGGATGCTCGCCGGTGGCAGGAGGGCGCCATGATGCAGCGCCAAGGGGGCAGCTTTTGTCGTAGCCGGGGAAGGCCCCCTCTGATGGGGGGCGTCCCCCATATGGAGGGGGGGAGGCGCCGTGCTTCTGCTCTAGGGTGGATGGGCCCCGAAGAGGGCCACATGGAAGCAAACCGCCTGATGGCGCCACTCAATGAATGAGGAAAAATGATGAAAGCGACTCCCCTTGCCCTGCTGCTGGCCGGCGTGCTGGCCTCTCCGCTCTGCGCCGCAGGGCTTGACGCCCGGCTCACCCTGGTGGATGGCAGCACCGACGACGTGCGCGTCAACCTGACCCTGACCAACACCGGGGACAAGCCGGTCCGTCTGCTCAAATGGCAACTGCCGGGCAGCGAGGATGCCCCCCTGTTCCTGGTGGAGCGGGATGGCCAGAAGGTGGGCTACGAGGGTGCCCTGATCAAGCGGGCGGCCCCGACCGACAAGGACTTCCAGCTGCTCAAGGCCGGCCAGAGCCTGACGGTGCAGGCGGAGGTCTCCGGTCTCTACGACATGAGTGCCCAGGGGCAGTACAGCATCCGCTACCTGCTGCCGACCGTGCCGCAGGAAGGCAAGGCCGCCAAGGCCGAGCAGGCCCAGGCGAGCGAGTCCAATGCGGTGACCCTCTGGGTGGAAGGGGTGAACGATGACAGGATACAGGCCAAGGTTGCCGTCTCCGAGCCCCAGGCGGTGACCGCCTCGGTCAGCTTCAGCGGCCGCTGCACCAACACCCAGAAGAGCGACATCCTGGCGGCGCTGGATGCGGCCAGCAGCATCACCAACAACGCCAGCAGCTATCTGGCGGTGGACAAGCCGAGCGGCCAGCGCTATCGCAGCTGGTTTGGTGCCTATGATTCCTCCCGCTGGGATCAGGCCGAGACCCACTTCAGCAAGATCAAGGATGCCATCGACAACAAGCCGCTCACCTTCGACTGCGGTTGCAAGCAGAGCTATTTCGCCTATGTCTATCCGGATCAGCCCTACAAGGTCTATCTGTGCAAGAGCTTCTGGACCGCACCCGTCAACGGGACCGATTCCCGCGCCGGCACCATAGTCCACGAGCTCAGCCACTTCAACGTGGTGGCGGGCACCGACGATCTGGGGTACGGTCAGGCCAATGCCCGCAACCTGGCGAGCACGGATCCCCAGAAGGCGCTGAACAACGCCGACAACCACGAGTATTTCGCCGAGAATACCCCGAGCGAAAACTGAGTCACGAACAGGGGCCCCAGGGCCCCTTTTTTGATGGAGGCACCATGATGACACTCCTGCTCACCACCCTGGCGCTGGCCCCCCTGCAGTGCGAACTGTCGGTCAAGGCCGAGAGCGGGGTGAACGAGCCCCTGCCCCTGGTGATGACCCTGACCAACCGGGGGGAGGGGGCGCTGCAGGTCCTGACCTGGTTCACCCCCTTCGAGGGCTGGTTTGCCGATGCCATCGAGCTGCAGCGCGATGGCAGGCCTGTGCCCTACAAGGGGCCCCTGGCCAAGCGCGGCGCGCCCGGGGCCGACGACTTCCTCCTGCTGGAGCAGGGCAGGCAGGAGAGGGCGGATGCGGATCTGACCCTGGTCTACGATCTGTCGCAGCCGGGCCACTATCGGCTCAACTACCGCCCCCTGCCGCTGGCCCTGACCGAGGGAGTGGCGCCCAGCTGCCCTACGGTGAACTTTACCCGGGTGGCTACACCCTGAGGCTGTTGACTATCAGCCAGAAAAAAACAGCCCCGCATAAGCGGGGCTGTTTGTTGGTTGGTACAGATCAGGGATGGCGGGTTACACGGCCAGATAGTCCATGATCCCTTCGGCCGCCTTGCGACCCTCGTAGATGGCGGTCACCACCAGATCCGAGCCGCGCACCGCGTCACCACCGGCAAACACCTTGGGGTTGCTGGTCTGGAAGGCGTACTCGGCCTTCTCCGGTGCCTTGATACGATCCCGGCTGTCGAGCTCGACCCCGTGCTCTGCCATCCAGGGCTGGGGGTTGGGCTGGAAGCCGAACGCCATCACCACCGCATCGGCGGGCAACACCTGCTCTGAGCCTTCGATCACGACAGGATTGCGTCGGCCATTGGCATCGGGCTCACCGAGCGCGGTGCTCACCACCTTGATGCCGCAGGTACGGCCATGGGCGTCCAGCTCCACGCCGATGGGCTGGAGGTTGAACATAAATTCCACCCCTTCCTCCTGGGCGTTCTTCACCTCCCGCTTGGAGCCCGGCATGTTCTCGGCATCCCGGCGGTAGGCACAGATCACCCGATCGGCCCCCTGACGGATGGCGGTGCGCACGCAGTCCATGGCGGTGTCACCGCCCCCCAGCACCACCACCTGCTTGCCGGCGAAGTCGATGTAGTCGGCTTGCGCCTTCTCGAAGCCCAGCAAGCGGTTCGCGTTGGAGATGAGGTAGGGCAGGGCGTCGTAGACCCCCGGCGCCTCTTCGTTGGCAAAGCCGCCCTTCATATATTTGTAGGTGCCGACCCCGAGGAAGACTGCATCGAACTCGCCGAGCAGGTCGGCGAAGGTGACGTCACGGCCCACTTCGGTCTCGAGGCGAAATTCCACCCCCATCCCCTCGAAGATCTCGCGACGGCGCTGCATCACTTCCTTTTCCAGCTTGAAGGAGGGAATGCCGAAGGTGAGCAGGCCACCTATCTCCGGGTATTTGTCGAACACTACCGGGGTCACGCCGTTGCGTGCCAGCACGTCGGCGCAGGCAAGGCCGGCCGGGCCTGCACCGATGACGGCGACCCGCTTGCCGGTCTTGACCACCTTGGAGAGGTCCGGGCGCCAGCCCATCTCGAACGCCTTGTCAGTGATGTATTTTTCGATGTTGCCTATGGTCACGGCACCGAATCTGTCGTTGAGGGTGCAGGCACCCTCGCACAGACGATCCTGCGGGCAGACGCGGCCGCACACCTCCGGCAGGCTGTTCGTCTGGTGGGAGAGTTCCACCGCCTCCAGGATGCGCCCCTCGTTGGCCAGTTTCAGCCAGTTGG
Organism: Aeromonas sp. SrichE-2G; assembly: GCF_017939565.1. Classification (NCBI taxonomy): domain Bacteria; kingdom Pseudomonadati; phylum Pseudomonadota; class Gammaproteobacteria; order Aeromonadales; family Aeromonadaceae; genus Aeromonas; species Aeromonas sp. SrichE-2G. The sequence goes on from NZ_JAGKRG010000053.1 coordinate 643,466, forward strand.
GGATGTAGTTGTGGACCGGACACTTCCACTCGCAATAGGGGTTGCCGCAGTCGAGGCAGCGATCCGCCTGCATGCCGACCTGGGCCTGGTTGAAGGGCTCGTAGATCTCCACAAACTGGATTTTGCGGATCTTGAGCGGCTTCTTGGGCGGGTCGACCCGCTGGACATCGATAAACTGGAATACGTTCTGGCTCATAGGGTTCCCTCCTTATTGCGCCTGGATTCTGAGTTCTGCACTGGAACGGCTGGTGTGGCCCAAGAGGGACTTGACGTCGCTGGACTTGGGTTTGATCAGCCTGAACTTGGGCACATAGGAGTCGAAGTTGGCCAGGATCTCCTCGGCGCGCGAGCTGCCGGTTTCGTTGAGGTGCGCCGTGATGATGCCGCGCAGGTGCTCCTGGTGGATGGCGAGATCCGCCACCTCCAGCAGCTCGACCAGCTCGGGGTTGGTGCGCTTGGCGAAGCTGCCGCACTCGTCGAGCACGTAGGCAAAGCCGCCTGTCATGCCCGCCGCGAAGTTGACGCCGGTCTCGCCGAGCACGGTGACGATACCGCCTGTCATGTATTCACAGCCGTTGTCGCCAATCCCCTCGACCACAGCGAGGGCCCCTGAGTTGCGCACCGCGAAGCGCTCGCCGGCGGTGCCGGCCGCATAGAGCTTGCCGCCGGTGGCGCCGTAGAGGCAGGTGTTGCCGATGATGGCCGCCTCGTGGGACTTGAACGCCACGCCGACGTGGGGCTTGATCACCAGCTTGCCGCCGGTCATCCCCTTGCCCACGTAGTCGTTGGCATCCCCGGTGAGGATCATCTCAAGACCGCCCGCGTTCCAGACGCCGAAGCTCTGGCCTGCGGTGCCGTTGAAGTGAACCCGAACCGGATCCGCCGCCATGCCCTGGTTGCCATGGCGTTTCACTATCTCGCCGGAGAGGCGCGCACCCACGGAGCGGTCGGTGTTGCGGATGTCGTAGCGGAACTCGCCGCCACTCATGTTCTCGACGGCCTCCAGCAGGTCTTCCACCATCTTGAGGTTGAGCGGCCCCTTGTCGAAGGTGGGGTTGTGCTGCTGGCTGAACAGGCTGGAGCCTTCCGGTGCCACCGGGCGGGCCAGCACGCCGGACAAGTCCAGCTTGGCCTGACGGGCGGTGAGGCCGGGCAGGGCTGCCAGCAGGTCGGTGCGACCGATGAGGTCGGTCAGCTGGGTGACCCCGAGTTCGGCCATCAACTCGCGGGTCTCTTCGGCGATGAACTTGAAGTAGTTCATCACCATCTCCGGCAGGCCGGTGAAGTGCTCGCGACGCAGCTTCTCATCCTGGGTGGCGACGCCGGTGGCGCAGTTGTTCAGGTGGCAGATACGCAGGTATTTGCAGCCGAGCGCCACCATGGGGCCGGTGCCGAAGCCGAAGCTCTCGGCGCCGAGGATGGCCGCCTTGATGATGTCCAGACCCGTTTTGAGACCGCCGTCCACCTGCAGGCGCACCTTGTGGCGCAGGCCGTTGGCGACCAGGGCCTGCTGGGTTTCGGCCAGGCCCAGTTCCCAGGGGGAGCCGGCGTATTTGACCGAGGTGAGGGGGCTTGCACCTGTGCCGCCGTCGTAGCCGGAGACGGTGATGAAGTCCGCATAGGCCTTGGCCACGCCGCAGGCGATGGTGCCGACGCCGGGCTCGGAGACCAGCTTGACCGACACCAGGCAGTTCGGGTTGATCTGCTTGATGTCGAAGATGAGCTGGGCCAGATCCTCGATGGAGTAGATGTCGTGATGCGGCGGCGGCGAGATCAGGGTTACGCCGGGCACGGAGTAACGCAGCTTGGCTATCTGGGCCGTCACCTTGTCACCGGGCAGCTGGCCACCTTCGCCGGGCTTGGCGCCCTGGGCCACTTTGATCTGCACCACATCGGCGTTCATCAGGTAGTGGGGGGTGACGCCGAAGCGACCCGATGCCACCTGCTTGATGCGGGAGTTCTTCTCGGTGCCGAAGCGCTTGGGATCTTCGCCACCTTCGCCGGAGTTGCTCTGACCGCCGAGGCGGTTCATGGCGATGGCCAGGGCCTCGTGGGCTTCCGGGCCCAGGGCGCCGATGGACATGGCGGCGGAGTCGAAGCGGGGGAACAGCCTGGCCGCGGGCTCGACCTGATCCAGCGCGACCGGTGTGGTCTCTTTCTTGAGCACCAGCAGATCGCGCAGGGTGGCGACCGGGCGCTCGTTCACGAGACGGGCGTACTCCTTGTAGTCGGCATAGTTGCCGGAGCGCACCGCCACTTGCAGGGTCTGCACCACGTCCGGGTTGTAGGTGTGGTATTCGCCGCCGTGGACGAACTTGAGCAGCCCGCCCTGGGCCAGCGGCTTGCGACCGAGCCAGGCCAGGCGAGCCAGGTTCACCTGATCCTGCTGGATGTCGACAAAATCGGCACCCTGGATGCGGCTCGATACGCCGCGGAAGCAGAGCTCGACCACGGCGCTGGAGAGGCCCACGGCCTCGAACAGCTGGGAGCAGCGGTAGCTTGCCACCGTGCTGATGCCCATCTTGGACATCACCTTGTAGAGGCCCTTGTTGATGCCGTTGCGGTAGTTGAGCATGGCCTGGCGCAGGCTCATCTTCAGCACCCCTTCCTCGACCTGTTTGGCGAGGGTCTCGTAGGCGAGATAGGGGTAGATGGCGGTGGCACCAAAGCCCAGCAGGACCGCGAAGTGGTGCGGGTCGCGTACGCTCGCGGTCTCCACCAGGATGTTGGCGTCACAGCGCAGGTTGTTGTCCACCAGGGTGCGCTGCACCGCCCCCACCGCCATGGCGGCCGGGATGGGCAGGGTCTCGGGGTGGATGTCCCGGTCCGACAGCACGATCAGCACGGTGCCGCTGCGGGCCGCTTCGGCCGCCTCGTTGCACAGGCGCTCGAGGGCCGCCTGCAGTCCCTCTTCGGGCAGGTAGTTGAGGCTCAGCACCGCATGGCGATAGTGCTCCCCTTCCAGGGCCAGCAACTGGTGGAAGTCGGAGTAGAGCAGGATCGGTGACTGGAACAGCACCCGGTGGGCGTGACCGAAGGTCTCGTTGAACACGTTCTGCTCGCGGCCGATACAGGTGGCCAGGGACATGACGTGGTTTTCCCGCAGCGGATCGATGGGCGGGTTGGTCACCTGGGCGAACATCTGGCGGAAGTAGTCGTACAGAGTGCGCTGGCTGGAGGAGAGCACCGCCATGGGGGTGTCGTCCCCCATGGAGCCCACCGCCTCCTGGCCGTTTTCGCCGAGCACGCGGATCACCTGATCCAGCTCCTCGTAGGAGTAGCCGAACAGCTTCTGATAGGTCTTGAGGCGGTCGTCCGGGAATTCGCGGGAGCCTGTGCTGGCGTCGTCCATCTGCTCGAACGGCACCAGACGCTTGCAGTGCTTGTCCATCCACTGCTTGTAGGTGTGGCGGCTCTTGAGGTCGTCGTCGATCTCGAAGCTGGTCCAGATCTTGCCGTTGCTGGTATCCACCACGAACAGCTCGCCCGGGCCGACGCGGCCCTTCTCCAGCACCTCGTCCGGGGTGTAGTCCCAGGTGCCGACCTCGGAGGCGAGCGTGATGAACTTGTCCTTGGTGATGACGTAGCGGGCGGGGCGCAGGCCATTGCGGTCGAGCGCGCAGGTGGCGTAGCGACCGTCGGTCATGACGATGCCGGCCGGGCCATCCCAGGGCTCCATGTGCATGGAGTTGAAGTCGTAGAAGGCGCGCAGGTCGTCATCCATGTTCGGATGCTTCTGCCACGCAGGCGGGATCAGGAGGCGCATGGCACGGAACAGGTCCATGCCGCCAGCCAGGAAGAGATCCAGCATGTTGTCGAGGCTGGAGGAGTCCGACCCCGTGGTGTTGACGAAGGGGGCAGCTTCCTGCAGATCCGGGATGAGCGGGGTCGCGAACTTGTAGCTGCGCGCCTTGGCCCACTGGCGGTTGCCGGCGATGGTGTTGATCTCGCCGTTGTGGGCGAGGTAGCGGAACGGTTGTGCCAGCGGCCAGCGCGGGCTGGTGTTGGTGGAGAAGCGCTGGTGGAAGACGCAGATGGCCGCCTGCATGCGGATGTCGGCGAGATCCAGATAGAAGCGCGGCAGGTCCACCGGCATGCACAGTCCTTTATAGACGGTGACCAGATTGGAGAGGCTGACCACATAGAAGTAGTCGTCGCTGATGCGTTTCTCGATACGGCGGCGAACGATGTAGAGACGGCGCTCGAGATCCTTGTCGACCCAGCCCGGGGGCGCGTTGACAAAGACCTGTTCAATGCTGGGTAGAGAAGCCTTGGCGATGGAGCCGAGTACATTGGTATCGATGGGCACCTTGCGCCAACCGACCAGACTCAGGGTCTCCTTTTCCAGCTCCTCGTCGATGATGTCGCGCGTGGCCTGGGCCAGGATGGGATCGGGGTTGAGGAACAGCATGCCGACCGCATAGTTGCGGCCAAGGTGCCATCCCTTCTCTTCGGCGACCGCTCTAAAGAAGCTGTCGGGTTTTTGCAGCAACAGGCCGCAGCCGTCGCCGGTCTTGCCGTCGGCGGAGATGCCGCCGCGGTGCTGCATGCGAGCCAAGGCTGACATCGCGAGACGGACAAGCTTGTGGCTGGCTTCCCCTTCCATGTGGGCCAACAGGCCGAAGCCACAGTTATCCCTCTCCAGCTTTGGATCATATAGTGACATTGCATTTCTCCCTTGCTCGGCCTTCCATCGCACTGTCATCAACAGACTGCATAAATTGCGATTGGCTCTTGTGGTTCCGTCCGCCTGAGGTGGCGAATCTCCAAACTAATGGGATTTTTCGGCAAGGTCAATTGGACATCCCGCCTGTTTGCAATGTTACATCGCCATAACAAAATGTGGGTTTCAGAGACTCGATTAGGATTTTTATGTATTTAATGCTGTGTATTCGTTTCTTGTTAGTCATATCGGCTGTTATTGGTGGCTTTGATGGTTGAGTGCTTCGCGGCGGGAAACTGTAGTAATTTTACAAATCCATGCGGCCTGGGTCCGACAGGGATCACATTTCAGGATCCTGCACCTTGCATTTGCCCAGATGCGGGCTAATAAGGATTTTTTCATTTTGAACAGATGCTTATAGGTTGGTTGCACTTTCTTTTTCCGTTCGGTGTGGCGCTTCGCTAGTTTCCAAAAGTAGCCATAAATGCCTTCTATTGGGTATTTATCCTGTCTGATTTGAATATTTATATGGTTTTGGGGGAGGGGGAGCCTTGATCCAGCGCAGCCTGTCAGGGGACCCGTCCCGGTAAAATGGCGTCTCATTTCGGAGGTGTCATGCAGTTACACGAACTCATCAATACGTTTGGCCAGGATCTCAAGCAGCGTCACGGCCAGAAGATCCACAAACTCTCCATTCACGGCGCCTTCACCTGCCCCAACCGGGACGGTACCCTGGGGCGCGGCGGCTGCACCTTCTGCAATGTCTCCTCCTTCGCCGACGAGTCGGCCCAGCAACTCTCCGTGGTGCAGCAACTGCTGGCGCGCCGGGACGAGGTGACCCGTGCCAGGCGCTATCTCGCCTATTTCCAGGCCTACACCAGCACCTACGCCGAGGTGGAGTACCTGCAGCGCATGTATGAGGAGGCGCTGTCGGTCAGCGACATGGTGGGGCTCTGTGTGGGGACTCGCCCCGATTGTGTGCCGGACGCGGTGCTCGACCTCCTGGCCGGCTATCAGGCCCGGGGCTATGAGGTGTGGCTGGAGCTCGGGCTGCAGAGCGCGAGCGACAAGACCCTTGCCCGTATCAACCGGGGCCATGGCTATGCCGCCTACGCCGATGCGGTACGGCGAGCCCATCTGCGTGGCATCAAGGTGTGTGTGCACCTGATCGTCGGCTTGCCCGGTGAAGTGCCCATGGACAGTCTGGAGACCCTGCATCGGGTCGTGGAAACCGGGGTGGAGGGCATCAAGCTACACCCGCTCCACGTGGTGCAGGGCAGCACCCTTGGCAAGGCGTGGCAGGCGGGCAGGCTGGAGGTGCTGACCCAGGAGCAGTATGTGGAGGCGGCGGTCGCCATGATCCAGCACACGCCTCCCGAGGTGGTCTATCACCGCGTGTCGGCCTCGGCGCGCCGACCGACCCTGCTGGCCCCCGCCTGGTGCGAGAATCGCTGGACCGCCATGGCGGCGATCGCCGCCGAACTGGCTCGTTCCGGCTCCCAGGGGCAGCGACTGGGGCGCCCCTTCACCCTCTCCGCTGCATGAACAGCAGCTCTAATTTCATTAAAAAAACAGAGGGTTATTAGATGATTTTCAGTCTTTGCAGTATAGTTTCGTGCAAGTCGCCTTGATAAGATGGTCGGCTTAAAAAGATATGGTTATCAATAACTCTTTGCCCTTGATGTGCCGTGCGAGCCTGTTTCGCACGCAGTGGCAGGTTCTTTGACGACACCGCGAGCCCAGCCCCCTTCCCGGCATGAAAACAGGTGAGTCTGGCTATGGCATGCCATCTCAATGCCCGGTGCGCTGACGGGGCTGTCGGTGTATGGCGGGGCCTGCCCTATGTGCATGGAACGCTGCACGGTGCCGGGAGAGGATGCCAGTGACCACCTTCTGAATCATGTTTTGATGGGATGCTATGCAAGCTGAAACCAGCCATATAGATGAGCTATTGGAGTGCCTGGTCTTTTTGACCCGTTTTTATGGGGTGCCCAATAGCCAGGATGCTCTCACCACGGGCTTGCCACTGGTCTCGGGTCGTCTGAGTACGGCCCTCTTCAGCCGCGCCGCCGAGCGTGGTGGTCTCTCCGCCCGGGAGGTGATCCAGCCCCTCGAACAGATCTCTCCCCTGCTGTTGCCCTGTGTGCTGCAGACGCGCAATGGCGGAGCCTGCATCCTGCTGGAATGGAATGAAGACCGCAGCCAGGCCAAGGTCATCTTCCCCCAGGCAGGGGATGCGGCCCAATGGGTCAGCACTGCCCAGCTTGGTGACGAATACAGTGGCCGGTTGTTTTACGTCAAGCGGCAGTTCAAGTTCGACGAGCGTTCTCCCAAGGTGCTGGAGACCCGTGATGGTCACTGGTTCTGGAGCACGCTGTTCGAGTCCCGCGGCATCTACCGTGATGTGCTGGTGGCGTCCATTCTCATCAATCTGTTCGCCATCGCCAGCCCCCTGTTCACCATGAACGTGTACGACAAGATAGTGCCGAACCTGGCGTTCGACTCCCTCTGGGTGTTGGCCGTCGGGGCCATGGTGGTCTTTACGTTTGACTTCGTGATGCGCCAGCTGCGCAGCTATTTCATCGACATCGCCGGCAAGAAATCCGATGTGCTGCTGTCGGCCAAGATCTTCGCCAAGGTGATGGGGATGAAGATGGAGTCCCGCCCGGCATCGACAGGCGCATTTGCCAAGCACCTGCAGGAGTTTGAGTCCGTGCGGGAGTTCTTCACCTCGGCCACCGTCTCCACCCTGATCGATCTGCCGTTTGCCATCTTCTTCCTGTTTATCATCTGGATCTTCGCGGGCGTCATGGTGGTGGTGCCCATCGTCGCCATCCTGATCCTGGTGGCCTACAGCTTCTACATCCAGGCGCCGCTCAAGCAGTCCATCGAGGAGGGATCCCGCCTCGCCTCCCAGAAGAATGCGAACCTGATCGAGAGCATCTCGGGCCTCGAAACGGTGAAGATCTTCGGGGCCGAGAGCATGTTCCAGCACCGGTGGGAGCAGGCGGTGTCACACATTTCGACCTGGGGTGTTCAAACCCGGCGCATTACCAACTCCATGTCGTCGCTCGCGAGCTATATCCAGCAGGTGGTGACAGTGGGGCTGGTCATCGTCGGCGTCTACCAGATCTCGGAGGGGTTGGTGACCATGGGGGGCATGATCGCGGCCGTCATGTTATCCAGCCGCGCCATCGCTCCCATGGTGCAGCTCTCCGTGCTCTCGACCCGCTACAACCAGGCCAAGTCTGCTCTGGAGATCCTGGAGAAAATCATGATGACCCCAGGGGAACAGGAGGAGGGCAGGCAGTACATCCACCACCCCGTGATCCAGGGCCGTATCGAGTTCGAAAACGTCTCCTTCAAGTATCCGGGCATGGAGAGCAGCACCCTGCACAACATCAACCTGCGTATCAAGCCGGGCGAGAAGGTTGCCATCATCGGTCGGATAGGGGCGGGCAAGACTACCCTCGAAAAACTGCTGATGGGGCTCTATCGCCCGACGGACGGCCTGGTGCGCCTGGACGGGTTCGAGCTGGATCAGCTGCCACCGACCGCCATTCGCCGTAACATCGGCTGCGTGCCGCAGGATGTGACCCTCTTCTTTGGCTCGGTACGTGACAACATCATGCTGGGCAATCCCCTGGTGGACGATACCCGGGTGTTGCGCGCCGCCAAACGGGCAGGGGTGACCAACTTCACCAACCGGGATCCCAATGGTCTCGACAGACAGATTGGCGAGGGGGGGCGTCAGCTCTCCGGTGGTCAGCGACAGGCCATCCTGCTGGCCCGTGCCCTGCTCAACGATCCGCCCATCCTGGTGATGGATGAGCCCACTTCCAACATGGACAACCAGTCAGAGATGCACGTCAAGCAGGAGCTGGCACGGCTCGGGCCAGAGACTACCCTGATCCTCATCACCCACAAGACCTCCATGCTGGACGTCGCCTCCCGGGTCATCGTCGTGGAGCAGGGGAAAATCGTGGCGGACGGTCCCAAGGAGGCGGTGCTGCAACAGTTGAAGGAAGGCAAGGTGCGGGTGCAGGAGACGGCTAATGGCTAGCAACTGGTTCAAGAAGGGGAGCCCCGACACCGTCTTGCCCGCACCCGAACACCTAGAGTTCGTGGACGACGGTGCCGCCGCCGTCCTGCTGACGACGCCGACCCGTGCCAGGGTACTGCTCTGGGCCTGCTTCCTGTTTTTCATGAGTGCCATCGTCTGGGCCGCCTGGGCCGAGCTTGATGAAGTCACCGTTGGCCAGGGCAAGGTGATCCCGTCGCGTCAGCTACAGGTGATCCAGAACCTGGAGGGGGGGATCGTCAAGGAGATCTTCGTCAAGGAAGGGGACATCGTCGAGAAGGGACAGCCTCTGCTGCGCATTGACGACACCCGTTTCAAGTCCGATTTTCGCGAGCGGGAGCAGGAGCTGGTCACCCTCAAGGGGGATATTGCCCGCCTGCGCGCCGAGATCCGCAGCGTGGTGGTCAAGAACGAACCCAACCTGGGCTGGCGTGAGCAGGTCGTCATCGACAAGCAGGCCATCGACTTCCCCGAGGGGTACGAGAACGTGTTTGCCGAATATGCTGCCCGTGAAAGATCGGTGCAGGAGGCGCGGCTCAACAATCTGAAGAACCAGCTCTATATCCTGGGGCAGCAGATCGAGCAGAAAGAGCAGGAGACGATCGAACTCAACGCCAAGATCAGGACCGTGAGCCGCAGCGTGGATCTCGCACGTCAGGAACTGAACATCAGTCGCCCCCTAGCAAAAGAGGGTATAGTTCCCCAAGTGGAGCTTATAAAGCTGGAGCGGCAGGTGAACGAGATGCAGGGAGAGCTGGAGGCGAATCGCCTGCTGGTGCCCAAGCTCAACTCCGTGCTGCGGGAGACCATCTCCAAGCGCAACGATATCGCCCTGAAATTCAGGGCCGACTCCCAGACCGAGCTCAATGAGCGTCAGGGCAAGTTGAGCCAGCTGTCCGAGGGGCAGGTTGGCCTGCGAGACAGGGTCGATAGAACCAGCGTGATAGCGCCTCTCAAAGGCACCATCAAGAAGCTCAAGATCAATACCCTGGGAGGGGTTGTCCAGCCGGGCATGGACCTGATGGAGATAGTGCCGCTGGAGGACACCCTGCTGGTGGAGGCCAAGGTATCACCCAAGGACATTGCGTTCCTGAGACCCGGATTGGAGGCAGTGGTCAAGATAACCGCTTATGATTTCACTGTTTATGGAGGTTTACATGGAAAGGTTGAACAGATAAGCGCCGACTCTATCCAGGATGAGGAGGGCAATTCCTTCTATCTGGTGCGAGTACGAACCGAGAAGAGTTATCTGGGCGATGAGCTTAACGCACTTCCCATCATCCCCGGTATGTTAGCCAGTGCAGATATCATTACTGGTAAAAAAAGTGTCCTAGACTACTTGCTGAAACCCATCTTGAGGGCTAAGCAGTCGGCACTGAGAGAACGATAAGCCAACAATCAAAAAACAACATGACTGGAGATACCATGAAGAAGACGATTGTTGCCATGCTGGTTAGTGGCACCATACTGTTCCCGGGCCTGAGCCAGGCACAGACGCTGGAACAGTCAGTGGCACAGTCCCTGGCTACCCATCCGAAAATCAAGGAAGCTTTTGATCTCTATCAGGCACGGCTGTACCAGCATGATGGAGCCAAGGGCGGCTACTATCCCACCATCGATCTGCGTGGTGGCGTCGGCTACGAGAAGACCGACAGCCCCACGACCCGTGCAGCAGGCGCCAATTCGCAGACGATCGATGATTCCATGACCCGCAAGGAGGCCGGGATCAGCCTGCGCCAGATGCTGTTTGACGGTTTCGATGTCAGCAACAACGTGGCCCGGACCGACGCCGCAGCCCAGGCACAACGCCTGGCCCTGATCTCCGAGGCAGAGAACACGGCGCTGCGCGTGGCGGAGGTGTACCTCAACATGCTGCGTCAGCAGGAGATCCTGGAGCTCTCCAAGCAGAACCTGGAAACCCACGAGCAGATCCGCAGCGACATCCAGAAACGGACCGACTCCGGTCTCGGGTCGACGGCGGATCAGACCCAGATCGACGGCCGGGTGGCGCGTGCCTATTCCAACCAGGCGGCAGCGGAGAACAACTATCGGGATGCCGAGAGCGAGTTCATCCGTGTCGTGAATGAAGTGCCCAAGGACCTGGTGCAGCCCGTCCCGAACGCCCAGCTGTTGCCCACCACCCTGGAGGATGCGCTGAAGACGGCGACCGAGGTACACCCGACCCTGCTCTCTTCCCTGCAGGATATTGAAGAGGCCAAGTATCAGCATGAAGGTTCCAAGTCCGGGTTCTACCCGAATGTGGCCTTCGAAGTGGATCAGAACTGGAACGAGGATATCGATGCAGTCAAGGGGCGCAACGACGATCTCACCGCCATGGTCCGGATGCGTTACAACCTGTTCCGTGGTGGCTCCGATCTGGCCGAAAGCAAGGCCACCTCTGCGCTCTATTCCCAGGCAAAGGACATTCACCTGAATGCCTTCCGTCAGGTGGAAGAGGGCACTCGCCTGGCCTGGAATGCCAAGGAGTCGCTGGCCAAACAGAAAGTCTTCCTGAAAGAGCACGTGGACGCCAGCTACGACACCGTACAGGCATACAAGAAGCAGTTTGGCCTGGGACAGCGGACCTTGCTGGACGTGCTGAACACGGAAAACGAACTGTTCGAAGCTCGCCGCAGTTACATCACGGCCGAGTATGACTCCCTGCTGGCGGATTATCGCATCCTCAATGCCACGGGTGGTCTGCTCAACGCCATGAATGTGCAGCAGCCAGCCGAGTGGCAGGCCAACAACAACTGATGGCCATCGCGCTGATGCAATGTCAGGCAAGAGGAATGGCTGCAGCTTGCTGCAGTCATTCTTTTATGTGCCCGGCGTTCACCTGAAGAGTGTGATGACATGTTGCAGGGAAACCGTGTGATATCGGGAGACAAGTTCGAGGGCATGTTGCTTCGACCGTCGTGGCGTATCCGCCCAGCGCAACCCTGGTCTTTCCGCGTGCTGTGGCTGGCTCTGCTCGCCATTCCCCTGTTGCTCAGCGCCAGCCAGCCCTTGTCATCGGAGGATATGAAACTGGTCAAGCGAGCGGAGGAGACCTATGGTCCTCGTGCCGGGAAGCGGGTGACCAGTTGGCGTACCCTGGCGGTTCAAAACAAGGCGGCGGGTCTGACGGACAGGCAGAAGCTTGAGAAGGTAAACCAGTTTTTCAACCAGATGCGCTTTGTCGATGACATCAAGTTGTGGCGCAAGAAGGATTATTGGGCGACACCTCTGGAGTTTCTGGGGGCTGCGGGCGGAGATTGTGAAGACTTCAGCATTTCCAAGTATTTTACGCTGCTGGAGCTTGGCATTCCGGATGAAAAAATGCGAATGGTATATGTCAAGGCACTGGATTATAACCAGTTTCATATGGTTGTTGCCTATTATGAGACGCCAGCATCAGTTCCTCTCATTCTGGACAATCTTGTCGGTTCCATTCGTCCGGCCAGCCAGCGGGCGGATCTGAAACCAATATACAGCTTTAACGGTAGTCACCTGTGGTTGATGAAAGAGCGTGGTCAAGGGGAAATGGCCGGCCAGTCATCGCGCCTGGGACTATGGAATGACTTACGCAATCGCATGACTTCAGGGCGATTGGCTCGGCCTGTGGTGAATTTGGATGGTTAACCTATGACGCTCTACAAACAACTATTGGCAACCATGCTGTTGCTGTTCGGATTGCTGTTTGCCGCCACTTACTGGGTGCAGTTCGATTCAACCCGCAGCTATCTGGCTCAGCAGCAGGAGACCACCGTCATCAATACGTCCACCGCACTGGGTCTGGCACTGACGCCTTATCTGGAGAACGGTGACAAGGTCGGGGCCGAGTCTGTCATGAAGGCCGTCTTCGATGGTGGCTACTACAAGCTGGTCCGCCTCGATTTGCTGGCATCCAAGGATGTCATCGAACTGGAGAACAGCAGCAATATTCAGGGGGTGCCCCAGTGGTTCATCGGGCTGGACCTGTTCCCTGAGGTATCCAATGAATCGATTCTGACCTCGGGTTGGTTGCAACTGGGCAAGTTGAAAGTGGTGGGGCACCCCGGGCAGGCCTACTACAAGCTTTGGCAGGGGATGAGCGAGCTGGCGACCTGGTTCCTGATCGGGTTCCTTGTCACGACACTCCTGTTGATGCGGGCGCTCAACTTCCTGCTCAAGCCACTCAAGCTCATCTGCGATCAGGCGGTCGAGATAGAGCTGCACCATTTCGGTCACGCCATTCCCGAACCCAGAACCCGCGAATTGAAGCAGGTGGTGCAGGCCATCAACACCCTCTCGAGCAAGCTGGCAGTGCAATTCAAGGAGCAGGCTGACGAAGCGGAGAGCCTGCGTGCCCGTGTCTATGTCGATGCGGTATCCGGACTTGGCAACCGATCCTACTTCGTCGGGCAGGTCAATGCCTGGATTGCCGAGGCAGGCCAGGGCGGGGTGATGCTGGTGGCCGTCGACATGCTGGACGACCTCTATCGTGACGAGGGTTTTGCCGCGCGAGACAACATGGTCAAATCTATTGCCCAGGTGCTGAAGGAGCTGCTGGACGGTTGGAGCGGGGCGGCCCTTGCCCGGATCTCGGCCACGGAATACGCCTTGCTCTGTCCTACCGATGATCTGTCACAGCTCAAGGATATGGCGGAACTCATCAACAGCCGTATCGCGGACCTGGTGGTGAATCCCATGGGAGAACGCGGTGCGCTCTCCGTGGTCGGGATCGCCGGGCGCGATGGCAACGACGATCTCTCTGCCCTGTTGACCAAGGCGGACAATGCGCTGGGCAAGGCGCGCAACGAACGACGGGGTGCCGTTGTCATGGAGGGCGGGGCCGATCAAGGCCTGATGGGTCGCCTGGCCTGGCGTGATCTGGTGCAGGACGCCATTACCAGAAACCTCTGGCGTTTCAAGGCGCAGCCCGCTTGCCGTTTCGATGATGGCGCGCGCCTCCATGCCGAGCTGTTCGCCGCCATCTCGCGAGACGGGACCGACTACTTCGCTGGCCAGTTCTTGCCCGCCATCGAGCAATTCAAGATGGGGGCCGAGTTTGACAAGGCGGTGCTGGACGCTTGCCTCCCCTTGTTCAGGCAGCAGCCTGAGCTGGTGCTGGCGATCAATATCACGGCAGGCTCCCTCTGTTCAGATGACTTCCTGTCATGGTTGAAGGAATATTTGACGCAAAATGGCGAGCTCAAGGAGCGGCTGCTGTTCGAGATCCCCGAAGCAGCCATCATGAAGCACAGGGAACATGTGACCCGCCTGGTCGAGGCACTGAGAGAGCTGGGCTTCCAGTGGGGGGTCGATCACTATGGCCGCCACTTCCAGTCCCTGGGTTATCTGGAAGAGCTGGCCCCCGCTTACGTCAAGGTGGATCATGGCTATACCAGCCAGGTGATGGAGCCAGGTGCAGACACCTCCTTCCTGGCGGCCGTATGCCGGGCTGCCCACAACGCTGGGGTGACGACCATTGCGACCCGGGTGGAGGATCTGCAACAGGTTGAGGTACTCTCCAGCCTGCACATCGATGGTTATCAAGGCTTCGTTCACCCGGCCTTCCCACTGCCATAACCAGCATTGCACGATAGAAAGGGGCCCATTAAGGGCCCTTTTTTATATCTATTTGAAATATATGCGTCGTTATTGTGCAGTAGATGAACAAAAGCGCGGTTGGTCTGATTGGTATTTCATTGATTTTTAAATGTAAAAAATATTCGTTCGATTTGCTTCATCGTATGAAGCCAAAGAGATTCGATCCCATACATTTTTGCAACGGAATCATGATCCACGGGCATATAGAGTGTAGGCATCAAGATCTGTCACCCTGGAGCAATGGATATGCGCACCCAAATCATCGACAAAACCGTCGTCGTCTCTTCAGTAGAAGGCAATGTTCAGATCCTGCTTGCCGATGGCAGTAGCCGTCCTCTCCAGCCCGGCGAGATCTTGCAGCCGGGCGCCAGGCTCAATATTGCTGATGACGCCAAACTGATGTTGGCCCCCTACGATGACAGCCAAGCCCCTGCCAACGCAGCGCCAACCGGGCCAGAGACACCGGCAGATGGACAGCCCTCCTCATCGGTAGCCAATCAGCAGCCCGGTTCGTCAGAGGTGTCACCTGAAATAGCGGCGCTGCAACAATCCATCTTGCAAGGGGTGGACCCGACCAAGAATTTTGAGGCGTCTGCCGCAGGTGGTGCACCAGCAGCGGGTGGCGGTGGTGGCGGCGTAGGCGGGGTGGCAGGAGCCAGCGGCAACGGAGGCTTCGTCACGATCGATCGGATAGGTGATGCTACCATCGCCGAGGCCGGTTTTGACACCGGCCATGACGCCCTGGCCCCGCAGAATATCTTGCAGGAGGATCAACTGCCGCTGGGCAATCAGCTGGATGACCAGGATGAAGTCGTTGCTACCCTGGAAGAGCAGGCCATCAGTGGCAATCTCCTGGACAACAGCATCAACCTGGATGGCCCCCTGGATACCTCGGTCGTCTCCTACAGCTGGGGCAATAACGTCGATGTAGCCCCGGGTGTCGAGACGACACTGGAGGGCATCGGCACGCTTATCATCAATGCCGATGGCTCCTATACCTTTACCCCGTTTTTGAACTACACGGGGCCCGTGCCTGTGGTCAGCTACACAGTAACGGATGGTGATGATACCAATGATTCAACCCTGACCATTACCATTACCCCCGTGGATGAGCCCGTCATTCTGGAGGGGTTGCAAGTAACAGGGGGTGAGCTTGTCCTGGATGAGGCAGCCCTGGTAGAGGGCAGTGCTCCTGATGCCGCAGACTTGACCAAAGGCAGCACCTTCACCTTCAGTGCGGCGGATGGCGTGCAGAGCCTGACCCTGGGCGGGGTCAGCCTCATCAGCAACGGCCAGGTCATCACCTCGTTCCCGCAATCTATTCCCAGCCCCCTGGGCAATCAGTTGGTGGTGACGGGGATCAGCTTCAATCCTGTGACGGGGGCAGGGAGTGTGTCTTACAGCTACACCCTGCTCGGTAACGAGGCCCATGCTCAACCAGCGGATGACACCGCCCTGAGTGAAAGCTTCAGCGTCGTATTGACGGACAACGATGGCGATAGCACCAGCGCAAGTCTGGATGTCGTGATCCGGGATGATGTCCCGAGTGCGAAAGATGATGCAGGCGGGAGTGTCACCGAAGATGCTGCTGGCAGTTTGAGCGGCAGCGTGCTTGGCAACGACTTTGCCGGTGCCGACACTCCCGCGGCCTTTGTGGGGTGGAGTGCGAGCGGGCATGACAATACGGCAGCCCTGACTGCGTTGAATACCTATGGCTCCTTTACCCAGAATCCTGACGGAACCTGGGCGTATGCGCTGGACAACACCAGGGTGGCAACACAGGTGCTGAATGCTTCATCGAGCCTGAGCTATGACGTCTGGTACACGATGACGGATGCCGATGGGGATCAAAGCATCGCCAAACTGACCGTCAATATCCAGGGGGCTGATGACTCTGCCAAAGTAACGGTGGCGGCGAGAGGGGCGGATACGACTGTGTTCGAAGCAGGGTTGAATCCGAACGGTTCGGCTGCCCAGACCAATGCGGAAACAGACGGTAGTACCTTCCAGGTATTTGCCAGCGATGGCATCAAGCAGCTGGTGATTGGCGGCACCACCTTTACGGTGGCGCAACTGCAGGATCCTGCGTATCTGGCGGCTCATCCCATCAATACCGGCGAAGGAACGTTGACGCTGACGGGCTATAGCAGTGCGGACGGCAAGACGGCGGCCATCACTTACAGCTACACCCTGGATGCCGCCCAGACACACACTCAGCCAGACAATGGCACTATTCTGACTGACCAGATTCCAGTTTCTGTCATTGGAGTTGGGGGTAGTAGTGCAGCCGGAACTCTCAAAATCGACATCGTAGATGACACCCCGCTTGCAAACAATGATACCGGTGGCACGGTCACGGAGGATGGCGCCGGCAGCCTGAATGGCAACGTGTTGGACAACGATGTGTCCGGTGCAGATACCCCGGCGGTGTTCGTGGGTTGGAGTGCGACCGGGCATGACAACAGTGCTGCGGTCAGTGCCCTTGGTACTTACGGTACCTTTACCCAGAACCCGACCACTGGAGCCTGGAGCTATACGCTGGACAACAGCAAGGCGGCCACGCAGGCGCTGACGGCGGGCTCGAACCTGAGCTACGACGTCTGGTACACGATGAAGGATGCGGATGGGGACGAGAGCATTGCCAAGTTGACCATCAACATCAAGGGGGCGGATGACAGCCAGAGCGTCACTGTCGTGGCAGCCGGTGGGGCCACCACAACGGTCTACGAAACAGCGTTAGCGGATGGGCGCAATGAGCTGTCAGACCCGGCCCTGAACAGTGACACCCGAGAGGCGGTGAGTGGCACCTTCACGGTGAGCGCAACCGATGGTGTGGCGAGCATCACCGTGCTGGGTCAAAACTTTTTACCGGGCGGCGTGTTGCCACAGGGCATCAATACCGGTAATGGGTTGCTGGATATCACCAGCGTGACGTTGAGCGCGGATGGCAAGAGTGCGACGGTTGGGTACACCTATACCTTGTCGGACAATGTGTTGACCCCGCCGGCAGCCACGGATCATTTCGACGACATAGGTAACTTCATCACGGTGACTGGGGTCAGTGGTGTGACCTCGTCGGCAGCTGACCTGCAGATCCGGATTGTCGATGACACCCCGCTTGCAAACAATGATACCGGTGGCACGGTCACGGAGGATGGTGCCGGCAGCCTGAATGGCAACGTGTTGGACAACGATGTGTCCGGTGCGGATACCCCGGCGGTGTTCGTGGGTTGGAGTGCGACCGGGCATGACAACAGTGCTGCGGTCAGTGCCCTTGGTACTTACGGTACCTTTACCCAGAACCCGACCACTGGCGCCTGGAGCTATACGCTGGACAACAGCAAGGCGGCCACGCAGGCGCTGACGGCAGGCTCGAACCTGAGCTACGACGTCTGGTACACGATG
>NZ_JAGKRG010000008.1:0-106557 GCF_017939565.1 Aeromonas sp. SrichE-2G
CGCCCACTCCGAGGCCTACACCCTGGGCGGTATCGGCCACAACCTGCTGTGGGTGACCCTGGGCAACACCGTCTCCGGCGTCCTCTTCATGGGTCTGGGCTACTGGTATGCCACCCCCAAGGCTGAACGCCCTGTCGCGGTGACCGACGCCACCAACACCGCCAGCCAGACCCGAACCGCCTGATCAGGAGGCCCCATGGACTACTTGCCCATCTTTTGCCAACTCGACAACAAACCCGTGCTGCTGGTCGGCGGCGGCGAGGTAGCGGAGCGCAAGGCACGCCTGCTGCTGGATGCCGGCGCCCTCCTCACCGTGGTCGCCCCCGAGCTCGACCCCGAGCTGGCTGAACTGGCTGCCAACGGGAGCATCGAGTGGCTGGCCGGCGAATTCGCGCCGCAGCAACTGGTGGGCAAGTGGCTGGTGGTGGCCGCCACCGATCGGCGCGAGGTGAACGCCCTGGTCTACCAGAGCGCGAATCAGGCGCGGATCTTCGCCAACGTGGTGGACGACCCGAAACGCTCCAGCTTCATCATGCCGTCCATCATCGACCGCTCGCCCCTGATGGTGGCCATCTCCTCCGGTGGCAAGGCCCCGGTGCTGGCCCGGCTGCTGCGAGAGAAACTCGAAGCCATGCTGCCCCAGCACCTGGGCGCCGTGGCGACCTTTGCCGGCAGCCTGCGGGATCGGGTCAAGGCGCGCTTTGCCACCATGGGGGAGCGGCGCCGCTTCTGGGAGCGACTGCTCGGGGCCGATCGCCTCGGTCAGGCGCTGGCGCGGGGCGATCACGCC
The DNA here is from genome assembly GCF_017939565.1 of Aeromonas sp. SrichE-2G. Taxonomy (NCBI): domain Bacteria; kingdom Pseudomonadati; phylum Pseudomonadota; class Gammaproteobacteria; order Aeromonadales; family Aeromonadaceae; genus Aeromonas; species Aeromonas sp. SrichE-2G. Next base: position 791 of record NZ_JAGKRG010000008.1, read on the forward strand.
TCTGCCCACCAGCTGGCCGATACCCTGTTTGCCGAGGAGAGCAAGGCTCACGGCGAGGTGGTGCTGGTCGGTGCCGGCCCCGGGGATCCGGGTCTGCTCACCCTGCACGCCCTGCGCCAGATGCAGCAGGCGGATGTGGTTGTCTATGACCGCCTGGTCTCCGACGAGGTGATGGCGCTGGTGCGCCGGGATGCCAAACGCATCTTCGTCGGCAAACAGGCAGGCAACCACTGCGTGCCCCAGGAGGGGATCAACCAGCTCTTGCTGGACGAGGCGAAGAAGGGGCAGCGGGTAGTGCGGCTGAAGGGGGGCGATCCCTTCATCTTCGGCCGTGGCGGCGAGGAGCTGGAGACGCTCGTTGGTACGGGCATTGGCTTTCAGGTGGTGCCGGGGATCACGGCGGCCAGCGGCTGCGCCGCCTACGCCGGCATTCCGCTCACCCACCGGGATCACGCCCAGAGCGTGCGCTTCGTCACCGCCCACGGCAAGGGGGGCGCCCAGGATCTCGACTGGCCGTTGCTGGCCAAAGATCGGCAAACGCTGGTGTTCTATATGGGGCTTTCATCCTGCGGGGTAATCCGCGAGAAGCTGCTGTCCCACGGCAAGGGGGTCGACACCCCGGTGGCGCTGATCGAGCGTGGCACCCAGCCGAGCCAGCGGGTCATTCGCGGCACCCTGGACCAGTTGCCCGAGCTGGCGGTGGGTGTCGAGAGTCCGGCCCTTATCATGGTGGGCTCGGTGGTGACCCTGGCCGATCAGCTCGCCTGGTTCGGCACCAGCCCCACCTCAATGCAGGCCAGCGCCTGACACGAGAAGCGCCTCATCGAGGCGCTTTTTTTTTCACACCGTCAGGCCGCTTCGGCCTATCTCCTTGTCCAGCGCCTCGGCCAGCAGGCGGACGCCGGGCACGATCGCCTCCTCCTCGATGGCATGAAAACCGAGCCTGAAGTAGTGACGGGCGGGCGCCTCATCCAGGAAGTGGTGTACCCCTGGCTCGATCAGCACACCGTTGTGGGCCGCCCGCCAAGCCAGCCGCTGGGTGTCGACCCCTTCGGGGGCACGTAGCCAGAACGCGCTTGCCCGGCTCTGGTTGCGCACGCAACCGGACAGATGGCGCTCAAGGGCTGCGTCGAGCGTCTCCCAGCGACGGGCGCTCTCCTCCCGGTAACGGCGCAGGAAGGAGTCGTAGTGCCCCTGGGCGAGAAAGTGCGCCATCTGATACTGGATATTCGCCGGCGGATGGCGGTACATCAGCCGCCGCAGGGCTCGCAGCTCGTCCACCAGCTCGGCCGACGCCACCAGAAAACCGAGGCGAAGGCCCGGTGCCAGCGCCTTGGAGAGTGAGCTGACATAGATGACCCGGCCACTCCCGTCGCTGGCCTTGAGGGCCGGGCGCGGATAGGCCTCGATATTGGTCTCGGAGTCAAAGTCGTCCTCGATGATGAACTGATCGTGCCGTTCGGCATGTTGCAGCAGTTGCCGGCGCCGGGCATCGCTCATGCTCACCCCCGTCGGCGCCTGATGGCTGGGGGTGACATACCAGCAGTCGCAGGCAGACGAGGCAGGCCGCAGCACTATCCCCTCCCCATCGACCTCGTGAGGGACTACCTGCGCCTGCTGGAGCGTGAAGGTGTTGACGGCCTCGCGAAAGCCGGGATTTTCGACGCCGATCCGTGTGCCCGCCCCGATCAGCAACTGGGCGATCAGGCTCAGGGCGTTCTGAGTGCCCAGGGTCAGCAGGATCTCGTCGGCCCCAGCCAGGATGCCCCGCTTGGGCAGCACCCGGGTGCGCAGCTGCTCGATCAGCATGGGGTTGTCCTGATCCACCTGGTCGTACAGCCACTCGTGATCCCGGCACCCGCCCATGACCTGACGCGCCGCGGCACGCCACTGCTCCATGGGAAAGTGCGCGCTGTCGGGCTGGCCGTAGATGAAGGGGTAACGGTACTGCATCCAGCGGGCCGGTTTGGTGACGGCGACCAGCTCGGAGGGGTGCAGTCGCAGGCGGCTGCCCCAATCCGGGGCAACCTCCCCTTCTTGCACCTCGATGGGGACCGCCGACGTGGGCTGGTAGCGGGGATCCACGAAGTACCCGCTACGCGGGCGACTGATGAGGTAGCCCTCATCCCTGAGCCCCTCGTACACCAGGGAGACGGTGTTGCGCGACACGCCGAGCTGCTCGGACAGGCTGCGGCAGGAGGGCAGGGTCTCGTCGGGCACGAAGCGTCCCCCCAGGATAGAGCCGATCAGCGCCTCGCGCAGCTGCTCCTGCAACCCCCGCTCCTCACAAAATTCGATACGCAGACTGTGTTCGATCATGGGGTATTCCTCCGGCTTCCTGCCAAAGAGGACGCGATGCAAGAGACGTGCCTCGCTGCCCCCATCGTCCCCGGCATCTGGCTCTATCCCTCTCAAACGCCCCGCGATAAAAGTGAAAAGGCAGGGGGCTGGTCTCACTATCTGCACGATTATGCAGATAGCCGCACCTATTCTGCATAAACATAGCGTCCAGTCGGTCTCGTCATGGCAGTGGAGTGTTCCATCTTTTTGGCCCCCTGCCACACAATCAACGACTTACAGGGAAGTACTGCCATGCAAAGACACCACGTCAAACACCCGATCGCCACCCTGCTGGGGGGCCTGTTGCTCGCCTTCAGCCTGACCAGTCACGCCGCCGATCTCCCGGAGATAGAGAAGGCCGGGGTGCTCAAAATCGCGACAGAAGATGACTATGCGCCGTTCAACTTCATGAAGGACGGGGAACCGGAGGGTTTCCACAAGGAGGTGCTTGCCGAGCTCCAGAAATACGCTACCGGCTTCAAGCCGGAGCAGAGCATTCTGCCATGGACGGGATTGCTGGCCGCCGTTTCTGCCGGCCAGTATGACATCGCCATCACCGGCGCCCTGATCACCGACGAGCGCCTCAAGGTGTTCGACTTTGTCGCCCCCGTCGCATCGGCCCAGCACTACTACGTCAAGCGCGCCGGGGATGACCGCATCAAAGGGGTAGCGGATCTCAGCGGCAAGACGGTCGGGGTCCAGGCCGGCAGCGCGCTGCTGGCCCGCCTGCCGGAGCTGGAGGCCATGCTGGCCAAGCAGGGAGGCAAGCTCGGCGAGGTGGTGGAGTATCAATCCTACCCCGAGGCCTACGCCGATCTCGCCAACGGCCGCCTCGACTACGTCATCAACGCCGTCATCTCGGTCAACGATCTCGTCAAGGCCCGTCCCGGCGTGTTCGAGAAGGGGGAACCCGTCTCCGGCAACGGCTTTGTCAGCTGGCCCGTGCCCAAGAACAACCCCAAGCTCCTGGCCTTCATGAACGGCTTCGTCAAGCACCTCAAGGAGAGTGGCAAGCTACAGGCCCTGCAGACCAAGTGGTTCGGTGAATCCTTCGATGCCCTGCCGGACGAAGCCATTACCACGGTGGCCCAGTTCCACCAGCTGGCCGGATTGAAATAGTCCTGACCGGGCCGGCGTCCGTGTCGGCCCCCTTCTGCGAGGAACGTCCATGGATTGGAGTGCGTGGAAACTGCTGTTTGAGGGGGCCCTGACTACCCTCTGGATCTCCGGCACCGCGATCGTGCTGGGCGTCACCGCCGGCCTGCTGATCGCCCTGTTGCGTAGGGCCAGAATACCGCTGCTGGATCACCTGCTGGCATGCTACATCAGCCTGGCAAGGGCCACCCCCCTGGTCACCCTGGTGCTCTTCCTGTTTCTCTCCCTGCCCGCCCTGGGCATACAGCTGAACAAGCAGGTGGCAGCCATCCTGGCCCTGACCCTGAACACCGCAGCCTTCAATGCCGAGATCTGGCGCTCGGCTCTGAACAACTTCTCGCGCAACCAGCACGAGGCCGCCCTGGCCGTCGGCATGACGGACGCCGTCTTCTTTCGCCGCATCATGCTGCCCCAGCTGGTGACCGTCAGCCTGCCCGCCCTGGTCAACGAGATGTCCTCGCTTATCAAGAGCAGCCCCGCGATCGCCGTCATCGGCCTGGTGGATCTGACCCGGGTCACCAACCGGATCGCCTCGGTGACCTACGAGCCCCTGCCCCCCATCCTCGGGGCCGGCCTCATCTACGTGCTGATGATCGCCCTGCTGGTCAAGGCGCAGCACATCGCCGAGCGGCGCGCTCATCACCTCGCCATGTAAAAGGAGTGCAACATGAACGAATGGGAGATCATCTGGCAGGCCCGCAGCACCTTCTTCACGGGCTTTCTCAACACCCTGGAGATGTTCATCCTCTCCACCCTGCTCGGGCTGCTCTTCGGGATCCTGCTGCTCTATCTGCTGGAGGGGCCGGATCACCTGCTGCGCCGGTCGATCCGCCTGCTGATCGACACCATGCGCACCGTGCCCTTCCTGATCCTCGTCTATCTGCTCTACTACGGCCTGCCCGGGCTCGGCTTTCGGCTCTCCGCCGACCATGCCGGTCTGCTCGCCCTGACGCTCTACCACGGCGCCTACTTCGCCGAGATCCTGCGCAGCCAGCGGCTGATCATGCCCGCCGGTTACATCGAGGCCGCCCAGGCCCACGGCTTTCGCCACTTCACCCTCTATCGCCGCATCATACTGCCGTCGGTACTGATGAGCGCGCTGCCGCTGCTCGGCAACCAGTTCATTCTCTGCCTCAAGGACACCGCCTTCCTGTGCATCATCACGGTGCGCGAGGTAACGGCGGCGGCCAACACGGTGCAGTCGACCTACTTCATCCCGCTCAAGGCGTTCGCCGTGGCCATCCTGCTGTACTGGCTGGTCACCCTGGCCATCGAGTTCGGCATTCGCCGGGCGGGCCGCCTTGGCCAGCAACGAGGACTCCAGCATGTCTGAACACGCCGCCATCACCATCCAGAAGCTCTCCAAGCACTTCGACAACGTCGAGGTGCTGCGCGATATCAACCTGACCGTCAGGAAGGGAGAAGTGGTCAGCATTCTCGGCTCGTCCGGCTCCGGCAAGTCGACCCTGCTGCGCTGCATGAACTGGCTCGAACAGCCGGATCGGGGCACCGTCTACCTGGGGGATCAGCGCCTCGGGATCGATCCCGCCAGCGGCAAGCCCATGGGCAACCGCCAGCTGGCGGCCCTGCGCGAGCGCATCGGCATGGTCTTCCAGAGCTTCAACCTGTGGCCGCACCTGACGGTGCTGCAGAACGTGACCGAGGCGCTGTGCCACGTGAAGAAGCTGCCGCGGGAGCAGGCGGTCACCATAGCCCGCACCCAGCTGGAGAAGGTCGGCATGCTGGAGAAGGCGGGCGCCTTCCCCATCACGCTCTCCGGCGGCCAGAAACAGCGCGTCGCCATCGCCCGCTCCCTGGCCATGAGCCCGGAGGTGCTGCTGTTCGACGAACCCACCTCGGCCCTCGACCCCGAGCGGGTGGGCGAGGTGCTGGCGGTGATGAAGGCGCTCTCCGCCGAAGGCTACACCATGGTGGTGGTCACCCACGAAATGGAGTTTGCCCGCGCCGTGTCGGATCAGGTGGTGTTCCTGGAGAAGGGCAAGCTGATCGAGCAGGCCCCGCCGGAGGAGTTCTTCCTGCGCCCCCGTTCGGAGCGGGTGCGCCAGTTCCTGCAGACGGTGCGCCAATGAGGTGGCCGACACCAATGAAAAGAGGCACGCATGGCGTGCCTCTTTTCATTTCGGCGAGTGACCCGGATTCAGGCCGGGTCGCGATCGATGGCGAACGGAGACCAGGCCTGGCGGGTCGGCATCACCTCGACCCGGTTGATGTTGACGTGGGGAGGCAGGGTCGCGATGTGGAACATCTGCTCGGCGATGTCGTCAGCCGTCAGTGCCGTGGTGCCGCGATAGAGCCGCTCGGAGGCGCCCTGATCCCCTTTGGTGCGCACCAGGGTGAACTCGGTCTCGGCGATGCCGGGAGCGAGATCCGTGACCCGCACCCCGGTGCCCAGCAGATCGCAGCGCAGGTTGTAGCTGAACTGCTGGACGAAGGCCTTGCTGGCACCATAGACATGGCTGCCCGGATAGGGCCACTGGCCGGCGATCGATCCCACGTTGATGATGGAGGCCCCCTCTGCGGTGGCGATCAGAGTAGGCAGCAGGGCGTGGGTCACGTTCACCAGCCCGGTGATGTTGGTGTCGATCATGGTGTGCCAGTCCGCCAGCTCAACCCGCTGCGCCGGCTCGGGCGCCAGGGCCAGCCCGGCGTTGTTGATTAGCGCGCCGACGGCTCGAAACGCCTCGGGCAGCCCCTCCACCAGGGCACGGACCGCCCCGGCATCACGCACGTCCAGCTCGGCCGGGTAGACAGGCGCCAGGGGCGCCAGCTCATCGGCGAGCGCCTGCAGCCGGGCGAGGCGCCGCCCCGTGATGATGACGGCCCAGCCGGCCCGGGCAAATCGGCGGGCCGCCGCCTGACCAAAACCGGACGTGGCGCCGGTGATAAACGCAATCTTGTTCATGGTTGCTTCCTTGTCACAGTGGATTGTCTTGTTCACGGCGCCGGGTGCAACAACACCCCGAACGCCAGCAGGATCAGCAGCAGTGCGGACCAGCGTCTGAGGCTCGTGGTGCCGTGGCGGCGAAACAGCCAGGCGCCGACCCTGTCCCCCAGCAGCGAAGGCAGCCACAGCTGGGCGGCCAGGGTCAGCCACCCCTCCCCGAGCAGATCCCCGCCCCCGAGCGCCAGCAGTGAGAGCAGGCTGCTGCAGGCGAAGAAAAGGATGGCGGTGGCCCGCTGGGTCTCGGGACGACAGGGCTGGTTGAGCAGGTAGTACATCAGGGGTGGGCCCCCCGCCGAGGCGCAGGTCATGGCGAGACCGGAGGCCATCCCCACGGGGAGCGCCAGGCGCGGCATCCCGCCAGGCAGTTGCCAGCGGGTCAGCAGCATCAAGCCCCCCAGCAGGGCGATGACCCCGGCCATCAGGTGCAGGCCGCTCGCGGGCAGCGCCTGCAACAGCCAGACGCCGGCCGGCAGGGAGAGCACCATGCCGAGCAGCAGGGGCGCCAGCAGCGCGGGCTCGCGGTGCCGCCATGCCCAGGGCAGGGCACCGAGGACGCAGATCAGGTCCAGCAACAGGGCCGTCGCCACCGCCTGGGGCACGGGCAGCACCCAGGCCAACCCCAGTCCCATGATCACGGCGTAGCCAAAGCCGCTGAAACCGCGTACCAGGCCGGCCAGTGCCGCCAGCAGCAAAAGGGGGAGCAGGGTGGGGAGCATATGACCTCCGGTGATCGCCTCCCCCCACTCTAGGGAGGGCACACCTCCACCCCTAGGGCCAGACGCAGGGCGGCCTTGGGACACAGGCTGGCCCCATGGCGCGGCGGCGCTGGCCCTATCGCCGCCCCGGCCCGCTCCTTACTCTGGGCTGACACCTTGCCCGCACGCATCCCAAGGAGGCCACGATGACGCACGGCAGCGAAACCCCAGTCACCAATCAGCAGGTCTGGCAGCTCGACAGGGAGTATGTGTTTCACTCCTGGTCGGTACAGGGAGGGCTGGACCCTCTCGTGATCGCGGGGGGCAGCGGTTGCACCCTGTTCGACCACGACGGCAAACACTACCTCGACTTCAGCAGCCAGCTGGTCAACACCAACATCGGCCACCAGCACCCGGCGGTGGTGGCCGCCATCCAGCAGCAGGCGGCCACCCTGGCCACCATAGCGCCGGCCACCGCCAACCTGACCCGCGGCGAGGCGGCCAAGCGCATCGTGGCGCGCGCGCCAGCCCGCTTCAACAAGGTGTTCTTCACCAACGCGGGGGCGGATGCCAACGAGAACGCGATGCGCATGGCGCGCATCTACACCGGCCGCAGCAAGATACTGTCGGCCTATCGTTCCTATCACGGCAACACGGGCGGGGCCATCGTCGCCACGGGGGACTTCCGCCGCCTGCCCAACGAGTACGCCCAGGGGCACGTCCACTTCTTCAACCCCTATCTCTACCGCTCCGAGTTCGGCGCCCGGGACGAGGCCGAGGAGTGTGCCCGCGCCCTGCACCATCTGCGCCGCACCATAGAGTGCGAAGGGCCCCACACCATTGCCGCCATCCTGCTGGAGACAGTGCCCGGCACCGCCGGGGTGCTGGTACCGCCCCCCGGCTACCTGCCCGGGGTACGCGCCCTGTGCGACGAGTTTGGCATCCTGCTGATCCTGGACGAGGTGATGGCCGGTTTCGGCCGTTGCGGCAGCTGGTTCGCCTTCGAACAGTTCGGGGTGGAGCCGGATCTGATCACCTTCGCCAAGGGGGTCAACTCCGGCTATGTGCCCGCCGGCGGCGTGCTCATCTCTGCCCCTGTCTCGGCCTATTTCGAGGATCACTACTTTCCGGGGGGGCTGACCTACTCCGGCCATCCCCTGGCCATGGCGGCCATCGTCGCGACCCTGGACGCCATGACGGAGGAGCAGATGGTCGAGCAGGCGGCCCGTACCGGTCGCGAGCTACTGGGCCCCGGCCTGCGGCTGCTGGCGCAGAAGCACGAGGTGATCGGCGAGGTGCGCGGCCTCGGTCTGTTCTGGGCCCTGGAGCTGGTGTCGGACAGGGCGCGGCGCACCCCGCTGCCGGCGGATCGCATGGGGCAGATCAAGCGGGCGCTGATAGAGCGCGGCCTGCTGCCCTTCGTGGTCGACAATCGCATCCATGTGGTCCCGCCCTGCGTCGTCAGCGCCGCCGAGGTGGCGACGGGTCTCGCCATCCTGGATCAGGTCCTCGCCCTGCATGCCTGACCCCGAGGCGCCCCCTGGGGGCGCCTTCCTCTTCTTTCTGTCATCCGCCGCCGGCTCCATTCTGGTATCCTAGTGACCATTTCCGACCCGATCCGTCACCAGGAAACCGCTTCTATGTCCCTCTCTACCCGCAATGGAGCCAAGCAGCGCGAACAGGATCGCTACCGCATCCTGGCCCTCCTGCTGGCCGACGACGACCTCACCGACAGCCTGCGCGACGCCGAGACACCGCTCGATGCTGTGTTGCGCGAACGGGCCGACGAGATCGCCACCATGGTCAACCGCCTGCCGGCGGCCGACATCGCCGACGCCGTCGAGTCACTGCCGCCGGACGAGCGTCACGCCCTGTGGGCGCTGGTCGATCCGGACAGGCGTGGCCAGGTGCTGGTCGAGGCGTCGGAAACCGTGTGGGACAGCCTCATCAGCGGCATGAGCGACAAGGCGCTGCTGCACGCCCTAAGCACCCTCGACATCGACGATCAGATCTACCTGGGGCAATACCTGCCCCGCAACCTGATGGGGCGGCTGCTCACCTCCATGGCCCCCATGGACAGGGAGCGGGTGCGGGAGGTGATCCGCTATGGCAAGCACACAGTCGGCGCCATGATGGACTTCGAGCTCATCACGGTGCGTCCCGATGTCAGCCTCGCCACCGTGCAGCGCTACCTGCGCCTGCGCGGCCAGATCCCGGACAACACGGACAAGCTGTTCGTCACCGACAGGCGCAACCGGCTGCAGGGGGAGCTGCCGCTCACGACCGTGCTGCTGCACAAGCCGGAAACCCGGGTGAGCGACGTGATGGAGCAGGATCCCGTCACCTTCGACCCGGAGGACAACGACGAGGCGGCGGCCCGCACCTTCGAGCGGGACGATCTCGTCTCCGCCGCCGTGGTGGATGCCAAGGGCAAGCTGATGGGCCGGCTTACCGTCGCCGAGGTGGTGGACCTGGTCTATGAGGAGAGCGACACCGATCTGCGCCGCATGGGGGGGATCAGTGAAGAAGAGGACGTGTTCGCGCCGGTCGCCAAGGCGGTCAAGACCCGCTGGGCCTGGCTGGCCATCAACCTCTGCACCGCCTTCGTGGCATCGCGGGTCATAGGCCTGTTCGAGCACACCATCTCCCAGCTGGTGGCGCTGGCCGCCCTGATGCCCATCGTCGCCGGCATCGGTGGCAACACCGGCAACCAGACCATCACCATGATAGTGCGGGCGCTGGCGTTGCAGCACATCCAGACCGGCAACGTCTCCTTCCTGCTGTGGCGCGAGCTGGGGGTGGCCCTGATCAATGGCCTGGTGTGGGGCGGCATCATGGGCATCGCCACCTTCCTGCTTTATCAGGATGCGGCACTGGGGGGCGTGATGACCCTCGCCATGATCCTCAACCTGCTGGTGGCGGCCCTGATGGGGGTCATCATCCCCATGACCATGAGCCGGCTGGGGCGCGACCCGGCGGTGGGGGCCAGCGTGATGATCACCGCCATCACCGACACCGGCGGCTTCTTCATCTTTCTGGGGCTGGCGACCCTCTTCCTGCTCTGACAGTCGCCCATCGCCCATGAAAAAGGGAGCCATGATGGCTCCCTTTTTCATGCAGCTGGCTTTATGAAAGTGACGGGGTCACACCCGGTACTGCTCCACCGCCCGGTTCAGCACCCTGGCCTGTTCGCTCAACCCCTGGCTGGCACGGGCATTCTCCTCCGCCATCTGGCTCGACTCCCCCGCGATGTCGCGGATATTGCTGACGTTGCGGTTCACCTCGCCGGCCACCAGGCTCTGCTGCTCGATGGCGGCGGCGATCTGGGTGCTCATGTCCATGATGCGGGTGACATCCTGGGTGATCTGGCCGAGCAGCTCTCCCGCCAGGGTCGCCTGCTGCACGCTCTGGCCACCCTGCTCCCGGCAATCCGCCATCCTCGTCACTATGTGGCCGGTCTGCTGCTGCAGCGAGCCGATGATGACGGCGATCTCCTGGGTCGACTGCTGGGTGCGGATGGCGAGGCTGCGCACCTCGTCCGCCACCACCGCGAAGCCACGGCCCTGCTCCCCCGCCCGCGCCGCCTCGATGGCCGCGTTGAGCGCCAGCAGATTGGTCTGATCCGCGATCCCCCGGATCACCTCCAGTACCGAGCCTATGGTCTCGCTCTCCCGCTGCAGCTGGCTCACTTCACCTGAGGCCTGCTCCAGCTGGGTTGCCAGGGTGTGGATCTGGTGGATGGTCTGCTCGACCGCACCGCGCCCCTCGCTGGCCTTGTGGTTGGTAGCCGCGGCATCGTTTGCCGCCTGCTCCGTGCTGCGGGCGATCTCCTCGATGGTGGAGCCCATCTCGGTGGAAGCCGTCGCCACCTGATCCGTCTCCAGCAGCTGGCGCTGTGCCCCCTCGCTGGTGCGGTGCACGTTGCCTGCGAGGTGCTCCGCCGCCCCGGTCAGAGTGTGTGCGCTCTGTTTCACGTCCCCGATCAGGTGGCGGAAGCCATCCAACATCACGTCCAGATTGCCCGCCAGCTGCGCCATCTCGTCATCCCCCCGCAGGGCGATGCGCAGGCGCAGATCGTTGTCCTGGCGGATGCGGTTGACCGTGTCATTGACCCGCGCGATAGGCCTGTCGATGCTGCGCCCCAGGAGCACGCTCATGAAGCCGATGACCAGGATGATCAGAGCGCCGCAAGCCAGCATCAGGCGGTTGAAGCCCTTGGTCTGGCTGGCCAGTTCACTCTCTATCTGCTGGCCCACCCTGCCGAGGGTCTGCTCGGCCTGTTGCACCTGGGCGCGCATCTGGCCGCGCAGGCCGGCCTCCTCGTTCAGCCCCAGCTGCTGCATCCCCTGCACCAAGGCCACGAAGTCCTGGCGATACTGTTCGCTGGCCTGCCCCAGCTCGGCGCGCTGCTCCTCAGGCAACGCGCTCAACCCCTGCTGGAAATCCTTGTGCAGGGTCTGGAAGCGATCCAGATACTGGATGTCGGTGCGCAGCATGAAGTCCTTCTCCGCCCGCCTCAGCTGCAGCATGGTGATCAGCAAGCCCTGTTGATCCTGCGCCTTGAGGGCCTCCTCCACCCTGTGCACCGCCGCCCGCAGCCTGCCATAGAGGCCGTCCTCCGGCCCCAGGCCAATCTTCTTCTGCTGGGTGACCAGTTCGTTAAAGGCCTTGCCATAGGCGCTGACCCGGCCATCCAGCCCGGCCAGTTCGGCACGGGCAGCACCGAGGTTGTCATCCTCCCCCAGCGCCCTGTCGAGTCTGTGGATCTCCGTCAGCACGGCGTTGAACCGCTCGGTGACAGCCGGATCCTTGTGCAACAGGAAGTCCTGCTCTATCCGCCTCAACTGCAACATGGACAACTCGAGGCCATCGACGCTGCGCTGTGCCTCCATCATGTGCCGGCTCTCCTTGCTGGCATAGAAGAAGAGTCCGCTCAGGGTCAGCATGGCCGTGGCGACCAGAACGGTATTCAGTATCAGCTTGTGACGGATCAGCACGATAAACCTCGGGATCAGGGGGTGGACTGCATCGGGCGCGTGCAGAATACGTTATCCATATGTCCGTTCAAGGAATATTCATTGAAATGCCACCCCTACTCCTTATACTGGATCCACCTGTTTCCAGCGGTGGATCTGACACAATGGAATACAACACTTCAGAACTGTGCGACATCTATCAGGACATGGTGGATGTACTCGAACCCATGCTCTGTTCCTTCGGTGGTCGTGCCTCTTTCGGCGGCGTCATCACCACGGTCAAATGCTTCGAATCGAATGGCCTTATCCGTGAGCTGGTCAAGGAAAATGGTGCCGGTCGCGTGCTGCTGATCGACGGTGGCGGCTCCATGCGCCGGGCGCTGATCGACAGCGAGATTGCCACCACGGCGGCGGAAAACGAATGGGAAGGGATCGTCTGCTACGGCTGCGTTCGCGAGGTCGACATTCTGGAGGATCTCGACATCGGCATTCAGGCCCTGGCCGCCATCCCGGTCGGCGCCGACAGCAAGGACATCGGTGAAACCGATCTGCCGGTCAACTTCGGCGGCGTCACCTTCCTGCCGGACGATCACCTCTACGCGGACACGACGGGGGTGATCCTCTCCCCCGATGCCCTCGACATCGAGTGATCGGATGGAGACTAAGAATGGGAGCCTGGGCTCCCATTTTTTATGCCTGTCGTTCGCCGAAAACAGGCAAAAAAAGAGGGCCAGTAAACTACTGGCCCCTTAACTGGAAGCAATGTGAGCAATGTCGTGCCTTCACAAGAAGTCCATCACGTTGGAACAAATGAAGTCTTTCCCGGAAAACAAGTTAACAATAATCATTCTCATTTAACTGTGCAAGCCTTATTTGTGAAAAGCGCAAAAAAAATGACCACAGGTAACTGTGGTCATTTTCATCAGGCCTGGCGCGCCGTCGTCTGCAAGCCGGCCAGGCTGGCGTCCCCCACCAGCTTGCGGCTGAGGTAACGCAGCAGCACGCCGTAGAGCGGGACGAACAGGCCCAGGCTTATCAGCAGCTTGAACACGTAATCCACGGTGGCGATCTCGCCCCAGTGCTCGGCCATGAAGGGATCCGTGCTGCGCCAGAAAGCGATGCTGAAGAAGGTGATGGTGTCCACCAGGTTGCCAAACAGGGTGGAGGCGGCCGGCGCGACCCACCAGGCTTTCAGCAGGCGCAGGCGGTTGAACACCACCACGTCCATGAACTGGCCCACCAGATAGGCCATGAAGCTGGCCAGGGCGATGCGCGCCACGAAGAGGTTGAACTCCGCCAACTGGCCGACGCCCTGGAAGCCCCCTTCGAAGAAGAGCACCGAGAGCACGTAGGAGATGGCCAGCGCCGGCAGCATCACGGTCTGGATGATCCTGCGCGCCAAGCCGGCGCCGAAGATCCGCACCGTCAGATCGGTGGCCAGGAAGATGAACGGGAAGCTGAACGCACCCCAGGTGGTGTGAAAGCCGAAGATGGTGATCGGCAGCTGCACCAGATAGTTGCTGCTGGCGATGATCAGGATGTGGAACAACGAGAGACGCACCAGCGCCGTCTGGTGCTGAGCAGGGGTCAGATTCATATTGTGACCTTTTTGGTTAATGGGGTTAGGGAACCCATATCGCCACCATGGCGATAATCGAGGGGCGGGATTATACGCCCCCAAATTGATAGTTCAATCTTTATGCGGCTATTTCGAGCAGTGGCGACTTACAGTCGGAACCGGCCAGGGGTCAGTTCCCGTATTGCCGGGCGAGCCAGAGCAGCGCCTCGATGTCCGCCGGTTGCACCGCCGCCAGCCAGCAACCGCTGTGGTGTTCGAACTCGAGCCGAAGGCGGCTCCCCTCAAACTCCAGCAGCCAGCCGTGACGATCGGCCCCCCACTCCCGCTCGAGCGCCACGAGCTCCCACTCCTGCAACAGGGCTTCGGCCAGCACTGGAAAACTGTCCCAGTCGAGCGCCGGGCACGTCAGCATCACCACCCCGGCCTCTTTGTCTATCTGCGTGATCCGCCAGTTCATTCCCGGTTCCTCAACTGCTGCAAGAGAGTTCGCCGCCGCAATACCAGCCCGGATGCGGGGTCGCTAGGTCTTCGTATTCGGGCTGCTCGTCAAAGGGGTGCTGCAAGGCCGCAAAGAGCCGCTCGAGCGGTTCCATGTCGCCCCGCTCGGCCGCGTCGATCACCTGCTGGGCCAGGGCGTTGCGCAGCACATACTTGGGATTGAGCGCGTCCATCCGTGCCTTGCGCTCCCCATCCTCGCTCCCTTCCCGAGCAAGGCGAGCCCGATAGCTTTCGAGCCATTCCTGCCAGGCGGCCGGGTCCGGCAACAGCGCCAGCAGGCTGGCGGGCCATCCCCCCTGCGTGGTCAGCATCCCCAGCCTGCGCAGGAAGAGGTGATAGTCCACCCCATGCGCCGCCAGCAGCCGGAACAGCTCGCGGAACAGCGCCGGATCCTCCTCTTCCCACACCGCCAGCCCCAGCTTGGCGCGCATCAGTTCGGAGTAGTGCAGCATCAGCTGGTGCTCGTACTGGGCCAGGGCCGACGCCAGGGCGTCCCCCTCGACGTGACCGGCCAGCGCCTGGGCCAGCTTCTGCAGGTTCCAGTAGCCGACCGCCGGCTGCTGATCCAGTGCATAGCGGCCACCCGGGTCCGAGTGGTTGCAGACGAAGTCCGGCACATAGGCGTCGATGAAGCCGTAGGGGCCGTAGTCCAGGGTCAGCCCGAGCAGGGACATGTTGTCGGTGTTCATCACCCCATGGCAGAAGCCCGCCGCCTGCCACTTGGCGATGAGGCGAGCGGTGCGGCGCACCACCTCGGCAAACAGCTCGGCGCCATCGCTCAACTCGGGGAAGTGGTGGCGCAGCAGGTAATCGATCAGCAAGGGGATCTTCTCTCCCTGCCCGCTCCAGGCGAAGTACTCCACATGGCCGAAGCGCAGGTGGCTGGGAGCCGTGCGCAGCACGGTCGCCCCCGTCTCGACCTGCTCCCGGTAGACCGGCTCCTGGCTGCCCACCAGCACCAGGGCCCGGGTGGTGGGGATGCCGAGGGCATGAAGCGCCTCGGAGGCGAGATACTCGCGGATGCTGGAGCGGAGCACGGCACGCCCGTCGCCAAACCGGGAGAAGGGGGTCTTGCCCGCCCCCTTCAGGTGCAGATCCCAGCGGCTGCCGTCCGGAGCCAGCTGTTCACCCAGCAGCAAGGCGCGGCCATCGCCGAGGCGCGGGCTGTAACCGCCAAACTGGTGACCCGCATAGGCCTGTGCCACCGGCTGCATGCCGGGCAGGGGCTGACCATGGCCACAGCAGGCGAGCCAGTCGGCTGCGCTGACTCCTTCCAGCCCCAGCTCCCGCAACAACTCCTGGTTGAGGTGCAGCAGCCTGGGTTCATGCAGGGGTTGGGGTGCCACGGCTTCGCAGGCCCAGGGCAGTTCGGTGGCGAAAGTGTTGATCAGCTTCATGGTGATGGCAGTTATCCCTGCGTATGCTCGTGTCACTCTGTTATACCGCCGTCAGCCTCTCCGGGCTAACGGACGATCGCGATTATTCATTTCAAGGAGAAGAAGATGCCAAAGTGGGTCTATACCCTGCCCCTGCTGGCGCTGGCCTGGGGACATCATGCCAGGGCAGCCGACATCGACGCGGGCAAGGCCAAGGCCGCGCTCTGCACCGCCTGCCATGGGGCAGAGGGCAAGGCGAGCGTGCCCGTCTATCCCCACCTGGCCGGCCAGAATGCCGCCTATCTGGTGAAGCAGTTGAAAGCCTTCAAGGATGGCAGCCGCAAAGAGCCCCTGATGGTGCCCTTCATGGCGGCCCTGACTGAGGCGGACATGGAGAACCTGGCAGCCTATTACGCCAGCTTGAAATAACTCGCCTTACCCGGGCGACCCTGGCCCTTCCCTTGCCAAAGAGGGGGGTATAACAGTGCCATCCATGCTTGCGAGGGAGGCCGGGGTCACTGACTACCGCCGGCAGTGCTCGATGATCAGGTCCATAAAGGCTTCTCCGAAGCGCTCCAGCTTGCGGTGACCGACGCCGTTGATCGCCAGCATTTCGTCTTCCGTCATCGGCATCAGCTGCGCCATCTCCACCAGGGTGGCATCGTTGAACACCACGTAGGGCGGCACCTCTTCATCCTCGGCGATCTGCTTGCGCAGGGCCCGCAGCTCCTTGAACAGCCGCTTGTCGTAGTTGGCACTGTCGAGCAGGCCGTTGCGCTTCTCCTTGCGGCTGGAGATAGGCTGCAGGCGGGGCACCGCCAGTTCCAGCTTCACCTCGCCGCGCAACACGGGTCGGGCCGCCTCGGTGAGCTGCAGCACCAGGTTGCGGGTGATGTTCTGGGTCAAGAGCCCCTTGTGGATTAGCTGGCGGATCACGCTCATCCAGTATTCGTGGCTCTGATCCTTGCCGATGCCGTAGGTCGAGAGCTTGTCGTGGCCGTGATCCTTGATGCGCTGGTTCAGCGACCCGCGCAGCACCTCGACCACATAGCCCACCCCGAAATTCTGCCCCACCCGCCAGACGCAGGAGAGCGCCTTCTGGGCATCTTCGGTGCCGTCATAGCTCTGGGGAGGATCGAGGCAGATGTCGCAGTTGCCACACGGCTTGTCGTTGTACTCGCCGAAGTAGTTGAGCAGCACCTGACGACGGCAGGTCTGCGCCTCGGCGAAGGCCGCCATCACGTTGAGCTTGTACTGCTCCACCTGCAGCTGCTGGGGGTTCTCGATATTGTCGAGCAGGCGGCGCACCCGGCCGATGTCGGCGGGATCGTAGAGCAGCAGTGCCTCGGCCGGGGTGCCGTCACGGCCGGCACGGCCGGTCTCCTGATAGTAGGATTCGATGTTCTTCGGGATGTCGTAGTGCACCACGAAGCGCACGTTGGGCTTGTCGATGCCCATGCCGAACGCCACCGTCGCCACCACTATCTCAATGTCATCTTTGAGGAAGGCTTCCTGGGTCTGCTGGCGCAGCTCCAGCGGCAGGCCGGCGTGATAGGGTGCCGCCTTGCAGCCGTGGCGGGAGAGCCGCTCGGCCACCTCCTCCACCCGGTTACGGCTGGAACAGTAGACGATGCCGCAATTGCCCTTCTGGCTCTGCACGTAGCGCAGCAGCTGCTCCGCCGCCTTGAACTTCTCCACCAGGCTGTAGCGGATGTTGGGCCGGTCGAAGCTGGCGGTGTGGATATAGGGATCGTTCAGCTCCAGCCGATGCAGCATGTCGCTGCGGGTCGCCTCGTCGGCGGTGGCGGTGAGCGCCACCACGGGCACCTGGGGGAACCACTGCTTGAGCCGACCGAGCGCCGCGTATTCGGGGCGAAAATCGTGACCCCACTGGGAGACGCAGTGGGCCTCGTCGATGGCGAACAGACCGAGGGGCAGCTCCGCCAGCCGATCCATGAACTCGTGCTGCAGCAGGCGTTCGGGGGAAACATAAACCAGCTTGATCTCGCCGCGACGCATGGCGGCGAAGTTCTGGACCATCTCCTCCCGACTCAGAGCCGAGTTGATGTAGACCGCCGCCACGCCGTTGGCGCGCAGGCTGTCCACCTGATCCTTCATCAGTGAAATCAAGGGGGAAACCACCACCCCGAGTCCTGGCCGCAGCAATGCCGGGATCTGGTAGCAGAGCGACTTGCCACCGCCTGTGGGTTTGAGCACCAGGGCATCACGCCCTGCCACTATCTGCTCGATGATATCGAGCTGGCCAGGCCGAAACTGCTGATAGCCGAAGACCGCCTGCAGCAGGGCAAGGGGGGTCTCTGGCTGGGCGTCAGGCAGGGTTTCGGCAATCGCGGTCATGGGCTCTCCTTTGGGGTCGCCATTCTAAAGCAGCCGCCGCCCACAATAAACCTGCCATTGCGACTGTTAAGGAAGTGTTGCAGACTGGCTGGAGTTTTTACTCGGCTTTGATGACAGGGATCGGGATCAAGGATGAAACAGATGCTCAAGAAGATGGCGCTCAGTGGTATTGCCAACCTGTTCGCCGAGAAGATGCCGTTCAACAAGCTGATCGGCATGCAGGTCACCCACTACGACTTCGACAGGGTCGAGCTGCGTATCAGGATGGACGAGAAGCTCATCGGCAACCCCTTCCACAACATACTGCACGGCGGCGTCACCGCCAGCCTGCTGGACGTGGCCGGCGGCATGATAGTGGCGGCCTCCTGCATCGATGAGCTGGAGGACTTTTCCCCCAGCTACCTCAAGGAGCGCTTCTCCCGTCTCGGCACCATCGATCTGCGGGTGGACTATCTGCGGCCGGGCCGGGGCAACGAGTTCATCGCCACTGCCCACATCATCCGCGCAGGCAGCAAGGTTGCAGTCGCCCGGATGGAACTGCACAACGAGGAAGGGACCCATATCGCCTTTGGTACCGGCACCTACCTGGTCGGCTAATGGCAGTTATTGCATAAAAAATGCACTTATAAGCCGATTTTAATCATTAGAATTGCTACCCCCTCCCCCGTTCAGGGTCCATACTGAAAGTCGGGATTGTGTGCAGAGGGAGGATTGCAGACGATGAGTGCGATACTGGCTACCCAACCATCCAGAGCCTTGTTGACACAGCTCGAGGCCATGCGCGAACAGGTGCAGACGCCTGAGTGCCGTCACTGGTTGGAACAGGAGCTGGAGGGGTATTCTCTCTGTTCACCCCTGCCGTGGTATCGGATCATTGCCTGTCGGCAACGCGGTCACTTCCTGAATCTGAAGACGGGGAAATATCTGACTTGCCACATCGGCAGCCAAACGCTAAGCCAACGCGACCTGGCCCAAATTCAGTTCATCTATGCCCGTGAACCCGCCGCCCACTATTTGCTGCGTCATGATTCCCATATCGAGCCCTGGCCGGACCAACTGCTGGAAGCGTATCGAGAACAGTTGATCCCCGACCATCTCTGCCTGCAGGCCTGGCATGAGCCAGTGTCTTCGCTGCGTTCACAACTGATGGAGGGAATAGCACATTTCATTAGTGAGTACCCGAAGCATGCGGCTCTGCAAGCCCAACACGGCTTCAAGGCATTGCGGCATCAACACTGGCACATCTGAGCACGCGCCTGGCGCGCAAGGAGGGCACCATCGACAGGACCCACAACGAGATTGCCACAATCTAGAGTGCCGGAGTCAGGATCAGACTCCACCAGCGGGCCACCGAGCGGTGGCCCTTTTATTGTCCGGCGCAGAACAGCTCGGCAGGCAAGACAGGAAAGCATCACATACCATCGGACGGCGGCCAGCGACAGAGCCAGTGTCTCTTGGAGCGAAAGCCAAATACGAAAAGGCCGCTCAATTGAGCGGCCTTTTCTAATGTG
The DNA here is from genome assembly GCF_017939565.1 of Aeromonas sp. SrichE-2G. Lineage (NCBI taxonomy): Bacteria > Pseudomonadati > Pseudomonadota > Gammaproteobacteria > Aeromonadales > Aeromonadaceae > Aeromonas > Aeromonas sp. SrichE-2G. The sequence continues at coordinate 20,244 of NZ_JAGKRG010000008.1, forward strand.
GTCGGTGTGAGAGGATTCGAACCTCCGACCCCTTCGTCCCGAACGAAGTGCGCTACCAAGCTGCGCTACACACCGATGTCTGCGGGACGGGAATTTACCGAAAGCCCCGACCCGACACAAGCCTTTTTTTGCATTCGCCACAAAAAAATGGCTTTCCGCTCAACAATCCAGCGCCTTGAGGAAAAAAAGAACGCAGGGTCTCATCCTGCGGCCTGTTCACCCCTGTGGCGGCAACCGGAACTCGGCCGGCCCCAGCAGACGTCGTGACCAATCCGCCACGACCCCATGTTCCAGCCAATGGGCCGCATGCTGCCGCCAGTTCGGGGAGAGCGCCGGGTTGTCCAGCAGCAGTTGCAGATCCTCCTCGTTGCGGGGCTGGTTGAACAGGATGTCGGCGGTGCGCTTCACCGTGAGCCCGGGATAAGGACTGTCCACCAGCAACAGTTCATCTGCCGGTGTTACCCGCCCCTCTTCCAGCACCCGCAGCAACCAGCCGCAGCGGCCACTGAGCTGCATCACCTGGGACAGCTGGTCATAGCCGAACCGCTGGTTGAGCTTGAAACAGGGGGAGCGCGGCTGGCTTATCTGGATCAGCGCCTCCCCGAGGCGGTAGACATCGCCGATGCAGGCCTGCGCCTCGATGAGCCCCAGACCAGAGAGATTCTCACCAAAGGCGGCAGGCTGCCAGGGGGCTCGGGGGGCCGGCAGGCCCAGCGCGGTTTGCCAGGTCTTCCACCAGGCATAGTGATCCGCTGGGTAGTAGTGCAGGGCCCGGTCCGGGCCGCCGTGATGGCGTTGATCGCTCTGCTCATCCCCCTCCAGACCGGAATAGCGGCACCACAGGGGCGTATGTGACTCGTGCTTGTCGATGGCGCTGACGAGACCGGGGGTCAGTTCGGGATGGATGTCGGCGCTCTGGCCGATAAAGAGGGAGATCCGCATTCCATGCTCCTGACGGATGGGGGAATGCGGATCTTAGGAGCAGTTGACGCCTGGGTGCAAGGTGCGCCGGCGTCAACATCCGGGTCAGGCGACGGCCTGCATCTGGGTGGTCATGGCGATCTCGGCACGGCGGCGTTTCTCTGCCCGCGCCATCAGGTACCAGCTGCCGAAGGTGAACAGCGACACCGACAGCAGGATCAGGCTCGCGATGGCGTTGATCTCGGGTTTCACCCCGAGGCGCACCGCAGAGAACACCTCCATCGGCAGCGTGGTCGAGCCCGGACCGGAGACGAAGCTCGCCAGCACCAGGTCATCCAGGGACAGGGCAAAGGACATCATGCCGCCCGCCGCCAGCGACGGGGCTATCATCGGGATGGTGATCAGGAAGAACACCTTCCACGGCTTGGCACCGAGATCCATGGCCGCCTCCTCGATGGAGAGATCCAGCTCCCGCAGCCGCGCCGACACCACGATCGCCACGTAGGCGGTACAGAAGGTGGTGTGGGCGATCCAGATCGTCACCATGCCCCGCTCGGCGGGCCACCCCACCAGCTGGGCCATGGCCACGAACAGCAACAGCAGGGACAGACCGGTGATCACCTCGGGCATGACCAGGGGGGCCGTCACCATGCCGCCGAACAGGGTACGGCCGCGGAAGTGCGGGATCCGGGTCAGCACGAAGGCCGCCACCGTGCCCAGCGCTACCGCCGCAATCGCTGTATAGAAGGCGATCTCCAGGGAGCGGAACACGGACCCGATCAACTGCTTGTTGTCGAGCAGGCCGAAGTACCACTTCATGGACCAGCCCCCCCACACCGTCACCAGCTTGGAGGCGTTGAAGGAGTAGATCACCATGATGACCATGGGCAGGTAGATGAACAGCAGACCCAGCCACAGCATCAGCTTGGCAAAACCAAAGCGCCTCATACTTTACCCTCCAGCTCTTTGGCCTGGTTGCGGTTGAAGAGGGACGATACGGGGATGATCAGCAGCATAGTCTTCATACCTTGCCCTCCAATTCTTTCGCCTGGTTGCGGTTGAAGAGGATGATGGGGACGATCAGCACCGCCAGCATCACCACCGCCAGGGCAGACGCCACCGGCCAGTCACGGTTGTTGAAGAACTCCTGCCACAGCACCTTGCCGATCATCAGGGTCTCCGGGCCGCCCAGCATTTCCGGGATGACGAACTCGCCCACCACGGGAATGAAGACCAGCATGCAGCCGGCGATGATGCCGTTCTTGGAGAGGGGCACCGTGATCTGCCAGAACCGGGTCAGGTTGCGGGCGCCAAGATCCGAGGCCGCCTCCAGCAGGCTCTGATCGTGCTTGACCAGGTTGGCATAGAGCGGCAGCACCATGAATGGCAGGTAGGAGTAAACGATGCCGATGTAGACCGCCAGGTTGGTGTTGAGGATCTGCAGCGGCTCGCTGATGAGCCCCAGGTTCAGCAGCAAACCGTTGAGCAGGCCGTTGTTGCTGAGGATGCCCATCCAGGCGTACACCCGGATCAGGATGGCCGTCCAGGTCGGCATCATGATGAGCAGCAGCAGAACGGTCTGGGTCTCCTTGTTGGCCCGCGAGATGGCGTAGGCCATGGGATAGCCGATCAGCAGGCACAGAATGGTGCTGACCAGGGCCATCTTGAGGGAGCCGAGATAGGCCGCGATATAGAGCTCATCCTCCTGCAACAACAGGTAGTTGCCCATGTTGAGCAGAATGGTGAGCTGGTTGTCCGCCCAGCTCACCACGTCGGTGTAGGGCGGGATCGCCACATCCGCTTCGGCGAAGCTGATCTTCACGACGATGATGAAGGGCAGCAGGAAGAAGAGGAACAGCCAGAAGAAGGGGATGCCGATGACCAGCTGGCGCCCCCCCGCCTGTTTGAGTCGTCTCAATGCCTTCATGATTGCAGCACCACGCCGCTGTCATCTTCCCAGTAGAGGAACACCTGGTCATCCCAGGTCGGCCGCTTGCCGTGGCGCTCGGCATTGGCGATGAAAGCCTGAACGATTTTGCCCGAGGGCAGCTGGATGTGATAAACGGAGTGGCCGCCCAGATAGGCGATGTCGTAGACCTCGCCCTTGGTCCAGTTGAAGTCAGGATGCTCTATCTCGTCCGGCTTTTGCAGGCTCATCAGCAGCTTTTCCGGGCGCAGGGCATAGGTGACCTTCTTGTTTTCCGCGCGGGAGCTGATGCCGTGGCCCACGTAGATGGGCTGCTCCAGATCCGCACAGGCGATGGTGGCGTGGTCCTGCTCATCCTCCACCAGCAGGCCGTCAAACAGGTTGACGTTGCCGATGAACTCGCACACCAGCCGGCTGGCCGGGGTCTCGTAGATGTCCATCGGGCTGCCGATCTGCTCGATGCAGCCCAGATGCATGATGGCGATCCGCTCGGCCATGGTCATGGCCTCTTCCTGATCGTGGGTCACCATGACGCAGGTTACGCCGACCCGTTCGATGATCTCGACCAGCTCCAGCTGCATGGTGGAGCGCAGCTTCTTGTCCAGCGCCCCCATGGGTTCGTCCAGCAGCAGCAGTTTCGGGCGCTTGGCCAGGGAGCGCGCCAGGGCGACCCGCTGGCGCTGGCCACCGGAGAGCTGGTGCGGCTTGCGGCGGGCATACTGGGTCATCTGCACCAGCTTGAGCATCTCTTCCACCCGGGCGTCTATCTCCGCCTTGGGCAGGCCATCCTGCTTGAGGCCGAAGGCGATGTTCTGGGCCACTGTCATATGGGGGAACAGGGCGTAGGACTGGAACATCATGTTGATGGGACGCTCGTAGGGCGGCATGTCGGTAATGTCGACGCCATCGAGGTACAACCGCCCTTCGGTGGGGCGCTCGAACCCGGCCAGCATCCGCAGCAGGGTGGACTTGCCGGAGCCGGACCCTCCCAGCAGGGCGAAGATCTCGCCCTTGTGGATGTTGAGGGACACGTTGTCGACCGCCAGCGTTTCGTCGAACTGCTTGCTTACCCTGTCTATCTTGACCAGCACTTCTTTGCGTTGCTGGCTGCCCTCGAGGGCTTTCTTGTAGGCACTGGAGGCTATCGCCATTACCAAACTCCCAAAGGTAATACCGGCCGGGGCCGATCCATAAAACAGTCTGGCGCCCCGGGATGGGCGCCAAGGTTAGGTTCCGGACTTGATCCTGGTCCAACTCCGGGTGATCAGGCGCTGCACCGAGCGGGGATGTGCTTCCTGCACATAGAGCCGCTCAAGCACCGCCTGGGGGGGGTAGACTGAGGCATCCTCGCGGACGGCCTTGTCCATGAACTCTCCCGCCTTGATGTTCGGGTTCGCGTAACCCACATAGTCGCTCACCTTGGCGATCACTTCAGGCTCGAGAATGTAGTTGATCAGGGCGTGGGCCTCTTTCACGTTGGTGGCATCGGACGGGATCGCCATCATGTCGAACCAGAGGTTGCCGCCCTCCTTGGGGATGCTGTAGGCAATCTCGATCCCCTTGCCCGCCTCCTCGGCGCGGGACGCCGCCTGCAGGATGTCGCCGGAGAAGCCCGCCGCCACGCAGATGTTGCCGTTGGCGAGATCGCCGATGTACTTGGAGGAGTGGAAGTAGGCCACGTAGGGGCGCACCTTGAGCAGCTGCTCCTCGGCCCGCTTGAGGTCTGCCGGCTCATGGCTGTTGGGGTTGAGCCCCAGGTAGTTGAGCGCCGCCGGGATCATCTCGTCCGCCGAGTCGAGGAAGGCCACCCCGCACTGGGAGAGCTTCTTCATGTTTTCCGGCTCGAAGAGGGTTGCCCAGGAGTCGATCTTGTCGACCCCCAGCACCGCCTTGACCTTCTCGACGTTGTAACCGATGCCGTTGGTGCCCCACAGATAGGGCACGGCGTACTGATGGCCAGGATCCACCTTGTCGAGCTGCTTGAGCAGCACGGGATCCAGGTTGCTCAGGTTTGGCAGCAGGGCGGGATCCAGTTTCTGGAAGGCCCCCGCCTTGATCTGCTTGGCCAGGAAATTGTTGGAGGGCACGACCAGATCGTAACCGGTACGGCCGGTCAGCAGCTTGCCTTCCAGGGTCTCGTTGGAGTCGAACACGTCGTAGACGGTCTTGATCCCGGTCTTCTGCTGAAAGTCGCTGAGGGTGGTCTCGCCGATATAATCGGACCAGTTGTAAAAATGAACCACAGGGGCTGCCTGGGTCAGATTTGCAAACCCCAGGGTCAGGGCCAGCGTTGCCATCTTGGTCATGTGCACGTATCAGTCCTCATGTGTGTGATTTTGCCAGTCGCGTGTCCATACGCGCCGTCCAACCTGTCGGGTGGTCACTCCCCTCCCGGCCGAACTGCGGACCGGGAGGGGTACTGCTCGTCTTGCTTACTTGCCTGACTTGATCTTGGTCCAGCTGCGGGTCATCAGACGCTGCACCTTGGCCGGCAGATCCGGGAAGGTGTAGATCTTCTTGAGGGTGTCAGCCGTCGGGTAGATGCCCGGATCGTTGCGGATCGCCTCGTCCACCAGCGGAGTGGCCGCCTTGTTGCCGTTCGGGAACTGCACCACGTTGGTGATGTTCGCGATCACGTCCGGCTTCATCAGGTAGTTGATGAAGGTGTGGGCTGCCTCGACGTTCTTGGCATCCGCCGGGATGGCGATCATGTCGAAGAAGCTGCCAGCCCCCTCCTGCGGAATGGTGTAAGTCAGGCTGACACCGTTCTTGGCCTCGGCAGCACGCGCCTTGGACTGTTGCAGGTCACCAGAGTAACCCACCGCCACGCACAGGTTGCCGTTGGCCAGATCCGAGATGTACTTGGAGGAGTGGAAGTAGGCTGTGTAGGGGCGGATGGAGAGGAACAGCTCCTCGGCCTTCTTCAGCTCGTCCGGCTTCTGGCTGTCCGGCTTGAAGCCCAGGTATTGCAGGGCTGCCGGCAGCATTTCGGTCGGCGAGTCGAGGAAGGAGACACCGCACTCCTTCAGCTTGGCCATGTTCTCCGGCTTGAACACCAGATCCCAGGAGTTGACCGGCGCATCCTTGCCCAGCACGGCTTTCACCTTCTCCGCATTGTAGGCATAGCCAATGGTGCCCCACAGGTAGGGAATGGAGTACTGGTTGCCCGGGTCGCTCGGATCGAGCGCCTTGAGCAGGTCAGCGTCCAGGTTCTGCCAGTTGGAGAGTTTGGACTTGTCCAGCTTCTGGAAAACGCCCGCCTTGATCTGCTTGGCCAGGAAGGGGTTGGACGGGACGACGACGTCATAACCCGAACTGCCCGCCAGCAACTTGGCTTCCAGTACCTCGTTGCTGTCGAACACGTCGTAGACCACCTTGATGCCCGTCTCCTTCTGGAAGTTGTCCAGGGTATCCGGCGCGATGTAGTCGCTCCAGTTGTAGACGTGCAGCACCTTCTCGTCGGCCATCGCCCCGGAACTCATCATGACCAGCGCCACGGAGGCAGCCATCATTCCCTTTTTAAAAGACATAGTCCTTGTCTCCTAAGCAAATTGTATGCGTAAGCCAACCTGCCTCGCGCAGCCTATCCCCGCAGCTTCTCAGCCGTCAGGTCCAGACTGAGCCTGGCCAGTTTGACCAATTCATCCACCTGTTCCTCGGTGATCACCAAGGGGGGCGATATGATCATGGTATCGCCGACGGCCCTCATCACCAAGCCATTGTTAAAACAGAACTCCCGACAGGTCATCCCGGCGTGGAGTTCGGCCGGGAAGCGACGTTTCGTCTGCTTGTCCTGCACTATTTCCAGCGCGGCCACCAGGCCTTTGCCCCGGGTTTCGCCCACCAGCGGATGGTCGGCCAGCTCTGCCCAGCGGCGCTGCAAATAGGGGCCGATACTATCATGAACGCGCTTAACTATGCTCTCACTTTGCATAAGCTGGATGTTGGCAATGGCCACGGCGCAGGCCACCGGATGACCGGAGTAGGTGAAGCCGTGGTTGAACTCGCCCCCCTCCTCCACCAGCACCCTGGCGACCCTGTCCCCGACCATCACGGCCCCCATCGGCAGATAGCCCGAGGTGATGCCCTTGGCCAGGCACATGAGGTCCGGTTTTATGCCGAAGCCCTCGCTGGCAAACCAGTGACCGGTACGCCCGAAGCCGCAGATCACCTCGTCGGCGATGAGCAGGATGCCGTACTGGTCGCAGATGCGCTGGATCTCGGGCCAGTAGCTTTCTGGCGGGATGATGACGCCACCGGCGCCCTGGATGGGCTCGCCGATAAAGGCGGCCACCTTGTCCACCCCCAGCTCCAGGATTTTCTCCTCCAGCTGGCGGGCCCGGGCCAGCCCGAACTCGTGGGCGCTCATGCCCTCCCCCTCACCGAAGTGATAGGGCTGATCGATGTGCACTATGCCGGGAATGGGCAGCCCGCCCTGGGCGTGCATCCCCTTCATGCCCCCCAGGCTGGCCCCCGCGACGGTGGATCCGTGGTAGGCGTTGTGGCGGCTGATGATCACCTGCTTGTCCGGTTGTCCCTTGCTGGCCCAGTAGTGGCGCACCATGCGCAGCACGGTGTCGTTGCACTCGGAGCCCGAACCGGTGAAGAATACGTGGTTGAGGTGCGGGGGCGTGATCTCGGCCAGCAGGGTCGCCAGCTCGGCGGCAGGGGGATGGCTGGTCTGGAAGAAGAGGTTGTAGTAGGGCAGCTCCTGCATCTGCCGGGTGGCGGCGTCCACCAGCTCCTGGCGGCCGTAGCCCATGTTCACGCACCACAGACCCGCCATCCCGTCCAGGATGCGGCGCCCGTCGGAGTCTTCCAGATAGACCCCTTCGGCCTTGGTAATGATGCGGCTGCCCTTCTTGTTCAGGGCCTGAAAGTCGGTGAAGGGATGCAGGTGGTGGCTGGCATCCAGTTGCTGCCACTCACGAGTGGTCTGCTTCATTGCTTGCTCCTCGGTTCCTTCGATTCGGCGGCATGGCCGCCAATTGATGAGGGCGCAGGCGATCGATCCCCGGTCACAGCCTCTCGCGGGTAGATCGCTTCATTGCCTGCTCCTCGATTCCTTTCCATTCGGCAAGCGCCGTCACCCGGTTATTGAAGGCGTCGGCCACCCCGGGTCACGGCGACCCGCGGGTATGTTGTGCTCTTGCCTGCTTGCGTCGTGACTGGGGGAGAGGCCCGGGCCTCTCCCGGGATGGGGTCACACGTTCAGCAGCAGGAACTCCCGTTCCCAGCGGCTGATCACCCCGAAGTAGGTCTCGTACTCCTTGCGCTTGACGGCGACGAAGGCGCGGGTGAAGCGTTCGCCCAGCATCTCCTTGATGGGCTCGCACTGCTCGAGATGGCTCAGCGCCTCCTCCAGGGAGCGGGGCAGGCTGTAGGGCAGCTCGTAGGCGCTCGATTTCATCTCCGGCAGCGGCTCCAGCTTCTCCATCATGCCGAGGTAGCCGCAGGCCAGGGTGGCGGCCAGGGCCAGATAGGGGTTCGCATCGGCACCGGCGAAGCGGTTCTCGACACGACGGGCACTGGGCTCGGAGAAGGGCACGCGCAGGCCGCAGGTACGGTTTTCTACGCCCCACTGCACGTTGCGCGGCGCGCTCTCACCAAAGGTGAGACGGCGGTAGGAGTTGACGTTCGGTGCCAGCAGAGCCGTCACCGCAGGGGTGTATTTCTGCAGGCCGGCGATGAAGTGCATGAACAGGGAAGAGTTGCCCCCCTCGCTGGTACCGAACAGGTTGTTGCCGTCCATGTCCTCCAGGCTCTGGTGGATGTGCATGGCGGACCCCGGTTCGTTGCTCATGGGCTTGGCCATGAAGGTGGCGTAGATACCGTGCCGATGGGCGGCTTCGCGCATGGTGCGCTTGAACAGGAACACCTGGTCGGCGAGATCGATGGCATCTCCGTGCAGGAAGTTGATCTCCATCTGGGCGGCGCCTGACTCGTGGATCAGGGTGTCCACTTCCAGTTCCTGGGCTTCGCAGTAATCGTACATGTCCTCGAAGATGGGATCGAATTCGTTGACCGCATCGATGCTGAACGACTGGCGGGCAGTTTCCGGGCGGCCGTTGCGCCCCACCGGCGGCACCAGGGGATAATCAGGATCTTCGTTGCGGGTCACCAGGTAGAATTCCAGCTCCGGCGCCACCACGGGCTTCCAGCCCTGCTTCTCGTAGAATGACAGAACCCGGCGCAGTACGGAGCGGGGGGCGATGTCGATGAGCTTGCCGTTGACGTCGAAACAGTCGTGGATCACCTGGGCGGTGGGTTCCAGCGCCCAGGGCACGAAACGAATGGTATTGGGATCGGGATAGAGCTGCATGTCCCGCTCCAGCGGGTCGATCATGCTGTCATCATCCGGGTACTCGCCGGTCACCGTCTGGGTGAAGATGACCTCGGGCAGCCGCATGCCCCCCTCTCGCAGAAATTTATTGGCTGGAATGATCTTGCCTCGGGCATTGCCGGTGAAATCCGGGAACAGGCACTCCACTTCCGTGATGCGATTGCTCTCCATCCAGCCCTTGATACTGTCCATGTTAAACCCCGACTCTACGGTTGTCATTGGCAAGGGTGTCTAATATAAGGAACACCCTTGTTAAGAAAATGTAAGCGACCACACCATAAAAGCCCGCGATAAAGGCCTTTGTCAAGCAGTGGTGTTTAAAAAACTATAAATAACGGCCTGTATAATGACCAGAGCGGCACCAAATACTAAACACTCTGTGTCACGATGAGCCCACTGCAAGCCTGATGCCAACGAAAGGCTGGGTCCGCACGAAACTCAGTCACACCCTGTCGGAGGAAGCCCATTTCTTTGCAAGTGCGCACACTCTTTATCCGATCTCCTTTGCATGCCTGCATTTTTTTGGTACAAGGCCCGCCCTGATTTGCACTCTCCTGCATGGATTTGGTGCAAATCGGGATACAAGGGCTTGGTCTGCAGGCAGACAGCCCCCATACATGGGAAAAATTGGGAAACTGACTGGTAGCAAACCATATGTGTGATTTCATGACTGAAGACCAGCTGGCCTTTTACAAGGGCCAGATCGAGGGGCAGATCGTCGAGCTCGAAGAACGTCTCAACTCCCAGGCCAGCCAGGCTATCGCCACCGATACCAACGAGATGGCCGACGAGATCGATCGTGCCAGCGTCGAGGAGGCCCGTCGTCTGGAGCTGAACCGCATCGAGCACGACAAGCTGCATCTGCGCAAACTGAAGGGAGCGCTCAAGCGCATCAATGACGGGGATTTCGGCTATTGCGAATCCTGTGGCGACGAGATTTCCCTCAAGCGGCTGCAGGCTCGGCCCGAGTCCCGCTTCTGCGTCGAGTGCCAGAGCACCAAGGAATTCAACGACACCCACGTGTTCCGCCGCGTCGCCTGATGCGTCGGGTGGCCCATGCCGGTGCGGCATGGGCCACCCGCAGGCTTTCTCGACCGAGCCAGGCCTGACAACACCTGATTCCCTGCTCACGGCGTCACAGCAAGAGTGTGGAAACTTCTGTTAGACTCCGGGCAAGTCCCGGACTCTACAGGAGAACAAAGCGTGAAATGGCTCATCAGGCTGTGCTTGTGCCTGCCACTGCTGGCACAAGCACAGACGTTCACCGTCAAGGTCCCCAGCCGGCCGATCAACGACCTCGACAACGAGTACCAGCTCAAGCTGCTGGAACTGGCGCTCAACCGCGCCGGACAGCCCTACAAGCTGGAACGGGTCGAGCTCAACCTCAATCAGTACAGCCTCCAGCAAGCCCTCGCCAGGGGCAAGACCATCAATGTGTTCTGGATGGGCACCTCCAGCGCCCTCGAATCCTCCCTGATCGCCGTTCCCGTTCCGCTGTTTCGCGGGCTGGAAGGACTGCGCCTCTCCTTTATTCACGCCAATGCCCAGGAGAAGTTCAACCAGATCAATACCCTGGAGGATCTCAAGAAGCTGAAGGCGGCACAGGGGGTGGGGTGGGCCGACAACAAGATCCTGGAGCAGGCAGGCATTCCCACCTATGCGGGGCGCTACAGCAACCTGTTCCGCCTGATGAATGACGGCGACAAGCTGGACTTCTTCCCGCGCGGCCTGGTGGAGATCTTTGCCGAGCGCAGCGAGCTGGTGGCGCAGTATCCCAACCTGGTCATCGATCAGCATCTGCTCATCCGCTACCCCTTCGCCGAGTTCTTCTTCGTCAGTCCAGAGGCCCCCAAGCTGGCCAAGGCGATCCAGACAGGGCTGGAACGGGCCTATGCCGACGGCAGCTTCATGAAATTCTTCCACGAGAACCCCAGGATCCGCGAGGCCCTGGCCAGCGCCAACCTGGATCAACGGGTCACCATCTCCCTGCCCAATCCCGACATGACCCCCTTGCTCAGGCGAATACCGGCCCAATATTGGGAATATCCGCCCCAATAAGGGCAGTAGCACTACGCCACCGTCGGGAATATGCCTTCCGGCGAGGGCAAGTAAGCGACTCAAAGGGATCTAATTCAGCCAGCAGCGCCAGGGAGGTGCCATGAAACGACTCGACGAATGGTTCAGCGACTACGGCCAGAGCCACCAGCACCCGGTCAACGTGGCCATCCACAAGCTGGCGGTGCCCGGTATCTATCTCTGTTCCCTGGCCCTGCTGTGGTGCCTGCCTGCCGGGCCGCTGCCACCGTCCCTCAACTGGGCGGCGCTGGCGGCCATCCCGGTGCTCGCCTTCTACCTGCAGCTGTCGTTTTCGCTGTTTGTGGGCATGGCGGCGCTGACGTCCCTTGGGCTGGCACTCTGTTACACCTGGCAAGGCCCGCTGCTGTGGCCCGCCCTCGGCGGCTTCCTGCTGCTCTGGGTGGCCCAGTTCGTCGGTCACAAGATCGAGGGCAAGCGCCCCTCCTTCCTTGCGGACCTGCAATTCCTGCTGGTAGGCCCCGCCTGGGTGCTGGCCAGCCTCTATCGTCGCTTGGGCATTCCCTACTGAGGAGTGCCGACAGGAGAAACCATGACACACCCTCACCCCCTCAGCCGCGCCCTGCCCCTGCTGCTGGGCATGCTCTGTGCAACCCCTGCGCTGGCCGACAAGGCAGACCCCGTCGGCGAGGTGAGCACCGCCTTCAAGCTGGTCGGCCCGAATCACAAGATCCTGGTGGAGGCGTTCGACGACCCCAAGATCGCCGGCGTCGCCTGCTATCTGGCGCGCCCCAAGACCGGGGGCGTCAAGGGCGGCCTCGGGTTGGCGGAGGATCCCTCCCATGCCTCCCTGTCGTGCCACCAGATCGGCCCCATCACCCTGCCTGCCAGGCTGAAGGCCGGGGAAGAGGTGTTCGATGTCAGCACCTCCCTGGTGTTCAAGGAGCAGAAGGTGGTGCGCTTCTACGACGAGAAGCGCAATGCCCTGGTCTACCTGACATACAGCACCAAGTTGGTGGATGGTTCTTACAAGAGTGCTGTGAGCGCCGTGCCCATCATGCCGTGGGGCTGATACCCCACCATTTATCCCGTGCTCAACACCTCAAGCTGTTGTAATTTAACTACATCATTATCTGCGGAGAGCGCACCATGAGAGTCGCCGTTTTCAGTACCAAGAGCTACGACAAGGAACACTTCCACCAGGCCAACAGCCAGTACGGTTTCGATCTGGAGTTCTTCGACGTGCGGCTGGAGGCCAAGACGGCCCGGTTGGCCCACGGCTTCCCCGTGGTCTGCCTGTTCGTCAACGATGATGCCGACCGCGAGGTACTGACCGAGCTGGCACAGTACGGCACCAGGGTCATCGCCCTGCGCTGCGCCGGTTACAACAACGTGGATCTGGCCGCCGCCAAGGAGCTGGGCCTGAAGGTGGTGCGGGTGCCCGCCTACTCCCCCGAGGCCGTCGCCGAGCACGCGGTGGGCCTGATGATGACCCTCAACCGCCGCATCCATAAGGCGTACCAGCGCACCCGCGACGCCAACTTCTCCCTGGAGGGGCTGGTCGGCTTCAACATGCACGGCCGCACGGCCGGCATCATAGGCACCGGCAAGATCGGCATCGCCACCCTGCGCATCCTCAAGGGCTTCGGCATGCGCCTGCTGGTGAGCGATCCCTACCAAAACCAGGCGGCCATCGATCTGGGCGCCGAATACGTGGACCTCGACACCCTGTTCCGCCAGTCCGACGTCATCAGCCTGCACTGCCCCCTGTTCAAGGAGAACTATCACCTGCTGAACAAGGAGGCCTTCGCCAAGATGAAGGACGGGGTGATGATCATCAACACCAGCCGGGGCGGCCTGCTCGACTCCAACGCCGCCATCGAGGCCCTCAAGACCGCCCGCATCGGCGCCCTGGGGCTGGACGTCTACGAGGAGGAAGAGGATCTCTTCTTCGAGGACAAGTCCAACGAGGTGATCACCGACGATGTGTTCCGCCGCCTGTCCGCCTGCCACAACGTGCTGTTCACCGGTCACCAGGCCTTCCTGACCCGGGAGGCGCTGCACGCCATCGCCGACACAACCCTTAGCAACATCCAGGCCATCGAGAGCCAGGGGCGCAGCGACAACGAGGTGGAGTAAACCCGCCCCGTCTTTCGCTCGCCATTCAGCTGCGCCGGGTTGTGAGACCCGGCGCCTTCGGGTAGGCTACCAGCCCTTTTTTGCTCAGGAGTCTGGCCGCCCATGTTTATCGGATTTGATTACGGTACCTCCAACTGTGCCGTCGCCGTGATGGAACAGGGCAGCCCCAGGCTGCTGACCCTCTCCGGTTCCCATTACCTCCCCTCCACCCTGCACGCTCCCCACCGGGATGCCATCGCCGGCCTCCTGGCCGAAGGGCTGGCCCCCGTCCAGCAGAGCGAATACCTCAAACTGCGCGGCCCCGTGGTGACCCGGGCCCAGGCGGTGCGCCGCCAGATGCGGGAAGAGGGGCTGATCGACGAACTCAGCTTCGGCGGGGCTGCCCTGGAGCGCTACCTGGAAGAGCCGGACGAGGGCTACTACATCAAGTCGCCCAAATCCTTCCTCGGGGCCTACGGCCTCAAGGCGCCCCAGATCGCCCTGTTCGAGGACATCGTCTGCGCCATGATGCTGCACGTACGCCAGCAGGTGGAACAGCAGACGGGCACCCCCGTCCGTCAGGCGGTCATCGGCCGGCCCGTCAACTTCCAGGGCCTGGCCGGGGAGGAGAGCAACCGCCAGGCCATCGCCATCCTGACCGAGGCAGCCCGCCTCGCCGGGTTCGAGCGGGTGGAGTTCCTCTATGAACCCGTGGCCGCCGGCTTCGAGTTCGAGGCGCGCCTCACCGAGGATGCGGTGGTGCTGGTGGTGGATATCGGCGGCGGCACCACGGACTGCTCCATGCTGCGCATGGGCCCGAGCCATCGCGACCGGCTGGATCGCGACGGCGACCTGCTCGGCCACAGCGGCCAGCGCATCGGCGGCAACGACTTCGACATCCGCCTGACGGTGGAGGGCATGATGCCGCTGCTCGGCATGCACGAGACCCTCAAGACCGGCAAGCCGCTGCCCCACCCCCTGTTCTGGGACGCGGCCGCCATCAACGACGTCAGCGCCCAGAGCCGCTTCTACAGCCTGGATACCGCCCGCCAGCTGCAGGATCTGCAGCTCGACAGCCAGCCCGGCAGCAAGCTGCCCCGCCTCGCCAGCCTGCGGGCACACAAGCTGAGCCACCAGCTGGTGTGGCGCGCCGAGCAGGGCAAGATCGCCCTCTCCGACCAGGCGCTCAATCACCAGACCCTGAACGAGCTGGAGAAGGGGCTGGAAGCCGAACTCACCCGCGACCAGCTGGCCAGCGCCTCGGCTCCGCTGCTGGAGAAGATTGGCGAGCTGATGGATGAGGCGATCAACGCCGCCGGCGTCCAGCCGGATCGCATCTTCATCACCGGCGGCAGCGCACGCTCTCCCCTCATCAAGGCCTTTATCCAGCAGAAACTGCCCAAGGTACCGCTGGAAGGGGGGGACGACTTCGGCTCGGTCGCCTCCGGCCTCGCCCGCTATGCCGAGCGGCTGTTTGCCGCCTGATGGCCAGGCCCGTCAAGACGCACGGATAACATGGGGCCACGTTGTGGCCCCTTTTGCTGATAACGGGCCTCGCCCGGGGCGAGTGTTGCCATTTACCGACACCCCCCGTTTCTGCGGGGCGACAGAAGCGGTCGGGCGCGCCCCCCCGCGATCTGCCTCCGGCGCCCCGGTGCGGGTATGCTTGCCATACCCACCACCGGAGCCCCTTCAATGCCCAGATACCTGCTACTGCTGCTCGCCCTGCTTCTGCTCAGCGCCTGCAGCAGTACACCCCGCTTCGCCTCGCAAGATCTGCAGCACCATCACTGGGTGCTCGACCGACTGGATGGTCAGGCCATCGCCAGCAGCCGCGTCAATCCGCCTGACATCGAGATAGGGGAACACTTCACCGTCAATGGTATCGCCGGTTGCAACCGCTACTTCGGCCAGGGTCATCTCGAGGGTGACAGGCTCTGGGTCACCAGCCTCGGCAGCACTGCCATGGCCTGCCCCCCCGGGCTCGATCTGGTCGAGCAGGCCGTGCTCGCCACCCTGACCGAGGGCGCCACCCTGAGCGGCACGCCCCAGACCCTGATCCTGCAGGGGAAACGGCACCGTTTGGAATACAAGCTGCAAGACTGGGTGTTCTAAGGGTCACAAAACCGCTCGCCGACAGGAACAACTGGCCAGGCTGTGGCACAATATGAGGCATTGTTAGCAATGGAGGCTGCCTCAGCCATGTCGATGGATCGCCTGTTTGGCAAGATCAAGCAACTGCCCACAATCCCCAAGCTGCTGCACGAGCTGATGCAGAGTTTCAACGATGAAAATGCCCGCATCGACGAGATCGCGGCCAAGATCGCCATGGACCAGGTGATCAGCGTCAAGGTGCTGCGTATGGCCAACTCGGCCGCCCTGCGTCGGGGCAACGAAGTGACCTCCATCGAGCAGGCGGTGATCCGGCTCGGCTTCAACCGTCTGCGCTCCGTGGTGGTCGCCTCCGGCATCATCAGCAGCTTCAAGGCTCCCCCCGGCTTCGACAAGAACCGTTTCTGGACCCAGACCTTCCAGGTCGCCACCATAGCCCGCACCCTGGCTCAGCAGACCAGGGCCGTGGATCCGGAGACCGCCTTCACCTGCGCCCTCATTCACAACATCGGCGAGCTGCTGATCCAGAGCACCCTGCCGGAGGAGGCCGGGCTGGTCAATCTGGCCATCGAGAAGGGGAGCAGCCGGGTCGAGGCCCAGCGGGAGATGCTGGGTTACGACTATGCCCAGCTCGGTGCCGAGCTGGCGCGACGCTGGAACCTGTCGACCGCCTTCGTCGACGCCATCGCCCAGCAGCTTGACCCCCTCTCCCACGATCCGGTCAGCAAGGAGGCCGTGCTGATCCGGCTTGCCGTCTTCGTCTCCTTCGCCTGGCACGCCGGCGTTCCGGCCCAGGCCATCATCGCCCGCTTCCCCAAACCCCTCGCCGACCAGCTCGGGCTGGATCCCGCCACCCTGGCGGATCAGCTCGAACAGCTGCACGAACAGGGCAATGCCCTGGCCGATTTGCTGACCCAGTAGATGTACAACGGCCGATCAGCAGGAGCCGGATCCCCGTCTCATTCTGGCGGATCAGCTCGACCTGCTCCACGAGCAGGGGAATGCCCTCGCCGACTTGCTGACGCAATAGGCTCACGGATGACAGCACAGCGGAGCCGGTTCTGCCGGCTCATTCTGGCCCGTCGTCACATACACCACCCCATGGACAGGCTAAGATGGCCCGAGCCGATCGCCTGATCCTGTAGCCTCTTTGACACAGTAGACACCATGACCCATCCCTTCCTGTTTCACCCCCAGGCGGCACCCTGGTTCAAAGAGAGTGCCGACACCCTGCAGCTCACCCTGTTCAGCGAGCTGGACGCCCCCATCCGCGAGGTGTGGCTGCGCCATGAGCCGGACAACGAGGAGTACCTGGTCGCCATGACGCCCATCTCCACCCGGGACAGGCTGCAGGTCTGGCAGGTCGAGCTGCCCCTCGCCCGGGGGCAGGACATTCACCTCTACTGCTTCAAGTGCCTCACCGACGAGGAGCAGTGGTGGCTGCACGGCGCCGGCGTCAGCGCCGCCATGCCGCCGCGGGAGCAACATTTCCGCTTCAACAGCCTCCACCAGCCGCCGGCCTGGGTCCAGGATCAGGTCTTCTACCAGATCTTCCCGGATCGCTTCTGCAACGGCGATCCGTCCCTGAGCGTCAAGCATCACGAGTACGAGTACCGCGGCAAGGCGGTCATCAGCAAGGCCTGGGGCGAGCCGGTCAGCCGCCACGAGGAGGGTCACGGCGCCTGCGAATTCTACGGCGGGGATCTGGCGGGCATCGACGCCAAGTTGCACTACCTGCAGTCCCTGGGGGTGACGGCGCTCTACCTCAACCCCATCTTCGATTCGCCGAGCAATCACAAGTACGACACCCAGGACTACTTCAAGGTGGATCCGCACCTCGGCACCAACGCCCGGTTTGCCGAGCTGACCCGCAACCTGCACCAGCGCGGCATGAAGATCATCCTGGACGCCGTGGTCAACCACACCTCCACCGAGCACCCCTGGTTCTGCCCGCCGCTGGGGGCCCAGCGCAACCCGGACTCCCCCTGGCGCAGCTTCTACACCTTCGACCAGGAGGGGGATTACGTCAGCTGGAAAGGGATCCGCAGCCTGCCCAAGCTGGACTTCTCCAGCGAACAGGTGCAGGACGCCGTCTATCGCGCCGACGACGCCATCCTGCGCTACTGGATGCGGGCCCCCTACCAGATCGATGGCTGGCGCTTCGACGTCATCCACATGCTGGGGGAGCGGGGCACCGCCGAGGGCAACCGCGGCCATGTGCGCGCCATCCGCAGCGCGGTGAAGCAGGAGAACCCGGACGCCTACGTGCTCGGCGAGCACTTCTTCGAGGCGAGCCAGTGGCTGCAGGGAGATCAGGAGGACGGCGCCATGAACTACTACGGCTTCGCCCACCCCATCCGCGCCTTCCTGGCGGGGCAGGACATCGCCTATCACCCCATCAGGATCAGCGCCACCGAGCTCGACCACTGGCTCAAGCTGGCGCGGGCCCACATCCCGTTCAAGAACCAGCTGGCCCAGTTCAACCTGCTGGACAGTCACGACACCGCCCGCTTCCTGCACCTGCTGGGAGAGGACAAGCAGCGGATGCGGCTCGCCGCCACCCTGCTCATCACCTACATCGGCGTGCCCTCCATCTACTACGGCGACGAGGTGGGACTCTCCGGCGGCAACGATCCGGACTGCCGCCGCTGCTTCCCCTGGGACACCACCGACTGGGATCACGTGCTGCACGACCACTATCGCCGCCTGATCCAGCTGCGCCGCCAGCGCCCTGCCCTGCGCCGGGGAGACATCCAGACCCTCTACGCCGGCCCCCACAGCTATGTGTTCGCCCGCACCCTGCAAAGCGATCAGGTGCTGGTGGCCTGCAACCGTCACCCCACGGAGCCGCGTACCATCAGCCTGCCCCTGTGGCAGACGGCGAGCCCCACCAGCCGCTTCACCGACGCCTTCAACGGCGACAAGTTCGAGGTAGTGCAGGGGGAGGTGCAGCTCACCATCCCCGCCAACTCGGCCAGAGTGCTGCTGTCGAGCTGACCTGAGAGAGGATCAAGTAGATGGCGGGCTCTGTCCCGCCATTACTCCCGGTCGTTATCAATTTCCGACCAGTAAAATTATTTACTACGCGTCATTCTGACGTTCCTCCTCCTTATGCCTTTAATCAGGCATCACTAAATACCTCGACATGTTCATAGGTGACACCATGAACTTTCATTGTTTCAAATATTTCCTTATAGAAACTTGAAGCAATTACCAGATTGCTGACATGCTGATTACGGATCTTCTCAAAATAACTCACTTTGAGATTCACACCAGGCAATATGCGCTCGGCTTTATTCTTGTCACCATCAACGACAATGATATTCGTACTGTCCAAAATCTCTTTCTCAACCCCATTCAGAAGAATCACTGATGCAGAACCAGCCCCCCACCAGACGACGCTGTCTGCCTTTCTAAGAAAATCATTTACTCTGTCGCGAGATGCATCACACCGCAGCTTGAACATTGAGAGATCATCGATATAAAGGGCTTTATCAAAGGCCACTTCAATTTTGTTGTAACGGGTATTTTCAGCCTTGACAAAAACGACCCTTAAACTGTCATTCTCAACACAGTGATATATTATTTTAAGTTTGTTATCACGGGCCAAAACTTGCATGAAGTAGATATTATAGTAGAAGAGGTGCTGTACATGAAAACCACCAAAATCAGGAACTTCAATGACGATTCTTCCGGCATCATTCAACGTTTCCGTCATCAATTTAAAGATAGAGAAGGGGTCTTCAAAATGCTCAAACACATGCATAAGATAGTAACCATCTACCTTGTCCGGAACATGGTTAGCATTAAAATAACCCTTTATAACATTAAGCCCCAAGCCCTTCGCAATATCGGCTTGGGGGCCGGGCTCAATTCCTGTTACATTGGAAAATCCGCTCTCGTTCAGTTTTTTCAGCAAGTATCCTTCTGAACAGCCAATCTCCAGTATATTTTCATCTTTGCCAAAATGACTTGTTATGGTATTAATCATGCCGTCATATTTAGAGGCGCCGATATTATTCAGCGGAGAAATATATAGATAGCTGTCATATATTTCAGTTAGTTCTTCCGATGATAATTTTTTGGATGCAAACCCCACCAGACAATCCTTGCAGGCACTGACCTGCAATTCCGACACCTTTACCGGAAAATCACCTGAGTATGCAGATAAAACGGCTGGCATCTTGCGTTCAAGGAAAACCAATGTGTTATCACTGTGACAATATGGACATCTCATGATCCTCTCCTAACGATGTGATCCGGATTGATGAAACAAAGTTGAACGATCGCAATATCTATGGATTCTCATCCATCACATCATGCAACGAAATACCTATTCTCAAGGACGACTACGCCTGCGCAGAACCCCTGCATCCATAAGCTTTCTAGCCAAGGGCTCGACTCGCCAAAACGGTACTTCGATGATCTCGGCAATCTCAAAAAGGCTCAGATGACCATCGCTGTAAGCCAGCAGGTTCATCATGTCCTTTACCTGTGCACCGGACTCACGTGTTGATAGATTCGGATAGAGGCCACGCCGCCCCAACTGGGGCTCACCCAATACGGTAGCCTCACAGTATTCATCCAACTCCAGACACTCGATCGCCCGCCGCAACGCTAGGAAACTATCCGCCAGCCCCCGCGGCGTGACCAGAGTAAGATCGTCCAAAGAGGTGTGGTATTCGGAATAACAACCGTACTTGCTGCGCATCATGGTGGTGACTGGCAAGTCTATGCCAGGGGCACATAGCTGACGTTCGTTGGAGCCCCGATCAAGATAGCTATACGCCATATAATCAGGTGCGATATGGCCCAACACATGGCGTCCTATGCGATCAGCTATAGAATTCCCCTGTCTGGATGGTAAGAATGAGTAACACCTTTCATCCCCCATACATGTCAGATTAAAACCAGCCAACGTATGAGACTTGAGGTGCTCCAGATGGCGAGAGAGATAAACGATAGCCCCGATTGTCTCAGGAACAAGCATCAATCGATAGCTGTAGCGTCGCTTAGGCAAGGAGGCCAGCCAGGCCATCAAAAACACTCCGACACCAGGGCCGGACAACTCGTTGTTGGCCATGGAGGGGTGGCAAACATAGCTGGATAACAAGATTTCCTGCTCACTCTCCCCCGGTAGCACCCACTCGGCATAAGTCAGTGAGCCCGGTTGCAAGCTGGTATCGATCACAACCTCATAATTTCCTTCCGGTAACGCTTCCCGCACATTGTGGGGTAAACAAAAGCCCCAACGGCGCTGATAATAAGACGTGACATAGGGGATGGCATCCGGTAACTCAGGCAAGGAGTGCAAGTGAGGTTGTAATTCTGCTAAAGGGAGAGTACAGCGTACCGGTTCTGAGTAACCCACCAAATGCAAGTTACTATCATTGAAATCAACCACCTTGTGCCCATCAGGTCCCAAGATGTAAGCCTCTCTGACATTCCACTCATCCGGCACTGTCCAATCAAAAAATGTGCTTCCGCTGGCAACTTCATGGATCTGCAATTCAGGTAAACAATGTTCGCGAAACAGGGCCAATGTTTTTCTTACACCATCGCCTGTCAAGCTGCGATTGAGCGGAAACAGCAAGGAAAGCAAACGATGCAGCTGTTCGCCAAGCTGATCCTGGTCAGCCCAGTCTGTAGGCAAATAACAACTGTCATGATTCGGCATCATTCAACCCCCTCAATTAGCTCAACAATATGTCCCAAGGGACTGAGAAAAAACTGGACATGAGAGCCCCCAAAAGCGATCGCTGGCTGGCTGGGCCCAAGGGGCAGGTGGCGCTGTATACGCATCCGCTCGGAGCTCTCCTGCAGGTTGCTCACCCGATAGGCAAGGTGGTTGATGACATTGCGCCGGGTCTTGAGCACCTGGGCGACCGGGCTCTCCTCGCCGGCCGGGGCGACCAGCTCGTAGCAGAGACCATGGTCGTCATGCACGAACTGCACCCAGACCCGTTGCAGCGGATCTTCCACCGCAACCGAGAAGCGGCTCAGCCCCAGCACGTCACGGCAATAGGCCACACCGCTCGCCAGGTCCGGCACCACAAGTCCGATGTGATCAAACTGCATGGGAGTCTCCTCCCGCCCGGATCAGGGCGTATGGGGCCGCCGCCAGCAACTCGCCGGCAGCCAGGATGAAGTCGCGGCACGATACCGCCCAGACCGGCACCCGCTGGCACAGCGTCTGGCGCCAGGCGCCCCGCTCCTGCAGCAGGGCCACCAGCCTGGAGAGGTCGATTTCGCTGGCCAGCGACAGGTCGCGCACATAGTAATCCGCCTGCCACTCCCGCACGCGGCCATCGACGCGCACCTGGCCCGCAAACATCTTGTGATAGCGATAAGAGACGGCCAGCCGCTGCTCCACGTAGTGGGTGAAGGTGATGCGGTCGGGGTGGCAACCCAGCCCCAGCAGCCAGCCGTCCTGCTCCGCCAGCCAGCCGAACGGGCTCTCCTGACCGAAACAGTCGTGACACTCCCGGGCAACCAGCGCAGGCCCCTGCGGGCCGCTGATCGCCATGCTGAAGACGGGATCCAGTGTGCGCACCACCCCTTCTCGCTGGCGGAACAGCTCCGTCATCAAGCCCACCTTGCTCGGGGTCTGCACAGGGTCGAAGCACTCGTCCGCCATCGGGCTGTAGCTGAAGGTCGGCACCAGCAGGTGCCCGCCCAGCCACTGCTCCAGGCATGTCCAGAAGGCCGCGATGCCTGCGGCGTTGCCCATACCGGCAAACTGGGCCACCACCATGGCATCCGAGTGCACCATCAGGGCGCCACCTCTGGGGATCCCCAGCTCGGTCAGCGCCTGCTCGAGTGCCTGTTTCACACGGCAACCCCTTTGCGCAGCAGGGCTTGCTGGATGTCGGCCAGACTCTTCAACTCGGCCAGCTCGTGCGGCTCGAACCGCACGGCATAGTGCTGTTCGACCAGCAACAGCAGGTTGAAGTGACCCAGAGAATCCCACTCGGGAAAACTGCCGAGGGCAGACTGTGCATTGACGCTGGCCTGGGGGAACTGCTGGTGTGCCAGCGCGATAAGGTCATTCATTGGCGTAGAACTCCAAAAACGGGAGAGAAAGAGAGCAGAGATCCAGACTGAGGAACACCTCGTCCACCAGCGGCAGCAAGCCCGCTGGAGTGGTTATCGGCCGGGTTGGCAGGATCGCCAGAAAATCCCGTGCCGGCTGGTTGCGGGTGGTGGCAACCAGGCTGATGACCAGCTCGGTCACGCCTTGCGCCCGCAGATGGTTTGCCAGTTGCGCCAGCAGCCAGTATTCAAAGCCGCGCCCCAGTACCCGGCAGCTGATGGCCAGGGTATCCAGCAGCGCCCTGCCCTCGTCGAGCGGGCGCACCACCAGCAGCGCCGTCATACCGTGATCGGCGAATCGGTCTCGCAGGCCGGCCAGCCAGACATCGCCCCCCTCGGCGGCCAGCCGGGCCAGCTCAGCTGCCTGATAACGGCGGCCGGAAAGATTGAACTGATTGGTCTTCTGGCTGAGCTGCTCGGCTCGCAACTGGTTGCCCGGGGAGAGCGGCTGCCAGTCGGCCTGCAGCGTCAATTGCCGCAGGAAGGCGTGCTCGTCGCCCAGTTGCCGGCGCACCGCCTCGGCCTCGGCCTGGGCCTGATAGGAGTGCTGCCGCAGGCCGTCATCCCGGCTCTGGTGGCGACTGCACAGGGCCGGCAGCGTCAGCAGGACATCCGGCCAGCTCCAGAGATCGGCCGGCGGGGTAATCACCAGAACCTCGGGGCAGTTGGCCCGCACCTCGGCCCGCTCCAGCTCGCTGTCATCCCAGAAGACTAGGCTGTCCAGCCCGACATTGAGGCGGGCTGCCAGCCGCCGCAGCCCCTGGGATTTGGGCTCCCAGCCGATTTCGGCGGCGGCGATCTGCGCCCGTGTCAGCACCATGCCCGGATGCTCGTCAAACAGCCGCCATACATCGTCCGCCAGATTCTTGGAGCAGAGCGCCAGCACTATGCCCTGTCCGTGCCAGTGGCTGGCCGCCTGCTGGAAGGCCTGGTAGAGCCGGCCCATCCCGTCCTGCCCCAGCAGGACGCCGCCGACACCGTCTTCGCCGACCACGCCGCCCCACAGGGTATTGTCGCAGTCGAGCACCAGCACCTTGTGGGCGGGTTGTTGCAGCCGCTGCAGCAAGGGGAGCATCCACTGCGCCAGGCTGGCCAGACCGGCCATCGAGAAGGGGCAGGACATCAGATAGAGGTTGCGCCGGTCGAAGCAGTGCTGGTGGCCATGCTGCTGCAGCCAGAGCGGCAGGTGCAGGTCGTCCAAGCCGGGTTGCTGCAGGCGCAGGCGGGCCATCTGCTGCTCGAACGCACTGGCCAGCACGGCGAGCACTGCAGGGGCCGGGCCATAGACACAGAGCGGGGCATGGCTGCAGGCTCCCACCAGCAGATGATCCTGCGGGCGGCGCTGCAGATGCTGCAACAGAGGCTGACAGAGCGCGTCGACAAAGGCGGCGACCGCCAGCTGCTGCTCGTCCTGCGCCAGATGGCCCCACTCCTGCAGGGTCCGGGCAGGCACCAGATCTTCCCACAGCCAGATGATGATGTGGGTCCCGGCCGCGGCATCGGCGCCCTGATTTATCAGGGTCTGCAACCACTGGCCATGGGGGGCCACCTGCACTTCGCCATATTCAGCCAGGGGGCGCCAGGCGAGGTTGCCCGGCATCAAGAACGAACTGCCACTGAGATGAAGCATGGTCATGACTTTCCTCGCTGCGCTACCGGAACCATCCCGGCGACCGACAAATGGGATGATCGTGTTTGATCTTCATGAAAAACAAAAGCTTTTTCAGCCCTCTTCAGTAGTTGATGCTGACGTAGGGGACTTCGGTCACGTCCCACGCCTGCTTGAGGTAGACGGTCAGCACGAAGAAGAAGTTGGCCAGCAGGTTGGCGAAGCGGTAGAGGATGGGATCGAAGCGCACGCCGCTCTCTTCCAGCCGCACCAGCAGGCGCACCACCTTCTTGCTGCCGCAGCGGCACAGGTGCAGGGTCGGGATGGGCTGGGGCCCCTGAGGCAGCACGAAGCCGGTGACCCGGCCGCGACTCGCCTCGTTGTAGTGATCGTAGCGCCCCTTGAGCCAGTCCAGATCCTCCTCGAAGATGCCGAGCCGGCCCCGCACCGAGCCATTGAGGTTGTAGATGAGCCGCTGCAGCGCCGCCAGATCCGCCAGCACGGGCCGGGTGTCCTCATCCGCCACCAGATGGGATAGGGCGGCGCCCACCTGGCAGCAGAGCTCGTCGGTGGCGATCTCGTAGTCGCACTGGAACTGGGTCTCGAAGATGAAGGGGTAGCAGAGCTCGCGCTTGTCTCTTGGCTTCTTGGGGTTCATGGCATCGCCGGGCAGGGGAAAAGGGCAGTGTGCCAGCCCGGGGGCGGGCTGGCAAACCCAGCGCCCCCGCCGACATCACGGGGGCGTTGCCAGACTAGCCGGTCGCCATCTGCTGGCCGAGCAGCCCCATGGCCTCCAGCATCCGCTGGTTGAAGCCCATGAAACCGGCACCCTGGGTCGCGTCCTGGCCCCGCGCCACCAGCACGGCGGGGGTCAACGCCTGCTGCTGGGCGGTGGGCAACAGGGCATCCGCCTGCTGCTGCATCTGGCTGAGCCACGGCAGGTAGTCCGCCAGCGGCTTGAGGCTCTCCTGCAGGGAGTGGGCCCCCTGGTACGCCTGGCTCAGCTTGGCCGACTGCTTGAGCTTGAGGGAGTAGGAGACCAGCTGGCTGTCGTCCAACTGCAACCCCGCCAGCCTGTCGGCCAGCGTCTTGTCGTCGCCGCCTCCGAAGAACTGGCCGGCCAGCTCGTCCAGCCCCTTCACCAGGTTGCCGATGGCATCCATCTCGGCGCTGTCGAGCTCCCCCTCCAGGGAGAAATCGAAACTCTGGCTCGATTTGAGGCTGATCTGGCTGCCGTCGTGGCGGGACTTGAACTGCCAGCTGTCGCTGAAGCGCAGCATCACCTTGTCCCCGTCCCGGGTCTCGATCTCGAGGAAGGTCTGCTGCCGGCTGGCCATCTTGGCCGCCCCCAGCTCCGTGGTCGACACCTCGCCGAAGAACTCCTTCTCGAAGGACTCCAGCCCCTCCTGGATCAGCTTGTAGCTCTGATCCATGCCGGTCTTGATGTCATCGTTTTCCGCCCAGTCGCCAAGCTGCTTCCTGGCGTCGCCGAAGCCCTTGTCCACCCCCTTGCGAGCCTGGGCCATCATCTCGGCCAGATCCTCGTCACTCTTGCCATCAGCCCGTGCCGCCCCCAGCCGCCCGGTGACGAACTGCAGCACGTTGTCCGCCACGGCTTCGTAGTCGAACAGGGTCTCGGGCGTGACCTCCTGGGGCTCCTGCACCTTGGGCGCCTTGTAGCCCTGGCCGTTGATCTCCAGCGCAAATTGCAGCGCCTGCTGGATCAGCACCTGAGCCCACTTCGGAGGCTTGTTCAGGGAGACCTCCTCCCCCTTGTCCGCCGCTTTCGACGCCGTCTGTTGAGGCGATTTGGGAGCAATGCCCACTCCCTTGGGTTGGGCTGCGCCCATGCCATCGATCTGCATCATCACTCTCCCGCCTATAGTGGTGGATCGGTTATCGGCCCGACTGGCCACTTCTTGACCACAAAAAACTTGGACAATCCGCGACGGCCTTTTAAAATCCCCACCCTTTGGTTGGCTGCTGCCTGGCTGCAGCCTTCCCCGGTTTTTACCCGGCTCAGCCCGGCGCACGCGAGGTATCCATGACCCAATCCCAGCGAACTCCTGCCGACTACCAGGCCCAGCTCGACGAGAAGCGCGATCGTCTCACCGGCATGTTCGCAGGCTTCAACCCGCCCGTGCTGGAGGTGCACGCCTCCCCCGCCGAGCACTACCGGATGCGCGCCGAGTTTCGCATCTGGCACGAGGGGGATGACCTCTTCCACTGCATGTATGCCCCGGCCACCAAGGAGATCATCCGGGTCGACCAGTTCCCCACCGCCAGCCGCCTCATCAACCAGCTAATGCCGGTGTTGCTGGAAGGGCTGCGCCCGCACCCGGTGCTGCGCCGCAAGCTGTTCCAGATTGACTATCTCTCCACCCAGTCCGGCCAGATCTGCGTCAGCCTGCTCTACCACCGCAAGCTGGAAGCCGAGTGGCAGCAGGCCGCCGACGCGCTGCAGGCCGATCTGCGCGCCAAGGGATTCGATCTGCAGCTGATCGGTCGTGCCCACAAGCAGAAGATCTGCCTGGGGGAGGAGTTCGTCATCGAGCGTCTTACCGTGCAGGGGCGCGAACTCGTCTACAAGCAGGTGGAGAACAGCTTCACCCAGCCCAACGCCGCCATCAACGAGCAGATGCTGGGCTGGGCCCTGGACGTGACCAGGGGGAGCGAGGGCGACCTGCTGGAGCTCTACTGCGGCAACGGCAACTTCTCCATCGCCCTGGCGCAGAATTTCAGCAAGGTGCTGGCCACCGAGATCGCCAAACCGAGCGTGGACTCCGCCCAGTTCAACATCGCCGCCAACGGCGTCGACAACCTGATCATCCTGCGCATGTCTGCCGAGGAGTTCACCATGGCGATGCGCGGCGAGCGGGAGTTCAACCGCCTCAAGGGGGTCGACCTCTCCACCTACCGCTGCAACACCATCTTCGTCGACCCGCCCCGTGCCGGTCTGGACGACGCCACCGTCAGGCTGGTGCAGGACTACGACAACATCCTCTACATCTCCTGCAACCCCGAGACCCTGGAGGCCAACATGGCGGTGCTCGGCGAAACCCACGAGATCGCCCGTTTCGCCCTGTTCGATCAGTTCCCCTGGACCCACCACATGGAAGCCGGGGTCTATCTCAAGCGCAAGGCGGGTTGATGCCGCAGGGGACGCCGTTCCCCGCTCGACAGGCAGAATCACAACAGGGCCCATGGGCCCTGTTTGATTAGTTATCCCGGTGCAGAGGGTCGGCGCAGCCGTTATGCTGGCGACACGCGCATTCGCGCCATGACCGGGGGCCATGCCACCATGCCACGCGTTCTGTTTGTTGAAGACGATCCCGACATCGGCCAGCTCATCAGCAGCTGGCTCGGTCGCCACGACATCGAGGTGATGCTGGAAACCCGCGGCGATCGGGCGCTCGCCAGGGTAGAGGCCGAGCAGCCGGACCTGGTGCTGCTCGACATCATGCTGCCGGGCCAGGACGGCCTCTCCCTGTGCCGGGATCTGCGCCCGCGCTTCGGCGGTCCCATCGTCATGCTCACATCGCTAGACAGCGACATGAACCAGATCCTGAGCCTGGAGCTGGGGGCCAACGACTACATCCTCAAGACCACGCCGCCCCCCGTGCTGCTGGCCCGGCTGCGGGTCCAATTCCGCCAGCACGGGCAGAGCCAGCAGGCCGTGGCCCCCGCCGCCCCGCCCCAGCGCCTGCAGTTCGGCCGGTTGCAGATCGACGGCCCGGGCCGGGACGTGCGCCTGGACGGCGACAGCATCCCCCTCTCCACCGCCGACTTCGATCTCTTGTGGGAGCTGGCCTGCCACGCCGGCCAGATCCTGGGGCGGGAGACACTGTTTCGCAGCCTGCGCGGGCGCGACTACGACGGCCAGGATCGCAGCATGGACGTGGCCATCTCCCGCCTGCGCCGCCGGCTGGGGGATGACAGCAACAACCCGACCCGCATCAAGACGGTGCGCCAGAAGGGCTATCTGCTGGTGCCCCAGGCCTGGGAATAAGCCCGCCGAATGACCTTGATGCTCTCTGCTCCCTTCTCCCCTGGCGGGAGAAGGGTTGGGGATGAGGGGCAACAAGGCAATGCCCGACCCAATCCAGGCAAGAGGAGAGCCCCGATGCGACGCCTGTTTATCCAGTTCTACCTGCTGCTGATCGGCTGCTTCGCCCTGGCCATCCTGCTCATCGGGCTGGTCTATCAGGTCAGCGCCGAGCGAGCGGGGGACCGCTATCTGGAGCGGATGATGCAAGGCTCCCTCGGCCTGCTCACCGGCGAGCTGGCCCGGCTGCCGCCAGAGCACTGGCCGGCCCGCGCGGCGGAGCAGAGTCACCAGCTCAATCTGCCGCTGCAGATCGGGAGTCTCGCCAACCAGCCCCTGGCCCGGGAGGATCAGGCCTTCCTCGAGGCGGGCAACATCGTCATCGTGGAGGAGGATGACACCTTCCTGCAGCGCATTCCCGGCACGGATCGGGTGCTGATTGTCGGCCCCGTTCCCTACCTCTCCTATCTGCACGAGCTGCACTGGGTGGACGTGGGCCTGCTGCTGCTCATCGGCCTCTCCCTCGGTCTGCCCATCCTGCTCTGGCTACGCCCCCACTGGCGCGGCCTGCAACGGCTGGAGCAAGCCGCCCGCCGGGTCGGCGACGGCGATCTCTCCTGCCGCACCGGCCTGCCCGCCAGCAGCAGCCTGGCCCGGGTCGGCCGCACCTTCGATCAGATGGCGGAACAGCTGCAGGCCATGCTGGCCAGTCGCAAGCAGCTGACCGACGCCATCGCCCACGAGCTGCGCACCCCTCTGGTGCGGCTGCGCTACCGGCTCGCCATGCTGGATCCCGCCCCCTCGGCCGACGAGCAGCAGAGACTGGAGCGGGATCTCGGCGCGCTGGATGCCCTCATCGAGGAGATGCTCACCTACGCCAGGCTCGATCGCCCCGAGCTGCCGCTGCAGTGCAGCGAGCTGGAGCTCGGCAGCTGGGCCGGCAGCCGTCTCGCCGACTGGCAGGCGCTGCGACCGGACAAGCGACTCGACTTCGTGCGCCCGGCCATGGCTCTGCCCTGGCGCGGCGACGTCCGCCTGCTGGATCGGGCGCTGGAGAACCTTATCGGCAACGCCCTGCGCCACGCCACCAGCCGGGTCAGCCTGCGCATGGCGCGGCAGGGTGACGACTATCTGCTGGAGGTGAGCGATGACGGCCCCGGCATCGATCCGGCCCTCGCCCCCCAGATCTTCGAGCCCTTCGTGCGCCTGGATCAGAGCCGGGACAGGCGCACCGGCGGCGCCGGTCTGGGGCTCGCCATCGTGCGCAGCATCGCCCGCCACCATGGCGGCGAGGTGCAGCTGCTGCCCTGCAGCAGCGGTGCCCGATTCTGCCTGACCCTGCCCGTACATTTGGATACAAACCGTCACCAGTTCCTCACTGAACCCCAGGCGCCAGCGCCCTAGGATGAAGCCATGGAGAAACGCTCCATGTCATCAACCGAATGAGGAACTGGAATATGAACAAGCTGATCCCCCTGAGCCTGGCCGCTGTCTTCGCCCTGACCTCCGGCTTCACCATGGCTGCCACCCCGACCAAGGCCGCCGCTCCCCAGGCGACTCAGACCAAGGTCGTGAAAAAGCACCACAAGGCCGCCAAGGCGCCGACCGTCCAGGTGGCTCCCAAGACCAAGTAATCCATACACCAGCGTCCCGCAATGAAAAAGGGGCCCCATCACGGGGCCCCTTCTGTTTTACCGGTTGCAAGCCTGAAGCCCGAAGGACCTCAACCCAGCATGTAGTCCGCCGGCAGGGCGATACGGGCGACCCCGGATTCCACCGCCGCCAGCGCCACGGCGCGGGCGACGCGCGGCAGCAGACGGGCATCCATCGGCTTGGGAATGACGTACTCTTTGCCGAAGGTGAGCTCGCTCACGCCGGCGGCGCTCAGCACCTCGGCCGGCACCGGCTCCTTGGCCAGGGCGCGGATCGCCTCCACCGCGGCGATCTTCATGGCATCGTTGATGCGGCTGGCGCGCGCGTCCAGGGCACCGCGGAAGATGAAGGGGAAGCAGAGCACGTTGTTGATCTGGTTCGGGTAGTCCGAGCGGCCCGTGCCCATGATGAGGTCGCCGCGCACCCCGTGGGCCAGGGCAGGCTTGATCTCGGGATCCGGGTTGGAGCAGGCGAAGATCACCGGGTTGGGGGCCATCAGCGCCACCGCCTCGGCGGGCAGCACGTCCGGACCGGAGACGCCGACGAACACGTCGGCCCCGTCGATCACGTCCATCAGGGTGCGCAGGGGAGTATCGTTCGCAAAGCGCTGCTTGTATTGGTTCAGATCGGTACGACCACTGTGGATCACCCCCTGGCGGTCCAGCATGAAGATGTTCTCGGGTGCCGCGCCGCACTTGATCAGCAGGTCCATGCAGGCGGTGGCGGCCGCACCGGCCCCCATGCAGACGATGCGGCTGGTGCCGATCGCCTTGCCCTGCACTTCCAGGGCGTTGAGCAGGCCGGCGGCGGTGACGATGGCGGTGCCGTGCTGGTCGTCGTGGAAGACCGGAATGTCGCAGCGGGCGATCAGCGCCTCTTCAATCTCGAAGCACTCGGGGGCCTTGATGTCTTCCAGGTTGATGCCGCCGAAGGTGTCGGCGATGGCAGCGACCGTGTCGATGAACTGGGCACTGGTCTCGTGCTTCACCTCGATGTCGATGGCGTCGATGCCGGCGAAGCGCTTGAACAGCAGGGCCTTGCCCTCCATCACCGGCTTGGAGGCCAGCGGGCCCAGGTTGCCCAGCCCCAGGATGGCGGTGCCGTTGGAGATGACGGCCACCAGGTTGCCCTTGCCGGTGTAGCGGTAGGCATCGGCCGGGTTGGCGGCGATCTCGCGCACCGGCTCGGCGACGCCCGGGCTGTAGGCCAGCGCCAGATCGCGGGCGGTCTCGGCGGGCTTGGTGAGGGCGATGGCGATTTTGCCCGGGACGGGCTGGGCGTGGTAGTCGAGTGCTTGTTGACGAAGATCGTGACGCTGATCGGACATGGGGGACCCCGATACGGAAATGAATGAGTGGTGCATTGGCTCGCCCACGGGCGAGGGCTGGGGATCATAATGAAAACCGCCGGGCTTTCACAGCAGAAAATATCGCCAAACAACGCCGACCAGCCACTCGGCAGCATGTACCACCAGCCGCATCTACCCAATTAGATATAGATTCGTTTTCAATCCATCACCGGGATACCGGCCCTCTCCTCCGCCTGACGGGCGATGGCCTCCGTCATCCCCTGGAAGATGAAGAGGTGGAACGGCAGCATGGCGAGCCAGTAGGCCAGTCCCCAGGCCCCCTGGGGGTGCCAGTGGGCCGTCACCCTGAGTCGGGTGAGCCCGGACTCCAGGGGCTGGATGTTGAACTCCAGCCGCCCGACGCCCGGGGCCTTCATGTTGAACAGCAGATCCAGCCTGCGCCCCTCGTCCACCCCGAGGATCTGCCAGGAGTCCAGCATGTCCCCCTTCACGAAGCGATCCGGGTTGGTGCGCCCCCGGGTCAGGGCCGGGCCGCCGATCAGGTGATCCATCCACTCCCGCACCACCCAGAGCTCGTTCATGTAGAAGTAGCGCTGCTCGCCCCCCAGCTGCTGCAACACCTGCCACACCACCTCGGGGGCGGCGAGGCAGTCGGCCTCCCCGCTCGCGGTGCGGTCGTAGAAGCCGTATTCGGGATGGCGCCAGCGCAGGCCGAGCGGCGTCTCCTCCCCCTGCTGCTCGGCGCCGAGCCTCTGCTCCAGGGCCAGGCTCTCCGTCAGCGCCTCGTCGAAGCTGAGCAGATGCTGGGGCAGCAGGGTGCGCAAGGGGCCGTCATCCGCCGGAATGTCGTGCTTGAGACCCCCTACCAGCGCCTTGGCGATGGGCTGGGGGACCGAGGTGGCGAATTGCAGCCACCAGGCGGAGAGGCGCGGGCTGAGAAACGGCAGCGGCACTATGGGGCAACGCTTGCCGATATGGGCGGCGAACTTCTGCAACTGCTGCTGGTAGCTGAGCAGCTCGGGACCGGCGGCGTTGAAGATCTGGCCGTCCACCCCCTGTGCCTCCACCAGCCCGACCAGATAGTGCAGCAGGTTGGAGAGGGCGATGGGGGGCGTGCGGGAGCGCACCCACTTGGGCGTCACCATCATCGGCAGGTTGAACACCAGATCCCGCATCACTTCGAACGCGGCCGAGCCGGGCCCGATGATGATGCCTGCCCGCAGCTCCACCGTGGGCACGCCGGCATCCCGGAACAGCTCGCCACAATAGCGGCGGGAGTTGAGGTGACGGCTGTTGCAGGGCTCGGGTTGGATGGCCCCCAGATAGATGATGCGCCGCACCCCGGCGGCACGGGCGGCGGCGGCGAAGTTCTTCACCCCCTGCTGCTCCAGCCGGTGAAAGCCGGCCCCCGCCCCCATGGCGTGCACCAGATAGAAGACGGTGTCGACCCCGACGAGCGCAGACGACAGGGTGGCGGGCTTGAGGCTGTCGGCGAGGCGGAACTCCACCCCCTCCGGCAGGCGGCAGGGGCGGCGCGCCCCGGCGATGACCCTGTACCCCAGCCCCTGCAGGTGGGGCACCAAGTAGGATCCTATGTACCCGGCCGCTCCCATCACCAGACATGTGCGCATCGACTCTTCTCCCTTGGTTGAGCCCACACCATAGGGCATAGCGAGGGATTACAGAACGCCGACCAATAAAAAAGGCGCCCGATGGGCGCCTTTTTCAGAATGCTTCAGAAGCAAGATTACTTCTTGGAGGTCAAGCCACCGAAACGCTTGTTGAACTTGTCTACGCGGCCGCCGCTAGAAACTTCTTTCTGCTTGCCGGTGTAGAAGGGGTGGCACTCGGAGCACACGTCCAGGTTCAGATCTTTACCGATGGTAGAGAAGGTGTTGATGACGTTACCGCAAGAGCACTTGGCGGTGATGGCTACGTAGTCAGGGTGGATACCAGCTTTCATGGACAACCTCAATTATCAGGCCGTGTCGCCATCCGATCTCTTGTCGGACACCACACGATTGTTGAACACAGTTTCAAAGGCTGCGAATAATATAGGAAATGCCTGAGTTCAGGCAAGTGGCTTCGCAGAAAAAATAGGCAACATCTGGTGAATTCTTCCCAACCCCTGGATCTGGTTCGTGTGGCCGTGCCGGTGCCGCTGCGCCGTCATTTCGACTATCTCTCCCCCCTGCCCTTGCCTGCCCCCGGCTGCCGGGTCGAGATCCCCTTCGGCCCCCAGACTCTGGTCGGTCTGGTGGTGGGTCACCCGACCGAGAGCCAGGTCCCCCGCAACAAATTAAAGCCCTTGAAGAGGGTGCTCGACAGCGCCCCCGTACTGGGGCCGGATATCCTGGCGCTGATGGCCTGGAGCGCCGGCTACTACCAGCATCCCCTGGGGGAGGTGCTGCCCCACGCCCTGCCGGTGCTGGTGCGCAAGGGGGAGCCCGCCGCCTATCGGGAGCTGGAGTTCTGGTTCGCCACCGAGGTGGGCATGGCGGTCGATCTCAACGAGCTCAAGCGGGCGGCCAAGCAGCAGCAGGCCCTCGCCTTGCTGCGCAAGGGGCCGCAGACCCCCTCCGCCCTCAAGCAGGAGGAGATCCAGAGCGCCGCACTCAGCGCACTGGAGAAGAAGGGGCTGCTGGAGAGGCGCTCGCTGGAGCCGAGCCATGAGGGTGACTGGGCCGCCCGCTTCGAGCCGGGGGAGGGGCTGCGCCTCAACGGCGAACAGGCGCTGGCGGTCTCTGCCGTCACCAGCCAGAGCGACAGGTTTGGCGCCTTCCTGCTGGATGGCATCACGGGATCTGGCAAGACCGAGGTTTATCTGAGCATCCTCGAGCCCCTGCTCAAGGCGGGCAAGCAGGCCCTGGTGATGGTGCCGGAGATAGGCCTCACCCCGCAGACCATCAACCGCTTTCGCCGCCGCTTCAACGTGCCCGTGGTGGCGATGAACTCGGCCATGAACGATCGGGAGCGGCTCGATGCCTGGCTCGCCTGCCGCGACGGGGGCGCCGCCATCCTGATCGGCACCCGCTCCGCCGTGTTCACCCCGTTTCACGACCTCGGCATCATCATCATCGACGAGGAGCACGACGGCTCCTTCAAGCAACAGGACGGCTTTCGCTACCACGCGCGGGATCTGGCGGTGATGCGCGCCCATCGCGCCGGCATCCCCATCCTGCTCGGCTCGGCCACCCCGTCGCTGGAGACGCTGCACAACGCCCGCACCGGCAAGTATCACCACCTCAGCCTGACCCGGCGCGCCGGCAACGCCCAGACCGCCCGCCAGGTGATCCTGGACATCAAGAACGTGCGGTTGCAGGCCGGCCTCTCCCCCCAGCTGGAGCAGCTGATGGCGGAGCATCTGGCGGCCGGCAACCAGGTGATGCTGTTCCTCAACCGCCGCGGCTATGCCCCGGCCCTCATCTGTCACCAGTGCGGCTGGAGCGCCGCCTGCGAGCGCTGCGACGCCTGGTACACTTGGCACCAGGCCGGGCGACGGCTGCACTGCCACCACTGCGACAGCGTGCGCCCCCTGCCCCATCACTGCCCCGAGTGCGGCAGCAGCGAGCTGATCGGCTCAGGGGTCGGCACAGAACAGCTGGAGCAGCTGCTTGGCACCGTTTTCCCGCAATATCCAGTGGTGCGCATCGACCGGGACAACACCCGGCGCAAGGGGGAGCTGGAGACCCACCTCGGCGACATCAAGGCGGGCAAGTACAAGATCCTGATCGGCACCCAGATGCTGGCCAAGGGCCACCACTTCCCGGACGTCACGCTGGTCGGGCTGCTGGATGTGGATGGCGCCCTGTTCAGCGCCGATTTTCGCGCCGCCGAGAAGCTGGCTCAGCTCTACACCCAGGTGGCTGGCCGCGCTGGTCGCGCCAGCAAACCCGGGTTGGTGGTGCTGCAGAGCCACCATCCGGAGCATGCCCTGCTGCAGGATCTGACCCAGAACGGTTACGGCCACTTCGCCGATACGGCGCTGAAAGAGCGCCGCCTGCTGGGGCTGCCCCCGTTCAGCCATCAGGGGCTGTTTCGGGCCGAGGCCAACGGCCGCGACGAGGTGCAGCTATTCCTCGTCCGGCTTGCCGATACCCTGCGCAGCGCCCGTTACCCTCAGGTGCAGGTGCTGGGGCCCATCAGCGGCTTTATGGAGCGCAAGGCGGGTAAATTCCGTATGCAGCTGCTGGTGCAGGGGCCGAGCCGGGCCCCGCTTGCCCAGCTGCTGGACTGGGCGGTGAAAGAGCTGGAGGCCTGGCCCGAGACCAAGAAGGTGCGCTGGAGTCTGGATATCGACCCCACCGAGCTGAACTAGGGCCCCTCTGTCAGCACCGCGTGCGCCAGCCCCCTGGCCTGTTCCAGGGCCAGGGGCTGCTGATAGCTGTGGGCCATCACCACGGCCCCCTCCAGCAGCAGGCACAGGCCCATCGCCTGCGCTGCGGTGCACGCGAGCGCCTCCCTGACCCAGAGCAGCAGGGCCTGCTTGTGCGCTACCACCAGCTTGCGCACCGGGTGGCGCGGATCGGAGAACTCGGCGCTGGCGTTGATGAAGTTGCAGCCGTAGAAGTCGCTGCGGCCAAACCAGTCGGCAAAGCCGTCGAACAGCGCCTGCAGCCTGGCCTCCTGGCCAGAGACCCCCTCCATCCTGGCGTCGAGCAGGGCAAAAAATTCCGTATCCCGCGCCATCAGCACGGCCTCGATCAGGGCGTCCTTGGTGGGGAAGTGGCGATACAGGGTGCGCTTGGTGCTGCCCGCCTCGGCCCAGATGCGATCGATGCCGGTGGCGTGAAAGCCGTGGCGGTTGAACAGCCGATAGGCCGTCGTCATCAGTTGCTGGCGTTTCTCACTCACCTCGATGTCCCCCTTGAAGTACACCGATCTGTCTACCTAATGTCACCATCAGGGTCAAGAGACCCTTCATCCACGAGGAGACAGAGATGGAGATGCAACGATGGAGAGCGGCCATGCTGGCCGGGGCGGGCGCCAGCACGGCCATCGCCGTGCTCGGCTGGCTGGATCTGGGCTGGCAGTGGAGCCTGCTGATGGCACCGTTCGGGGCGAGCTGCGTGCTGCTCTTTTCCCTGCCGGACAGCCCGCTGGCCCGACCGCAGAACGTGCTGGGAGGGCATCTGCTCTCGGCGATCCTGGGGTTGCTGGTGCAGCTGCTGCCCCTGCCCATGGAGATCAAGCTGGCCCTGGGGGTCGGCCTCGCCGTCGCCCTCATGCAGGGCCTGGGAGTGATCCATCCCCCCGCCGGCGCCAATCCGCTGGTGGTACTGCTCACCGCGCAATCCTGGCCCTTCCTCTGGCAGACGGTGCTGCCCGGTGCCCTGCTCCTGATCCTCATGGCGCGCGGCGCCAGCTGGATGAAGCAGTGGCCGCTGCGGGCCCCATGATCGACGAGGGGGCCCTGGGGCCCCCTCGTCGTTGTCACCGCCCGGTGGTCAGGGCCTATTCGGCGACCTGAGACACCCCGGTCAGACGCACCTCGACCCGGCGATCCGGTGCCAGACAGGCGATCATCTGCGCCTTGGCGCCGTCCGGGCAGCTGCCCCCGGTCACCGGCGAGGACTCGCCGCGCCCCTCGGCACGCACCTTGTCCGCAAACAGCCCCTTGGCGATCAGGTAGTCCGCCACGGTGCGGGCACGCTGCTCGGAGAGCGTCTGGTTGTAGGCATCGGACCCCAGCCGATCGGTATGACCGATCACCGTCGCCACCCCGTCCTTCGGATTGGCGGCCAGGATATCGGCAAACAGCTTGTCGAGGGCCTGGCTCGCGGCCGGCTTCAGGGTCGCCTTGTTGAATTCGAACAGCACGTCGGAATCCAGGCTGAACTGCTTCTCTACCAGCACGGGCGCCGGGGCCGGTTCAGGGGCCGGCGTCGGTGCCACCGGCTCGTCACCCACCTGGCCGAAGCGGTAGAGCATGCCGACCGACAGCAGGCCGTTGTCCATCTCAATGCCTGACTCATCCAGCGACGTTTTACCAAGAGGAGTGGTGTACTGGTATTCGAGGCGGGCAGCCCAATCCTTGTCGATGGCATATTCCATCCCCAGTGCGCCGACAAAGGCAGCACCGTGATATTTGCCATCACCCGACAGGGAGATATTGCTCGTACCATCGTTGGCCCAGGCCTTAAGGGAACTATCGGTCCAGGCATAGGCACCTCCCAGACGGCCGTAGAGCTCCAACGCCTCGGTCGCCGGGAAGCCGATCTTCATGGTGGCCTGGATCATCTGGGCTTTGGCTTCTCCTTGCAGGCCGGTATCGACACCATTACCTGCAAAGTGTTGGTCTACCTCATACTTGCCGAGCCAGTCATAACCCAGCTCGACAGCGACATTCTGATTGACCTGATAACCAGCAAATACGCCTAGGCCGAGATCACTGTGATCTTTGCTCGGGTCAAAGATATCAACCAGCGCTTCGACCTGTTCGTCGTAATCAACCCCATAGAAATTGGACCAGCCGGCCTTGCCGCCGACATACCAGGTGTTGTCCTGGGCGGCGGCCTGCACCGTCCCCGTTGCCATCAGAGCGCCGATCAGGACGGCGAGCGTAGATCTGTTCATGGATGAGCCCCTGCAATGAATTGTTATGACGCGACTGCGCCTCTCTTCCCTGACGGGGCCCCGAACCCAAGCCCCGTATTCAGAGTATCCCATCTGCAACCAGCCTCAAACGACCAGGGACTCAGGAGTGTGATATTGGCGACATTATCGACAGTCATCCCCCCCATCCTCCGGGTGGGTCAGGCGGCTGCCCATAAAAAAACGAAGAGTCAGGCTCTTCGTTTTGGATCGAGTGATAATTGCCGTCACTGGCGGCTCTGGCTCGCCAGGAACAGCCGGTAGGCGGGATCCTCGCTCACCTCTTTCCAGCCGTAGCCAATCTTGTGCAGGTAGTCGTGGAAGGCCGCCACGTCTTCGTCCGGCAGCTCGAAGGCACACAGCACCCGGCCGTAGTCCGCACCGTGGTTGCGGTAGTGGAACAGGCTGATGTTCCAGCGACACCCCAGGGTCTCGAGGAAGCGCATCAGGGCCCCCGGCTGCTCCGGAAACTTGAAGCTGTAGAGCCGCTCACCGAGGGGCCGGGCCGGGCGGCCGCCAATCATGTAGCGCACGTGGTTCTTGGCCAGCTCGCTCTCGGTCATGTTGACCACCGGATAGCCGTTGCCCTCCAGCTGCTGCTGGATCTGGCCAAGCTCCTCATCGCCGCCGGTGAGGCGCACCGAGACAAACAGGGAGGCCTGCACCGCATCGGCGTAGCGGTAGTTGAACTCGGTCACCATGCGGGGGCCGAGTTGACGACAGAAGTCGAGGAAGGCCCCCTTGCGCTCGGGGATGGTCACCGCCAGCATGCCCTCGCGCTTCTCGCCGATCTCGCAGCGCTCCGACACGTAGCGCAGGCTGTGGAAGTTGACGTTGGCGCCGGAGAGGATGGCCGCCATGCGCCCGCCCTTTACCTGCTCCCGCTCGCTGTAGGCCTTGAGGCCCGCCAGGGACAGGGCGCCGGAGGGTTCGGCGATGGCGCGGCAGTCGTCGAAGATGTCCTTGAGCGCGGCGCAGATCTGGTCGTTGGAGACGGTCACCACCTCGTCCAGATACTGGTTGCACAGGCGGAAGGTCTCCTCGCCGATGCGCTTGACCGCCACCCCGTCCGCAAACAGGGAGACCCGCTCCAGGTTGACCGGTTCACCGGCCGCCAGCGCAGCCTTGAGGCAGGCGGAGCCCTCCGCCTCCACCCCGATCACCTTGACGTCCGGCAGCAGCTGCTTGATGTAGACCGCCACCCCGGCGGCCAGGCCGCCCCCCCCCACAGGCACGAAGACGTGGGTGAGGTGGGTGTCCTGCTCCAGCAGCTCCTTGCCGATGGTGCCCTGCCCGGCGATCACCTCGACGTCGTCAAACGGCGGGATCAGGGTGTAGCCCTCCAGCTCGGCGAGGCGGCGGCTCTCGCCGTAGGCCTCGTCGAAGCTGTTGCCAAACAGCAGCACGTTGCCGCCCTGACGGCGCACCGCGTCGATCTTGATGTCCGGCGTGGTCTGGGGCATCACGATGATCGCCTTGATGCCGAGCTTGGCCGCCGACAGGGCCACCCCCTGGGCGTGGTTGCCGGCGGAGGCGGCGATGACGCCGCGCTCCTTCTGCTCCTGGGTCAGGGTGGCGATCTTGTGGTAGGCGCCGCGCAGCTTGAAGGAGTGGACCGGTTGCAGATCCTCTCGCTTCAGGGCCACGTGGTTGCCGAGCCTGTCGGACAACTTCTTCAGGGTTTGCAAGGGGGTGACCCGCGCCGCCTCGTAGACGGGGGAGAGCAGCACCTTGCGTAGATAATCCGCCGCAGAGACCATGGTTTATTCCCCCAGCATCGAACGATCGCGCACCGCACCCTTGTCGGCACTGGTGGCGAACATGGCGTAGGCGCGCAGGGCAAAGGAGACCTGACGCTGACGATCGAGCGGCTTCCAGCCTCGGGCCTCGACGGCGATGCGGCGGGCAGCCAGCACGCTGTCGGCCACCTCCAGCACCATGCTGCGGGCCGGGATGTCGATGTTGATGATGTCCCCATCCTCCACCAGACCGATAGTGCCGCCGGAGGCCGCCTCCGGCGAGACGTGGCCGATGGAGAGACCCGAGGTACCGCCGGAGAAGCGGCCGTCGGTGATCAGCGCACACGCCTTGCCGAGACCCATGGATTTCAGATAGGTGGTGGGGTAGAGCATCTCCTGCATGCCCGGGCCCCCTTTCGGCCCTTCGTAGCGGATCACCACGACTTCGCCGGCCTTGACAGTGCCGTCCAGGATGCCGGTCACGGCGCTCTCCTGGCTCTCGAATACCCGGGCCGGGCCGCGGAAGGTGAGGTTCTCCTCGTCCACCCCGGCGGTCTTGACGATGGCCCCGTTCAGCGCCAGGTTGCCGGCGAGCACGGCGAGGCCCCCCTCCTGGCTGTAGGCGTGTTCGAAGGAGCGGATACAGCCCTCGGCGCGGTCCAGATCCAGCTCGGGCCAGCGGCAATCCTGGCTGAACGCCTTGGTGGTGCGGATCCCGGCCGGGCCGGCGCGGTAGAAGTCGTGCACGCCCTTGTCATCGCAGCGGCTGACGTCGTACACCTCAAGCAGTTCGCTGAGCGAGGTGCCGAGCACGTTGCGAGCGTCGCCGTGTACCAGGCCCGCCTTCTCCAGCTGGCCCAGGATGGCGACCACGCCGCCGGCACGGTGCACGTCTTCCATGTGGTACTTCTGGGTGGAGGGCGCCACCTTGCACAGCTGGGGCACCTTGCGGGACATGCGGTCGATGTCGGCCATGGTGAAGTCGACACCCGCCTCCTGCGCCGCCGCCAGCAGGTGCAGCACGGTATTGGTGGAACCGCCCATGGCGATATCGAGCGCCATGGCGTTCTCGAACGCAGCCTTGGTGGCGATGTTGCGCGGCAGGGCACTCGCATCATCTTGTTCATACCAGCGCTTGGCCAGGGTCACGATACGCTGGCCCGCCAGCTTGAACAGCTGCTCGCGATCCGCGTGGGTCGCCAGCAGGGAGCCGTTGCCCGGCTGGGACAAGCCCAGGGCCTCGGTCAGGCAGTTCATGGAGTTGGCGGTGAACATGCCGGAGCAGGAGCCGCAGGTAGGGCAGGCGCTACGTTCGATCTGGTCGCTCTGGGCGTCGGAGACCTTGGGATCGGCGCCCTGGATCATGGCGTCCACCAGATCCAGCTTGATGATCTGGTCGGAGAGCTTGGTCTTGCCCGCTTCCATGGGGCCGCCGGAGACGAAGATCACCGGGATGTTGATGCGCAGGGCGGCCATCAGCATCC
Source organism: Aeromonas sp. SrichE-2G (assembly GCF_017939565.1). NCBI lineage: Bacteria > Pseudomonadati > Pseudomonadota > Gammaproteobacteria > Aeromonadales > Aeromonadaceae > Aeromonas > Aeromonas sp. SrichE-2G. The sequence goes on from NZ_JAGKRG010000008.1 coordinate 61,224, forward strand.
CCGGGGTGATCTTGTCGCAGTTGGAGATGCAGACCATGGCGTCGGCGCAGTGGGCATTGACCATGTACTCCACCGAGTCGGCGATGAGTTCGCGGGACGGCAGGGAATAGAGCATGCCGCCGTGGCCCATGGCGATGCCGTCATCCACGGCGATGGTGTTGAACTCCTTGGCGACCCCGCCGGCGGCCTCGATCTCCCGGGCGACCAGCTGACCCAGATCCTTGAGGTGGACGTGACCCGGCACGAACTGGGTGAAGGAGTTGACCACGGCGATGATGGGCTTGCCGAAATCCTGATCGGTCATGCCGGTGGCACGCCAGAGGGCGCGGGCCCCGGCCATGTTACGTCCGTGGGTGGTGGTGGCGGATCTCAACTTCGGCATTGTCTCTACTCCCTGAATGCCCCTGGGGCGCATTGTCTTTCAACATGAATGTGTGATTCGCGGATCGGGAATCGATCCTGGTGAGGGCACCGCCGGGCGCCCTCACCGGAAGCGACTCGGGGAGGCGTATCGCCTCCCCGCGCACGTCAGTCCGCCACCGGGGTCAACCAGCCCCACTTGTCTTCGGTCTGGCCGTTGAACAGACCGAAGAAGGCGTTCTGCAACTGCTCGGTCACCGGGCCGCGGCAGCCAGCACCCACCTGCATCCGGTCCACGGAGCGCACCGGCGTCACCTCGGCCGCGGTACCGGTCATGAAGATCTCGTCCGCCACATAGAGCGCCTCGCGTGGCAGCGCCTGCTCGCGCACCTCATATCCCAAGTCACGTGCGAGGGTCATGATGGTGTCGCGGGTGATGCCGGGCAGGATAGCGGCGGTGGCGGGCGGGGTGAACAGCACGCCGTTCTTCACCAGGAAGAGGTTCTCCCCCGCCCCTTCGCTCAGGTAGCCATTCACGTCCAGCGCCAGCCCCTCGGCGAAGCCGTTGCGCCTGGCCTCGCGACTGATCAGCTGGGAGGAGAGATAGTTGCCGCCCGCCTTGGCGCCGGTGGGGATGGTGTTGGGAGCGAGCCGGTTCCAGGAGGTGACGCACACATCCACCCCGTTTTTCAGCCCCTCTTCGCCGAGATAGGCGCCCCACGGGATGGCCGCAACGATCACGTCGGCCTTGGCATCCTTGGGAGGATGCAGGCCAAGGCCCACGTTACCGATGAAAGCCAGCGGGCGCAGGTAGCCGCTTTTCAGGCCGTTCTCGCGTACCACGGTGCGGCAGGCTTCATTCACTTCGGCCTCGCTGTAGGGAACGTCCATCCAGTAGATCTTGGCGGAGTCGAACAGGCGGCGGGTGTGCTCCTGCAGGCGGAAGATGCAGGCGCCCTTGGGGGTATCGTAGGCACGCACCCCTTCAAACACCGAGGAGCCGTAGTGCAGGGCGTGGCTCATGACATGCACCTGGGCATCCTGCCAGGGGACCAGCTTGCCGTTGAACCAGATGAATTTGGGTTGGGTAGCGGATTGGGAAGGCTGTGACATTGGCTTGGCTCCTTAAGCGCTGATCCGGGGTTGCTGTTCCAGTGCATCGACCTGGGAGACATCCACCAGCTTGACCAGCTGGCTCCACAACTGCTGGATGGGACGTACCGACTCGACAGTAACCGTGATCCGCAGCTGTTGGCAATCCTGCTCCGCTCTCGTTTCCATAGTGAGGGCGCAGAGATTGAAGCCGCGGTGACGGACCACCCGCAGCACCCGTTCCATCACTTCGGGTCTGGGCTGGGCGTGGATGTGCAGAGTGTGCTGGTTGTGCTGGTTCATGGGCGTTGCTCCATCATCTTGTGGTTGGCGACTCCTGGGGGTACCAGGGGCCAGACATTTTCTTCCTCTGAAATGGCCACATGCAGCAGATAGGCCGTGTCGCTCGCCAGCAGGCGATCCAGTGCCGGGGCTATCTCCTCCTTGCATGTGATGGTCTCGCCCGGAATGCCGAAGGCGGCGGCCAGGGCGACGAAGTCGGGGTTGTCGGAAAGGATGGTCTCGCTGTAGCGGCCGTCGAAGAACAGCTCCTGCCACTGGCGCACCATGCCGAGGCGCTGGTTGTCCAGCAGCACCATCTTCACCTTGAGCTGGGCGCGGCGGATGGTGCCAAGCTCCTGCACGTTCATCATGAAGGAGCCGTCGCCGCTCACCAGCACCACCTCGTCTTCGGGGCGCGACATCTTGGCGCCGATGGCGGCGGGCAGGCCGAAGCCCATGGTGCCGAGACCGGCGCTGGAGAGGTGGTTGCGCGGGCTGGTGAAGCGCATGTGCTGGGCCACCCACATCTGGTGCTGGCCCACGTCGCAGGCGACCACGCTGGTGTCAGGCAGCCGGCTTGAAAGCTCTTTGAGCAGGGCCGGGGCGTAGATGGCCTGACCCGGATGGTCGTAACGGAAGGCGTACTCGCGGGCCATGGCGGCACAGTGCTCGCGCCAGGGCTCGATGGCCAGGGTCATGGCCAGGGCCGGCAGCACCCGCTTGAGATCCGTGGTGATGCCCACTTCGGCGGCGCGGCGTTTGCCAAACTCGGCGGCGTCCACGTCCAGATGGATCACCTTGGCCTCGGGGGCGAACTCCTCCAGCTTGCCGGTCACCCGATCATCGAAACGGGCGCCCACCACCACCAGCAGGTCGCACTGCTGCACCGCCAGGTTGGCGGCCTTGGTCCCGTGCATGCCGAGCATGCCCAGATAAACGGGGCTGTCGGAGTCGAGCGCACCTATCCCCTTGAGGGTGGTGACCGCCGGCATGCCGGTCGCGGCGGCAAAGTCGCGCAGCTGCTGCTCGGCGTTGGCCATGCCCACCCCGCCACCGACGTAGAGCACGGGGCGCTCGGCAGCGGCCAGCAGGGTACGGGCGACCATCAGCTCGGCCGGGTTGAGGGGCTCGGGATCCTCCACCGCAAACAGCGGGCTCTGGGCCGGCACCGCAGCCAGCTGCACATCCTTGGGCAGATCGATCAGCACGGGACCGGGGCGCCCTTCGCTGGCGATGGCGAAGGCCTCGGCAATCACCTGAGGCAAATCCGCCACGTCCGTCACCATAAAGGAGTGCTTGGTGCAGGAGAGGGACATGCCGAGCACGTCGACCTCCTGGAAGGCATCCGTGCCCACGGCGGCGCAGGGCACCTGGCCGCTGATGGCCACGAGCGGCACCGAGTCGAGCAGCGCCTCCGCCAGACCGGTCACCAGGTTGGTGGCGCCGGGGCCAGAAGTGGCGATACAGACCCCCACCTGGCCGGAGGCGCGGGCATAGCCGACGGCCGCCATGGCTGCCCCCTGTTCGTGGCGGCAGAGCTGATGGGCCAGACCGCCGTCATACAGGGCATCGTAGACCGGCATGATGGCTCCGCCCGGGTAACCAAACACCTGGGTCACACCCTGTTTCTTGAGAGCCTGTACCAAAAACTGCGCGCCGTTCATGTGGAAAATCCTGTCCTTTGGTCGAAAAAAAACCCCCGGGCCGTGAGGCTCGGGGGTCGCTTTGTTTCGTTCTGTCCGGTGGTGGGTCTATCCCTTGTTCCGTGCAGCCAAACGAGCCCCGAGCGGTGAGATAATAATCACCACTAGGACCACAATAATGCTGACGAAACGGGAGGCCATGCTCATAGTTACAACCGGAAATCCTGTGAAATGGGGGCGGTTTATGCCGCGAATGGCTATTAGAACTAGCACGGTGATTTTTATTGGGCAAGCACTTTTTACCTGACAAGACTCTGATTTTCCCTGTCAGTAAACACGCAATGCGGAACAAAAAACTAATAAAATACGGTTAACCAGCATATACATCAAACCAAGGACGGGATTTATGTCATTAGCTGTTGTTTATAGCCGTGCCAGCCTGGGGATAACGGCGCCGCAAGTCACGGTGGAGGTGCACCTCTCCAACGGCCTGCCCGCGTTCAACATGGTGGGTCTGCCGGAAACCTCGGTGAAGGAGTCGCGGGATCGGGTACGCAGCGCCCTGCTCAACGGCAACTTCGAGTTCCCGAGCAAACACATCACGGTCAATCTGGCTCCCGCCGATCTGCCCAAGGAGGGGGGCCGTTTCGATCTGGCCATCGCCATCGGCATTCTCGCTGCTTCCAAGCAGATACCGGCAAAATACCTGCTCGATCACGAATTTTTAGGGGAACTGGCTCTGACCGGCGAGATCCGCCCCGTGCTCGGTGTGCTGCCCGCCGTGCTCGCCTGCCGCGACGCAGGGCGCACCCTGCTGGTGCCGCGGGAAAACGGCCCGGAGGCTTCGCTCATCCAGGACGCCGAGGTACGCACCGCCCATCAGCTGCTGGCCGTTACCGCCTGGCTGGCGGGTCAGTACGAGCTGCCGCTGCCGGATCCCCAGAGCGCGGAAACCCTGCCCGACGTGCCGGATCTGCAGGACGTGATCGGCCAGTCCCAGGCGAAGCGGGCGCTGGAGATCGCCGCCGCCGGCAGCCACAACCTGCTGTTCATCGGCCCGCCCGGTACCGGCAAGAGCATGCTGGCCAGCCGATTGCCCGGCATTCTGCCGCCGCTCAGCGAACAGGAGGCGCAACAGACCGCCGCCATCCACTCTATCGGCGGCCTCACCCCGCGGGCCGGTCACTGGCACCACAGGCCCTATCGCACACCGCACCACAGCGCCTCGGCAGTGGCGCTGGTGGGCGGCGGCAGTCACCCGCGGCCCGGTGAAATATCCCTGGCCCACAACGGGGTGCTGTTTCTGGATGAACTGCCGGAGTTTGAACGCAAGGTGCTCGACTCCCTGCGCGAGCCGCTGGAGACGGGCCACATCACCATCAGCCGCGCCGCCCGCCAGGTGGACTTCCCCGCCCGCTTCCAGCTGGTCGGTGCCATGAACCCCAGCCCCTGCGGCCACTATGGCGATGGCCAGACCCGCTCCAGCCCGGATCAGGTGCTTCGCTACCTCGGCAAGCTCTCCGGCCCCTTCCTCGACCGATTCGATCTGACGGTGGAGGTGCCGCTCCTGCCCAAGGGGAGCCTGACCGGCAAGGCGCAGCGGGGGGAGCCGAGCCGGCAGATCCGCGAGCGGGTGCTGGCGGCAAGGGAGCGCATGATCGCGCGCAGCGGCAAGCTCAACAACCTGCTGGATAGCCGTGAAATCGAAGCCGTTTGCCGACTTTCACCGCCAGATGCCGAGTTTCTTGAGAACGCCATCCAGAAGCTGGGGCTCAGCATCCGGGCCTGGCACCGCATCCTGCGGGTCTCGCGCACCATCGCCGACCTCGCGGGGAGACCCGCCATCGAGCGGGAGCATCTCATCGAGGCGCTCGGCTATCGCGCCATGGATCGGCTGCTCTCGCGCCTGCGCAGCGGCCAGTGAGCGAGGGGCCAACCCCTCAAGCGGGGATGCCTTCCATGGTCTAGTCGTGCCTCGGCTGATATTATGGCCACTGATCTGACCACTTGGTTGCCATCCACCGACACGAAAACGGATTCCACCATGCCCAACAAGCTGATAGAGCGACTGCGCGGCAGCCTCTCGACCCTGCTCTATTTCATCAACACCCTGTTCTGGTTTGCTCCCGTCCTGCTGCTTGGCCTCATCAAGCTGCTGCTGCCCATCAAGGGGTGGCGCACCCTCTGCAACGCGCTGCTGGATGGCTGCGCCGGCTGTTGGATTGGTTTCAACAACCTGATCCAGAAAACCATCATCAGAACCCCTTTCGAGGTGGTCGGAGTGGACAAAGGGCGCCGGAATGAGTGGTATATGGTGATTGCCAACCATCAATCCTGGGTCGACATACTGGTACTGCAGCGGATTTTTAATCAAAAAATCCCCTTCCTGAAGTTTTTCCTCAAGAAAGAACTAATTTGGGTACCTTTTCTCGGTCTGGCATGGTGGGCACTCGACTTCCCCTTCATGCGACGTTATTCCCGCAAGTTCCTGGAAAAACACCCGCATCTGAAGGGAAAAGACATAGAGACCACGCGAAAGGCCTGTGCCAAATTCCGCCACATTCCGGTGAGCGTGATGAATTTCGTCGAGGGCACCCGCTTCACCGCCAGCAAGCACGACAAACAGGGCGCTCCCTATCGTCACCTGCTGCACCCGAGGGCGGGTGGCGTCGCCTTCACCCTGGCGGCCATGGGGGATCAGCTGCACAAACTGGTGGATGTCACCATCGCCTATCCAGGCGGCATCCCCAGCTACTGGGACTTCATGTGCGGTCGAGTGAGGGAGATCAAGGTTCGGGTCCGCTTTCTGCCGATCGAACGCAATCTGGTGGGGGATTACTTCAATGACCCCGAGTTCCAACAAGAGTTTCAGCAGTGGCTGAACGGGATCTGGTGCGAGAAAGACCAGACCCTGGGCCAGTTACTGGCGGACAAGACGCAGTAAGACACTCATGCTAAGCCTGCTCCCCGGCCCCCTGGTGCTGCTCATCAGCGCCGGCCTGACCATACTGTTTACCGCCCTGTGCGCCAGCCTGATCCTGCTGGTGTCCCTGGCCAAGCTGCTGCTCCCCGTGCCGGCCTTCGGTCGCGCCTGCAGCCGCCTCAACAACCGTTTCATGCGCCTGTGGCTGGCCTGCAACGCCCTGGTGATCCGCCTCACCACCCGCATCGACTGGCAGGTGGAGGACGACACCCGGCTGCGCAAGGATGGCTGGTATCTCATCATCAGCAACCACCTGAGCTGGACCGACATCGTCGTGCTGGGCCATCTCTTCCGCGACCGGCTGCCGGTGCCCAAGTTCTTCATGAAGCACGAGCTCATCTACATCCCGCTGCTGGGGCTCGCCTGCTGGGGGCTGGACATGCCCTTTATGCGCCGCTATTCGAGAGAGTTTCTGCTGCGCAATCCGCACCTGCGGGGCAAGGACATCGAGACCACCCGCAACGCCTGCGAGAAGTTTCGCCACATCCCCACCACCGTCATCAACTTCGTGGAGGGGACCCGCTTCACCGAACAGAAGCGTGACGCCTCCCGCTCCCGCTTTCGCCACCTGATGCCCCCCAAGGCGGCCGGGCTAGCCTTCACCCTGGCGGCCATGGGGGAGCAGTTCGACAGCCTGATCAACGTCACCATCAGCTATCCGGACAACGTCGAAACCCCCTTCAAGGACTTCCTGATGGGGCGGATGAAGCGCATCCGGGTGCGGATCGAGGAGCTGCCGGTGGACGAGCAGCTGGTGGGGGATTACTTCAATGACAAGCAGTTCAAGCGCGGCTTCCAGGAGTGGCTGAACCAGCGCTGGCAGGAGAAGGACGCCGTGCTGGCGCAGTGGCAGGCGGCCGATGCGGCGGCTCAGACCGAGCCGCAGGCAGCCGAGGCGAGCGCCGAGGCCAGCTCGGGCAGCTGATCCTCGCTGAACACGGCGATGCCGTGGCGGCGCAGCAGGGCGGTGGTCTTGCCCTCTCCCGCCACCGAGACCCCTTCGAAGCGGCCGTTGTAGATACGGCCGCTGCCGCAGGAGGGGCTCCCTTCTTTCAACAGGGCGAAGCGAATGCCCTGCTGCTGGCAGAGCGCCAGCGCCAGGGCGGCGCCGCGATCGAACTCGGTCGTCACATCCAGCCCGCTTTCGGTGACCACAGACTCCCCCTGCCGCTCGGCGGGCGGCCGCGGGGTCGGTAGCCCCCCCGCCACCTCGGGACAGAAGGTCAGCACCCGCCCCTCGGCGCCCAACTCGGCCAGCCAGTCGCTGACGATCCCCTTGCTCCGGCCGTCGTAACGCACTGGCTGACCCAGCAAACACGCGCTCACCAGCACCTTGGTCACGCAGACATCCTTCATGCTTCCGCTCCATTCATCACCTGGTCGAACATCACGCAACAGGGGTTCTCCAGCCGGTAGAGGATGGCGGGCCGCTGCTTGCCGGTGCGCTTGCGGCCGGTGTCCGTCAGGATGTCGGCCCGGTGGATCCGCTTGCGAAACGCCGCCGTGTTCATGGGGGTCTGCAGGATGATCTCGAAGGCGCGCTGCACCTCGGAGAGGGTGAACTCCGTCCCCAGCAGGTGCAGCGGAAGGGTGCTGTAACGGCTCTTGATGCGCAGCCGCTCCAGCCCCATGGCGATGAGCTGGGGATGGTCGAAGGCGAGTTGCAGGCCGGGCAAATCATCCAGGGGGTGCCAGCAGCCGCGCACGGCGCCGGCCTCGGGTTCCGCCAGGCACAGGTAGACGAGGGTGGTGGACCAGCCCCGGGGATCCCGCTCCAGGTTGCCGAGGGTGCAGACCTGCTCGCTGTAGCACTGCGCCAGCCCCCATTGCGCCAGCAGGCGGTGGCGGGCAGCATCCAGATCCCGATCCCGGGTCTCGTCGATGCGCAGGGCCGGCAGCTGCCAGCAGTGGGCAAAGGGGGGGCGATCCCGGGTTTCGAGGAGCAGTTCGAGCCGCTCCTCGCGCAACCGCAGCACCACCATATCCAGACTCATTCTCGGCATCCTGGTCGACCTGCTCGCCTTCTAATAATGTTTGGTAGATAATATCACAAGAATATTATGTGCAGGAGTCACCCATGGGAACCATCGCCAGCCTGGATATTGATGCGCAGAAGGGGTTTACTCCGCTCTGTCCGAACGAGCTGCCCGTCGCAGGCGGGGATGACATAGTGGCGGCACTCAACACCCAGGCCGCCCTCGCCACCCTGCGAGTCGGCAGCAAGGACGCCCACCCCGCGAACGCAGCCTGGGTCGTGAGCGAGTCGGCCGCCATGCTGCAACCGCTGGATCTGCCCAACGCCGACCTCACCTGGCCGGCCCATTGCGTGCCGGGCACCCCTGGCTTCGAGCTGCTCGACGGCCTGCCCGCCCCCATCGACTACGACTTCTTCGTCTGGAAAGGGGTCGAGCCGGATCTGCACCCCTATGGCGCCTGCTACCACGACCTCGCCGAGCGTCGCAGCACCGGGCTCATCGAGTTCCTGCAGGCCCGCGGCGTCGCGACCGTGCTGGTCGGCGGCCTCGCCACCGACTACTGCGTCAAGACCAGCGTGCTGCAACTGCGCCGCGCCGGCTTCCGGGTCATCGTCCACCTCGATGCCTGTCGCGGCATCGCCCCCGAGACGATCGCCCAGGCCCGCGCCCAGATGATCGAGGCCGGCGCCGAGCTGGCCCAGACCCTGGCCGATGTACAACGCCTGCTGGACGCCTGATATGCCCCCGATTCTCAACAGCCTGCTCTACACCGATGCCTGCACACTACCTATGCGGCAGGGGCGTGCCATCATGCTCACCCGTCTGCGAGGAGTCTGATATGCCTCCTATTCTCAACAGCCTGCTCGACACCGATGCCTACAAGCTGCACATGCAGCAGGCGGTGTTCCATCGCTACCCGGATGCCGAGGTGGTGGCCGAATTCCACAGCCGCAACGAAGAGGATCTGCTGCCCATGATGGGCCAGATCGAGGAGCAGCTGCGCCTCGCCGGCTCCCTGCGGCTGACCCGACCCGAGCTCGATTTTCTGGCCGAGCGCCCCTTCTTTACCCCGGATTATCTGGATCACCTGCGCCGCAAGCCGCTGGATGCCTCCCTGCTCAAGGTGTTCGAGCAGGATGGCCGCATCAATGTGCGGGTCGAAGGGCCCTGGCAGGACGTCATCCTGTGGGAGATCCCGGTGCTCGCCATCATCAGCGAGATGCGCAACCGCTTCCGCTACCCCCAGTTCGGCGTCAGCCAGGCGCTGGAGCGGCTCGACCAGAAGATCGACAGGCTGGAACGGGAGCTGAGCCGGGAGGAGATGACCGAGTTCAACCTCATCGACTTCGGCACCCGCCGCCGCTTCTCCCATGCGGTGCAGGATGCCGTGGTGGGCCGCCTCGAGGATCGGCTGCCGGCGTTTCGCGGCACCAGCAACTACCAGCTGGCCCAGAAATACCGGCTGCCGGCGGTGGGCACCCAGGCCCACGAGTGGTTCCAGGCTCACCAGCAACTCGGCTTCCCGCTGGAACTCAGCCAGCGCGCGGCCCTCACCAGCTGGCTGGACGAGTTCACCAACCACCTAGGCATCGCCCTGACCGACTGCATCACCATGGATGCCTTCCTGCGCGACTTCGACTTCGAGCTGGCGAGCCGCTACCAGGGGTTGCGTCACGACTCCGGTGACCCCGTGGTCTGGGGCGAGAAGGCCATCAGCCACTACCAGCGCCTCGGCATCGATCCCGCCACCAAGACGCTGGTCTTCTCCGACGGCCTCGACCTCGACAAGGCAGTCCGGCTGTTCCGCCACTTCCGCGGTCACATCAACACCAGCTTCGGCATCGGCACCAAGCTCACCTGCGATCTGCCTGGGGTCACCCCGATGAACATCGTCTTCAAGCTGATGGAGTGCAATGGCGGCCCGGTCGCCAAGATCTCCGACAGCCCGGGCAAGACCCTGTGCCGGGACGCGGACTTCATCCGCAACCTCAAGCAGGCCTTCCACGTCGGGGTATAAGACGCCTTTTTGAGTGCCCCATCTTGCGCACTGCGCCGATGGCCCCCTACCATGACTCACCTGAAAGGTCCGGCCCCCGTCGGACCTTTCGCTTGTTCGAACGCCAGACCACAAGGAACCGCCCATGACCTCCAGATGGATATTCGCCCTCACCACCCTGCTCGCCAGCCTGAGCGCCGTCGCCGCCGAACCGCTGCGGGTCTCCGCCATCCCGGACGAAGCCCCCACCGAGCTGCAGCGCAAGTTTGCCCCCCTGGGTGACTACCTGGCCGAGAAAACCGGCCGCGAGGTGGTGTTCGTGCCGGTCAACGACTACGCCGCCGTGGTCGAGGCGCTGGCCGCCGGCAAGCTCGACATGGCCTGGCTCGGGGGCTTCACCTATGTACAGGCCCACCGCCGTGCCGACAAGGTAGTGCCCCTGGTCCAGCGCCAGGAAGATGCCCAGTTCACCTCCAAGTTCATCGCCAATGCCGACAGCGGCATCAAGACCCTGGCCGACACCAAGGGCAAGGACTTCGCGTTCGGTTCCCCCTCCTCCACCTCCGGTCACCTGATGCCACGCCACTTCCTGGCCGAGCAGGGCATCAACCCGGAGCGTGACTTCGCCCATGTCGCCTTCTCCGGCGCCCACGACGCCACCGTCGCCTGGGTCGCCTCCGGCAAGGTGCCGGCCGGTGCGCTCAACGCCTCCGTGTGGGAGAAACTGGTGGAAGAGGGCAAGGTCGACACCACCAAGGTCAAGGTGATCTGGACCACCCCGACCTACTTTGACTACAACTGGACCGTGCGCGGTGATATGGATCCGGCCCTGCAAGAGAAGATCAAGCAGGCCTTCCTCAGCCTGGATCCGGCGGTGCCCGCCCAGGCCGAGATCCTCAAGCTGCAACGCGCTACCCGCTTCATCGAGACCAAGCCCGAGAATTACCTGGGCATCGAAGCCGCCGCCACCCAGGCCGGCCTGCTGAAGTGATCGCCGTCGCGCTGGACGGGGAAGGATTGCGGCTCGGCCAGAGCCGCATCCTGCAGCCGTTCAACCTGCAGATAACGGCAGGCGAGTGCGTGGCCATCATAGGGCCGAGCGGCGCGGGCAAGACCAGCCTGCTGCGGCTGCTCGGCACCGAGCTGCGCGGCGAAGGCAGGCTCACCCTCTGGGACCAGGATCCCTGGACCCTCTCCACCCGGGACCGCCAGCGGCTACGCAGCCGGATCGGCATGGTCTGGCAACAACCGCCGCTGCCCGCCTCCCAGAAGGTGGTGACCGCCGTGCTGGCCGGCCGGCTCGGTCAGTGGTCCCTCGGCCGCGCCCTGCTCTCCCTGCTGCGCCCCTGCGACCCCGAAGGCGCGCGAGCCGAACTGGCGCGCCTCGGCCTTGCCGACAAGTGGCAGCAGCGCTGCGGCGAGCTCTCCGGCGGCCAGCTGCAGCGGGTCGGCATCGCCCGGGTGCTCTATCAGCAGCCGGATCTGATCCTCGCGGACGAACCCGTCTCCGCCCTCGATCCCGTGCTCGCCCAGTGCAGCCTGGATGCCCTGCTGGCCCAGGCCCGCGCCCGGGGCAGCACACTCGTCGCCAACCTGCATGCGGTCGAGCTGGCGCTCGGCCGTTTCCCCCGCATCATCGGCCTGCGGGAGGGGCGAGTGCAGTTCGACTGTCCGGCGGCGGCCGTCACCCCGGCCATGCTGGCCGAGCTCTACGCCGGTGATGACGAGGCGGCGGCGTGTTCAATTTGACTAGCCGCTGGCGCCATCCTCTGCCCTGGCTGTTGCTGCTCATCGGCTACAGCCTGTGGCAACAGGCCGACGGCTGGCTCGGCCTGTTCGACGGCCAGAGCTGGCGGCAGATGGGCAACTTCCTCGCCACCAGCTGGCCACCCCGTTTTGATCGGGACTTCCTCGCCCTGACCCTGACCGCGACCCTGGAGAGCCTGGCGGTGGCGACCCTGGGGCTGGCGGGCGCCCTGCTGCTCGGCGTGCCGTTCGCCCTGCTCGGCTCCCGCGCCCTGTCGCTGGCCGAACTGGGGCCGGTGCCCAGCCCGCTGCGCGGCGCCTTGCGGGCCCTCTCGCGCCTCGTCGCCATCGTGCTGCGCAGCCTGCCCGAGCTCATCTGGGCGCTGCTGTTCGTGCGTCTGTCGGGGCTCGGGCCGCTCGCCGCCATCCTGGCCATCGCCGTCAGCTACGGCGGCATGCTGGCCAAGGTCTACAACGAGATCATGGAGAGCGGTGCCCTGCAACCGGCCCGCGCCCTGCTGCTGGGCGGTAGCGGCCGGCTGCAGGCGCTCTGGTACGGCGTGCTGCCTGCGGTGCGTCAGGAGCTGCTCTCCTACACCGTCTACCGCTGGGAGTGCGCCCTGCGCGCCTCCGTCATCATGGGCTTCGTCGGCGCCGGCGGGCTCGGTCAGCAGCTCGAACTCTCCCTGCGCATGTTTGCCGGTGGCGAGGTGGTGACCCTGCTGCTGGCCTTCATCCTGCTGGTGACGCTCGCGGATGGCCTCAGCGCCTGGCTGCGCCACAGCCGCTCCCCCGGCCTGCTGTTGCTGATCTGCCTGGGGCTGGCCGCAGTCCTCGCGCTGTATCAGCTCGACTGGCGCATGCTGAGCTTCTCACTGGGGGGCCTGGGCACCTTCCTGGGGGAGTTTTTGCGACCGGACTGGTCATGGCCCTTCCTCAAGACAGTGGCTATGGGCCTGCTCGATACGGTGCAGATGGCGCTGCTAAGCACCCTCTTCAGCGCCCTGCTGGCCCTGCCGCTGGCCTGCCTCGCGCGCCACTGCTGGCCGCTGCGGCTGCTGTTCAACCTGCTGCGCTCCGTGCCCGAACTCATCTTCGCCAGCCTGCTGGTGATCGCGGTCGGACTGGGGCCGGTGGCGGGCATACTGGCGCTGACCCTGCACACCACCGGGGTGCTGGCGCGGTTGTTCGTGGAGACCCTGGAGAACGCGGATCCCGCCCCCCGCCTCGCCTTGCAGCTGAGCGGGGCCGGCCCTACGGCCTGCTTCTGGTACGGGGTGTTCCCCCTGGTGGCGCGCCAGTGGCTGGCCTACAGCCTCTATCGCGGCGAGATGAACCTGAGGGCCGCCACCATACTCGGCGTGGTTGGCGCCGGCGGCCTGGGACAGCAGCTCTATGTCTCGCTCAGCCTGTTCCGCTACGACCAGACCGCCACCCTGCTGCTGGCCATACTGCTGCTGGTCTGGCTGGCGGAGGCCCTCAGCCGCCGCACCCGCTTGCCGCGCCCGGCCCCCAGCCAGCGGGATTGCCAGATCTGATCCCCGCCTTGCATGGCCCTGATAAACAAAAAGCCCGCCGGTTTGCACCGGCGGGCTTTTTTTCACGAGGTCAGTCTGGATCAGTCTTTCTTCGCCAGCAGGAATTGCACCAGCTGGTTGAACTGTTCCTGGGAGGTGATGGATTCGATTTTCACCATGTACTTGCCGTTCACCAGGAAGGCCGGCACGCCGCGCACGTTGTAGCTCTCGGTGTTGCGGTCGAACTGGGAGACCATGCCGGAGACGGCGAAGCTGTCGACAGCACCGTCGAACTCCTCGGCCGGCACGCCGTTGTCCACGAAGATCTGCTTCACGTCACCACGGCTCTGGGGGATCTGGCGCTGGGTGTGGATCTTGTCGAAGATGGCCGGGGTCAGCTTGCCTTCGACGTTCAGCAGGTTGGCGACGGCGTAGGCACGCTGCATCTCAGGCCCCATCTCGCGGCCCAGGAAGGCGACCGGGTTCTTCTTCATGGGTACGCCTTCCGGCAGGCTCTTCGCCAGCTCTTCGGCGATCGGCTCGAACTTGGCGCAGTGCGGGCAGAAGTAGGAGAAGAACTCCATCACTTCAGGCTGGGCGCTGCCGGTCTGGGTGACCACGTCATAGTTGACGCCTTCCTTGAATTGCGGGGCGGCGTGAACCATGGGGATCATCAGCATGGCGGCGAGGAAAAATAGGATTTTTTTCATGACGTTTCCTGTTAAGGGATCACTGTGAGGCACGCCCGGCGAACCGAAGCAGTCCAAGCCTATTGTGTCCCCCTCGTGCCGTCAATGGCAAAGGCAGCCGGGGGAGGCTGGCATGCCTCCCCCCGCGACCTCCCTCACCACTGGGGCATGAGGCTCAAGGGAGGGGCTTTCAGTGCCGCCAGCTGGTCGTGCAGGGTGGCGATCTGCTGGCGCCAGTAGTGTTCGGTGTTGAACCAGGGGAAGTGGCGGGGGAAGGCGGGATCCTCCCAGCGCCTGGCCAGCCAGGCCATGTAGTGGACGATGCGCATGGCCCGCAGTGGCTCGATGAGCGCCAGCTCCCGCGGATCGAACTCCATGAACTCCTCGTAACCTGCCAGCAGGGTATCGAGCTGGAGCTGCTGTTCGTGGCGCTCCCCGCTCAGTAGCATCCAGAGATCCTGGATGGCCGGGCCGGTGCGGCAGTCGTCAAGATCGACGAACAGGGGGCCGTCACGCCACAGGATGTTGCCGGGGTGGCAATCCCCGTGCAGGGAGATCCGCGCCACGTCCAGGGTCATGGCGTCGCACACGTGCCGGATCAGTTCGTCGAGCACGCCGAAGAACTGCTTGGCCAGGCCGCTTGGCAGCCACTCGCCGGACGCCAGCAGCTGACGCGGCTCGTGCAGCATGGTCTCCACGTCCAGGGGGACGCGGTGATGGAACCCGTGGCTGGCCCCGACCCTGTGAATGCGGCCGAGATAGCGCCCGACCCACTCCAGCTGATCCAGGTTGTCCACCTCGAACTGGCGGCCGCCGACGCTCTGCCAGATGGCGAAGGGGTAGCCCTGATGCTCCAGCAGGGTCTCTCCGGCGAAGCTGAGGGGAACGGCGACCGGGATCTCCGTCTCCCCCAGGCGGGCGGCGAACTCGTGTTCCTCCAGGATCTGGGCCCGGCTCCAGCGACCGGGGCGATAGAACTTCACCACGTAGCGGCGACGATCCTCGTCCTGAAACTGGTAGACCCGGTTCTCGTAGCTGTTGAGCTCGATGAGGCCGGAATCGATGCGCAGGCCGCTGAGATCGATGGCATCCATGATGAGGTCGGGATTGAGGTCGGAATAGTTGAAACGCATGTCATCCACCATAGGAAAGGGGCGCTGTTGCGCCCCATTCTATCCGATCCGACCCGGGATGGACGACCCGCCCTCCCGTAAACCGGCACAACCTGCCGATAAAGTTACCGGTCCGTGTAGGGTGCCCTTTGGCCATCCCGTCACAGCCTGCTGATAAATTTGCTCGACTGACGCAGGGTACCCTTGCTGTCGTCCGGTGCCGCCCCTTCCCGCTTGAGCACGAACTGGACGTCCAGGGTCGGCCGCTTCAGGTTGAAGGGATCCACCGCCAAGCTCACCGGCAGGGTGAAAATTTCCCCTGGTTTGAGAGTCACTTCCCGCGGCCCGAACCACTGGAACTCGGGCAGTCCCTCCACGTCCAGCCGATAGGTCTGGGACTGCAGGGTCTTGTTGAGGATCTTCAGGGTGTAGGTGTTCTCGATGAGCCCCTCGCTATTCTCCCGGAACAGCTGGTTGCGATCCCGCAGTATGTCGAGCCCCATGGGCATGATGGACATGGCGTTGTAAACGAAGACCCCCAGCATGACGAGCATCACCAGGCCATAGCCGATCAGTTTGGGCCGCGCGACCTGGGTCTCGCTGTGGGCCAGCTTGTGCTCGGTGGTGTAGCTGATGAGGCCGCGCGGGTAACCCATCCGATCCATGGTCTGATCGCAGGCATCGACGCAGGCGCCACAGTTGATGCACTCGTACTGCAGGCCGTCGCGGATGTCGATGCCGGTCGGGCAGACCTGCACGCAGAGATCGCAGTCGATGCAGTCCCCCAGCCCTAGCGCCTTGGGATCGGCCTTGCGGCCACGGGCACCACGGGTCTCGCCGCGCTTGCTGTCATAGCCGACGATGTAGGTGTCCTTGTCGAACATGGCGGACTGGAAGCGGGCATAGGGACACATGTGGATGCACATGATGGCCCGCATCCAGCCGGCATTGCCATAGGTGCAGGCGGCGAAGAACAGCACCCAGAAGATGACCCAGCCACCCGCCTGCAGGGTGAAGAAATCGGGCACCAGCTGGAACACATCCTGGAAGTAGGCGACGAAGGTGAGGCCGGTGCCCAGCGACAGCAGGATCCAGGCCAGGTGCTTGGCCCCCTTGCGGGCCAGTTTCTCGCCGCTCCAGGGCGCCGCATCCAGCTTGCGCCGCTTGTTGGCAGCCCCTTCCAGCTTCTCTTCGAACCAGATGAACATGAAGGTCCACACCGTCTGCGGGCAGAGGTAGCCACACCAGACCCGGCCGAGGAAGGTGGTCACGAAGAAGAGGGCGAAGGCGGCGATCATGAAGACCCAGGCCAGCAGGGTGAGGTCCTGCGGCCAGATGGTGGCACCGAAGATGTGGAATTGCTGGTGCTCCAGATCGAACAGCACCGCCTGGCGGCCATCGTAGCGCAGCCAGGGCAAGGCGACGAAGAGCACGACGAAGAACCAGCCCATGGCCTTGCGCACCCGCTGCCAGTAGCCGGTCTGGGACCTGACGTAGATACGCTTGCCGGGGTTGAACCTGTCGTCACCCGCCTTGAAGGTGTTGGGATTGAAGGTCCCGGTGACGTCACCGGTCACATCCTTGATATCGATCTTGTCCTGGTCCGACATTGCAATACCTTGCTCCACTCACATTGTTATGAAGCCGATTATATCTTAAACAACCTGCTAATTGTGTGGGTTAAATGTATCTATAGTTCGAGTGCCGTCGCAGTTTCAGGTAACAAAAAAGGCCCATAGCCAGTTGACTATGCGCCTCTTTGCAGATTCTCTTGAAACCTTTCTCTCCCCGGGGCAGGGAGACCGGCTTACTTGATGCCGCGGGCCTTGAGCAGGGCCTCCTTGAAGTCGGGCACATGATCCTTGGCCAACCCCGGGATCATCGCCTGCTTGTCGGATTCCCGCATCTTGAGGTGATAGATCAGCATGTCGTCGGTCAGCTCGGACAGGGGGCCTTCAAATCCAGCCTCCTCGGCCAGCTTGGCGACAAACTGCACCAGGCTGAGATCCTGTTCCTTGATCCAGGCGGGCTGCAGCAGTTCGAGCAGCTCTTCGATACGATGACATTGCATAGACGACCTCTTTCAATCTGTCTTGTGAAACTCAGGCAACCTTACCCATCAAGGCTACTTCGATACGATCCCGGCCATTATGCTTGGCCTGGTAGAGGGCCGCATCCGCTTTTTGGACGAGATCGGCGATGGAGTGGTGCGAATCCGGCACCAGGGTCGCCACCCCGAAGCTGCAGCTGACCCGACCCGAGACACGGGACTTGTGGTGGGGAATGCCGAGGGCACTCAGGGCCGTGCGCACCTGTTCGGCGATCTGTATGGCTCCCTGCATGGTGGTGCAGGGCAGCAACAGGGCGAACTCCTCCCCCCCGTAACGGGCGGCCAGATCATCCTCCCGGCGCAGCACCCCGGCCAGCAGGCTCGCCACCTGTTGCAGGCATTGGTCCCCCAGCTGGTGGCCATAGTGATCGTTGAACTGCTTGAAGTAGTCGACGTCCACCAGCACCAGGGAGAGGGGCGCCCGAGCCCGGTGGCAACGGCGCCAGGCCCGCGCCAGGCTGTCATCGAGGTGAGCCCGGTTGGCGATGCCGGTCAGGCCATCGAGGCGGGAGGTGAGCTTGAGGTGCTCCGAAACCGCCTTGAGCTCCGCCACCAGCTCGGCGTTGGAGAAGCTGTGGTAGAGGGAAGCCACCTGATCCCGCCGCAGGCGTCGCAGCAGGGTGGGCAGAAACACGAACAGATAGCCCGCCAGCATGCAGGAGACGATCCGCTCCTGCTCGTTGCCGCCACCCAGTTCGAACAACATGGCGAGCCCCAGCGGCAACACGGCGCCGTAGAGGGAGCGGCGACTGCCGAACAGCATGATGGCGCTGCCGGTGAGGATCAGGCTGGAAAGCATCATCATGGCGGCGCGGTAGGTGTCCGGCAGCTTGCCCATATAAAGCAGCACGCCGAGGGCCCAAATGATGGAGGTGATGGTCACCCCGACAAAGAGTTCTCGCTCCAGCACCGGCAGCGGGAGCTGCGCCAATCCGGGTTGACGCCAGCGCAGGTGCCACCCGCGCCCCAGCAGCAACAGCAGCACCAGGCCGAGCCAGCCAAATGCCTCCCCGGCGGGCAGGTAGTCGTGGAACAGCAGGCTCCAGCCAAGCGCCAGCAGCGCCAGACAAGGCAGGCTGAAGGAGGCGTGGGTATAGAGCTGGACCATGATGGCCCGCCGAACCTGATGTTTCACACTCTGGGTCAACTGGGGGCTCCCTGTACAATAGCCGCCCAGTCTAACACTCCCCTTTCCTGCTCAACAATCAATCGACCGCTATTAAGAAGCCGCTCAGCGCCTCTCCCGCCTGGTGAGCGCCATGCCCCCAAGGGTGCGGCGACAGCAGCCGGGGCTCTCCGATCACCCCTTCTCCAGCTCGTCGAGGATGGGGCATTCGGGGCTCGTGTCCCCATGGCAGCAACTCACCACCTCCTCCAGGGCACCGAGCATGGCCTGCAGCCCCGCGATGCGGGCCCGCAGATCGACGATCTTCTCCTGGGCCAGCTTCTTCACCTGGGCGCTGGTTCTGTGCTCGTCCCGGTAGAGCGCCAGCAGCTCCTGACACTCCTCCAGGTTGAAGCCGGTCTCCCGCGCCCGCTTGACGAAGCGCAGTTCCCGCAGGGCACCGTCGCTGTAGCTGCGGTAGCCGTTGTCACTGCGCACCGGCGCCGTGATGAGCCCGATGCTCTCGTAATAGCGGATGGTCTTGGCGGTCAGGCCGGTGGCCTTGGCAACCTTGCTGATGTTCATGGATGACTCCTCTTCGATTCGGATGAGCGCCGGCTGTCCGCTCCGGGTTGCCAGCGCTTCAGTAACAGGGAATTGCTCAGTACGGTGATGCTGCTCAGGGCCATGGCCGCCCCCGCCAGTTCGGGGCTGAGATAGCCCAGGGCCGCCAGCGGAATGCCGATCACATTGAACGCGAAGGCCCAGAACAGGTTCTGCTGTATGGTGCGCCAGGTGGCCGCCGAGATGTCGATGGCATCGGCCACCAGCCGCGGATCAGATCGCATGAGCGTGATGGCGGCGGTCTCCATCGCCACGTCGGACCCCGAGCCCATGGCGATCCCCACGTCCGCCGCGGCCAGCGCCGGGGCGTCGTTCACACCGTCCCCCACCATGGCCACCAGCCCGGAGGTCTGCGCCCGCAGCGCCGCGACCTTGTCCACCTTGCCGGCGGGCAGCACGGAGTCGAAGGCCCCGTCCAGCCCCAGCTTGGCGGCGATGTGGGCCACCGGCGCTGGCGCGTCTCCGCTCACCAGCCAGCTCGCGATGCCGCGCCGGCGCAAGGTGGCGATGGCCTCGGGGCTCTCCGGCCTCAGGGTATCGGCCAGGGCGGCGAGGCCGGCGACCACGCCGTCGATGGCCACCCAGACCCGGGTCGCGCCGTCGGCGGGTTGTTCATCCTGCGCGGGCGCTTCGATGCCGAGCTGGGCCAGCAAGGCACTGTTGCCGATGGCAACCCCATGGCCCGCCACCTGGCCGAGGATGCCGGCGCCCACTCGCACCTCTACCGCCTCCGGCTGGGGCAGCGCGGCATCTTTGCCGACTGCCTCGCGCATGGCCAGCGCCAGCGGGTGCTCGCTCGCCTGTTGCAAGGCGGCGGCGAGGCGAAGCTGCTCGTCGTTGCCGCTCCAGCTCGCCAGCACAGGCCGCCCCTGGGTGAGCGTGCCGGTCTTGTCGAAGATGAGCGCCTTGATGGCGTGGGCCTTCTGCAGGGTATCCACGTCTTTTATCAGGATGCCGTGGCGGGCCGCCACCCCGGTGCCGGTGACGATGGCCGCCGGCGTCGCCAGCCCGAGGGCACAGGGACAGGCGATCACCAGCACGGCGACGGCCGCCAGCAGCGCCTGGCCGAAGTCACCACTATAGGCATACCACGCCAGCAGGGTGAACAGGGCGATGGCCATCACCACGGGCACGAACACGGCGGAGACCCTGTCCACCAGCTGTTGCAGCGGGGCCTTGCCCATCTGGGCGCTCTCCACCAGGGCGATGATCTTGCTGAGGCTGGAGTCCTCCCCCACGGTCGTGGCCTCGATCTCCAGCACGCCGGAACGGTTGATGGCGCCCCCCAGCACGGCATCCCCCAGGCTGCGCGGCACCGGCAGGCTCTCACCGGTGAGGATGGATTCATCCAGTTCGCTCTCGCCGCTCGTTATCTTGCCGTCCACCGGCACCCGCTCCCCCACCAGCACCCGCAGCCGATCGCCGCGCAGCACCTCGTCGATGCCGACGCTCTGCCACTCCCCCCCGCGCCAGACGGTGGCCGTCTCGGGGCGCAGGGCCATCAGCTCGCGAATGGCGGACTGGGTGCTGCGCCTGGCGCGCGCCTCCAGCAGCTTCCCGAGGGAGATGAGGGTGATGATGATGGCGCTCGCCTCGAAGTAGAGCTTGCCGCTGGCGGCCGCCCCCAGGGTGAGCAACAGATAGAGGCTGTAGAAGTAGGCGGCGCTGGTACCGGTCGCCACCAGCACATCCATGTTGGCGGAGCGGTTCTTGAGGGCAAGCCAGGCACCGCGATAGAAGCGGGCCCCGATCCAGAACTGCACCGGGGTCGCGAGCACCAGTTCCAGCCAGGCGGGCAGATGCCAGTGCAGCAGGCCGGCCATGGAGAGCATGCCCACCAGCAGCGGCAGGGTCAGCAATGCCGAGATACAGACCTGGATCAGCGCCTGGTGGGCGGCGGCAGACTCCTGCGCCTCCCGCTCCAGCAGCTGCTGGCGGCGGCCGCTCGCCGAACCCTGCGCCAGCTGGGCGTCAAAGCCTATCTCCTCGATCCGGGTGCGCAGGGCGGCGGGGGTCTGCATCCCCGGCACCAGCACGAGACGGGCCTGTTCGAGCGAGAAATTGACGTCGGCGGAGATGACGCCGGGCAGCGCGGTCAGCATCTTGTTGAGGCGGGCGGCACAGCCGGCACAGGTCATGCCGCCGATCTGGAAGGTGAGTGTCTCCTGGCCATAGTCGTAGCCCTGGGCCTTGATGCTCTCCAGCACCTCGGGCAGGCGGTCGCCATCGGTCAGGTCGATGGCCGCCTGCTCCAGCGCGAAGTTGACGGTGGCCTGCACGCCCTCCAGCTTGTTCAGGGCAGCAGAAATACGGCTGGCGCAGTTGGCGCAGCTCATGCCGGTCAGCGGCAGTTGAATATGTGTGGTCATGGTGTTCCTCCCCGGAACTGGTCGGCCAATAGCGTGCCGATGAACAAACCTTAACCTTTACTGTAAGGGTAAGCTCAAGCCACGATCTTTACTTTTTTTAGCCATGAAAAATGGCGCCACCCCGGCAAGGGGGGCGCCATTTTTCAGGATATGGCTCTATCAGATGCCGTACTGGGCGCGATAGGCCTTCATGGCCGCCAGTTGTGTCGCCAGCTCGGGCTGCTCGGCCTGCTTCTCTTCCAGATAAGCGATGAGATCGCTCATCTGGATGATGGCGATGATGTGGGCGCCGTAGTCACGCTCCACCTCCTGGATGGCGGAAAGCTCGCCCTTGCCCTTCTCCTGGCGGTCCAGCGCGATCAGCACGCCGGCCAGCGAGGCGCCGTTGGCCTGGATCAGATCCATGGATTCGCGGATCGCGGTGCCGGCGGTGATGACATCGTCCACCAGCATGATGCGCCCCTTGAGCGGGCTGCCCACCAGGTTGCCGCCCTCGCCGTGATCCTTGGCCTCCTTGCGGTTGAAGCACCAGGGCACGTCCACGTCGTGCTGTTCCACCAGCTGCACTGCGGTGGCGGAGGCGATGGGGATCCCCTTGTAGGCCGGGCCAAACAGCACGTCGAACTCGATGCCGGCATCCATCAGGGCGGCGGCGTAGAAGCGGCCGAGGCGGGCCAGATCGCGGCCGCTGTTGAACAGGCCGGCGTTGAAGAAGTAGGGGCTCTTGCGGCCGGATTTCAGGGTGAATTCACCGAATTTGAGGACCTGTTTCTCCAGGGCGAACTCGATAAATTGACGCTGGTAGGCTTTCATTCTGGCTCCTTGCTTGGCTTGTCGTTGTCTTGTGTGGGGGTATAAAAAAACGCGGTCAATGCCGCGTTTTTAAAATCAGGAGAGCGACTGCTTCTGCAGCGCGATGATGTCCATGATGCCGCCCTTGGCTAGGGCCAGCATCGCCAGCAGCTCCTCGTGGGTGAAGGGCTCGGCCTCCGCGGTGCCCTGCACCTCGATGATGCGACCGTCTTCGGTCATCACCACGTTCATGTCGGTCTCGGCGGCGGAGTCTTCCACGTACTCCAGATCGCAGATGGCTTCGCCCTGGAACATGCCGACGGAGACGGCGGCGATCATCTGCTTGAGCGGGCTCTGTTTGATCAGACCCTTCTCCAGCATCCAGTTTAGGGCATCCACCAGGGCGACGCAGGCCCCGGTGATGGCGGCGGTGCGGGTGCCACCATCGGCCTGCAGCACGTCGCAGTCAACGGTGATGGTGTGCTCACCGAGCGCGGTCAGATCCACGGCGGCGCGCAGGGAGCGGGCGATCAGGCGGGAGATCTCCAGAGTGCGGCCACTCTGCTTGCCGGAGGCGGCTTCACGGTTCATCCGGGAGTGGGTGGAGCGCGGCAGCATGCCATATTCGGCGGTGACCCAGCCCTGCCCCTTGCCTTTCAGGAAGCGCGGCACGCTGGTGTCGACGCTGGCGGTGCACAGCACACGGGTGTGGCCGAATTCCACCAGCACGGACCCTTCAGCATGCTTGGTGAAGTGGCGGGTGATGGTTACCGGACGCACCTGGGCGGCGCTGCGATCGCTGGGACGGGACATGGGACTGACCTCTGGGCTGGCTGAATTGGCGCAGGAGTATAAGCCATTGCTACTCAAATATCAGCCGCTAAAACCACGCCGTCGGCTGACGGGGCAGGCCTGGCTGAGTATACTGGCCGCACACTTCATCAAGCCCGGAACAATCAATGATTCACAGCATGACCGCCTACGCCCGCAAGGAACTCAAGGGCGACTGGGGCACAGCCGTTTGGGAAATTCGTTCGGTCAACCAGCGCTATCTGGAGACCTACATTCGCCTGCCGGAACAACTGCGCAGCCTGGAGCCGGTGCTGCGTGAGCGTTTCCGGGCCAAGCTGCAGCGGGGCAAGGTGGAGTGCAACCTGCGCTTCGAGGCCGCCCAGGCTGCCGCCAGCCAGCTCCACATCAATGAAGAGCTGGCCAGACTCATCATCGAGAGCGCCAACTGGGTGATGAAGGAAGCGGGTCAGGGCCAGCTCAACCCGGTGGACGTGCTGCGCTGGCCGGGCGTCATGGCTGCCGCCGAGCAGGACATGGACGCGGTCGCCACCGAGCTGATGGCCGGTTTCGACCTGACCATGGATGACTTCCTCGCCTCCCGCACCAGCGAAGGGGCCAACCTCAAGGCGCTGATCGAGCAGCGTCTGGCCGGCATCCAGGTGGAAGTGAAGAAGGTGCGCGAGCACCTGCCGCAGATCATCGAGTGGCAGCGCCAGAAGCTCACCGACCGGCTGGCCGAAGCCAAGGTGGAGCTGGATCCGGCCCGCATCGAGCAGGAGATCGTGCTGCTGGCCCAGAAGATCGACGTGGCCGAGGAGCTGGATCGCCTGGAGATGCACATCGGCGAAACCACCAAGATCATGAAGAAGGGGGGCGCCTGCGGCCGTCGCCTCGACTTCATGATGCAGGAGTTCAACCGCGAGTCGAACACCCTGGGTTCCAAGTCCATCAACGCCGAGGTGACCCAGTCCGCCGTCGAGCTGAAGGTCCTCATCGAGCAGATGCGCGAGCAGATCCAGAACATCGAGTGATCCCTCTCCTCGATGCACAGCCCCCGCCATGCGGGGGCTTTTTTATGTCCGCTTCCCACCGAGAACAGCGCCCTGGCTGATGGCAACCCTAGGCGAAGACAGCCTGGCCTTCGCCATCAAACAGAGAGGGCCTGCCATGCAGACCCTCTCTTTTTTCCGAACCACTTAGGTTTGTCGCCCGTTCAGGCTAGACCGGTGACTTCAACTTGCGGCTGCGCAGCAGCAGGGGAAGCTGGTAGAGCACCAGGGCGCCGAGCACCAGGCCCACGCCGGCCAGCTTGGCGCCGCCCAGCGGCTCGTCATAGAAGAGGGTGCTGAGGATCAGGGTCCAGACCGGTTCGAGCAGCATCAACAGGGCGGCGTGGGCCGTAGTCATCCCACTCAGGGCATGGGTCAGCAGCCAGTAGCGCAAGGTGGTGGCGATCAGGACGCTGGCGGCAAACCAGCCCCAGATGCCGTGGCTGATGTCGGCGGGCCACTGCTCGGTCAGCAGGGAGAGCAGGGTGCCGAGCAGCCCGGTCACCGCCAGCTGGATGCAGGTGAGCCAGGTGGGGGGAATGGACTGGGCGAAGTGACGGTGCACCGCGAGCTGGACCCCCAGGGTGGCGGCTGCCGCCAGAAACCAGAACAGGGAGAGCGACACGCCCCAGTGGGTGCTGCTGGAGAGCAGCAGCAGGCCGGCGACGGCGAGCGGCAGGGTGAGCCAGTAGTGGCGGCCGGGTCTGGCCTTGAAGGCAGCCCAGGCAGCGAGCGGCGCCATCAGGGTGGCCACGCTCATGATGAAGGCGCCGCTGCCGAGCGCATCGCTCTGGCTGATGGCGGTGACCCAGAACAGCAGGCTGGCCCCGAGCAGGGTGCCGCACCCGGCGGCGCGCAGCAGCTGCGAGCGGCTGGGAGGCGGCTCCCGCAACCAGGCGAGCGGCAAGAGCAGCAGGGCGGCCAGCAGGAAGCGGCTGCCGATAAAGGCGGCGGTGGGCAATTCGCGGATAGCCTCTTTCGAGAAGAGCCAGCCAGCGGCGGCCAGCAGGGTGACCAGTATCATCAGCAGCAGGGGAACGCGGTTCATCAGGGCATCGCAGGGTGAAGACAGAGGGCAGAGCATAAAGGAAAGAGGGCCGGATTGTCTCCGGTGGATTGTTCAGGGGGGTGCCCCAGAGCCAGGCTGCGGCAGAGAGGCGGGCGGCCACCGGGCCGCCCGCTCAGTCGTTCTCCAGGCTGGCGAGGCAGTGGGACAGGGTGCGGGCCAGCGCCCCCTGGTTGCGCAGCACCACGGCGCGAGCCTGCTCACCCATCTCCCGGCGAGCGCCGGCATCGCCGAGCAGCCGGCTCACCGCTTCGCCAAGGTCATCGGCATCCGCCACCACGGCGGCGCCCCCCTGGGCCACCAGCTGGCGGGTGATGTCGCTGAAGTTGAAGTAGGCGGGGCCAGTCAGGCAGGGCTTGCCGAGCGCCGCCGGCTCCAGCAGGTTGTGGCCGCCGATCTTCACCAGACTGCCGCCGACGAAGGCCAGATCCGCCGCCGCCAGCATCAGCGGCAGCTCGCCCATGGTGTCACCCAGGTAGATCTTGTCGCTCTCGCCGACCGCACGGCCCGCCGTGCGCCGCACGCAACCGTAGGGGGTGCACAGCTCGGCCACCCGATCGAAGCGCTCGGGGTGGCGGGGCACCAGGATCAGCAGGGCGGAGGGATGGACCTTGAGCACCCTATCGAAGGCGGCCAGCACCTGTTCGTCCTCTCCCTGATGGGTGCTGGCGGCGATCCAGACAGGCCGGGCCTCTCCAAGCTGCTGGCGCAGGGCGCGGCCCCTGGCCTGCACCTCGTCGCCAAACTGGATGTCGAACTTGATGGAGCCGGTCACTGCCAGCCGGCTGCGGTCTATCCCCAGGCGATGGAAGCGATCCGCGTCGTCCTGATGCTGGCAGAGCAGGTGGGTCAGAGGCCGGCTCAGGGCATCGAAGGCCCCCTGGAAACGGGCATAGCGCTGGCAGGAGCGCTCAGAGAGGCGGGCGTTGAGGATGGTCACCGGCAGGTGGCGCGCCTCGCAAGCCGCCAGCCAGTTCGGCCAGAGCTCGGTCTCCATCACCCAGAGGGCACGGGGCTTGAAGGTGTTCAGAAACGCCGAAACGGCCCAGGGGTAATCCAGGGGCGCATAGCGATGCACCACCAGATCCCCGAGCTTGGCCGCCTGTTCGGCACCGGTACGGGTGGTGGTGGTGAGCAGGATGGGCAGCTCGGGCAGCTCGGCCTTGAGGGCGCGAATGAAGGGGGTGATGGCCAGGGTCTCCCCCACGCTCACCGCATGGATCCATAGCGGGGCCTCCTGCCCCGTGGCGGGCACCCGCCCCAGGTGCTCGGCCCAGCGCGTCCCGAAGCCGGGCTTGCCCTTCTTCGGTCTGTAAAGCGCCAGCAGTGCCAGGGGCAAGCCCAGATGGATCAACAGGTTGTAGAGCAGCCGGTAGATCATCTTATTGGCCTGCGCTCTCGTCACCCGTCCCAGCCACCGGCTGGCGCGCGATGAGCAGATCCGCCGACGCCCCCCGCTCCAGCCGGTTGCCTGCCTCGATGACCTGCTCGGGCATCAGATCGATCAGGCACTTGAGGTGGCCGAACTTGCAGGTGCGCTTGAAGCAGGGGCGGCACTCGATGTCGGTGTGGACGATCTCGACCCTGTCCGCCAGCGGCGGCGTGTAGAGGGGCGAGGTGGAGCCATAGACGCCGATCAGCGGCCGGTTGAGGGCGGCCGCCACGTGCATCAGGCCCGAGTCGTTGGCGATGACCCGGCCAGCCAGCGCCATCAGATCGATCGCCTCGTGCAGGCTGGTCTTGCCCGCCAGCACGTGGCAGTTGGGGCGCGACAGGGGGTTGATGCGCTCGCGGATGGTGTTCGCCACCGCCGCATCCTTGCCGGAGCCGAAGATCCACACCTGCCAGCCCTCGTCGAGGTGCTTCTGTGCCACCACGGCGTAGTGCCCCTCGGGCCAGCGCTTGGCCGGACCGAACTCGGCTCCCGGGCAGAGCACCAGCACGGGGCGGGCGCGATTCAGACCGAGCCGATCCAGCGCCTTGCCCTGGTTGACGAGGTCCACGTGCAGGGAGGGATGGGGAATCGCGGGAATGTCGGCCCGGCTCTTCATCTGCCCCTTGGGGTAGGCCAGCGCCAGATACCCTTCCACCATCAGCGGGAAGGCCTTCTTGTTGCTGCGCATGTCGTTGAGCAGGCCGAAGCGATGCTCCCCCTTCCAGCCGGTACGCACCGGGATCCGGGCAAACCAGGGGATGAGCGCCGACTTCATGGAGTTGGGCTGAATGATGGCCTGATCGTACTTCTCTGCGGCCAGCTGCTTGCCGAGCCGGCGGCGTTCCCCCAGCTTGAAGTCGCCATGGCCGAGCGGCATGGGGATGGCCTTGTCCACCTCGGGCATGCGCTCCAGCAGGGCCACGCACCAGGCCGGTGCCATCACATGCAGCTCGCTGCCGGGGTGGTTGCTCTTGAGCGCCTTGTAGAGGCTCTGGGACATCACCATGTCGCCGACCCAGGAGGGGCCGATCACCAATATCTTCATCGCGCGTCTTCTCTCGGGACTGGCCCGGCTGTTGATCGTTACTGGGCGAGATTATGCCCCAAGAAAGGCCGAAGAAATAACAGAAGATCCCCGCCAGCCCTGCAAAGGGGCCTCATATCCGGGATCGCATGCCCCACCACGTGGCAGATGGGTCGGTCAGCGACCTCGCGTCAGGCGAATGCCTGCCGCCACCCCTTCCTGCGGGCCTGGGAACCGGGACAAAGCTGGCAGCGAGCCCATGCCCCGGGCAAGGTTTTAGGCTAGAATGGGCGCCAATCCGAGCATGACCCGCCCGCCGGGTGCCAACAAGAGTCCCTCGCCTGTGAAAAAACCGACCCTGGCGGCCGTCCTGATCGTCAAGAATGAAGCCGACAACCTGCGTGCCTGCCTCGCCTCTCTCGAGGATCTGGTGGACGAGATCGTCATCCTCGACTCCGGCAGTCAGGATGACACCCCTGCCATCGCCGCCGAGTTCGGCGCCCGCTTCTTCGTCAACACCGCCTGGCCCGGCTTCGGCCGCCAGCGCCGTCTGGCCCAGTCCCATGTCCAGTCGGAATGGGTGCTCTGGCTGGATGCGGACGAGCGGCTCACCCCGGCGTTGCGAAGCGCCATCGCCGACGTCATGGCCAACCCGGGCCAGGACACCATCTACTCCATCCCGCGCCTCTCCTGGGTATTCGGCCGCTTCATCCGCCACAGCGGCTGGTATCCGGATCGGGTACTGCGCCTCTATCCCAAGGCGCTGACCGGTTACAACGAAGCGCTCGTGCACGAGAAGGTGGAAGTGCGCGCCAACATGCAGATCGTCAACCTGCACGGTGACCTGCTCCACTTCACCTACCGGGATCTGGAGCACTACCTGGTCAAATCCGCCGGTTACGCCAGGGCCTGGGCCGATCAGCGTACCGCCCGCGGCAAGAAGGGCTCTCTGGGCCAGGGACTGGTGCACGCCGTCGGTTGCTTCCTCAAGATGTACCTGCTCAAGGCCGGCTTCCTCGACGGCAAGCAGGGCCTCCTGCTGGCCATACTGTCGGCCCACTCCACCTTCGTGAAGTACGCCGACCTCTGGATCCGCCAGCAGCCCCGGACACCGGACCAGGCGGGCAAGTAGCCCGTCAGATAATCCCGATGACGAAACAGGGCCCATCGCGGGCCCTGTTTTTATTGCTCGGTTTTTCCCTGCCAGAACGGCGGCGCCCAGCGGGCGATCGCCGCCGCCATGGCCTTGGGATCGAGCTGGCTCATGTCTTCCGGGTGATCGCTGTCTTCCGGCGGGCTGAACGCCAGATGGCGTCCTTCACCGTTGAGCGGGCGCCAGCGCAGGGGCGTCGCCGAGCGGTGCGCCGGGAAGAAGCCGACGGTCGGCACGTCCAGCGCCGCGGCGATGTGCAGCGGCCCCGTGCTGCCCGCCACGAACAGGGCGGCGTTGGCCATCACCTGGCAGAACTTCGGCAAGCCCTCGTCGGAGCGGTAGATCCAGCCGTTGCCGCCGTGGGCCAGCAGCTCGGCCGCCAGCTGTTCCGCCTTGCCCTCCTCCCCCGGCCCCGCCGTCAGCACGCACTGCAACTCCGGACAGGCCTGGTTGAGCTTGATGATGAGGCGTGAATACTGCTCGATGGAGAGGTTGTTGGCCGAGCCACCGCTGCCGGCGTGCACCATCAGCCAGGGGCGGTCGGCATCCAGCTTCAGGCGGGTGGCGACCTGCTCGCGCACCTGTTGCAGGCTGGCGGGGTCGAAGTCGAGGTAGGGGCCCTGCGGCTCCACTGCCGCCTGATGCTGGTCGGCGAGGAAACGGCGCACCAGATCCAGGTTATATTCGTACTCCGGCTTCTGGGAGCGGGAGCGCCGCTGCACCAGGCGATGGTTGTAGAGCACCTGGGCCAGCTTGGTGGCGGGGGCCAACCGGTAGGGAATGTGCGCCTTCCACACCAGCTTGGCGTTGCGGGTGTTGGAGAAGAGGCAGATGGAGGCATCGAAGGCGGCCGCCTTGATGCGCGCCAGCAGGGCGCGTTGCTGTTCCTTGTCGGCCCGGGCCCCCGGGTCCAGGATGATCTCGTCGATCCAGGGGCAGAGGCGGGCCAGCGGCGCCGTGTAGGCGGGAACCAGGGCAGTCACATGACACTCCATGGAACGCTTGAGCATGGCAAAACTCGGCCAGGCCAGCATGAAGTCACCAATCTTGTCATTGCGGACTACCAGAATACGTTTCATAAAAAATCCCTTTGCTCCCAGTCACCCACGACGGAAGCTTGATGCGCGATGCGGGTATTCTTGCCTGATGCAGGGCGATTCTCAAGCGATGACGCCGAAGGCCCCCGATTTGTGGGCAAGACGCGGGGACTCGCGCCAAAAATCCGCGCCAACGCGGTCGCGCCCAACCCGCAACACCCCCTATAATGCGACCAATTTTCCGGCTTCAGGAAGTCAGCAGCATGACCAACAAGGTAATCTACCCCGGCACCTTCGACCCCATCACCAACGGCCACACCGACCTCATAGGCCGGGCCGCCAGGCTGTTTGACGAGGTGGTGGTCGGGGTGGCCAACAGCCCGAGCAAACGGCCGCTGTTCGATCTGGCGGAGCGTGTCCAGCTGGCCCGGCAGGTGACGGCTCACCTGCCCAACGTCAAGGTGGTGGGCTTCTCCGGCCTGCTGGTGGATTTTGCCAGGGAGCAGCAGGCCAACGTGCTGATCCGGGGCCTGCGCGCCGTCTCCGACTTCGAGTACGAATTCCAGCTCGCCAACATGAACCGCCGCCTGATGCCGACCCTGGAGAGCGTCTTCCTCACCCCGGCGGAAGAGAACTCCTTCATCTCCTCCACCCTGGTGAAAGAGGTGGCGCTGCACGGCGGCGACATTCACCAGTTTGTCGACCCCCTGGTGGCCCAGGCCATCGCCGCCAAGCAGGGCAAATAACCCCCTCGCGGGATCTGGCAGCCCTCTCACGGGCCAGCCAGTTGCCCTTGTTGCGCGTCAGCGCTGGCAGTGGGAGCAGAATACTGTGGTGCGCTGGCCCATCTTCACCTCGCTCAGCAGGGTCTGGCAGTGGAAGCAGGGCTGGCCGCCCCGACCATAGACCTGCAGCTGCTGGACGAAATAGCCCGGCTTGCCGTCGGCGCTGGTGAAATCCTTGAGGGTGGTGCCCCCCTGCCGAATGGCCTCGGCCAGCACCCACTTGATCTCGCTCACCAGGTTGCCCAGCCGCTCGGCGCTGATGTTGCCCGCCGCCCGCTTGGGGTGAATGCCGGCGGCATAGAGCGCCTCGTTGGCGTAGATGTTGCCCACCCCGACCACCACATGGTTGTCCATCAGGAACAGCTTGATGGCGGTGCTGCGCCCCTTGGCCCGCTCCCGCAGATAATCGGCGCTGAAGGCGTCGGTGAGCGGCTCAGGCCCCAGCTTGGCGAGCAGGGCGTGCGCCTCGGCCGGTTCACGGGTCCACAGCAGGGCACCGAAGCGGCGCGGATCGTTGAGCCGCAGCAGTTTGCCGTTGGCCAGCTCGATGTCCACGTGATCGTGCTTCTCTGCCGGGGTGCCGATGTCCAGCACCCGCAGGCTGCCTGACATCCCCAGATGCAGGATGGCGGTGCCGAAGTCGGTCTCCAGCAGCAGGTACTTGGCGCGGCGGCGGACCCGGTGAATGACGAGATCCACCAGCTCCTGGATTTCGCCAGGCACGGGCCAGCGCAACCGGCCGTCCCTCACCACCACGCGGGTCACCTTGATGCCGGTGAGCCAGGGCGAGATCCCCAGGCGGCTGACTTCAACTTCCGGTAATTCAGGCATAGACGGGCCTCTCGCTCAGGACGTGGTTAGGGGGTGGGGCGCATCAGATCGCGATATTGCGCCTGACTCAGGCTGAGCCAGGTCGAGGGGGGCAGCAGGGCGCCAAATTTGCCGTCGTCCTGATAGAGCCCCACTTCGACGGGATCGCTCTGGCCGGCGATCCAGATCTTGAGGGTGACCGGCGCGCCGCGCACGGCCTCCCCCGGCGGTAACAGCCAGCCCTGCCACGCCTCGATGCGGGCGGCCAGCTGGGCGCTGTCGAGCCCCAGATCCGGCCCGCTGCGCCACCCCTGGCCGATGCGCTCTATCTGCCAGCTCGGTCCCTGCCAGGTCAACACCACGGCATCCGCCGGCAACAGGGGGCGTGGTCGCTGGGCGCTGTTTTCCTGCTGCACCTGCTCGAGCCGGTGCAGCAGGGTAATGACGATCAGCACGCCCACGATGATCACGTTGTTCCAGCCTTTGCGGCTCAATTTAAACATGGCAAGCCTCCCTTCCAACCGGCAGTGTACTGAATTCCGACCATAAAAAAACCCGGCACAAGGCCGGGTTTTTGCAGCAAAACCAAGTGATTACTTGATTTTGCCTTCTTTGTAGATCACATGCTGACGAATCACGGGATCAAATTTCTTGATCTCCATTTTTTCGGGCATGGTGCGCTTGTTCTTGGTAGTGGTATAGAAGTGACCAGTACCGGCGCTGGAGTTCAGGCGAATCTTATCGCGAATACCTTTAGCCATGATCTAATTCCTTATACCTTAACGCCGCTGGCACGCAGTTCAGCCAGAACCACTTCAACGCCGCGCTTGTCGATGATACGCATGCCTTTTGCGGATACGCGCAGGCTCACGAAGCGTTTTTCACTCTCAACCCAGAAACGGTGAGTGTGCAGGTTCGGCAGGAAACGACGCTTGGTAGCGTTGTTAGCGTGCGAACGGTTGTTACCAACTGCCGGGCGCTTGCCGGTTACTTGGCATACTCTAGACATGTCAGTCTCTCCAAATCTTACTTCATTGCTCGAGCAAATATCTGCCCCGCTGGCCTTCGATTGCGGGGCAAACAGAAGGCGGCATTTTATACAGCATCCGTGATCAAAGATCAACTAATACAGTGCCAGAGCCCAGTCTATAGCCAACCACGCTCTGCAAAAGAAACCGTGATGCCGTCACCGATCACCAGGTGATCCAGCACTCTGATATCGACCAGGGCCAGGGCGGCCAGGATCCGATCCGTGATCTGGCGGTCGGCCCGACTGGGCTCGGCCACGCCGGACGGGTGATTATGCGCCAGAATCACGGCGGCTGCATTATGTTTGAGCGCGATCTGCACGATTTCCCTTGGCCAGACGCTCGCAGCGTCCAGCGTACCGTAAAAAAGTTCGACGAACTGGATGACCCTGTGCTGGTTATCGAGCAGCAGCAGCGCAAAAACTTCCCGCGGCCGATCCCGCAACTGGGCCTGCAGATAGGCCCGGGTGAGCCCGGGCGAGGTGAGCGCCTCCCCCCGTTGCAGCTGCTCGGCCAGATGGCGCCGCCCCATCTCCAGCACCGCCTGCAATTGGGCATATTTGGCCGGCCCGAGGCCATGCGCTTCGCAGAAGGTCTGCTGTTCGGCCCCGAGCAACGCCCGCAGGGAGCCAAACTGGCTGAGCAGCTGGCGGGAGAGATCCACTGCACTCAACCCGCTCACCCCGGTGCGCAGGAAGATGGCCAGCAGTTCAGCATCGGAGAGCACCGTCGCTCCGCGGCGCAGCAACTTTTCCCGTGGGCGCTCCTCTTCAGGCCACTCCTTGATGCTCATTTGTCTCTCCGCGTCGACCTATTGAGAGAAAACATAGCAAAGAATCCCGCGAGCCCGACCACAACTCCCCCATGTCAGCCTCTGTCGCCACCCACCGGCTGTGCTATCTTAGCCGACCAGTCAGATTGAGCCGGAAGAGATACAGCAGATGAGATTGGCCGATAAACGTATCCTGTTGGGTGTCAGCGGTGGCATCGCCGCCTACAAGAGTGCCGAGCTGGTGCGCCGCCTGAAAGATCAGGGGGCCGATGTGCGCGTGGTGATGACACGCTCCGCCAAGGAGTTCATCACGCCGCTGACCCTGCAGGCCGTCTCCGGATACCCGGTCTCGGACAGCCTGCTGGATCCGGCCGCCGAGGCGGGCATGGGCCACATCGAGCTGGCCAAATGGGCCGATCTGGTGCTGATCGCCCCCGCCAGCGCCAACCTGATGGCCCGCATGGCCGCCGGCATGGCGGATGAACTGCTCACCACCCTCTGTCTGGCCACCCCGGCCCCGGTCGCCCTGGCACCGGCCATGAACCAGCAGATGTATCTGAACGCCGCCACCCAGGCCAACCTCAAGACCCTGGCCAGCCGCGGCATTCAGCTCTGGGGGCCGGACTCCGGCAGCCAGGCCTGCGGCGACGTGGGTCCCGGCCGGATGCTGGATCCCCTCGACCTGGTAGAACGCTGCTGCCAGCAGCTCGCCGCCGAGCCCCTGCTGGCAGGCGTCAGGTTGCTGCTCACCGCGGGACCGACCCGCGAGGCGCTGGATCCGGTGCGCTACATCAGCAACCACAGCTCCGGCAAGATGGGCTATGCCATCGCCCGCGCCGCCCGCGAGGCGGGCGCCGAAGTGACCCTGGTGAGCGGCCCCGTCAGCCTGCCAACGCCCCTGGGGGTGGAGCGGGTCGATGTGGAGAGCGCCCAGCAGATGCACCAGGCGGTGATGAGCCGGGTTGGTGAGTGCGATCTCTTCATCGGCTGCGCCGCCGTGGCCGACTATCGTCCCGAGCAAGTAGCCAGCCAGAAGATCAAGAAGACCGGCGACAACGACCAGATGGCGCTGACCCTGGTCAAGAATCCCGACATCATCGCCGATGTGGGGGCCAGGTCAGACAAACCCTTCACCGTCGGATTTGCCGCCGAAACCGTGGATGTGGAACAATACGCCCTCGACAAATTACGACGTAAGCGGCTGGACATGATCGCCGCCAACGATGTGTCCCGTGTGGGCCAGGGTTTCAATGCCGATGACAACGCCCTGACCGTCTTCTGGCAAGGGGGTCAAGCCGCGCTGCCCCTGGCCGATAAGCTGACGCTGGCTCGTCATCTTGTCGCCCTGATTGCACGCCACTATCGACCTTGAGCCCGCTCCCGGGCCCATTGAACATGCCGGGTGCCCCACAGGCACCCGCTGAACCACCCGATCGCCCGGCGATCCAATTGAAAAATATTCATGACGACACAAATTGAACTGAAAATTCTGGATGCCCGCATCGGCACCGACTTCCCGCTGCCCGCCTACGCCACGCCCGGCTCCGCCGGCATGGATTTGCGCGCCCTGCTGGATGCCCCGCTGACCCTGGCACCGGGAGAAACCACGCTAGTGCCGACTGGGCTGGCCATCCACATCCAGGATCCGGGTCTGTGCGCCACCATCCTGCCCCGCTCCGGCCTTGGCCATAAGCACGGCATCGTACTGGGCAACCTGGTCGGTCTGATCGATTCCGATTACCAGGGTCAGCTGATGGTCTCGGTGTGGAATCGCGGCAACGACAGCTTCACCATGCAGCCCGGTGAGCGCATCGCCCAGCTGGTGATCCTGCCGGTGGTTCAGGCCAGCTTCCAACTGGTCGATGAGTTCAATCAGAGTGAACGGGGTGAAGGCGGGTTTGGTTCTTCTGGTCGCCAATAACAAGACCACACAGCCCCCTGGGCTCGTGCCAAATAACAGAATCAAGCCATTGTTTTTTTAGGGGAATCCATGGCAAGCAGTAACCAGAAACAGAGTCGGCGCGATCAGATCCTGCAGGCACTCGCCCACATGCTGGAAACCAGTCCGGGCCAGCGCATCACCACGGCTCGCCTGGCGGCCGAGGTGGGTGTGTCAGAGGCGGCCCTCTACCGGCATTTTCCCAGCAAGGCGAGGATGTTCGAGGGGCTGATCGACTTCATCGAGGATTCCCTGCTGTCACGGGTCAACCTGATCATGGCCGAAGAGAAGGACACCATGGCCCGCTGCCACCACATACTGCAGCTGCTGCTGGTATTCGCCGAGCGCAACCCCGGCATAACCCGCATCCTCAACGGCGATGCCCTGCTGGGGGAGCACGATCGGCTGCGGGATCGCATCAGTGTCCTTTTCGACAAGCTGGAGACCCAGCTCAAGCAGGCGCTGCGGGAGAAGCGCCTGCGGGAAGGCCAGGGCTTCCAGCTCGACGAGACCATGCTGGCCAACCTGCTGCTGGCCTATGCAGAGGGCCGGATCAGCCAGTTCGTCCGTTCCGAGTTCAAGCTCAAGCCCACCGCCGGCTTCGAGGACCAGTGGCAGTTCATGCGCAGCCAGCTGTTGCAAAGCTGATACCGAAGGGCGGATCAACCAGCACGTCCGCTCCGAGTTCACGCTCAAGCCCACCGCCGGCGTCGAGGACCAGTGGCAATTCATGCGCAGTCAACTGTTGCGGAATTGAGACAACCGGACCCGAAAAGGGCGAGTACACAGGGAGGCCTTGGCCTCCCTTGTTTTTTATGGCAGCGTGCCATGACGGGAAATAAGCACCAGATGCGACCCAGACTGTCGCGTTCCGGTGTTAGATTCATGCCCCATCCACCTTCAAACCAACAGGATATCCTATGGAACCCGAGATCATTACCGAAGCGCAAACCTGGCTGGTCAACAACCAGGGGCTGATCATCGAGTATGCGGTCAACATCACCGCTGCCCTGCTCACCCTGCTGGTCGGTTACATCGCCGCCAACCTGCTCAGTGGTGGTGCCGTCAAGGTGATGCAGAGCCGCAAGCTCGATACCACCATCACCGAGTTCGTCGGCAGCATCCTCAAGTACACCATTCTGGTGTTCGTGGTGATCGCCGCCCTGGGCCGGGTTGGTGTGCAAACCGCCTCCTTCGTGGCCATCATAGGTGCCGCCGGCCTGGCCATCGGCCTGGCGTTGCAGGGGTCGCTCTCCAACTTCGCGGCCGGCTTCCTGCTCATCATCTTCCGCCCCATCAAGGCGGGGGAATTCATCGAAGTGGCCGGCACCAACGGCGTGGTTCAGGCGGTGCAGCTGTTCACCACCACCCTCACCTCAGGTGACAACAAGATGGTGGTCGTACCGAACTCCGCCATCCTCAACGGCACCATAGTCAACTACTCACGCATGGATACCCGTCGCGTCGACATGACCTTCGGCATCGGTTACAACTCAGACCTGCGCAAGGCCAAGCAGATCCTCGAGCGCCTGGTGAGCGAAGAGCCGCGCATCCTCAAAGATCCGGCCGCCACCATCGCCGTCGCCGCGCTGGCCGATTCCTCGGTCAATATCGTGGTGCGTCCCTGGGTCAAGACCGGCGACTACTGGGGTGTCTGGTTCGACTTCCACGAGAAGGTGAAACTGACCTTCGACGCCGAAGGCATCGAGATCCCCTTCCCTCAGATGGTCATGCACATGCAAAAAACGCAGGCCTGATCCCCTGAATGCGACAATGCCAGCCCCCGGGCTGGCATTGTCGTTTCTGGGCCCCGGTCACCCGGGCCGGCCTCCTTTGCCTCGTCACTGTGCTCAGCCGAACTCAGGCCAGCCGTCTGGCCAACCGGTTGAGCAGCGGCTGTATCAGCACATAGCCCCCCAGCACGGCCCCCATGACCGCCAGCACCCGCATCTCGAGCGTCGGTGCGGCCGTCGTCAATGCCAGGGTCAGCAGGCCGATGAGACCGGTGGCGATCAGGCTCAGGGCAAACAGGGACAGTACGCGTTTCATGTCGATCTCCTCGTTCCAATAACCTGGCCATCCCTGGGAGAATCGTCCATCTGGTCGGATAATAACCGGCTCCGGACGGAGCAAATTTGCGTTTGCGCATAAAATCGACGGAAAGATGTATTGCCAGGCGTCATTCGAGGGGATGGGCACAGTGTCTCTCCGGCCCCCGGCTGAAAACCCTTTCACCCGTGCAAGCCAGGCCAAGCATGCGCCAACGCAAGATCCTGCGGCCACGGGTGGCTCATAATCGCCGCGTTTTGGTTGTAAACTCCTTCGGTGCAGACAATTGGTAAAGCTCTGTTACACGGGCTGAACGCAGCGCCCGGTATAATGCTCGAATAAGAAGGTTTGGCGGGAGCCTTGCCTGCAAGGTTCAAACACAACTTGGCATTTCAGGAATCCTATGAAAAACATCAATCCGACCCGGACCCAGGCCTGGCAGGCACTGGAAGCCCATTTTGCAGCTAACAAGGAGAGCCGTCTCAAGGATCTGTTCGCACAGGATCCCCAACGTTTCGACAAGTTCTCCCTCACCTTCGGTGGCGACATCCTGGTCGACTACTCCAAGAACCTGATCACCGAAGAGACCCTCAAGCTGCTGGTCAACCTGGCCAACGAAACCGACCTGCGCAGCGCCATCGATGCCATGTTCAACGGCGACAAGATCAACATGACCGAAGGGCGCGCCGTGCTGCACACCGCCCTGCGCAACCGTTCCGATCGCCCCATCGAGGTGGACGGCAAGGATGTGATGCCGGAAGTCAACGCCGTGCTGGTCAAGATGAAGGGCTTCTGCGAGAAGGTCATCTCCGGTGAGTGGAAGGGCTATACCGGCAAACCGATCCAGCACGTCGTCAACATCGGCATCGGCGGCTCCGATCTGGGCCCCGTCATGATCACCGAGGCCCTGCGCCCCTACAAGAATCACCTGGAGATGCACTTCGTCTCCAACGTCGACGGCACCCACATCGCCGAGACCCTGAAGAAGATCGATCCGGAAACCACCCTGTTCCTGGTGGCCTCCAAGACCTTCACCACTCAGGAGACCATGACCAACGCCCTGACCGCCCGCGACTGGTTCCTCGGCCACGCCGGCGACAAGGCTCACGTGGCCAAGCACTTCGCCGCCCTGTCGACCAACGGCAAGGCCGTGGCCGAGTTCGGCATCGACACCGCCAACATGTTCGAGTTCTGGGACTGGGTCGGCGGCCGCTACTCCTCCTGGTCCGCCATCGGCATGCCCATCGCCCTCTCCCTCGGCTTCGAGCACTTCGAGGCCCTGCTGCAAGGCGCCTTCGAGATGGACATGCACTTTGCCACTGCCGCCTATGAGCAGAACGTGCCCGTGCTGCTGGCCCTGATCGGCCTGTGGTACAACAACTTCTACGGCGCCGAGTCCGAAGCCATCCTGCCCTACGACCAGTACATGCACCGCTTCCCTGCCTACTTCCAGCAGGGCAACATGGAGTCCAACGGCAAGTACGTGGACCGCGACGGCAACAAGGTCGACTACCAGACCGGCCCCATCATCTGGGGTGAGCCGGGTACCAACGGCCAGCACGCCTTCTACCAGCTGATCCACCAGGGCACCAAGCTGATCCCCTGCGACTTCCTGGCCCCGGCCATCAGCCACAACCCCATCGGTGACCACCATCCGAAACTGCTGGCGAACTTCTTCGCCCAGACCGAGGCCCTGGCCTTCGGCAAGAGCAAGGAGGCCGTGGAGGCCGAGTTCCTGGCCGCCGGCAAGACGCTCGACCAAGTTAAAGAGCTGGTGCCGTTCAAGGTGTTCGAAGGCAACCGCCCGACCAACAGCATCCTGTTCAAGAGCCTGACCCCGAAGACCCTCGGCTCCCTGATCGCCATGTACGAGCACAAGATCTTCGTGCAGGGCGCGATCTGGAACATCTTCAGCTTCGATCAGTGGGGTGTGGAGCTGGGCAAGCAGCTGGCCAACAAGATCCTGCCGGAGCTGGGCAACGACGAGGCGGTCACCAGCCACGACTGCTCCACCAACGGCCTGATCAACACCTGGAAAGCCTGGAAGGCCTGATCGTTCACGCCCTCCGCAATGCAAAAGCCCCGCTCGATGAGCGGGGCTTTTTTGTTGGCTTCAATCGGTCTGCTTGCATCATCCGGACGACTGGCCAGGTGTCTAAGCCGGCCAGTAACGAGGATCGTCATCCCCGCCCCTTCTGATGCTGCGCAGCGAAGGCTTAGCCGCCGACGGCGATGCGCTTCATGTCCTTCATGTAGCCGCGCAGGGTCTGGCCGATCTTCTCGATCGGGTGGTTGCGGGTCGCCTCGTTGGCAGCCAGCAGGGCCAGGTTGTCCACGGCCTTGCTCTCAGCGCGGGCGCTGCCCAGATCCCCGGCCTGCAGAGTCGGCATGAAGTGCTCGCGCAGCAGCGGCACGGCGGCGTTGGCGAACAGGTAGTTGCCGTATTCGGCGGTGTCGGAGATGACCACGTTCATCTCGTACAGACGCTTGCGGGCAACGGTGTTGGCGATCAACGGCAGCTCGTGCAGAGACTCGTAGTAGGCGGACTCTTCATAGATGCCGGAAGCCACCATGGTCTCGAACGCCAGCTCGACACCCGCCTTGACCATGGCCACCATGACCACGCCGTTGTCGAAGTACTCCTGCTCGGCGATCTTGCCGGCATAGGCAGGGGCGTTTTCGAAGGCGGACTTGCCTGTTTCTTCGCGCCAGCCGAACAGCTTGGCGTCATCTTCGGCCCAGTCGGCCATCATGCCGCGGGAGAACTCGCCGGCGATGATGTCATCCATATGCTTCTCGAACAGCGGACGCATCAGGGTGCGTAATTGCTCGGACAGCTCGAAGGCACGCAGCTTGGCCGGGTTGGAGAGACGGTCCATCATCAGGCTGATGCCGCCCTGCTTCAGGGCCTCGGTGATGGTCTCCCAGCCGAACTGGATCAGCTTGCCGGCGTAGGCCGGATCGGTGCCCTCGGCAACAAGCTTGTCGTAGCAGAGCAGGGAACCGGCCTGCAGCATGCCGCAGAGGATGGTCTGCTCGCCCATCAGGTCGGATTTCACTTCCGCGACGAAGGAGGATTCCAGCACGCCGGCACGATCGCCGCCGGTGGCAGAAGCCCACGCCTTGGCGATGGCCATGCCCTCGCCCTGGGGATCGTTCTCCGGGTGAACGGCGATCAGGGTCGGTACACCGAAGCCGCGCTTGTACTCTTCACGCACCTCGGTACCCGGGCACTTGGGAGCGACCATGACGACGGTGATGTCGGAGCGGATCTGCTGACCCTCTTCCACCACGTTGAAGCCGTGGGAGTAACCCAGTGCGGCGCCCTGCTTCATCAGCGGCATCACGGTCTTCACCACGTCGGAGTGCTGCTTGTCCGGAGTCAGGTTCAGTACCAGATCGGCGGTCGGGATCAGATCTTCATAGGTACCGACCACGAAGCCGTTGTCGGTGGCCTTCTGCCAGGAGGCACGCTTCTCAGTGATGGCGGCCTTGCGCAGGGCGTAGGAGATGTCCAGCCCGGAGTCGCGCATGTTCAGGCCCTGGTTCAGGCCCTGGGCGCCACAGCCCACAATCACCACCTTCTTGCCCTTGAGCGCCGCACAACCGTCAGCGAACTCTTCGCGCTGCATGAAACGACACTTGCCCAGCTGGGCCAACTGCTGGCGCAGGTTCAGGGTGTTGAAATAATTAGCCATGGTGATTGCTCCGTTCGATTGATTCCATGCCGGGTAACGGCGTTGTCCAAACCACTATAGCGCGGGACACTTATTGCCTGAACTGATATATTCGAAACAGTACGTTGCAGTAATTGAAATGTGACGCCCCGCCATTTCCCACCCCAGGATAGCCCCATTTCGAGCGCGAACCCGGGCAGGATACGGGCGGTACTGACGACTCGGCGCCGTGCGCCCCCCAGGAATAGATAGATGGACCTTCGCAATCTCGAGCTGTTTCTCCACCTCGCCGACTCCCTCCACTTCGGCAAAAGCGCCGACGCCATGGCGGTCAGTCCCTCTACCCTGAGCCGCGCCATCCAGCGGCTGGAGCAGGAGACCGGCTGCGTGCTGTTCGAGCGGGACAATCGCTCGGTACGGCTCACCCCGGCGGGGGAGAAGCTGCGAGAGTTTGGAGGAGCCCTGTTGCAGGAGTGGCGCCAGCTCAAGCAGGAACTCAAGCGCAGCGACGAACCGCTGCAGGGGCGGCTAAGGGTATTCTGCTCGGTCACCGCCAGCTACTTCCTGCTGCCCGAGGTGCTGGAGCGCTTTCGCCGCCGCTACCCCCAGCTGGAGATCAAGCTGGAGACCGGCGACCCGGCCCTCGCGGTGGACAAGATCCTGACGGACGAGGCCGACCTCGCCATCGCCGCGCGGCCGGATGCCCTCTCCTCCAAGCTGGAATTTGCCAGCCTGCAGCAGGTGCCGCTGGTCTTCATCGCCCCACGCAACGCCCCCCAGCAGAGTCAGTGGTTCCAGCAGGGCGAGCCGGACTGGGAACGGCTGCCCCTCATCCTCTCCGAGCAGGGGCTGGCCCGAAAGCGCTGTGACCAGTGGTTTCGCAACAAGGGGATAGCCCCCAACCTCTATGCCGAGGTAGCGGGCAATGAGGGCATCGTCGCCATGGTGGCACTCGGTTTCGGCGTTGGCGTGGTCCCCGCCGCCGTGATCGATCACAGCCCCATGGGGGACAAGGTGCGCATCGTCGAGCCCAAACCGGCGCTCAAGCCGTTCGACGTCGGCATCGCCGTGCTCAAGAAGCGGCTGGAAGAGCCGCTAATCCGCGCCTTCTGGGATACGGCGCGCGGCCAGGGCGGCACGCGCTGACTCTGCGACGGGGTGCCGTGACTGCCGACGCGCCATTATCAAGTGTCAAATGTATCAGTATGAAAGCGGGAGAGAAGGGGGGAGACTGGCCGGCCCAAGCAGCCATCATCAGGGAATAGCACATGAGCCAGCATCTTGTCGAAATCCAAAGCGCCATCCTTTTCGCAGAATATCTGCAGAGTCTGGGGATACAACGCCATGAACTCGATCGGGAGCAGGAGATCTACCTGCAGGACCGGCACCTCGCCACGGTGCAATGCATCCAGGGAGAGTTGCGATTTTATCTGCGCGCCAATGCCCTCGCCCGATCGTGATCCGCAACCGGTCACAGAACGAACGCGCAAAGCGTATTAGACTGGCACCATCCGTCACCCTCGACCCGGGGGTCGTCCTCAGGAGTGCCCATGAAACAAAGCGGCCTGGATCGGCTCTTCAAACCCCACTCTATCGCCGTCATCGGTGCCTCCGGCGATCCGCAAAAAGCCGGGCATGTGGTCATCAGACACCTGCTTGCGGGCCAGTTCCAGGGCCCCATACTGCCGGTTGCCCCCCACAGCCAGTCCGTCGCCGGGGTACTCGCCTATCCTGATGTCGAGAGTCTCCCCCTCTCCCCCGATCTCGCCATCGTCTGCACCCGGCGCGAACGGGTGCTGCCACTCATCGAGGAGCTCGGCAAGAAGGGGACGGGGGCGGCCATCATCCTGGCCGCCCAGTTCTCCGGTGACGAGCGCCAACGGCTCAGAGCGCTGTGCCGGCAGTACGGTATCCGTTTGCTCGGCCCCAACAGCATGGGCATGCTGCTGCCGGGCCAGGGCATCAATGCCAGCTTCTCCCCCATCGCCGCCACCCCGGGGCAGGTGGCGTTTCTCTCCCAGTCGGCGGCGGTCAGCACCACCATCCTCGACTGGGCCAAGCAGCGCGAGATAGGCTTCTCGGCCTTCATCTCCCTGGGGGATCACTGCGACATCGACTTCGGCCAGCTGCTGGATCAGCTCTCCCGCGACGGGACGACCCGCGCCATTCTGATCTACATGGACAAGCTGCACGATGCCCGCCACTTTCTCTCCGCCGCCCGCGC
The DNA here is from genome assembly GCF_017939565.1 of Aeromonas sp. SrichE-2G. Taxonomy (NCBI): domain Bacteria; kingdom Pseudomonadati; phylum Pseudomonadota; class Gammaproteobacteria; order Aeromonadales; family Aeromonadaceae; genus Aeromonas; species Aeromonas sp. SrichE-2G. The sequence goes on from NZ_JAGKRG010000008.1 coordinate 104,460, forward strand.
CGCCTCGCGCAACAAGCCTATCCTGGTCCTCAAGAGCGGGCGGCACGACCCGGCCAATGGCCTCGACAACGTCTATGATGCCGCCATCCGCCGGGCCGGCATGCTGCGCGTCCGGGATACCCACGAACTGTTCGCCACCGTCGAGACCCTCAGCCACTCCTTGACCCTCAAGGGGGAGCGGCTCGCCATCCTCTCCAACGGACGGGGCCTGGCCAACATGGCCGCCGATGTGCTGCTGGCGCGCGGGGGCAAGCTGGCGATGCCACCGCTCGACATCGGCAGCGATGCCGATATCGAGTCCTACAAGAGTGCGCTGGAAGCCTTGCTGCAGGGGGAGGCTGCCGATGCCATCCTGCTGATCCACGCCCCCTCCCTCACCGCCCGTGGTGCGACCCTCGCCAGCAGCCTGATCGACTTCATCAGGCAGCATCCCCGTGCTCGTCGCTTCAACATCCTCACCAACTGGGCGGGGGAATACTCCGCCCAGGAGGGACGTCGCCTGTTCAACGAGGCGGGGATCCCCACCTATCGCACCCCGGAGAGCGCCGTCACCGCCTTCATGCACATGGTGGAATATCGCCGCAACCAGAAGCAGCTGATGGAAACCCCGGCCTCCCTGCACGGGGACCGGCTCGATATCGAACGCTGTCAGCAGCTGCTCCAGCAGGCGCTGGACCGCCAGCAGCGGGTGCTGGATACCCACCTGGTCCAACCCATCATGCAGGCCGCCGGACTTTCCACTCTGGCGACCTGGATCGTCACCGATTCTATCGAAGCCGCCCTGACGGCAGAGCAGATCGGTTACCCGGTGGCGGTGAAGCTGCGCTCACCCGACATCGCTCACAAGTCAGAAGTGCACGGCGTCATGCTGAATCTACGCACCTCGGCGGAGGTGGCTCAGGCGGCGGATGCCATCCTGGACAGGGTACGTCAGCACGACCCGGGTGCCCGCATCGAAGGCCTGCTGGTACAGCGTATGGCGCGCCGCAGCGGCGGACTGGAGCTGCGGATCAGGTTGCAGCAGGATCCCGTCTTCGGACCCGTCATCCTGCTTGGCGAATCCGGCGCCGAGCCTCACGAGATGGTCGCGGCCCTCCCGCCCCTCAACCAGGCGCTGGCGCGCTACCAGATCATCGGAGCCCTCAAGGACGACAAGATCCGCGAGCAGGCCAGTCCAATACGGCTCGATATCGACGCTCTCGGCCAGGTGCTGTGCCAGCTCTCCGAGCTGCTGCTGGCCTTCCCCGAGATACAAGAGCTGGACCTGCATCCGCTGCAGGCCTGTGGCGATGAGATGGTGATCCTTGATGCCCGTCTCGTCCTGATGGAGAGAGGGCAACAGATGCTGCCGCTCGCTATCCGCCCCTATCCGACCGAGCTGGAAGAGGGCGCCTGGCTCAAGGACAAGAGTCATGTGCTGCTGCGCCCGATCCGACCGGAGGATGAACCTGCCCACAAGCAATTTGTCCTCAAGGTATCGGATGAAGACAGGTACAAGCGCTTCTTCGCCGATGTGGGGGAGCTAGGGCACGAAGAGCTGGCCCGCATGACCCAGATCGATTACGACCGGGAGATGGCCTTTGTCGCCGTGGGACAGGATGGGGAACTAGAAGATCAGATTTTAGGGGTGGTTCGCGCCATTTCGACGCCGGATCTGAGCGATGCCGAGTTTGCCATTCTGGTACGGTCCGATCTGAAGGGGTTGGGGCTTGGCAAACTGATGATGGAGAAGATTGTGCGTTATGCCAGGGAGCGCGGCATTGGCCAGCTGTCGGGCATGACCATGCCCAGCAACCGCGGCATGATCAACCTGGCCAAACGGCTTGGTTTCAAGATCGATATCCAGCTGGAAGATGGGGTAGTCAACATGGAGCTGCCCTGTGCGGAGCGAATAGAGAGGGAATAGCACGGGAAAGTGTGCTGAAATGACTGAATTTCAGGTAATAAAAAAGCCCGCTCAGATGAGCGGGCTTCTTCAATTGGGTGCCTGGCAGTGTCCTACTCTCGCATGGCGAATGCCACACTACCATCGGCGCTACAGCGTTTCACTTCTGAGTTCGGCATGGGGTCAGGTGGTTCCACTGCGCTATTGCCGCCA
>NZ_JAGKRG010000009.1:0-114514 GCF_017939565.1 Aeromonas sp. SrichE-2G
GCGTTCAATCTGAGCCATGATCAAACTCTTCAATTTAAGTTTGGTTGCCTATAAAGGCGGCTCAATGAATTGCTGAATTAACTGCTGCAACTAAAAGTTGCTTTGGTCACTTCATCAGACATTGAAAATCAAAAATTGCTTTTGATGCTCGATGCTGTGAGTGCCCACACAGATTGCTTGATTCAAATTGTTAAAGAGCGTGGCGCTTGTCGCGCTGAGGTGGCGTATAATACCGACCTCACTTCGAAAGTCAAGCGCTTGTTTTCGCTTTTCTTTCGGCGCCGACTTCACAAGGAAGCTGGCTCATCAGTTCGGCGTGGACCGCCGTGCTGGTAGGGGCGCATTATAGGGAGCGGCGCCGCGATGACAAGGGCTTTTTGTGGAAATGCGTTCGTTTGCTGAAAAAGCAGGCTAAAGCCCATGAAATGCGCGTTTTTGCCCAATTTCACGCCGCATTTTTGTTCGCTCCATCGGTCTGCGCCTGAATGTAGTTGACCCAGCTGGTCGCCCGCTGCTGCCAGTTGCCCTGCTGCTGCAGTTCACGGGCCAGCGCCAACGCCTCGGCATACTGCTCCTTATTAAGGTGTGCTTGCACCAGCAGCGCCTTGGCCCTGTTGCCTTGCTCCCCTTTCACCGACTTGATGGCCGCGAGCTGAGTCATAGCCTCATCCGTTTTGCCTTGCTGCAACAGCAGCTCGGCGGCGCGCATGGCCGCCTTGGGATGAGCATGCTCACGGGCGAGCAGCTGCCAGCTGTCGACAGCCTTCGGCCACTCGCGCGCCCCTTCCCACAATTGGGCCAGCAGTTGGCGATTGTCGGCGCTCTGTTTCATCTGTCCCTTCGCCATGGCCGCTTCCAGCAGGCGGGCGCCGCGATAGGGCAACCCCTGCCAGGCATACAGACGGATCAGCTGGTTGCGAGCGGCGGCGTCATCCATCAGTTTTCTGTTGATGGCGGTCTGCAGCAACGCCAGCGCCTGATCGCCGCGCTTGGCGGAGAGGTTGAGCGACACCGCCTGTTGCCACCACTTGCTCTCTTTCGGCTCGTGGCGGATCAGCTCTTCGGCCTGATCGGCCGCCACACCGTAGCGCTGCAGCGCGGTAAGGGCGGAGAGGCGGATGACGGCGGTCTGCTTCTGCCAGCTCTTCTTCAACAGCTGTTCGCTCTGGCTGGCCGCCTCACCGTACTGCTTGTTGTGGTAATAGAGGCCGGCCAGACGCAGGCGCAAGGCATCATCAGCCTTGATGGCCAACGCGGCCTTGTAACTAGCGATGGCGCCGGTCCAGTTGGATTGCTGGGCCTGAATGTCGCCGCGCAGACGCAACAGCTGAAGTTGTTGCTGCTCTGGCCACTCTTTATAGGCCAGGGCTTGTTCGACATAGCGGCTTGCCTGTGCGGTCTGTTGCAGGTTGGCCGCCAGGGATGCCTGCAACTGGGCAAGCCAGGCGCGTTCGGCTTCGGAGTTTGGTTTGAGCCCCGCCGCCTTGCTCTGGGCCTGTTGCCACTGGCCGGACTGATAGAGTTTCATCACGGGCTCCAGCTGGCGGGAGAAATGAGGGCTCACCTCCATCGCCAGACAGGCTTGGCTGACCAGGGCCAGCAGACAGATCCAGATCCGCAACATGGTTATGACTCCAGCTTGAATTTGAGCGTGATGACCTGCACCAGCTTGTCGGTGGCGCCGGGTCTCGGCTGATAGCGCCACTTGTTGATCGCCTGAATGGCCGCCCGCTCAAACTGACGCTTCGGCTTGGCCTCGACCACTTCCACATCCTGTACCCGGCCGTCGGCATCGACGCTGAAACGTAAGGTGACAGCCCCTTCGATGCCTGCCTGCTGGGCCCGATAGGGATAGACAGGCTCGATCCGCTGCAATGGCATCAGCATGTCGCCGGCGCCGATCCCGGCCCCCTGTTGCTGGCCATGGAAGTTGCCGCTCGCGACCGGGGTGGGACTGGTCGCGACGCCGGGGGCATAGACCTGCACCGCGCTGAGGCTGGAAACCAGATCCAGGCTCGGCTGCACCGAGGGCAGCGGGGCCGCCGCCGGCATGGGCAGCGGCGTCGAGGCCAGCGCGGCAGGCGGCTCCGGCAGGGGCTCCGGTTCCTGGGGTACCGGGCGCTCGCGCACCTGCACCTCTGTCACCTCGTTCTGCATGTTGATGACGATGGACTTCTGCTCGCTCGCCACCTTCTCGCCTCGGGGTGGTTCAACCAACGTGGCCATAAACAGCAGGATCCCCAGGCTGAGGGCAATCCCCAGTCCCAGGCTCATCAGCTTGTATTTCATTTCGGTGCCACCGCCACGGCGATGTTGGCGATGCCTGCTGCCTTGGCCTCATCCATCACCCGCACCACCTTGCCGTGGGGTACCCGCTCGTCGGCCTGGATCACCAGGCTGGCATCGGGCTGCTCCGCCAGCAGCTGGGCGACGCTGGCCTGTACCCGCTCCACGTCGATCTGCTTGCGGTCGAGGAATATCTGCCCCTGGGGGCCGATCGCCAGCATGATGCTGGAGGACTTCTGCGCCTTGGCCTGGCTGGCCTGGGGCCTGTGCACCTCGAGTCCGGCTTCGCGCACGAAGGAGGTGGTAACAATAAAGAAGATCAGCATGATGAACACGATATCCAGCATGGGAGTCATGTCGATCTGCACTTCATCGCGCTGACGTTTGGACTGCCGTCTCATTGCATTACCTTCTCTTCTTGCAGGCCGTCCCGGGTCTTGGCCAGCGCACGCTTGGCCTGGCTCTCGAGCCGGCTGAGTAACAACACGCCGGAGAGGGCGACCACCATGCCAGCCATGGTGGGGATGGTGGCGCGGGAGATCCCCCCCGCCATGCTCTCCGGGTTAAAGCGGTTGGCCGCAGCCAACGCATCGAATACACCTATCATGCCGGTCACTGTACCCAGCAGCCCCAGCATGGGGCAGAGCACCACCAGGGTACGGATGAAGATCAGATGACGATTGAGCTCAAGCTCGGCCTCGGCCAGCCAGCGCCCGCGAATCGCCCGAGCGTGCCAGCTGTGGCGCTCGCTGCGCGCTTGCCAGCGGTCGAGCAGCTGGCTCTGCAGCGGGGCAAACCCCAGGTTGAGGTAGAGCAGTCGCTCGATCATCAGAATCCACATCAGCACCAGCAGGGCCAGAATGACCCAGAGCACGGGACCGCCACGGCCCATGAAGCTCTGCAGCTGTTGCCAGATGTCGAGCATCATGCCGCCCGCTCCATCCCGTCACGGTTGCTTTCAGCCCGCTCGGCCAGAATGCCGGCCACCTGCTGCTCCAGCACGTTGGAGAGTTCGGTGAAGCGGGATTGCAGCAGGCTGTGGGCCAGGATCAGCGGAATGGCCGCCACCAGACCCTGTACCGTGGTGACCAGCGCCATGGAGATGCCGCCGGCCATGATCTTGGGATCGCCGGTGCCAAACTGGGTGATGGCCTGGAAGGTGCCGATCATCCCGGTCACGGTACCAAGCAGCCCCAGCATGGGGGCGATGGCCGCGATCACCTTGACCATGCCGATGCCGCGCTCCATGCGAGGGGTCTCCTGCAGGATCGCTTCGTCGAGACGCAGCTCGAGGGTCTCCATGCTCAGCTCGGGATGCTTGTCCGCCACCGTCAGCACCCGGCCGAGGGCGTTATCGGCGTGATACTCACCGCTCTTGAGCTGGCGGCGCACCAATGTCAGCTCACGAGAGAGGCTCCACAGCCGTACTCCAGCTATCCCCAGGCCGATGGCGGCCAGCAGCACTATGATGGCGCCAACCTGACCACCCTGCTGGACTTGCTGCCAGAAGGTGGGCACCTGTGCCAGCATCGCCAGCAGGGTGCCGTGGGAGGGATCCAGCGGCAGCGCTTCCCCTTCCTGGCCCTGATAGGCGGCCGCGGCGGAGAGCACGTTGCCGGGCAGGCCCAGCACAGGGCTCAGGCCTTCGACGGTTGGCTGCAGGACCCCCTGCTCGCCAAACAGGGCGAAGCTGCCGACCCGGGTCAGTGATTGCTCGCTGGCCGTCCCCTGGGCATCCAGCACCTTGCCGTTGAACTGGGCAACCCGGCCCGATTCGCGGATCTCCTGCTGCAGGGTGGCAGGCAGCAGGGCGAGGGCGGCGCGATCCGGTACCTGCTTCTCCTGTGCCATCGCCTTGAGCGGCGCGAGGCGCTCGGGGTACTGACCTTCGACCGCGGATTCGCTCAGCAGCTTGACCGCATCGCTGGCCCCCTGACGGGTGACCGCAAAGATCTCGTTCATGTCACCGGAGGCCTGCTCCCACTGGGTATTGAGCTCCACCAGCTGCTTCTCATTGGTAGCGAACTGGCTGGCCAGCTCCTTGCTCAGGCGCTGGGCCTCGGCCAGCTTGGCGCGGGCACTGTTCAGCTCCTTGGAGACGGACGCCAGATCCTGCTGTGCCTGCTGTTCACGGGCCTGTTCTTGCTGCTGCCAGGCTTCGTCGGCCACGGCGGCAGTAGTGCCAAGAGTGAGGACGAGGGCGAGGGGGAACCACTTCATGGTGACGCTCATGACTGGGCCTCCTGACCACGGCTGACGGAAAGGGGGACATTCAACAACTGGGGAACCTTCTTGTCGGCGGCCATCTCCAGCGCCTCGGCGATGGGGGAGAGCCACTGGCTATCGAGGGACTGCCACTGCTTGTTCTGCGCAGACCAGCGCCACGCCTGGCTGCGATCGGCAGTCATGGCCAGCAGGGAGACGCGGCCCACCGCCAGCACATCGACCCGGCGCGGTGCGCCGTCCAGTACAAGCTCGGCGACATAGCTGTCGAGCCGGCTGCCGTATTCGGCTTCGATCTGGTAGGCCTGCAGCAGCTGGCGGAATTTCTCCGCCTCGCTCACATCGGCCCTGGCCAGGGTGGCTTTCAGCTGTTCAACTCGCGCCAGGCGATCTTCCTTGCGCAGCGGAATGTCGCTCTCCACCAGCTGTTCCAGGTCCGCCTGCATCTGCAGCATCAGCGGAACCAAGCCCTGTCGAGTCTCCTGTACCGCCTCCAGTTGCTGGGTGAGCTTGCTCAACTCCTGCTGCTGATCGGCCACCAGCGTCTGCATGTAGCGGTTGTAGGCTTCCAGATCCCGCAGTTGCAGCTGCGCATTTTGCAGCTCCGCCCTGGCGGCAACGGCCGCATCTGCGGCTTTTTCCACACGTAATTGGGAAGACTTCCCGTCGGCTATGCTTTTTTTCAGTTCGGGCGCGACCATATCGTCGGCAGAGGCGACGAAATGAACGGCCAATGGCAACAAGGCCAGACCCCAAAACTTGTTCATGATATAAATCTTAACAATGATAACTATTCTCATTGTCTCAGAGAGTCGCGCCAGTGGCAATCAGATGATTTTCTTGGCCTGCGACCGAAAAAACAGGATACTTTTTAGACAAGTACGGGATTAACTGGCGTTGGAAGTCGCAACTCCATTCTAAATAACTAAAAAATGTCTTTTCGATCAGGATGATAAGTGGTCGAAAAAGGAGATTTACATGTTTAACGATGCGATCTGGGAACACATAGATCGGTTCACGAAGGCCAAGAAGACTTGCGACATCCAGCAGCAACTGGAGCGTTTCAGTCACCAGATGGGTTTTGATTACTTCCGGCTGCTGATCATTTTTCCCATCAGCATGCAAAAGTCACATGTCGCCTTGTTCAACAACTGCCCCACCAGCTGGTTCGATGCCTACTCGGAGCGCCACTACCTGACCCAGGATCCTGTGGTCTTCCTCGGGCTGAAACAGACCCAGCCCATCTTCTGGAACAAGCTCGACTGCGATTCCCCCTGGTTGCCCAGTGCCAGCCAGGAAGTCATGAACCTGGCCGCCGACTTCGGAGTCAGAAACGGGGTCTCCTTCCCGCTCCACACCCCGCAGGGGGAGCACGGCATCCTCTCCTTCATCAGCAAGGAAAAATCCAGCTCCGACCTGATGTTTGAAAACGTTCCCTTGCTGTCGTTCTGTGCCAGCTACATCTTCAACTCGGCACTTCAGCTGATAAAAAGCAGACCCGAGCTGATGAGGCACCTGACCGAGCTGTCGGATCGGGAAAAGGAATGCCTGTTCTGGGCCAGCGAGGGCAAGACCTCCTGGGAGATCGCCACCATCCTCGGGATCAGCGAGCGCACCGTGAACTTCCACCTCAATCAGGTCACCAACAAGACGGATTCGAAGAACCGCAACCAGGCGATCGCCAAGAGCATCTCCAGCGGCATCATAGTGCCCTCCCTAGATGACGTGACCATCACCAACCTGCGGTTGTCGTGACGCCGGCCCGGCGGCACAGCCAATAAAAAAGAGCCGCAATGCGGCTCTTTTTTCATTCCTGACAACGGCTTATTCCACGGTCACGGATTTCGCCAGGTTGCGCGGCTGATCCACGTCTGTACCCTTGATGAGGGCGACGTGGTAGGAGAGCAGTTGCAGCGGCACGGTATAGACGATGGGTGCGATCACCTCTTCCACGTGGTTCAGGCACATCACTCGCATGGTCTCATCGCTCTTGAAGCCGGTATCCGCATCGGCGAACACATAGAGGATGCCGCCGCGAGCACGCACCTCTTCCACGTTGGACTTGAGCTTCTCCAGCAGATCGTTGTTCGGCGCCACCACTATGATGGGCATCTCGGCATCGATCAGGGCCAGCGGACCGTGCTTCAGCTCACCGGCAGCATAGGCCTCGGCGTGGATGTAGGAGATCTCTTTGAGTTTGAGCGCCCCTTCCATGGCAATGGGGTACTGGCTGCCACGGCCGAGGAACAGGCTGTGGTGCTTGTCGGCGAACTCTTCGGCCAGGGTCTCGATCTGCTTGGCCAGCGCCAGGCTCTCCTTGATGCGCAGCGGCAGGGCTTGCAGCGCCTTGACCAGCTCGGCCTCGGCCGCGGCACTCAGGTTGCCACGGCAGTGACCGATGGAGGCCACCAGCATCAGCAGGCCCGCCAGCTGGGTGGTGAACGCCTTGGTGGAGGCCACGCCGATCTCGGCACCGGCCCGGGTCATGAAGGCCAGGTCCGACTCGCGCACCAGGGAGGAGCCCGGCACGTTGCAGATGGCCAGGGAACTCATGTAACCGGACTCCTTGGCCAGGCGCAAGGCGGCCAGGGTATCGGCGGTCTCACCGCTCTGGGAGAGGGTCACCAGCAGGCTGTTGGGGCGCACCACGGACTTGCGGTAGCGGAACTCGGAGGCGATCTCCACGTCGCAGGAGACGCCGGCGATCTCCTCGAACCAGTAGCGGGCCACCATGCCGGAGTTGTAGGAGGTGCCACAGGCGACGATCTGCACGTGCTCGACCTTGTCGAAGATGGCGCGCGCACCGTTGCCGAAGGACTCGACCACCACGTGATCACTGCCCAGACGCCCTTCCAGGGTGTTGGTGATGGCCTTGGGCTGCTCGTAGATCTCCTTGAGCATGTAGTGGCGGTATTCGCCCTTGTCACCGGCATCGTGGGAGAGCTCGGACTCCAGCTCCTCGCGCACCACGGCCTCGCCGTGGGTGTCGAAGATGTGCACGTCGCGGCGGGTCACCTCGGCCACGTCACCCTCTTCCAGGAAGATGAAGCGACGGGTCACCGGCAGCAGCGCCATCTGGTCGGAGGCGATGAAGTTCTCGCCAATGCCGCGACCGATCACCAGGGGAGAACCGGAACGGGCCACCACCACACGGCTGTCGTCACGGCTGTCCATGACCACGGTGCCGTAGGCGCCGCGCAACTGCTTCACCGCGACCTGCATGGCCGCCAGCAGGTTGGGGGCGGATTTCAGTTCGTGGTGCACCAGGTGGGCGATCACCTCGGTGTCGGTGTCGGAGCTGAACACATAACCCAGCGCCTTGAGCTCTTCACGCAGCTCTTCGTGGTTCTCGATGATGCCGTTGTGTACCACCACGATATGCTCGGAGACGTGGGGGTGGGCATTGCGCTCGGACGGCTCGCCGTGGGTGGCCCAGCGGGTATGGGCGATGCCGGTACCGCCGTGTACGGACTGCTCTTCCAGCGCCTTGGCCAGCTCGGCCACCTTGCCCAGACGGCGCACCCGCTGCAGCGGACGATCGGCGCTGAACACGGCGACCCCGGCAGAGTCATAGCCACGGTATTCAAGACGGCGCAGGCCCTCTACCAGAATTTCAGCCACATCACGTTGGGCGACGGCCCCGACGATGCCACACATAGACTTCTCCTTGAGACGTAAGACGTTAATTCGATTGGATAATGGATTGTTCAGGTCAAACGGCCACGGGGGCGCAAATCAGCGTGATCCCCCTGGCCTGGATCTGTTCTCTGGCCTCACCAGCCAGCCCCTCATCGGTCACTAGGGTATGGATGCTGGACCAGGGCAGCTCGAGATTGGGGATCTTGCGGCCGATCTTCTCCGACTCCACCATGACGATGACCTCCCGCGACACCTCGGCCATCACTCGGGAGAGGCCCACCAGCTCGTTGAAGGTGGTGGTACCACGCTCAGGGTCGATGCCGTCGGCGCCGATGAAGAGCTGGTCGAAGTCATAGGATCGCAGCACCTGCTCCGCCACCTGGCCCTGGAAGGACTCGGAATGTGGGTCCCAAGTGCCTCCGGTCATTAACAGGGTAGGCTCATTTTCCAGCTCGCGCAGGGCGCCGGCCACATTGAGGGAGTTGGTCATGACGATGAGGCCGCGCTTGTTGCCCAGCATGGGGATCATGGCGCTGGTGGTGCTGCCGCTGTCGATGATGACGCGGTTGTGATCGCGGATCCGCTCGGCGGCGGCGCGGGCAATGGCCAGCTTTCGTTTCGAAACCTGATCCGGATTGCTGTCCACCACCATCTCGCTGGGCAGGGGCACGGCACCACCGTAACGGCGCAGCAGCAGACCGCCGGTCTCCAGCACGGCTAGATCCTTGCGGATGGTCACTTCGGAAGTGGAGAAGTGCCTGGCAAGGGCGTCGACGCTCACTTCACCCTGTTCCTGTACCAGGCTGACGATGGTGTGGCGACGCTGTTGAGTGTTGCGTTTGGTCATCTATAAGTTTCGATTCGAAAGAATGGCGAAATATTAATACCTTTTCGGGAAAAATCAAACGGCAAATAGGATCCAATTTGGTTCGATGCCAGAATGGGCAAGCCGATTTGCGACGAGGACATCATGCAAAAACGACTCATCTGGCTGGTGGAAGACGAGGCCAGCATTGCCGACACCCTGATCTACGCCCTGCAGACCGACGGTTTCGAGGTGGAGTGGTTCCCCCTCGGCCAGCCGTTGCTGGCGCGACTGGAACAGACGCGACCGGACTTCCTCATTCTGGATGTGGGGCTGCCGGACATCAGCGGCTTCGAGCTGTGCAAGCAGGTTAGGACCCGTTGCGACGTTCCGCTGATGTTCCTCACCGCCCGCAGCGAGGAGATAGACCGCCTGATCGGGCTGGAGATCGGGGCCGACGACTATGTGGCCAAGCCCTTCTCTCCGCGGGAGGTGTGCGCCCGGGTGCGGGTCATCCTGCGCCGCAGCCAGCCAACCGCCCCCCGGCAGGAGTACTTCCTGGTGCTGGACGAGGAGCGGGCCCGTATCTGCTTCCTGGGGCAGCCGCTGGCCCTCACCCGCTACGAATACCTGTTGCTCAAGACGCTCATGCAGTCCCCCGGCCGGGTCTACTCCCGCCAGCAGCTGATGGAGCTGGTGTGGCAGGACGCGGAGGAGAGCCTGGACCGCACCGTCGATACCCACATCAAGACCCTGCGCGCCAAGCTGAGGGAACGGGACCCGGAAGCCAACCTGATCCTGACCCACCGCGGGCTGGGCTACAGCCTGGAGCTGGCATGAACGCCCAGCTGCCGGGCACCTGCCGGAGGCTGACATGAGGATCGGACTGCAACTGCTGTGCGGGCTGGTGCTGATCTTTGCGCTGGCCGCCTGGTTCGTGCTGGAGATCTTCGTCGAGGAGATCAAACCCGGGGTACGCAGCGCCACCGAAGACACCCTGGTGGACATGGCCCAGATGCTGGCCCCCCTGGCCCTGGACGACATGCAGGAAGGGAAGATGGCGAATGGCCGGCTCGCCAGCGCCTTCGCCCGCCTCAACCAGAACCCCATCAACGCCCTCATCGACGGCCACCTCAAGCAGCAGGCGGAGTACCGCATCTATGTGGTCGACCGCTGGGGCAAGGTGGTCTACGACTCGGACGGGGTGGATCTGGGCAAGGACTACTCTCGCTGGAACGACGTCTACCTGACCCTGCGCGGCGAATACGGCGCCCGCAGCACCCGCAGCGATCCTGACGATCCCGCCAGCTCGGTGATGCACGTCGCCGCCCCGCTACGGGAAGGGGACGACATCCTGGGTTCCCTCACCGTCGCCAAGCCCAACCGCACCCTGCTGCCCATGATAGAGCGCAGCGAGCACCAGTTGCTGCAGGGGGCGGCTCTGCTGCTGTGCATCTCCCTGCTCATCGGTGCCCTGCTGGTGTGGTGGCTCAACCGTGCCATCGGCAAGCTGGCGCACTACGCCGATGCGGTCAGCCAGGGCCAGCCCGCCACTCTGCCACGCCTCTACAGTCCGGAGCTGGATCGGCTCGGCCGCTCCCTGGAGACCATGCGTCGCCAGCTGGACGGCAAGGCCTACATCGAAGCCTATGTGCACAGCCTGACCCACGAGCTCAAGAGCCCGCTGGCCGCCATCCGCGGGGCAGGGGAGATCCTGGCCGAGGCGCCGCCAGCCGAAATAGCGACGCGCTTTATCGGCAACATCAATCTGGAGACGGCCCGCATGCAGCAGCTGATCGAGCGGATGTTGCAGCTGGCCAGGCTGGAGTCGGGGCAGGGGCTGGACAGACAATCGGTGGAACCCGCCCGGCTGGGCAGGCGAACGATCGATGCCCGCCAGATCGCCGCCGAGCGTCGCCAGATCACCTTGTTGAGTGCGCTGGACGAAGCCCAGAAACAGAAGTGGGATCCCCTGCTGGTGGAGCAGGCCCTCGGCAACCTGCTGGACAACGCCCTCGACTTCTCCCCCGTCGGCAGCACCCTCAGGCTGAGTGGCACCATGGAGGAGGGGGGGTACTGCTTCCGGGTACGGGATCAGGGGCCGGGTATCCCGGCCTACGCCCTGCCGCGCATCTTCGAGCGCTTCTATTCGCTACCCAGACCCGACAAGGGCAAGAGCAGCGGCCTCGGGCTCAGCTTCGCTCTGGAGGTGGCCCGCCAGCACGGCGGCCGGCTGACCCTGACCAACCAGCCTGACGGCGGCGTGCTGGCAGAACTCTGGCTCCCCGCCAGCTAAGGCACTTCACACTGAACACACAGAGCCGGGCTAAGCTGCGCCCTCTCGATGCCGACCCTTCCCCGTCGATGCGCATTCCCATGAATCAAGGAGAGAGTGATGTCCCGTATTCTGTTGCCCGGCCTGCTTGCCGCCGGACTCTTCTGTGCCTTTCCCGCCAGCGCAGCCTCAGGCTGCATGCTGTTTGCCGATGGCACAGGCAAACCCCTCAGTGCCGAGGGAGAGTGTGCCGCCCAGCTGACCCCCGCCTCCACCTTCAAGATCCCGCTGGCCCTGATGGGTTATGACAGCGGCTTCCTGGTGGATGAACAGCTGCCCGCCCTGCCGTTCAAACCCGGCGATGCCGACTTTCTGCCCGAATGGCGTGAGACCGCCACCCCGAGCCGCTGGATGACCTATTCGGTGATCTGGTATTCCCAGCGCCTCACCGAATGGCTGGGGGAGGCGCGCTTCCAGCACTACGTCGACCGCTTCGATTATGGCAACCGGGATCTCTCGGGCAACCTGGGCAAGCACGATGGTCTGACCCAGGCCTGGCTCAGTTCTAGCCTGACCATCAGCCCCCAGGAGCAGGCCCGCTTCCTCGGCAGGATGGTGAGCGGCAAGCTGCCGGTCTCCGCCCAAACCCTGCAGTACACCGCCAATATCCTCAAGGTGAGCGAGATCGACGGCTGGCAGATCCACGGCAAGACCGGCATGGGCTACCCGAAAAAACTGGATGGCAGCCTCGACCGGGATCAGCAAATAGGCTGGTTCGTCGGCTGGGCCAGCAAACCGGGCAAGCAGCTCATCTTCGTCCATACCGTGGTGCAAAAACCCGGCAAGCAGTTCGCCTCCCTCAAGGCCAAGGAAGAGGTGCTGGCCGCCCTGCCGGCCAAACTGAAAACCCTGTGATACCGAGACCGGCGCTCTGCGCCGGTTTTTTTATCCCCCTTCACCTCCACTTCACACAGCCCCATCCCCCCTTCACCCGACCCAGCCACACTCGCTCCATCAACAAGGAGACGTGTCATGGTCAAACAGATATTCAGCCACAAGATCTTTCTGCTGCTGTTGCTCAGCCTGCTGCTGATGGTGCCGGTGCAATCCATCATGGAGCTGAACCGGGAGCGCCAGGCCTATCGCAGCCAGGCCATCCACAGCATCATGGCCAGCAGCAGCGGGCCGCAGCGGCTGCTGGGGCCGGTCGTGGTGCAGCCTTATACCCGCACCGTCACGGTAGAGCAGGATGGCAAGCGCTTCGAGCGCAAGCTGCCGCTCTACCGCTACCTGCTGCCGGAGCAGCTGGATGTGCAGGCGAGCATGGAGGTGACCCCGCGCAAGCTCGGCATCTACCAGGCCCAGGTCTATCACACCCGGCTCTCCCTCTCCGGGCGACTGCCTGCCGAGCTGAACGGTAAAACCCTGATCAGCGGCGAGCCGGATCTGGCCGTCGATGGAACCGATCCCGCGCTGGTGGCAGGCAAACCCTATCTGAGCCTGGTGCTGTCCGATGCCCGCGGCATCAACCGGGTACCCGAGCTGCAACTGGGGGAGCAGCGCATCCCGTTCGCCCCCGGCGCCCTGCTGGGTGACGGACTGGCCGGCATCCATGCGCCGCTCGCGGCCCTGCCGGGGGAGGGCGGCGCCTTTCACATCGAGCTGGATTTGCAGGGGATGAACCAGCTGGAAGTTGTGCCGCTAGGCCAGGACAGCAGGCTCAACCTCGCCAGCAACTGGCCCCACCCCAACTTCATCGGCGACTTTCTGCCGGGCAGCCGTACCCTCACCGCCAGCGGCTTCGAGGCGAGCTGGCAGAGCAGCTGGTTTGCCACCGACATGGAGAGCCGTTTCAACCGGATGATGAAGGGTGCCAGCGGCGATCTGCCCGCCTTCAGCGTCAGCCTGGTGCAGCCGGTGGATCACTATCAGCAGAACGAGCGGGCCGCCAAGTATGCGCTGCTGTTCATCGGCCTCACCTTCCTCAGCTTCTTCATGTTCGAGCTGCTCAAGGGGCTGCGGGTGCACCCGATCCAGTACGCCCTGGTGGGCATGGGGCTGGCCATCTTCTATCTGGTGCTGCTGGCACTGACCGAACACCTCGGCTTTGCCTGGGCCTATCTGATTGCCGCCCTGGCCAGCGTGACCCTCAACGGCTTCTACCTCAGCCATGTGCTGGGCGGCCCCAAACAGGGGCTCGGCTTCGCGGCCCTGCTGGGGCTGGTCTACGCCATCCTGTTCGGCTTGCTGCAGGCCGAGGAGATAGCCCTGCTGCTCGGCGCCCTGCTGCTGTTCACCATCCTGGCGCTGGTCATGGTGCTGACCCGCAAGCTGGACTGGTATCGGGTGATGGGGAATGCCCCGACGCCCCCTGCCAGCGGGCAGGAGAGCTGAAAACAAAACCGGCGCCATCAGGCGCCGGTTTGCATTTCATTGATCGGATATCATTTCTTCTTGACCGGGCGCGCCCAGTTCTGGATATGGCGCTGGGGCACCCGGGTTATCACCAGCTCGTTTTCCGCCACGTCCTTGGTGATAGTGGAGCCGGCCCCCAGGGTCGCCCCCTTGCCGATCCGCACCGGCGCCACCAGCTGGGTGTCGGAGCCGACAAAGACGTCATCCTCGATGATGGTCTGGAACTTGTTCACCCCGTCGTAGTTGCAGGTGATGGTGCCGGCGCCGATGTTCACCTTGGCACCGATCTCCGCATCCCCCAGGTAGGTCAGATGACCGCACTTGGACCCCACCCCGAGGCGGGCCTTCTTCATCTCGACGAAGTTGCCGACGTGGGCATCCTGCTCCAGCACGGCGCCCGGGCGCAGACGGGTGAAAGGGCCGACCGAGCACTGATCCGCGATCTGTGCCCCTTCGATGACGGAGTAGGGTTTCACCTCGGTGTGATCGCCGATCACGCAATCCTTCAGCACACTGCCGGCCCCGATGCGCACGTGGTTGCCCAGCACCACCTTGCCTTCGATGATGACGTTGACGTCGATGACGACCTCTTCCCCGATCTCCAGGGTGCCGCGCAGATCGAAGCGGGCCGGGTCGATCAGGGTGGCACCGGCGATCATCAGCTTCTCGGCCTGCATCTGCTGGTAGCTGCGTTCGAGCTGGGCCAGCTGCACCCGGTTGTTGGCGCCTTCCACTTCCATGGCGCTGTCCGGATGAACCGCGGCGATAGGGCAGTTGTCGGCGTGGGCCATGGCAATGACGTCGGTCAGATAGAACTCGCCCTGGGCATTCTTGTTGTCCAGACGCGACAGCCAGCTGCGCAGCTGGCCACCGTTGGCCACCAGCACGCCGGTGTTCACCTCGCGGATGGCGAGCTGCTCGGCGTTGGCATCCTTCTGCTCGACGATGCCGACCACCTGGCCGCTGTCGCGCACGATGCGGCCATAGCCGGTGGGGTTATCCAGCACCACGGTCAGCAGGGCCATTCCACCTGCCGCCTTGGCGGCCAGCAGCCGCTGCAGGGTCTCGGGCTGGATCAGCGGGGTATCGCCATAGAGCACCAGCACGTCGTCTTCGTCGTTCCAGAACGGGATGGCCTGGGCCACCGCGTGACCGGTTCCCAGCTGCTGGGCCTGCAGAACCCAGTTCACATCTTCCGCGACGATCCGCTCCTTGAGCAGCTCGGCTCCGTGGCCATAGACCAGGTGCAACTGTTCGGCACCGATCTGGCGAGCGGTATCGATCACATGGGAGACCATGGGCTTGTTGGCCACGGGGTGCAGCACCTTGGGGAGAACAGAACGCATACGAGTACCTTTACCCGCAGCCAGGATCACGACATTGAGAGACATAGCTAGCCTTTGAAACAGGTGGAAATGCTGGGCGGAGTCTATCCAACGGGCAAAAAAAAAGCGACCCGAAGGTCGCTTTTTGCATCACCGTGATTAGCGGTAATTCTTTTTGACGATATCGATAACCCGCAGCTGGGCCATCGCTTTGGCCAGCTCGGCAGACGCCTGAGCATAGTCGATATCACCATGGGAGCTGTTGATCCGCTCTTCGGCACGACGCTTGGCTTCCTGGGCTTTCGCCTCATCCAGGTCATCGGCGCGAATGGCGGTATCGGCCAGCACGGTCACGGCTTCGGGTTGTACTTCCAGCATGCCGCCGGAGATGTACAGCACCTCTTCGCTACCATTTTGCTTGATCAAGCGGACCAGGCCCGGCTTGATGGCAGTCAGCAACGGAGCATGACCGTGGCGGAGACCCAGCTCACCTTCGGAGCCTGATACCTGGGCGGATTGCACGCGACCGGAAAACAGTTTTCCTTCGGCGCTCACCACATCCAGGTGAAAGGAGATCATCTCAGCCATGGGCCCTCCTATCGAGGCTTACAGTTTCTTGGACTTCTCGACGACTTCGTCGATGCCGCCAACCATGTAGAACGCCTGCTCCGGCAGATCGTCGTACTCGCCCTTCAGGATGCCCTGGAAGCCACGGATGGTTTCCTTCAGCGGCACGTATTTGCCCGGGGAACCGGTAAATACTTCGGCCACGAAGAACGGCTGGGACAGGAAACGCTCGATCTTACGGGCACGGGCTACGGTCAGTTTGTCTTCTTCTGACAGTTCATCCATACCCAGGATGGCGATGATGTCCTTCAGCTCCTTGTAGCGCTGCAGTACGGTCTGAACGCCACGAGCGGTCTCGTAGTGCTCCTTACCAACCACCAGCGGATCCAGCTGACGGGAGGTGGAGTCCAGCGGGTCAACGGCCGGGTAGATACCCAGTGCCGCGATCTGACGGGACAGTACGACGGTCGCATCCAGGTGGGCGAAGGTGGTCGCCGGAGACGGGTCAGTCAAGTCATCCGCAGGCACGTAAACGGCCTGTACGGAGGTGATGGAACCAGTCTTGGTGGAGGTGATGCGCTCTTGCAGAACACCCATCTCCTCGGCCAGGGTCGGCTGGTAACCTACTGCGGAGGGCATACGGCCCAGCAGTGCGGATACTTCAGTACCGGCCAGGGTGTAACGGTAGATGTTGTCCACGAAGAACAGCACGTCACGACCTTCGTCACGGAACTTCTCGGCCATGGTCAGACCGGTCAGCGCCACGCGCAGACGGTTTCCGGGCGGCTCGTTCATCTGACCGTAAACCAGAGATACTTTGTCCAGTACGTTGGACTCCATCATCTCGTGGTAGAAGTCGTTACCCTCACGGGTACGCTCGCCCACACCGGCGAACACGGAGTAACCGCTGTGTTCGATCGCGATGTTACGGATCAGCTCCATCATGTTGACGGTCTTGCCTACACCGGCACCACCGAACAGACCAACCTTACCACCCTTGGCGAACGGACATACCAGGTCGATAACCTTGATGCCGGTCTCCAGCAGCTCGGTGCTGTTGGACTGATCTTCGTAGCTGGGGGCTTCGCGGTGGATGGACCAACGCTCTTCTTCGCCGATCGGACCCTTCTCGTCGATGGGGTCGCCCAGTACGTTCATGATACGGCCCAGGGTCGAGGTACCGACCGGTACCTGGATGGCCTTGCCGCTGTTAACTACTTCCAACCCACGACGCAGACCGTCGGAGGAACCCATGGTGATGCAACGCACGACGCCGCCGCCGATCTGTTGCTGAACTTCCAGTACCAGACCCTGGCCTTGGCCTTCGCTGACAACCTTCAGTGCATCGTACACCTGGGGCACGGCATTCTGCGGGAACTCGATGTCCACCACAGCGCCGATGATTTGGACGATGAAACCGTTACTCATGTCAAATCCTCTAAACCTTTGATAACCCTTGCCTTACACCGCAGCAGCACCGGAAACGATCTCTGTGAGCTCCTGGGTAATACTGGCCTGACGGGCCTTGTTGTATACCAGTTGCAGATCGTTAATCAGGTTGCCGGCGTTGTCAGTCGCGGCTTGCATGGCAACCATTCGGGCTGCCTGTTCACTTGCCAAGTTTTCTACCACACCCTGGTAGACCTGGGATTCGACGTAGCGAATCAGCAGGGTATCCAGCAGTTGCTTGGGATCCGGCTCATAGAGGTAGTCCCAGTGGTGCTTCTTGGCGAGCTTGCTGTCTTCTGTTACGGGCAAAGGCAGCAGTTGATCGACTTTTGGTTGCTGAACCATGGTGTTGACGAACTTGTTGTACACCAGATACAGCCTGTCAATCTCACCGTTGTCGTAAGCCTTCAGCATGACCTTCACTGAACCGATCAGGTCATTGACGCTCGGGTTGTCGCCCAGTCCGGAGACGTGGGCTTTCACCTTGGCGCCGTGCCGTTCAAAGAAGTTGGAGGCCTTGTTACCGATCAATGCCAGGTCAACCTTGGCACCTTTCGCGCTCCATTGCTTCATATCATTGAGGGCAGCCTTGAACAGGTTGATGTTCAGACCACCACACAGGCCACGGTCGGTGGAGACGACGATGTAACCCACTCGCTTCACCTCACGTTCGATGAGGTAGGGGTGCTTGTATTCCAAGTTCCCCTGAGCGATATGGCCGATCACCTTGCGCATGGTTTCAGCGTACGGACGGCTGGCAGACATGCGTTCCTGCGCACGGCGCATCTTGCTTGCTGCCACCATTTCCATAGCGCTGGTGATCTTCTGAGTGTTCTTCACACTCCCGATCTTGTTACGTATCTCTTTTGCGCCGGCCATCTCTTCTCTCCATCAGGTGGCAGCTTGCGCTGCCACACACGCTTACCAGGTCTGGGTTGCCTTGAAGTCATCCAGCAACGCAGTCAGCTTGCCAACGATCGCGTCGTTGTAGTCGGCCTTGGCATTGATTTCAGCCATCAGCTCGGCATGCTGGGTATTGGCGTAAGAGAGCAGAGCGGCTTCGAAGTCGACGATTTTGCTCAGTTCGACATCGGCGAGATAACCCTTCTCGGCGGCGAACAGTACCAGGGACTGTTGTGCCACGCTCATCGGGGTGTACTGCTTCTGCTTCATCAGCTCGGTCACTTTCTGACCGTGGTCCAGCTGCTTGCGGGTCGCGTCATCAAGATCGGAAGAGAACTGGGCGAATGCGGCCAGTTCGCGGTACTGGGCCAGCGCGGTACGGATACCACCGGACAGCTTCTTGACGATCTTGGTCTGAGCAGCACCGCCCACACGGGAAACGGAGATACCCGGATCAACCGCCGGACGAATACCGGAGTTGAACAGCTGGGAGGTCAGGAAGATCTGGCCGTCGGTGATGGAGATCACGTTGGTCGGAACGAACGCGGACACGTCACCGGCCTGGGTTTCGATGATCGGCAGGGCGGTCAGGGAACCGGTCTGGCCTTTCACGGCACCCTTGGTGAACTTCTCGACGTACTCGGCGTTCACGCGAGCGGCACGCTCGAGCAGACGGGAGTGCAGATAGAAGACGTCACCCGGGTAGGCTTCACGTCCAGGCGGACGGCGCAGCAGCAGGGAGATCTGACGGTAGGCAACGGCCTGCTTGGACAGGTCATCATAGATGATCAGTGCGTCTTCGCCGCGGTCACGGAAGTACTCACCCATGGAGCAACCGGCGTAGGGAGCCAGGTACTGCAGGGCAGCCGCTTCGGAGGCAGAAGCCACGACCACGATGGTGTTGGCCAGGGCGCCGTGCTCTTCCAGCTTGCGCACCACGTTGGCGATGGTAGAGGCCTTCTGGCCGATCGCAACGTAGACGCACTTAATGCCGGAGTCTTTCTGGTTGATGATGGTGTCGATCGCGATGGCGGTCTTACCTACCTGACGGTCACCGATGATCAGCTCACGCTGGCCACGACCGATGGGGATCATGGCATCGATGGCTTTCAGACCGGTCTGGACTGGCTGGTCAACAGACTTACGCTCGATAACGCCCGGGGCGATCACTTCGATCGGCGAGAAGCCGTCGTTGTCTACCGGACCCTTACCGTCGATCGGCTGACCCAGGGTGTTGACCACCCGGCCCAACAGACCACGACCGACCGGCACTTCCAGAATACGGCCGGTACCCTTTACTTTCATCCCTTCGGCCAGATCGGCGTAGGGACCCATTACTACGGCACCAACGGAGTCACGCTCCAGGTTCAATGCCAGAGCGAAGCGGTTGCCCGGCAGCTCGATCATCTCACCCTGCATGGCATCGGCCAGACCGTGGATACGAATGATGCCGTCGCTTACAGAAACGATGGTACCTTCGTTACGCGCTTCGCTTTTGACATCAAACTGCGCAATGCGCTGCTTGATCAGCTCGGCGATTTCAGTGGAATTCAGTTGCATGCTCTAATACCCCAATCAAGATTGCAGCGCATCGGCCATGCGATCCAGCTTACCGCGGACCGTGCCGTCGATAACCAGATCACCGGCCTTGATGAGCACCCCGGCCATCAAGGACGCATCTGTGCTGCAATTCAGCTTCACTTTGCGCGCGAGACGTTGTTCCAGAGAAGCCTGAATATTGGCTTTCTGCTGGTCGGTCAGTTCGATCGCCGAAATCACGTCAGCCTGAACCTCTTTGTCCAGTTCAGCCTTGAGCGCGACGAATTCGGCAACGACCGCCGGCAGCACACCCAAGCGACCATTCTCGGCCATCACCCGGATCAGGTTCTGACCGTGCTCGTTGAGCTGCTCACCGCAGACACCGACAAACAGCTTTGCCAGTTCTTCGGCAGCCACAGAGCCGTTTACCAGGCTGTGGATGGTCTCGTTTTCTGCCACCTGAGCGGCGAAATCGAGCATCTCCAGCCATTGGTCAACCGCCTTGTGCTCAACGGCAAACTCGAAAGCAGCCTTGGCGTAGGGGCGAGCGATTGTAGTCAGTTCAGACATAGCCCCGTTCCCGTTACAGTTCTGCTACCAGTTTGTCGACGATGTCGCTGTTGGCAGCCTGGTCGATTTGGCGTGCCAGGATCTTCTCTGCACCCGCGATGGCAAGAGCAGCAACCTGCTTGCGCAGTTCTTCTTTGGCACGATGACGTTCAGCTTCGATCTCTGCACGGCCCTGAGCCAGGATTTTCTCCCGCTCAGCTTGGGCTCCAACAGCAGCCTCATCAATGATCTGTGCCTTGCGTTTGTTGGCCTGATCGATGATTTCAGCAGCCTGAAGCTTGGCTTCTTTCAGCTGATCGGTGGCGTTGGCCTTGGCCAGCTCCAGATCTTTCTTGGCACGATCTGCAGAAGAGAGGCCGTCAGCGATTTCTTTCTGACGGGCTTCGATGGCAGCCATCAGCGGCGGCCATACGTACTTCATGCAAAACACTACGAAGATGAAAAAAGCAACTGCTTGGCCGAGGAGGGTGGCGTTGATATTCACAGCCGATGTCCTCTTTAGTTAGTTAATGGGTTATGCGTGGGTCTTTACGACTTAGGCAACCGCAAACATCACATACAGACCCAGACCAACGGCGATCATCGGGATCGCATCCACCAGACCCATCACGATGAAGAACTGGGTACGCAGAACAGGGATCAGGTCAGGTTGACGAGCAGCACCTTCCAGGAACTTGCCACCCAGGATACCGATACCGATGGAGGCGCCGATAGCCGCCAGACCCATCATCATTGCAGCGGCGATGTACAGCAGGTCCATGTTCAAGTTTTCCATGAGGATCTCCATTTATTTAGATGTAATTGATTGTATAAAAAGGATTATTTGAGTTGCATCAACCATGGTCTTCCTGCGCCATCGACAGATAGACGATGGTCAGAACCATGAAGATAAACGCCTGCAGAGTGATGATCAGGATGTGGAAGATTGCCCAAGGCACGGACAGAATCCACTGTGACCACCAGGGTAACAAACCCGCAATCAGGATGAAGATCAGTTCGCCAGCATACATGTTGCCGAACAGTCGCAGACCCAATGAAACAGGTTTGGAAATCAACGTGACGGTTTCAAGGATGAAGTTAACCGGGATGGCAGCAGGGTGGTTGAAAGGCTGAAGCGTCAGCTCCTTCACGAACCCGCTGATACCCTTGACCTTGATGCTGTAATACAGGATCAAGAAGAACACGCCCAAAGCCATGGACATGGTGATGTTAACGTCAGCAGAGGGAACCACACGCAGATAGGGAACACCCATCAACTGTGCAGCGTGAGGGATAAAGTCAACGGGGATCAGATCCATCAGGTTCATCAGGAAGATCCACACGAACACCGTCAGGGCCAAAGGTGCGATGACCTTGTTGCGACCATGAAAGATGTCCTTGACGTTACCATTCACAAACTCGACCAGCATCTCCACAAAGCACTGAAGCTTACCGGGTACACCGCTGGTGGCCTTGACGGCAACCTTGCGGAACAACCAGATAAACAGGGCGCCTAGCACGACGGAAAATATCATGGAATCGATATTCACCGTCCAGAACCCGGACCCGACTTGCAGGTGGGTCAGGTGGTGGGAGATATATCCCTGAGGAGTCAGGACTTCTCCGGTTGCAGACATGAGTTTTCCTAATAGTGGTTGTTAAGCGTGAATGAAACTATCCACTGTACAACGAGGGCGAGGATATAAGTGGCGAAGAACGAAGCGGTGTCGACCTCGATCCCGGAGCCAAACATCAGGGCGAAAAGTCCTGTTGTAGTAATGAGCTTAATCCCTGCCCCACCATAAAAGTCCCGCAAGACCAGGCCCACGCTCTCTTTCGTCACCTTGCGGCGCAGAACCCAGAGAGTGAACAGGGCTTGAGGAACCCAGTACATCCCCCCTCCGTAGAGAGAGGATTGTCCGGCAAAGGCTCCCTTCTGGTAAAACCAGACGGAGCTGATTGCCAGGATCAGGACCAGCTGACAAACGAGCATAGCCAAGGCCAGCGTCAAACCTTCCAAGGCTATTTTCTGCTTCACCAACCTACCCCTGAACATTACAGAACTGTAAAAAATCGGGATCCGAAGACCCCAGGTTCACAGCTCAAAAAGCCGGTCAAATTATACCCGTGAAGACGGCTATTGCAACATGGCAAAAATCCTTAATTTTTGCGGCTTTCCGCGCGAAATTAAGGTTATGTTCATAACGAAAGGAATGGATGTTTTATTACTACAAAAAGCGTAAAAATCACGATTCTGACAGGCCAAAATAGCCCAATACTCGGTCCAAATCTGCCAAGTTATCGTAACTTATTACTAACTTGCCGCTATCCTTCTTGCCCGGCTGAAGTTGCACCTGATTGCCAATTTTTTCTGAAATCTGGCGCTCGAGGTAACCAAACTGCGGATCGCGGACGGGTTCACTCTTGGTTTTTGCCGGTTCCAGCGCTTTTTGCACCAGTTTCTCGGTATCTCGCACGGTCAGCCCCTTCTGGGCCACCAGTTTGGCCAGGTCGGACTGGGCCTGGCCGCTCAGGGCCAGCAGGGCACGAGCGTGGCCCATGTCGAGATCGCCGTGCTCCACGAAGCGCTTCACATCCTCGTTGAGCTGGTTCAGGCGCAGCAGGTTAGTGACAGTCGTGCGGGACTTGCCCACCGCTTCGGCCACCTGCTGGTGGGTCAGCTCGAACTCGGTCAGCAGCCGCTGCAGGGCCACCGCCTCCTCGATGGCGTTGAGGTCTTCTCGCTGGATGTTCTCGATGAGCGCGATGGCGACGGCAGCCTCGTCAGGCACGTCCTTGACCAGGCAGGGAACCACCTCGAGCCTGGCCAGCTGGGAGGCCCGCCAGCGCCGCTCACCGGCGATGATCTCGAAACGGTTCTCGCCGATGGAGCGTACCACTATGGGCTGAATCACACCTTGCGCACGAATGGAGTTGGCCAGCTCTTCCAGCGCATCCTGTGACATATCCTTGCGCGGCTGGTACTTGCCGGACTGCAACCACTCCACCGGCAGCTTGCGCAGCTCCCCCTGGTTGGTGGGGGCCATGGCCTGCTCGGTGCGCTGGTCGCTCATCACCTGTTTCTGGCGGGCGGCCGTGCTGGTGCTGAGCAGGGCGTCCAGCCCCTTGCCCAGCCCACGTTTTTTCGGCGTCATATGCTCTCTCGGTCTGCGGTGATCGGCTGGGACTCCTGTTCCTGGCGACGCAGGATCTCGCCAGCCAGGGCCAGATAGGCCTTGGCCCCCACCGATGATTTGTCATAGTGCATGGCCGGCGCACCAAAGCTCGGTGCCTCGGCCAGTCTTACGTTGCGGGGGATGATGGTGCGGTAGACCTTGTCCCCGAAGTGCTGTTTCAGCTGATCGGACACATCATTGGCCAGCCGGTTGCGGTGATCGAACATGGTGCGCAGCACCCCCTCGATCTTCAGCTCCGGGTTGACCACGGCGGCCAACTTGCTGATGGTGTCCACCAGGGCGGTCAGCCCTTCCAGCGCGTAGTACTCGCACTGCATGGGCACCAGCACGGAGTCGGCGGCGGCCATGGCGTTGACGGTCAGCATGTTGAGAGAAGGCGGGCAGTCGATGAAGACGTAGTCGTATTTGTCCCGGACCGAGGCCAGGGCATTGCGCAGACGGATCTCCCGGGCAAAAAACTCCATCAGGCGGATTTCTGCCGCGGTCACGTCGGCATTGGCGGCGATCAGGTGATACCCCCCGGTGGTTTCGGGGATGATCACCTCGCCGATGGGGGTATCTTCGATCAGCAGTTCATAGGCGGTGCGCTCGACGTCGTACTTGTCGACACCGCTGCCCATGGTGGCATTGCCCTGCGGATCCAGATCGATCACCAGCACCTTGCGCCGGGTGGCGGCCATGGAGGC
Organism: Aeromonas sp. SrichE-2G; assembly: GCF_017939565.1. Lineage (NCBI taxonomy): Bacteria > Pseudomonadati > Pseudomonadota > Gammaproteobacteria > Aeromonadales > Aeromonadaceae > Aeromonas > Aeromonas sp. SrichE-2G. The sequence continues at coordinate 23,859 of NZ_JAGKRG010000009.1, forward strand.
GGCCAGATTCACACAGGTGGTGGTTTTACCCACTCCACCCTTCTGGTTGGCTATGGCAATGACTTTTCCCACACTATCCCCTAAATGAATGCGGCGGCCCTATTCGGGCTGGATGGCTTTAAACTCCAGCAGATGGCGTTCGCCTTCCAGTTCCGGCACCACCAGTTTGTGGGTGGCGACCAGACGAATGCTGGCAGGCAGCTGTGCCAGTTCCTGCTCGGGGTATTGTCCCTTGAGCGCCAGGAAGCAGCCCTCGGGTGACGGCAGATGATGGCACCAGCTCAGCATGTCCTCCAGGGAGGCGAAGGCCCGGCTCAGTACACCATCAAATCCCGTCTCGGGTTGATACTCCTCCACCCGGGATTTGACGGGGGTCACATTGGTCAACCCCAGCTCCAGGATCACCTGGCGGATGAAGTTGATCCGCTTGCCCAGGCTGTCGAGCAGCACGAACTCTTTGTCCGGATTGATGATGGCCAGCGGCAGTCCGGGCAGACCCGGGCCTGTGCCCACATCGATGAAGCGCTCACCGTGCAGGTGAGGGCTCACCACCAGGCTGTCGAGGATATGCTTGACCAGCATGGCGTCCGGATCTCGCACCGAGGTGAGATTGTAAGCCTTGTTCCACTTGTGCAGCAACTCGACCAACTGCACCAACTGGGTCTTCTGGGTATCGGTGATAACAATTCCGGCCTGCATGAGCAGGCCGTTCAATCTTTCCAGCATGTTTTCCAACGGGGAATTCCTCAGGCGGTTTTACGCAGCAGGCCGTGTTTCTTCAGGTGCACCAGCAGAATGGAGATGGCCGCAGGGGTGATGCCGGAGATGCGGGACGCCTGGCCAATGGTCTCTGGCTTGGCATCGTTCAGCTTGGCGATCACCTCGTTGGAGAGACCGTTCACGTCGCGGTAGTTCATGTCCAGCGGCAACAGGGTGTTCTCGTTGCGCAGCTGCTTCTCCACTTCGTCGTGCTGACGCTCGATGTAGCCGGCGTACTTGATCTGGATCTCCACCTGATCCGCGGCGGCCGGATCGTTCAGGGCCGGACCGATCCCCTCGATGGCCATCAGGGCATCGTAGGCTACCTCGGGGCGGCGCAGCAGCTCTTCCAGGCTCTGTTCCCGGGTCAGCGGAGTGTTGACCAGGGCATTGACCGCTTCCAGGGAGGGATGTTGCGGGTGGATCCAGGTCGAACGCATGCGCTGGCGTTCCTGCTCCACCAGTTCCACCTTGGCATTGAACAGGCTCCAGCGGTGATCATCCACCAGACCCAGTTCGCGGCCGATAGCGGTCAGACGCAGATCCGCGTTGTCTTCCCGCAGCAGCAGGCGATATTCGGCGCGGCTGGTGAACATGCGATAGGGCTCGCGCGTTCCCAGGGTCGAGAGATCGTCCATCATCACGCCCATATAGGCCTGATCCCGACGCGGGTGCCAGGCTTCCTTGCCCTGGGCGCGCAAGCCCGCGTTCAGACCGGCCATCAGCCCCTGGGCAGCGGCTTCTTCATAGCCTGTGGTGCCGTTGATCTGGCCGGCGAAGAACAGGTTTTCGATGCACTTGCTCTCCATGTTGGCCTTGAGATCCCGCGGATCGAAGAAGTCGTATTCGATGGCGTAGCCGGGGCGGGTGATGTGGGCGTTCTCGAAGCCACGGATCGAGCGGACGATCTGCACCTGCACGTCGAACGGCAGGCTGGTGGAGATCCCGTTCGGGTAGAGCTCGTGGGTAGTCAGCCCTTCCGGCTCGACGAAGATCTGGTGTGCCGTCTTGTCGGCGAAGCGGGTGATCTTGTCTTCGATCGACGGGCAGTAGCGCGGGCCAATTCCTTCGATCACCCCGGCGTACATGGGGCTGCGATCCAGGTTGTTGCGGATCACCTCGTGGGTCTGCTCGTTGGTATGGGTCACGTAGCAGGGCACCTGACGGGGGTGCTGGCTGGCGTTGCCGATGAAAGAGAAGACCGGACGAGGATCGTCACCGTGTTGTTGCTGCATCACGGAGAAGTCGACGGTGCGGGCATCGATACGCGGCGGCGTGCCGGTCTTGAGGCGATCGATGCGCAGCGGCATTTCGCGCAGGCGCTGGGCCAGAGCGATCGAGGGAGGATCCCCGGCGCGACCGCCCTTGTAGTTTTCCATGCCGATGTGGATCAGGCCGTTCAGGAAGGTACCGACGGTCAGTACCACCGTCTTGCCGCTGATGCGGATCCCGCTCTGGGTGACGACACCGGCAACCCGATCCCCGTCCATGACCAGATCGTCGCAGGCTTGCTGGAAGATCTTCAGGTTCGGGTAGTTTTCCAGAGTCTGGCGAACCACGGCCTTGTAGAGCAGGCGATCCGCCTGGGCACGGGTAGCTCGTACTGCCGGGCCTTTGGAAGAGTTGAGCGTACGGAACTGGATCCCGCCGAGATCGATGGCCTGCGCCATGATCCCGCCAAGGGCATCCACTTCCTTGACCAGGTGTCCCTTGCCGATCCCGCCGATCGCCGGGTTGCAGGACATGTGTCCCAGCGTATCTATGTTGTGGGTCAGCAACAGGGTGTTGAGGCCCATCCGGGCTGCCGCTGTTGCTGCTTCGGTTCCTGCGTGACCGCCACCGACGACGATCACATCAAATTGTTCATGGTATTGCATTGGGGATCACCTTGATCTGCACGCCTGAAGATCTTTATTTGCCTGGTCTGAAGGGCGGATCATTCTATCTGTTTAGCATCCGGAGGGGAACGCCTACTTCAGGATCAGTATGGATCAGGGATCTCCTAAATAGATCTTAAGGATCTTTAGATCGATCTTTTACTGGATCTTTTATTAGGATCCAGGACTTCTGTTGATAAGCCATTTTTGATCATAAAGATCATTCGCTTAAAGGCGATCGCTGCTTGTGGAAAAGCTTGGATCCAGGGGCGGTGAACGGGGGGATAACCCGGGTTTTTATACACAGACCGGTCTTGGTTTGGATCTAATACATGAATAACTATAGGTTTTGCAGAGCTTTACACCGTAGTTATACACATTTATCCGGAGGTGTCTGGGGAGCAGGCGGGAACAACTTCTGCGGATCCACCTGTTAATAACCTGGTGGATAGGGATCTGGGGATAAACGGGGGAGATCGGGGGCTGTGACCGGATCTCCCGCTCCCTGATCAGGCGATCAAGGCCATCCAGTCGTGGATCCAGGCTTCGGCAGCATCTTCCGGGATCTCGTGCTGGGTGACATCTATCTCCAGACGGTCCCCGATCCTGGCGGCCCCGCACTCCGCCAGCAGACGATCCAGCGTCTTTCCACCCTGGCAGAAGGTGTCATAGCTGCGATCCCCCAATGCGATCACTCCATATTTCAATGTGTTGAGATCCGGGCGCTGGTCCGCAAGATCCTTGGCGAAGGGCTGCAGATTGTCGGGTACATCCCCTGCTCCATGGGTGGAGGTGATCACCAGCAGGATGGCCTGGGGCTCGGACAGGATCCTGGCTAGGCTGGCGGGGTTGTGGATCTCGGCTTGATGACCCGCCTGTTCCAGCAGGCTGGCCACATGATCTGCGACATATTCGGAGGCTCCCAGCATGGAGCCGACGACGAGGTTGAGTTTGGCCATCGAATGGATCCTGATGTTATCGAAAGGGTGAAGAGCCGGGATCTTACCGCCAAAGCATGTGGATAAATATGGATAAAGCTTGGGGATAAGGATCCTGCCCGACTTTTTCGGGTGAAACGGCCCCTGTGACCCTCATTTTCTCTCCTTCCTCTCCATCCCCATACGAATGAGTCCCTTCTTCGTGAAAACTCATCGTTGATATGACGGATAACAATACAGATGCAAATGATTAGCAATTATTGAATCGATTCGATCATGGCTCCTGTAGTAGCATGACGCTGCTTTATTCGCCTAAGGCGTCGGGCAGACCGGCAGCACAGGGCGCCAATAATAAGAAACCAAAACATAACTTGTTGATATTTGAGACACTTATATGATTGCGCAAAAAAATACCCCGAATGCAGTGATGCAAAAACGAGGTGCCCGGCTGTTGCCGCTCTCCTGCCTGCTGGCGACCCTGCCGGTGCTGGCTGCGGAGCAAGCGGATAAAGAGTTGCCCAAGGCCGGCGAGACCATGGTGGTGACCGGGACAGCGATGAAGGTCGAGGTGCCCATGGCCGAGACCCCGCGTGCCGTCTCCGTGGTCAATCGCGAAGAGCTGGATCAACACGCCGTGCAGCAGCTGGACGAGTCCGTGCGTTACCGCTCCGGCATCCTCACCGGCCTCTATGGCTCCGACAACAATACCGACTGGTTCAAGGTGCGTGGCTTCGATGCTGCCTCCTATCTGGATGGCAACCGCCTGTTCGGTACCGGCTACTATGTCTGGACCCCGGAACCCTTCGGTCTGGAGAGCGTGGAAGTGCTGAAGGGCCCCGCCTCCATCCTCTATGGCGAAGCCCCTCCCGGCGGCGTGATCAATTCCATCAGCAAGCGTCCCACCGCGACCCCGCAGGGGCTGGTCAACCTGCAGCTGGGCAGTCGGGATCTGCGTCAGGTCGGGGTGGATGTCTCCGACGATCTGGCCGACAACAGCCGTTATCGCATGGTCGCCCTCTATAAGGAGCGGGACGGCGTGCTGGATGGTACCTACAGCGAGCGCGCCTATCTGGCGCCCAGCGTGACCCTGGATATTTCGGATAGCACCAGCCTGACCCTGCTTTCCAGCTTCCTGCACGATGAAGGGGTGCCCACCAACGGCTTCTTCCCCGTCTACGGCACCCTGAATACCTCGGGTGGCCAGATCGATCCCAGCACCAACCTGAGCCAGCCGGGCTACGATCGCAACCGCAACACCCAGATCTCGGCGGGGTACGAGCTGACTCACCAGATCAACCAGACCTGGGAGTTCAAGCAGAACGTCCGCTTCAACTACAACGAGCTGCTGCTGCGCCAGACCTACATCTTCCCGACCTATCAGGGCACTACCGCCTATCGCGGCCTGGTCTACCGTGACGGCGACACCAAGAGTGCCACCATGGACAACCAGCTGGTGGGGTACTGGAACACGGATCGCACCGAGCAGACCCTGCTGATGGGGATCGATCTGCAGCGTCATGTGAATGAAGGGGACGAAGCCGACAACTACGGCATGGGCTCCATCAACACCATGAACCCGGATTACAGCGGCTTCCCCGGCTTCGACGAATCCACCGCCACCTATCAGAAAAACACCAAGGGTCAGAGCGGCCTCTACGCCCAGCACCAGATCCGCTGGGACGACCGCTGGTTGCTGACCGCCGGTGGCCGCTTCGACTATGTGGAGACCCACAACGTCAGCGAGGCCACCAGCAAGAACGAGAAGCAGTATGACGACAACCTCTCGCTCTCCGGCAGCCTGATGTACCTGGCCGACAACGGCCTCTCCCCGTACTTCGCCTATGCGGAGTCGTTCGAAGTGTTGCCGGGCATAGACCCGAACACCAAGAACTCCTACAAGCCGCTGGAAGGCAAGCTGTACGAGACAGGCATCAAGTACGCCCCCAGCTTCCTCGATGGCTACATCAACCTGGCACTGTTCGATCTGGAGCAGACCAACTCCCTCGTCTCCACCGGGTCCGGCCAGCAGACCCAGGCGGGTGAAGTGACCTCCCAGGGCATCGAACTGGAAGGGAGCGTGCAGGCCACCGAGGCCCTGCGTCTGACCGCTGCCTATACCTACACCGATGCCAAGACCAACGACACCGGCAACGGCGATCGCCGTGCCAGCCTGATCCCGCGTCACCAAGCCTCCTTCTGGGGCAACTACAAGGTGCAGCAGGGTCCGGTCGCCGGGCTGGAAGTGGGCTCCGGGGTACGCTACATCGGTTCCAGCGTCGGCATAGGTGCCGTGGATGCCAATTACAATCCCATTTATGGCTCCGCCGAAGTGCCGGCCCAGACCGTGTGGGATGCGATGATCGGGTATGACTTCGCCAAGAACTGGCGTGCCCAGATCAACGTGAACAACCTGCTGGACGACACCTATGTGGCGAGCTGTGACTACTACTGCTACTACGGCGAGCCGCGCAGCATAGTCGGCTCCGTCAACTACCGCTGGTAAGATCCAGGCCGGGCGGGGGCATCAGGCTCCCGCCCTCCTTCTTTCTGTCTACAGGCCTGTCATGGAACTCTTGTCACTGGTTTACCGCCAATACCGTTGGCCCTTCATCGCCATCGTCCTGCTCAGCCTGCTCAGTGCGGTGAGCGGTATAGGCGTCATTGCTTTTATCAATCAATCTCTTATCGAATCTTCTGGCGATCCGCTGCCGATCCTCGGCCAGCTGCTCGGCCTCATTGTCCTGCTGCTTGTTGTCACCCTGGGCGCCCAGCTGGCCCTGACCACCCTGGGCCACCACTTCGTCTATCAGCTGCGCGGTCGCCTGCTCAAGCAGCTGCTGGATACCGACGTCGCCCGCATTCGCCAGATAGGGCAGGGGCCGCTCCTGGCTTCCCTCTCCAGCGACATCGGCCAGATCACCATCGCTTTCGTGCGCCTGCCGGAGCTGGTGCAGGGGCTGGTGCTGACCCTGGGATCCGTCATCTACCTCGGCTGGCTCTCTCCCTCCCTGCTCACCGTCACCGCGCTCTGGGTCACCGTCACCATGGTGGTGGGCTGGCTGCTGGTGAACCATGTCTATCGCCATCTGTCGCGCATGCGGCTCGCGGAAGACAAGCTCTACCAGAACTACCAGTCCATCATCGCCGGCAGCAAGGAGCTGGCTCTCAATCGCGAGCGGGCGCATTTCGTCTACCACCAGCTCTATGAACAGAATGCCCGGGACTACCGCCAGGAGATCATCCGCGCCGACACCTATCACCTGAGCGCGGTGAACTGGTCGAACATCATGATGCTGGGGGCCATCGGCCTGGTCTTCTTCCTGGCGAACGGCCTGGGCTGGGCCAACACCAATGTGGCCGCTACCTTTGCCCTGACCCTGCTGTTTCTGCGCACCCCACTGCTGCAGGGCATCGGCGCCCTGCCGACCCTGATTGCCGCCCAGGTGGCGTTTGACAAGATTGCGGCCCTGACGCTGGCCGAGCCCAGCTCCGAGTTCCCGCTGCCGCCGGCCCCCCGCGCCTGGCGGCGCATCGAGCTGGAGGAGGTGAGCTTCCACTATCCGGGGGAGGGCGGCTTCGCCGTGGGCCCCGTCAATTTGGCCATCGAGAAGGGAGAGCAGATCTTCATCATCGGGGGCAACGGCTCCGGCAAGTCGACCCTGGCCATGCTGCTGACCGGGCTCTACCAGCCGGTCTCTGGCCGGATCCTGCTGGACGGGGAGCCCATCGCGGATCGCAACGCCTACCTGGCGCTCTTCTCCGCCATCTTCACCGACTACCACCTGTTCCAGCATCTGCTGGGGCCCGAGCCCAAGGACGCGCTGATGGCCGAGTGGCTGGAGCGTCTGCAGATGGGGAGCAAGTTGCGCATCGAGGATGACTTCATCACCGACATCGACCTCTCCCAGGGACAGCGCAAGCGGGTTGCACTGCTGCTGGCTCTGGCGGAGCAGCGCGAGGTGATGCTGTTCGACGAATGGGCTGCAGATCAGGATCCCCAGTTCCGCCGCATCTTCTATCAGGTGCTGCTGCCGCGTCTCAAGGAGATGGGCAAGACGGTGATCGCCATCAGCCACGACGATCTCTACTTCTCCCAGGCAGATCGCCTGCTGGAGATGCGCCAGGGCCGGCTCACCGAGCTGCTCGGCGAGCGGCGCGAGCAGGTGAGCCGGGATGCGGTCGCCCACCTGGATAGCGAAGTGCCGGCCTGATGCTGGCTCCGATGAGACTGGCAGCAAGCCAGCACAGGAACAGATTATGTTTGAGATGAAAGCGGCCAGCTTTGTGGTGAACGATCGCCCATTGCTCCACCCCACCGACCTGCGCTTCGAACAGGGCCAGGTCTATGGCCTCATCGGCCACAACGGTTCGGGCAAGTCGACCCTGCTCAAGCTGCTGGCCCGCCAGCAGCCCCTGAGCGGTGGCGAGATCCGGTTCGACGACAAACCGCTGTCCGAGTGGGGCAACCGAGACTTCGCCCGCCAGGTAGCCTATCTGCCCCAGCACCTGCCAAGCGCCGAGAACCTGCTCGGCCGCGAGCTGGTGGAGATGGGGCGCTACCCCTGGCGCGGCCTGCTGGGGCGCATGGGGGCTGAGGATCACCGCCAGGTCGATCGGGCCATCGCCCTGACCCACACCGAGACTTTCGCCGATCGGCTGGTGGATACCCTCTCCGGTGGCGAGCGGGGCCGGGTCTGGCTCGCCATGCTGCTGGCCCAGGAGAGCCGCTTCATCCTGCTGGACGAGCCCCTGGCCGCCCTGGACGTGGCTCATCAGGTGGAGGTGCTCACCCTCGTCAGGCAGTTGAGCCGCCAGCTCAACCTCGGGGTCATCATCGTCATTCACGACATCAACATGGCGTCCCGCTTCTGCGATCGGCTGGTGGCGCTGCACAGCGGCCGCCTGCTGACCCACGGCGAGCCCGAGCGGATTATGACCTGCGAGACCCTGCACGACATTTACGGCATCCCCATGGAGGTCATTCGCCATCCGGCCCATGACCACGCCATCGCCATCGTCTGACCGGGGGATCTCTTGAACCGTTTATTGAAGATGGCGCCTTGCCTTGTCAGCCTGTTGTTGCCGTTTGCGGCACTGGCCGAGTCACAAGCTGTGGCGACCGAACAACGCGCCCAATCCATCCCCCGCATCGCGACCGTCGACTGGACGGTCGCGGAAACCCTGCTGGCCCTTGGCGTCACACCGCTGGCCATGGGGGACGTGGCTTCCTACCGCGCTTGGGTAGGGGAGCCGGCACTGCCGGCAAAGGTGGTGGACATCGGCCTGCGGATGCAGCCCAATCGCGAGTTGCTGGCGGAGCTCAAGCCCGATCTCATCCTCATCTCGCCCCTGATGGCGTCGCTGGAGCCGACCCTGTCGCAGATCGCGCCGGTACAATCCATCGCGCTCTACGAGCCCGATGCCGATCTGTGGCAGCGGCTGCACGAGGCGACCCTGACCATAGCCGCCCTGGTGGGCAAGACCGCGGAGGCCGATCAGCTGCTTGCCGCGTTGGAGCGGGATCTGGCACGGATGAAGGAGCAGGTGCCCGCCGACACGCAACCCCTGCTGGTGGTGCAGTTCATCGACGAACGCCACGTGCGGGTGTTTGGTCGCCACAGCCTGTTCGAGGCGGTGATGCAAAGGCTGGGACTGCGCAACGCCTGGCAGGGGGAGACCAATGCCTGGGGCTTCTCCGTGGTCAGCCTGGAACAGTTCCTGGACTTGCCAGACGCCCGACTGGTGGTGGTCGACCCCATCCCCGTGGGGGTGGGTGAACGGCTGCAGGAGCCGGGTCTCTGGCAGCACCTGCCCCTGGTGAAGCAGGGCAAGGTCGTGCACCTGCCCGCCGTCTGGAGTTTCGGCGGCCTGCTCGCCGCCCGCCGTTTCGCCGATCTGCTGAGCGGGGCCCTGCAAGGGGAGCCTTCTCTCGCACCGGCAACCCATGTGACCGCCAAGGGGGCCACCCGATGAATCCGTTGCTTCCCGCCAGCCTGCTGCGCCCCGGCCTGGCCCTGCTGTTGCTGACCCTCGCCCTGGCCGGCTGGGATCTGGCCCACCAGCTGCCGGAAGGGGCTTGGTGGCAGGCGATCTTCGCGCCGCAGCTGGAGGATGCCCGCCAGGCGGTGATCCATTTCAGCTGGCTGCCGCGGCTCTTCCTCTGCCTGCTGGCCGGCGCCGCCCTCGGGCTGGCCGGCACCCTGATGCAGCAGGTGCTGCGCAATCCACTCGCCTCGCCCACCACCCTGGGGGTCGCCTCCGGCGCCCAGCTGGCACTGATGGTAGTGACCCTGTTTGCCCCGGGCTGGCTGCTGATCGGGCGCGAGTGGATCGCCATGGCGGGGGGCGGCATGGCCATGGGGCTGGTGTTCGCCCTGGCCTGGCGCCGCCAGCTCAATCCCGTGGTCATCGTCTTTGCTGGCCTGGTGATCAACCTCTATCTCGCGGCCATCAGCCTGGGGCTGCTGCTGTTCTTCCAGGAGGAACTCAAGGGTCTGCTGGTATGGGGCAGCGGTTCCCTGGCCCAGACCAGCTGGAGCGGGGTGAGTTACCTGCTGCCACGGCTGCTGGCAGCCGGTGTGCTGGCTGCGCTGCTGGCCCGTCCCCTGACGGTGCTGGAGCTGGATGACGCCAGCGCGCGCAGCCTGGGAGTCTCCCTCAAGCGCCTGCGTTTCGCCGGCCTCGGCCTCGCGGTCTTCATCACCGCCTGCGTGGTGAGCGTGGTGGGGCTCATCGGTTTCATCGGGTTGGCGGCGCCGGTCATGGTACGCATGCTGGGGGTGAGGCGGCTTGGGCTGCGCCTGTTGTGGGCGCCCGTGCTGGGCGCTCTGCTGCTGGCGGCCACCGACCTGCTGCTGCAATCCTTGACCCGTTTCTGGCCCGTGCTGATCCCGACCGGCGCCATGACGGCCCTGCTGGGAGCACCACTGCTGCTCTGGCTGATCCCGCGCCTCAGCGTGAAGTCGTCGACCCCCAGATCTGCCGCCGGATTGGTGGTGGCGCGGCATCCCGGGCCATCCCGCCTGCTTGGCCTGATGTTCTTGGGACTGGTAGCCGCGGTGGTCGCCTCCCTGCTGTTCGGGCAGGGGATGGATGGGTGGAGCTGGCCGAGCTGGCTGCGGTGGCAGGCCCAGCTGGAGTGGCGCCTACCGCGCACCCTGGCAGCCGGTGCGGCCGGTGTGCTGCTGGCCCTGGCGGGTACTCTGCTGCAGCGGGTCAGCAACAACCCCATGGCGAGCCCCGAACTGCTGGGGGTGAGTGGTGGCACCTTTATGGGAGTCATTGCCACCGCGGTCTTGCTGCCGGCCCTGCCGCTGCCCATGATGCTGCTGGGGGGCGTGCTGGGTGCCTTCGTCTGCCTGCTGCTGCTGGTATTGATCAACCGCAGGAACGGGTTCCAGCCTGAGCGGATCCTGCTCTCCGGCATCGCCATCACGGCGCTGTTCGAGCCGCTGCAGGCCATCGCCCTGGCCAACGGTGACATGCGGGTGCAGCAGCTGCTCTCCTGGATGTCCGGCTCCACCTACTATGTCACCCAGCCGGTGGCCCTTGGCCTGACCGCATTGGCACTGCTGATGCTGGCCGGCTGCCTGCTGGTGAGCCGCTGGCTGGATCTGATGCCCATGGGGCCGGCGGTGGCCACCGCGCTGGGCATTCGCCTCAGCCGGGCCCAACTCGTCATCCTGCTGCTGGTGGCCGTGCTCACCGCCAGTGCGACCATGGTGATCGGCCCGCTCTCCTTCGCCGGCCTGCTGGCACCGCACCTAGCCAGGATGATGGGACTGGTGCGGGCGCGCTGGCACCTGCTCGGAGCGGCGGGCTGCGGAGCCCTCTTGATGGTGTCGGCGGACTGGGTCGGCCAGCAGATCCTCTTCCCCCAGGAGGTGCCGGTCGGTCTGGTTTCCACCCTGTTAGGGGGTGCTTACTTCATGTGGTGCCTGCGCCGAATCTAGGTTTTTGGATGAATAATGCAATAAAAAGCCCGGGATGAACCCGGGCTTTTTATTGCCTGCCGTGCGGCGTTATTTGCCGATGCAGAAGCTGGAGAAGATCCGGCCCAGCAAATCGTCCGAGCTGAATTCGCCGGTGATCTCGGAGAGGGACTCCTGCGCCAGGCGCAGCTCCTCGGCCACCAGCTCGCCGGCGACGAACACCTCCAGCTGCTCCCTGGCCACCAGCAGCCGCTCGGCGGCACGCTCCAGCGCGTCCAGGTGGCGGCGACGGGCCATGAAGCCCCCCTCGGTGTTGCCCTGGAAGCCCATGCAGGCCTTCAGATGCTCGCGCAAGGCGGGCAGCCCCAGCTCGGTCTTGGCGGAGATGCGGTAGACGGCGTGGCCCAGCTCTTCGCTCGGAGACAGATCCTCGCCGGTCAGGTCCGCCTTGTTGCGCACCACGGTGAGGCCGATGTTCTTCGGCAGGCGATCGACAAATTCCGGCCAGATTTCGTGGGGGTCGACTGCATCCGTGGTGGTGCCATCCACCATGAACAGCACCCGGTCAGCCTGCTCGATCTCGGCCCAGGCGCGCTCGATACCGATCTGCTCCACCTTGTCCTGGGTGTCACGCAGGCCGGCGGTGTCGATGATGTGCAGCGGCATGCCGTCCAGGTGGATGTGCTCGCGCAGCACGTCGCGGGTGGTGCCGGCGATCTCGGTGACGATGGCGGACTCACGGCCCGCGAGGGCGTTGAGCAGGCTCGATTTGCCGGCGTTGGGACGACCGGCGATCACCACCTTCATCCCTTCCCGCAGCAGGGCGCCCTGCTTGGCCTCGCCGCGCACATCGTCCAGCTCTGCCATGATGGCGTAGAGATCCCCGGCCACCTTGCCATCGGAGAGGAAGTCGATCTCCTCGTCCGGGAAGTCGATGGCCGCCTCCACATAGATACGCAGCCGGGTGAGGCTCTCCACCAGCTGCTGCACCTTGCCGGAGAACTGCCCCTGCAGGGAGTGCATGGCGCTGCGGGCGGCCTGCTCACTGGAAGCCTCGATGAGGTCGGCGATGGCCTCTGCCTGGGCCAGGTCCAGTTTGTCGTTGAGGAAGGCGCGCTCGCTGAACTCACCGGGACGGGCGGGGCGAACACCCTCGATCTGCAGGATGCGGCGCACCAGCATGTCCAGGATGACGGGGCCACCGTGGCCTTGCAGCTCCAGCACGTCTTCCCCGGTGAAGCTGTTGGGGGCCTTGAACAGCAGGGCGATGCCCTGATCCAGCGGTTGCCCCTGCTCGTCCCTGAACGGCAGGTATTCGGCGTAACGCACGCGGGGGAGTCTGCCGAGCACTATCTCGGCGACCCGCTCGGCGGCGGGGCCGGAGACGCGGACTATGCCGACGCCGCCACGGCCGGGAGCGGTGGCCTGGGCCACTATGGTCTCTGTTGTCATCTTGCTTGACTCGTCTGTTCGGTAATTGCGGACATTGTAATAAAAAAGGCGGCCCGAAGGCCGCCTCTTTTGTCATCAGGGAAGATTAGCTGCGGGAATGCAGACCTTTCTTCTCCAGCTGACGATAGATGATGGTCTGCTGGATGATGGAGATGACGTTGCTCACCAGCCAGTACAGGGTCAGGCCTGCCGGGAACCAGAGGAACATGAAGGTGAAGATGATCGGCATGAACTGCATCACCTTCTGCTGCATCGGGTCCGTGATGGTGGTCGGGCTCATCTTCTGCAGGTACCACATGGAGGCACCCATGAGGATCGGCAGCACGAAGAAGGGGTCCTTCACCGACAGGTCGGTGATCCACAGGGCGAACGGCGCGTGGCGCAGTTCAACAGACTCCATCAGAGCCCAGTACAGGGCGATGAAGATGGGCATCTGCACCAGGATGGGCAGACAGCCGCCCAGCGGGTTGACCTTCTCCTTCTTGTACAGCTCCATCATGCCCTGGGACATCTTCTGGCGATCGTCGCCGAAGCGTTCCTTGAGCGCCGCCAGCTTGGGCTGGAGCATGCGCATCTTGGCCATGGAGGTGTACTGGGCCTTGGTCAGCGGGAACATGATGCCGCGGACCAGCAGGGTCAGCATGATGATGGCCAGACCCCAGTTCTGGACGAAGCCGTGGAACACGGTCAGCAGCCAGTGCAGCGGCTGGGCGATGAACCAGAGCCAGCCGTAGTCGACGGTCAGATCCAGGTGGTTGGCCACCTTGGCCATCTGATCCTGCAGCTTGGGACCGATCCATAGCTTGCCGCTCACCTCGGCCTGCTGGCCGGCAGCGACGTCAACCAGAGGCGCCTTGTAGCCGATGATGGCCTGGTCCTTGCCCGGGATCACGCGGCTGTAGAAGCTGTTGCTGTCGTTGGCATTCGGGGCCCAGGCGGAGACGAAGTAGTGTTGCAGCATGGCGACCCAACCACCCTGGGTGGTCTTGTTCAGGTCGGCATCCTTCATCTCGTCGAAGGTGTACTTCTTGTAGCGGCTGTCGTCGCTGGAGAAGGCACCACCACGGTAGGCACTGGCCACCATGGCATGACCTTCCTGATCCTTCGGCGTGGTCATGGTCTGCTTCAGCTGACCGTAGAACTGCACCTGGACCGGCTCGGCAGACTTGTTGTCGATCTTGTAGTCGACGCCCACGGCGTAGTCACCGCGCTTGAGCACGAACTCCTTGGTGAAGACCACGCCCTTGCTGTCGGTCCAGGTCATCGGGACGACGACCTGATCCTGACCGTCTGCCAGCTGGTAGCTGGTCTGGGCGGCTTCATAGGTCGGACGGCCTTCTGGCTGGCTGTCCGGACCGTTACGGCCCACCAGGCCACTCTGGGCAACGTAGATATGCGCAGGTTGGCTGGTCAGCAGGGTGAACGGCTGTTCCTTGCCTTCTTCCAGCTTGTGGGCCAGCAGTTCGGCAGAGACGATGTCACCGCCCTGGGTATCCAGGGTCAGCTTGAGCACGTCGGAGGAGACGGTGATCAGCTTGCGCGCGGCGTTACCATTTGCTTGCTCGGAAACCTGAGGAATATCACCGGTCTGACCGGCTTCAGGTACGAAATGTTCGGTTTGGGCCACGGTCGTCGGGGCCGGCTTCGGAGCCTTGTCGGACTCCCACTGTTGCCAGAGCAAGAAGCTCACGAACAGCAAACCGATCAGGAGTAAATTGCGTTGTGATTCCATAGTCTTCAGTTTCTTCGCTTTGGTTGCGGAACCGGGTCATAACCACCCTCGGATAAGGGATGGCATTTTAATAGACGTTTGCTGGCTAACCAAACGCCTTTTATGAAACCGTGAAGTCGGATTGCTTCTATCGCAAATTGGGAACAAGTCGGGGTGAAACGGCAGCGCGGCCCGAGCAGGGGACTAATGATTAGCTGATACAGGCGTATCAGTTTGATGGCTACCCATTGCAACGGCGTGACAGAGTGCGCCATAGCTTTTCCAGTAACTTGAACAGCGCTTCGTTGTCCATCTCCTTCACGCCACCCTTGGCGATCACGACGATGTCGATAGCGGGCAGATTGGCTTGATTGAGGCGGAAGCTCTCCCGAACGACTCGTTTTACACGGTTGCGCCAGACGGCACGCTTGAGCGCCTTTTTGGGCACGGCGAGACCAAGACGGGGGTGTTCGAGGGAATTGGGGCAAGCGAGAAGCGTAATTTGCGGAGAAGCGGCCCGGACAGGCTCGGCGAAAACGCGTTTGAAGTGTTCGGGAGTTAACAGACGTAACTCCCGAGAGAAGGTGTGCTGGGTAGGCATTAGACTACCAGGCGGGCACGACCCTTGGCACGACGAGCGGCCAGAACTTTGCGGCCGTTGGCAGTAGCCATGCGAGCGCGGAAACCGTGAGAGCGCTTGCGCTTCAGGTTGGACGGTTGAAAAGTACGTTTCATGATTCGATTCCGTATTTCTGTACAGTTTTGATTGTCACACTTAGCCGACGCGCCAGCTATAGCGTGTGACGACTAGCAAAAGAGGCCGAATTCTAAACAGAGTTCAGCTTCTCGTCAATCCGCCGTTCCTTCCGTCTCGCCCTGCTCGTCATACAAGCAGGAAAAGCTGGCTGGATCCGGAGGATCAAGGGCCCCGAATTATACTGGCAACCCGGGGTTAAACAAGGATCCCTCAAGAAAAAAGGCGGCAGAGCCGCCAAAGAGAGAGCTATTTAAGTACTTTGCGCAGGAATTCCCGGGTGCGGGGATCCTGCGGATCGACCAATATCTGGCTCGGCGGACCCTGCTCCACGATCCGTCCTCCCTCCATGAAGATCACCCGATCGGCGACATCACGGGCGAACTCGATCTCGTGGGTCACCACCACCATGGTCTGGTGCTGGCGGGCGAGCTGCTTCATCAGGCCCAGTACCTCGTCGACCCACTCGGGATCGAGGGCGGAAGTGGGCTCGTCAAACAGGATCACCTTGGAGTGTGCTGCCATGGCGCGGCCGATGCCGACCCGCTGCTGCTGGCCACCGGAGAGGGAGGCCGGATAGGCATCCTTTTTCTCGGCGAGGCCGATGTCCTTGAGGATGCCAAGGGCGGTGGCACGGGCCTCCGCCTTCGGCTGCTTCCAGACGGTGATCAGCCCCTCGGCGATGTTGTCCAGCGCCGTCTTGTTGGCAAACAGGGCGTAATTCTGGAACACGAAGGAGGCACGTTTGCGCAGCTCGATGGCCTGCTGGTCGCTGGCCTTGGCCAGATCCAGCTGCAGATCGTCGATGGCGAGTCGGCCGGCATCCGGGGTTTCCAGCAGGTTGAGGCAGCGCAACAGGGTCGACTTGCCGGTGCCGGATGGACCGATGATGACGACAATCTCACCCTTTTTAACCTCAAGATCGATGCCGTTGAGCACCTGATTCCCGTCATAAGCCTTGGAGAGGCCGGTTAGCTTGATCATGATGGCCCTCCTTTAATAGGCGCGGTTGAGTCGCACTTCCAGCAGGTGCTGCAAGCGGGTGAAGAAGATGACCACGACCCAGTAGACCAGGGCCACCGCCATGAAGCTCTCGAAGAACTTGAAGGAGGAGGAGGCCTCCATCTGCGCCTTGCCCATGATCTCGGCGACACCCAGGGTAAACGCCAGGGAAGTGCTCTTGATCATGTCGATGAAGTAGTTCATCAGCGAGGGGGTCGCGATGCGTGCGGCCTGGGGCAGGATGATCCGCTGCATCGCCTGCAGCCGGCTCATGCCGATGCTGAGGGCGGCCTCCATCTGGCTCTTGTGGATGCCGAGGATGGCGGCCCGGATCGACTCGGCCATGTAGGCGGCAAAGTGCAGGGTCAGGCCGATGATGGCGGCGGTGAAGGCATCCATTCCCACGAAGATAGGGAAGAGTTGCGGCAGCCCGTAGTAGAGCAGGAACAGCTGGACGAGCAGGGGGGTACCTCGGAAGAACGAGATATAGAGCATCGCCAGCCAGTGAATTGCGGGAACGCGAAAGACCCGTACTATCGCCAGGATCAGCGACAGTACGAGTGCCAATACGAATCCCCACAGGGCCATTTCCATCGTGGTGCCCAGGTATTTGAGCAGGATGGGGAACAGCCCTAGTGTGTACTCGAGATCAAATTCCATCATTTATTTGCTGGTGATGTCCGCAGAGAACCATTTTTCGGAGATCTTGGTCAGGGAGCCGTCTTTGCGCATGGCGGTGAGGGCGTCATCGACCTTCTTCAGCAGTGCCTGCTTCTCCGGAGTCTTCAGGAAGGGCAGGGCGTTCTCGATGGTTTCGAACGGCGCGCCAGCCTGTTGCAGCGGCAGCTTGGATTCCTTGATCAGCTGGGCGGTGGAGACGCGGTCCATCACGAAGGCATCGATACGGCCCAGGGCGACGTCCTGTTCGAAGGCGGAGTCATAGGTACGGATGTCGATCTTCTTGTTCGGATCGTTCTTGCGCAGCAGCTCTTCGAAGTTGGAACCCAGGTTCACCGCCACAGTCTTGCCTTCCAGATCCTTGAGACCGTGGATGGTGTTGTTGCCCTTGCGCACCACGATCTGGGCGCCGTCATAGACATAGGGCTGGGAGAAGTCGTACTTGGCCTTGCGCTCGTCGGTAATGGTGATCTGGTTGGAGATGGTGTCGACGCGGCCGGTTTCCAGCATACCGAACAGGCCGGAGAAGCTGGCGGTCACGAACTCGACCTTGTAGCCGGTGCGCTCACCGATCTGGTTCCACATGTCCACCTCGAAGCCTTGCAGCTTGTCCTGCTTGACGAAGGTGAACGGGAAATACTTGCCGGACATGCCGACCTTGATGGTTTCCTGGGCGATGGCCTGACCGGACAGGCTGGCCAGCAGAATGGCGGCGCCGGAAATCAGCTTGATGGTGGATTTCATGGGGATTCCTCTCTCTGTAGTGCAGTATTTTTAGTTGTATTCACGGAATGGCGCTGATGTTATTGGAATAAAGTATAAAAAATAAATGATATTTGGTTATATAAAATAACTGTGGTCGCAGAGTTCCATTCTGTCCACATTGCCGGTTGGCGGCTGTGGGTAACTTTGGGGATGAAATCAGATCCTGGGGCGTTGGATCCTTGAAAGTCAAGGATCTTATTTGCTGGATCCGTGCGGCGGCAACTGGAGATCCGGCCACTAAAAACGTAGAATAGCCGGTCTTTACTTAATCAATTGACGGGAGTCTAGAGTGACTGCTTCGCTATGGCAGCAGTGCCTTAACCGGCTGCAAGATGAGTTGCCCTCGGCAGAATTCAGCATGTGGATCCGGCCGCTTCAAGCGGAGTTGAGTGACAATACTCTGACCCTGTATGCACCGAACCGCTTCGTTCTGGACTGGGTACGCGACAAGTACCTGCTCCGGGTCAACGGCATCATCAACGAGCTGTGCGGAGCGGATGCGCCTACCCTGCGTTTCGACATCGGCAATCGTCCCCATCCCGTCGCGGCCGCAAGGGCCCCGGCGCGCGGTGTCGATCCTGTGAATAACTCTCCCAAGAGCTGGGAAAACAAGGCCGAAACCAAGCCCGAGCCGAACCACAAGAGCAATACCAATGTGAACTATACCTTCGAGAATTTCGTCGAGGGTAAGTCCAACCAGCTGGCTCGTGCGGCTGCCCGTCAGGTGGCCGACAATCCGGGCGGGGCCTACAACCCGCTGTTCCTCTACGGTGGCACCGGCCTGGGCAAGACCCACCTGCTGCACGCCGTCGGCAACGCCATCAAGGATCGCAAGAAAGACGCCAAAGTCATCTACATGCACTCCGAACGGTTCGTGCAGGACATGGTGAAGGCGCTGCAGAATAACGCCATTGAAGAGTTCAAGCGTTATTACCGTAGCGTCGATGCCCTGCTCATCGATGACATCCAGTTTTTTGCGAACAAGGAGCGCTCCCAGGAGGAGTTCTTCCATACCTTCAATGCCCTGCTCGAAGGCAACCAGCAGATCATCCTGACCTCGGATCGCTATCCGAAGGAGATCAACGGTGTCGAGGATCGCCTCAAGTCCCGCTTCGGCTGGGGCCTGACCGTGGCGATCGAGCCACCGGAGCTGGAGACGCGGGTCGCGATCCTGATGCGCAAGGCGGACGAGAACCAGATCCACCTGCCGGACGAAGTGGCCTTCTTCATCGCCAAGCGACTGAGATCCAACGTCCGTGAGCTGGAAGGGGCCCTCAACCGGGTCATCGCCAACGCCAACTTCACCGGCCGCGCCATCAACATCGACTTCGTGCGCGAGGCGCTGCGCGACCTGCTGGCCTTGCAGGAGAAGCTGGTCACCATCGACAACATTCAGAAGACGGTGGCGGAGTACTACAAGATCAAACTGGCGGATCTGCTGTCCAAGCGCCGTTCCCGCTCCGTTGCCCGTCCGCGCCAGCTGGCGATGGCCCTGGCCAAGGAGCTGACTAACCACAGTTTGCCGGAGATCGGGGATGCCTTCGGTGGCCGTGACCATACAACCGTTCTTCATGCCTGCCGCAAGATCGAGCAGCTGAAGGAGGAGAGTCACGACATCAAGGAAGACTATTCCAACCTGATCCGTACTCTTTCGTCCTGATAACGGAACGGAGCGCACCGATGCAGCCCGGGATCCGAACCCTTTCCTCCCAATAACAACGGAGAGCACAGATGCAGCTCGAAATTAGCCGTGAGGCCCTGTTACGTCCTCTGCAACTGGTGTCCGGTGCCCTGGGTGGCCGGCCGACCCTGCCGATCCTCGGCAACGTCCTGCTCGATGTCAGCAATGGTCTGTTGTCGCTGACCGGGACCGATCTCGAAGTGGAGATGATCGGACAGGTTTATCTCAACAGCGACAGCCAGGATGGCCGCACCACGGTGCCGGCCCGCAAGCTGCTGGACATCTGCCGCGGCCTGCCGGAAGGGGCGGAGATTCGTCTCAATACCGAGGGCGAGCGCCTCATCATCCGCTCCGGTCGCTCTCGCTTCAACCTGTCGACCCTGCCGGCGACCGAATACCCGAACATCGAGGACTGGGAGTCCGTGCTCGAGTTCGACATCAGCCAGCTGGAGCTGAAGAAGCTCATCGACGCCACCCAGTTCTCCATGGCGAGCCAGGACGTGCGTTACTACCTGAACGGCATGCTGTTCGAGAGCGAGGGCCACGGCCTGCGCACGGTTGCGACCGACGGCCATCGCCTGGCCACCTGCCGCCGCGAGGTGGTGGGGGAATCGCTGCCCGATCATCAGGTCATCCTGCCGCGCAAGGGGGTGCTGGAGCTGGTGCGCCTGCTGGAAGCGGAAGACAAGCCGGTGCGCCTGCAGATCGGTCGCAGCAACCTGCGCGCCGCCCTCGACGGCTTCATTTTCACCTCCAAGCTGGTGGATGGCCGCTTCCCGGACTGGCGTCGCGTCATCCCGAGAGGAAGCGACAAGGCCCTGATCGCCGGTCGCGAGGATCTGCGCCAGGCCTTCGCCCGCGCCGCCATCCTCTCCAACGAGAAATTCCGTGGGGTGCGTCTCAATCTGCAGGAAAACCTGCTGCGCATCACCGCCAACAACCCGGAACAGGAAGAAGCCGAAGAGCTGCTTGACGTACAATATGCCGCTGGCGAGATGGAGATCGGCTTCAACGTCTCCTATGTGCTGGACGTGTTGAATACGTTAAAATGTGACCAAATCCGGATCAGCCTGAGCGATTCCATCAGCAGCGCCATTATTGAGGATTTTGACAGCCAAGATGCCCAATACGTGGTGATGCCGATGCGGATCTAGTCGTGTCCCTGGTCAAACTCCAGCTCAGCGACTTTCGCAACATTCAGCACGCCAGTCTCGCGCTGTCGCCCGGCCTCAATATCCTGGTCGGGAGCAACGGCAGCGGCAAGACCAGCGTGCTGGAAGCCATTCATTACCTTGGTCTAGGCCGCTCGTTTCGTACTCATTTGACCGGACGGGTCATCCGCCAGGGCGAACGGGCCTTTACCCTGTTTGCCCAGTGCGAGCTGGAGGGGCGTCAGGTGCCCATCGGGCTTGCCAAGGACAAGGGGGGCGAGACCCAGCTCAAGATTGCCGGCGCCCAGGCCCAGCGCCTGGCCGATCTGGCCGAGCTGTTGCCGGTGCAGCTGATCCACCCGGATGGTTTCAGCCTGCTGACCGGTGGGCCCCAGGCACGCCGGGCCTGGCTGGATTGGGGGGTCTTTCATCAGGAATCGACCTTCTTTTCCCTCTGGGGGCGAGTGCGGCGGCTGCTGAAGCAGCGCAATGCCCTGCTGCGCCAGAGCACACAGTATCGCCAGCTGGCGTACTGGGATCAGGAGCTTGTACGTCTGGGTGGTGAGCTGGCCGGCTTTCGCGCCAGTTATTGTCAGGCCATTACCCCCCTGATCAAGGAGATGACGGCAGATTTCCTGCCGGAATTCGACATCAGTCTTGGATTCTATCGAGGCTGGGAAAAAGACACGCCTCTCAATGAGTTGCTGGAGGCGGGGTTCGAACGGGATCGTGCCATGGGGTACACTGGGGTCGGTCCGCAGAAGGCGGACGTGCGGCTCAAGGCAAACGGCGTTCCCGCTCAGGATATTTTGTCCAGGGGTCAGTTGAAGTTGCTGGTCTGCGCCATGCGACTGGCCCAAGGGCTCTATTTGAATCAACATAGCAGCCGCGGCTGTATTTTTTTAATTGATGATTTTGCCTCTGAACTGGATGTCGACAAGCGTCGTCTGCTGGCTGCAAGGCTGAAGCAGTGTGCGTCTCAGGTGTTCATTACCGCCATCGATACCGGCCAGCTCGCAGACATGATGGATGCGAGTGACTGCAAGTTGTTCCACGTGGAACAAGGCAAGATCTCCGAAACGTTAGAGAAGGCAGAGAGTAAGCTATGAGTGAAAATACTTACGACTCCTCGAATATCAAGGTGCTGAAGGGCCTGGATGCGGTCCGCAAGCGCCCGGGGATGTACATCGGCGATACGGACGATGGATCGGGTCTGCACCACATGGTGTTCGAGGTCGTCGACAACTCCATTGACGAGGCGCTCGCTGGCTACTGCTCCGATATCCAGGTCAAGATCCACTCCGACGGCTCCGTCTCCGTGCGCGACAACGGTCGTGGCATTCCGGTGGACATTCACCCGGAAGAGGGCCGCTCCGCCGCTGAAGTCATCATGACGGTGCTGCACGCGGGCGGCAAGTTCGATGACAACTCCTACAAGGTGTCCGGCGGCCTGCACGGCGTGGGCGTCTCCGTGGTGAACGCGCTCTCCGACAAGCTGCTGCTGACCATCCGCCGCAACGGTCACGTCTACGAGCAGACCTATCACCTGGGCGAGCCGCAGGCGCCGCTCAAGCAGATCGGCGACAGCACCGGCACCGGGACCGAGGTGCGCTTCTGGCCGAGCCCTACCATCTTCAGCGACACCCTGTTCCACTACGAGATCCTGGCCAAGCGTCTGCGCGAGCTCTCCTTCCTCAACTCCGGCGTTTCCATCCGCCTGATGGATGAGCGTGACGGCCGTGAGGCGCACTTCTGCTACGAGGGGGGCATCAAGGCCTTCGTCGAGTACCTGAACCAGAACAAGACCCCGATCCACCCCAAGGTGTTCCATTTCACCACAGAGCAGGACGGCATCGGCGTCGAAGTCGCCATGCAGTGGAACGACGCCTATCAGGAAGGGGTCTACTGCTTCACCAACAACATCCCGCAGCGGGATGGCGGTACCCACCTGGTGGGCTTCCGTACCGCGCTGACCCGGACGCTGAACAACTACATGGACAAGGAGGACTACAGCAAGAAGGCCAAGTCCGCCGCCAGTGGTGACGACGTCCGTGAAGGTCTGATCGCCGTCATCTCCGTCAAGGTGCCGGATCCCAAGTTCTCCTCCCAGACCAAGGACAAGCTGGTCTCGTCCGAGGTGAAGACTGCCGTCGAGCAGGCGATGGGCGAGAAGCTGGCCGACTTCCTGCTGGAAAACCCGGGCGACGCCAAGATCGTGGTCAACAAGATCATCGATGCGGCACGTGCCCGCGAGGCAGCCCGTAAGGCCCGCGAACTGACCCGCCGTAAAGGCGCGCTGGACATCGCAGGTCTGCCCGGCAAGCTGGCGGATTGCCAAGAGAAAGACCCGGCCCTGTCCGAACTCTACATAGTGGAGGGTGACTCTGCGGGTGGTTCCGCCAAGCAGGGTCGCAACCGGAAGAACCAGGCCATCCTGCCGCTCAAGGGCAAGATCCTGAACGTGGAGAAGGCCCGCTTCGACAAGATGATCTCCTCCCAGGAGGTGGGCACCCTGATCACCGCCCTGGGCTGCGGCATCGGTCGCGACGAGTACAACCCGGACAAGCTGCGCTATCACAACATCATCATCATGACGGATGCGGACGTCGATGGTGCGCACATCCGTACCCTGCTGCTGACCTTCTTCTATCGTCAGATGCCGGAAATCATCGAGCGTGGCTATGTCTTCATCGCCCAGCCGCCGCTCTACAAGGTGAAGAAGGGCAAGCAGGAGCAGTACCTGAAAGACGAGGACGCGCTGCTGCAATACCAGACCGCCATGGCGCTGGACGGTGCGACCCTGCACGTCAACGAGTCTGCCCCGGCCATCGGTGGCGAGGCGCTGGAGCGTCTGGTGAACCAGCATCGTGCCGTCTCTCACCTCATCACCCGCATGTCCCGCCGTGCGCCGGAAGCCGTGCTGACCCAGCTGATCTATCAGCCTGAGTTGGACGAAACCCTGCTGGCCAGCGAGAGCGATCTGCAGGCCTGGTGCCAGAGCATGGAAGCCGTACTCAACGAGAGCAACCACGGCATCCAGTACCAGATGCAGGTACGCCGCGACGAAGAGCGCAGCCTGTTCGTGCCGCACGCCGTGGTGCGCCAGCACGGGGTCGACCGTGAATACCCGCTCAGCTACGACTTCCTGCAATCCGGCGAGTACCGTCAACTGGTCTCCCTGGGCAAGGAGATTGCCAACCTGATCGAGGAAGGCGGTTACATCAAGCGTGGCGAGAAGGTCAAACCGGTCGCGAACTTCGTGGAAGCGGTCGAGTGGCTGATGGGGGAAGGCAAGCGTGGCATCTACATCCAGCGCTATAAAGGGCTGGGCGAGATGAACCCGGACCAGCTGTGGGAAACAACCATGGATCCGGAAGCCCGCCGCATGCTGCGCGTCACCATCGACGATGCCGTCGGTGCCGACCAACTCTTCTCCACCCTGATGGGGGACGCCGTAGAGCCCCGTCGCGACTTTATCGAGACCAACGCCCTGCGCGTGGCCAACCTGGACGTCTAATTCGATACGGTTAGTGCGATAAAAAAAAGCCGCTCCTTGTGAGCGGCTTTTTGTTCTTGGCATCTTGAGCTACATCCACTCGTTCCACGTGGAACATGGACTCCGCTTATCCCATTCGGTTGCAGGATTGGAGGAACGGCTGTAGCAATGGTGAGAAAACAGCCTGCAACGGACAACAAGAAGATTTTTCGATCAAGGGTCTTGAAAGCCGAGAGCGGGCCCCTATATAGGTAACAAGGCCGGAACGCTCGGCAGAGGTTTCGACCAGGCGCCCGTCCATCAGGAGGGCAAACAATTCGTTATCGCTCAAAAGAGGATAATACTATGCGTTCTATCGACTTCTCTCCGCTCTATCGTTCTGCCATCGGTTTCGATCGTCTGGCCACTCTCATCGAATCTGCGGCCAGCAATGGCAATGCCGGTTATCCCCCCTACAACATCGAGCAGCTGGGTGACAGCGACTACCGCATCAGCATGGCGGTGGCGGGCTTTACCCAGGAAGAGCTGGAGCTGAGCTTCCAGGAGAATCTGCTGACGGTGAAGGGCAACAAACAGGCCGACACCGAGCGCAACTACCTCTATCAAGGCATAGCCGAACGCGGCTTCGAGCGTCGCTTCCAGCTGGCCGACTATGTGCGGGTGAAGGGCGCCGACCTGAAAAACGGTCTGCTGCACATCGACCTGGTGCGCGAAGTGCCCGAGGCGATGAAGCCCCGCAAGATCGAAATCAACGGCTGACAGCCTGACCTCGTTGCATTGTTGATGTTTCCCGGGTGCCGATTGACGGGCCCGTGGAGAGTAAACCCTGTTGCTTTATAGAAGGATAGGATCATGCGTAACCTCGATTTTTCTCATCTCTATTCCAATGCCGTCGGCTTCGAGCGGATGGCCCGTGAGCTGGAAGGCCTGTTCGATCAGAAGACCTCGGCTTACCCCCCGTACAACATCGAAAAACGCGATCATGACAGCTACCTCATCACGGTTGCCGTGGCTGGTTTCGATCGCAATGAGCTGGAGCTGGAGACCGAAAACGGCACCCTCAAGGTGAAGGGGCGCAAGGTCGCCTCCATGGGCGAGCGCCAGTTCCTTCATCAGGGGATCGCCGAGCGGGACTTCGAGCTCGCCTTCAAGCTGAGCCAGCACGTGGAAGTGCAGGGGGCCAAACTGGAGCACGGTCTGCTGACCATAGAGCTGGCCCGGGAGCTGCCGGAGGCGCTCAAGCCCCGCGCCATCCCCATCGGCAAACCCGAGCAACTGGCGCTGCCCGGCTAAACAGTATCACTGACCACCCGATAGAAGAGAGGCCTGCATTTGCAGGCCTCTCTGTTTTTGTACGCCTGACTGGCTTAGCCGGCGTAGAGGGCGTTGATCTCGTCGGCCAGGATGGCGATGCCGCGGCGCACCAGCTCCTCGCTCTGGGAGTAGTTGAGGCGGATGCACTCCCGGCTGTGACGCCACTCGGGATCGTCGATGCCGGGGAAGAAGTAGTGGCCAGGCACGATCAGCAGGTTTTTCGCCTTCAGTCGCTCATACAGCTCCTGGCAGTGGATCGGCAGGTCTTCGAACCAGAGCCAGAGGAAGAGGGCGCCTTCCGGCTTGTGGATGTGGAAGCGGGGATCGGGGATGGCATCCCGCAACAGCTGCACCGCGAAGGTGGCTTTCTGCTGGTAGAAGGGTTTCACCACCTGTTCGCTCAGGGTGATGATGTCACCGCTCTCGATCATCGGAATGGTGATGGCGGGGCCCAGGCTACCGGGTGCCAGGTTGATGATGCCGCTCAGATTGGTGATGGCCCGGATGATCTTCTCGTCGGCGATGACGATGCCGCAGCGGGTGCCAGGCAACCCCAGCTTGGAGAGGCTCATGCAGAGGATGGTGTTGGCATTCCAGAACGGCTTGGCCTCGCTGAAGATAATGCCGGGGAAGGGCACGCCATAGGCGTTGTCGATGAGCAGCGGGATCCCCTTGTCGCGGGCGATCTGATCGAGGTGCTCGATCTCCTCGTCGGTCAGCACGTTGCCGGTGGGGTTGGTCGGACGGGAGACGCAGATCACCCCGATGTCATCGCCTACCTGCAGGCTCTCGAAGTCCACGTGATATTTGAACTGGCCGTCTGGCAGCTTCTCGATGGTGGGTTTGTAGGCCACGAAGTGATCGTCCGAGAGGGCCGAGTCGGCATAGCCGATGTATTCGGGGGCCAGCGGGAACAGCACCTTCTTCTTGCGGCCGTCGGCGAACTCACCGGCCAGCAGGTTGAACAGATAGAAGAAAGCGTTCTGGCTGCCGTTGGTCAGGGCAATGTTGCGGGCCGAGATCTCCCAACCCAGCTCCTTGCTGAGCAGCCCGGCCAGCGCTCTGGTAAACCTGTCCTTGCCTTGCGGGCCGTCGTAGTTGGCCATGGCCTTGATTAGTTCGCCGTTGTCCAGCAGGGTCTTTGCCTCGGTCTGGAAGCGCTCAAGCATGGCGGGGATGGGAGCAGGGTTGCCGCCTCCCAGCATGATGGCGTCGGGGTTGAGCAGTCCCTGATTGAGGTCGTCCATGAGTTGGGTAATACCGGCGTGGCGAGTGAACTTCTCGCCGAACAAGGAGAATTCCATTCGGTGGCAAATCCAGAGTCAGTTGTTAGGGGGGAGCTAGCACCATAGCTCACTTCAAAAGCGGGTGTCGATCAAAAAAATGGAGCGTTCCACGTGAAACAGGGGTTGTTCCCTGGGTGTGGTAAAAACAACCATCTGTTGGTTTTAAAATAACCAATAGACACGATCTGAGTGTCATCAATAGCATAAAAAAATACTTATATCATTAAAATCATCAACTTATAAATCTGGCACATCTATTGGATTAGTTATCTGGTCATCTCAACCACACCGGAGCACACCAGATGAAAATCCTGATCGCAACCTTGATTGCCAGCAGCCTGAGCCTGAACGTCATGGCCGACGAATACCCCAGACCCGAACTGGACAGCGTCAAGCTGGAGCAGGAAATATTGGCCCAGCAGCTGCAGGCCTCCCATGCCGTGGTGGCGGAAGCCATTCACAATCTCAAGCCGCTGGCGCTGGAGACCCTGGTGGTGGAGGCGAGCTCGGCCGATGCGACTCACCCCGAGAGTTGAGATAGCGCAAGGGGGTCTGCCCCGTATGTTGCCTGAAGAAGGCGATGAAGGCGCTGTCGCTGGCGAACTCCAGCGCAGCCGCCACCCGGCTGATGGGCTCGGCTTCTGCCAGCAGCTCCAGAGCCCGCAGCAGTCGCCACTGCTGACGCCAGGCCTGGTAGCTCATGCCGGTCTCCCGCATGAAGATGCGGCCTATGGTCTTGTCACTGGCCCCCACCCGTTCGGCCAGCCGGTTGAGCCGATCGGGCAGGGTGCCACCCTGTTTCACCTCCTGCAGCCAGACGGCCAGACGAACGTCTGACGGCAGCGGCAACAGCCAGGATTCCCGCGGCGCTTGCGCCAGCTCCTCTTTCAATAATGCCAGCGTGCAGGTCTGCTCTGCCTCCGGCTTGTCCCACGGCCAGAGCGCCATCCGTTCGATGATCTCCCGCAGCAGCGGGTTGACCGCCAGCACCGCCATCTCGGCCGGCAAGCCGGGCTCGGGTCTGAAATAGAGGGAGCGATAGGCCACCACCCCGCGCATCAGCACCCGATGGGGCAGACCCGCCGGCAACCAGGCCGCCCGCGTCGGCGGGAGCAGGCAGACCTGATCGTCCAGCTCTATGGTCATGCAGCCGGCCTGGGCGAACAGCAGCTGATGGCGCCTGTGCTGGTGGCGGCCGGAGTCGTGCCAGCCGAGGGCGGCGGCGATCCCGATGGCACTGCCGTCGTGCTGGTCCGGATCAAAAGGGTGATCGGGAAGAATAAAGGCCATGTGTCCGATTCTTGATGTTTATAGTATTGCTTATTGTAATCGGACAATCGGCGTCGCTCTAGAATGACGGCCTCTAGTGAAGGAGGTTTGTCATGAACAACAAGTTGCCACCGCTCTGGCTGGTGGTCGGACTGATGATGTTTCCCCAGATAGTGGAGACCATCTACAGCCCGGTACTGACCCATATCGCCAGCCAGTTTCGGGTGAGCGAAGGGCAGGCGTCCCAGACCCTGTCGGTCTATTTTCTGGCGTTTGCGGCGGGCGTGGTCTGCTGGGGCCGGTTGTGCGATCTCATCGGTCGGCGCCCAGCCATGCTGGCGGGGTTGCTGACCTATGGCGCCGGCACCCTGCTGGCGTTGCTGGCCACCCAGTTTGAAACCCTGCTGCTGGCCCGGGTCATTGCTGCCTTCGGTGCCGCCGTGGGCTCAGTAGTGACCCAGACCATGCTGCGCGACAGCTATCAGGGCAGCGATCTGGCGCGGGTCTTTTCGGTGATGGGCATAGCGCTCTCCGTCAGCCCTGTGCTGGGGTTGGTGAGCGGCGGCCTGCTGGCCGATGGTTTTGGTTATCTCGGGGTATTTGGCGCCCTGCTGGCGCTGGCAATCGGCTTGTTGTTGATGGCCTGCCGGCAGTTGCCGGAAACCCGGCCGATCACCACCCAGCGAGTGGCACTCTGGCCACTGGCATGCCGGATGGTGCGTGATACCGGTTTGTGGCGCAGCGCCGCTCTGGTGGCGCTGTTCAACACCATGCTGTTCGGCTACTACAGTCTGGCGCCCTTTCTGTTTGCCGGGCTGGGGTTGAGCGCGGGTGAGTTTGGTTACTCCGGTATCGTGCTGGCACTGGCGACCCTGGGGGGCAGTTTGCTCAACAAGCGTCTGTTGGGGCTTGGCTGGTCGCCTGCCTCCCTGATCCGGCTCGCCGCCGTGTTGGCGCTGGGCTCGGGTTGGCTGGTGTGGGCGAGTCAGGCGTCGCTCTGGTTTCTGCTGCCCATGACGGGAGTGGTAGTGGCATTCGGGCTGGCCATCCCCAATGTGCTGAGTCAGGCGCTGCTGGCCTATCGGGAGGTGGCGGGCAGTGCCGGCGCCCTGTTCGGGCTCGGTTACTACCTGTTGCTCAGCCTGGGGTTGGCGGTTGCTGCCAGCTTGCAGGATCTCGGTCTGCTGCTCGGTGGCTGCGGTCTGTTGGCCCTGTGTTGTTGCTGGCGACGTTCCACGTGAAACATCAGCTGCCGATAAAGCGGTAGCCGATGCCGGATTCGGTCTCGATAAGGGCGGGGTCTTGAGGGTTATCCCCCAGCTTCTTGCGCAGGCTGGCGATGACGATGCGCAGGTAGTGGGTGTCCTCCTTGTGGCTCGGCCCCCAGATGTCGTTGAGCAGCTGGGTCTGCAACACCAGCTTGCCGGGGTGGCACACCAGGGCCTGCAGCAGGGCGAACTCCTTGCGGGAGAGGGCCACCTCTTCCTTCCCCAGGGTGACCCTGTGGCTGCTGCTGTCCAGGGTCAGCCCGCATTGGGGGAAGTGGCGGCACTCACCGCTGCTGACCCCGGCCCGCTGGCGCAGCAGCACCCGGATACGGGCCATCATCTCGCCGACGCCGAACGGCTTGCTCATGTAGTCATTGGCTCCCGCATCCAGCAGGCGCACCTTCTCCTGCTCCGAGTCCCGCGCCGACAGCACCAGTACCGGATGCTGATGGTGCTTGCGAATGGCCTGCAACACCTGAAGGCCATCCCCATCCGGCAGACCCAGATCCAGGATCACCAGGTCGGGGTTGAGGTGGCGATACTGCGCCAGCCCCTCGTTGACGCCGACCGCCTCGCTGACCTGATGGCCTTCGGCGACCAGGCTGATCCGCAAAAAACGGCGGATGGCCGCCTCGTCGTCGATGACCAGTATGTGAGCCATTCAACCTCCAGCTCGCAGATGAAAAAGGGCGGCGACCATCAGGCCGCCGGAGCGTTGAGGGCCAGCGGCAGTGAGATGCGCATGCAGGTGCCGTTGCCGTTGGGGCCGGAAAAGGCCCAGATGCGGCCCCCGTGGACCTCTATCATAGCGCGGGAAATGGCGAGGCCAAGTCCGGTGCCGCGGCTGCCGCAATCCCCGACCGGCTGGGTGTAGAAGAGGTTGAAGATCTTGTCCCGGTCAGACTCGGCGATACCGACCCCGATGTCGATGATATCGATGATGAGGTCGGGGTCCGCCAGCATCACCTTGAACTCGATGGGGGTGCCGGCCGGCGAGTAGCGGGAGGCGTTGTCGAGGATGTTGACCAGCACCTGCTCGATCAGGGCGCCGTGCACATAGAGCCGGGGGATCTGCTGATCGAAGTGCACCAGCAGCTTGTGCTGGCGCCAGGAGGAGTCGAGCCGGCGGCGGGCATTCTCCACCAGATCCGCCAGCTCGACCCAGTCCCGTTTCAGCTGGAAGTCGGGTGAGCCGATGCGGGTCATGTCCAGCAGGTTCTGCACATAGCTGTGCAGGCGGCGCGCCTCCTCCTGCACCGAGTGGAGCAACTCGTCGCGGTCCTCCGCACTTATCCGGTCGCCATATTCCTGCAGGGTGCTGCCGGCGCCCATGATGGTGGCGAGCGGCGTCTTCAAATCGTGGGAAACAGAAGATAGCAGGGCGGCGCGCATCCGGTCGGTCTCTGCCTGCAGCTGGCTGTCGGCCAGCCGCTCGTTGAGGTCGATCCGTGCCAGGGCGGCGCGGATGTCGGTGAGCAGCGCCTGCAGCTGATGTTCGGCCGAGGAGGCGAGCGGATTGGCCAGCAGTATGCCCAGCACCAGATCATCGCTGAGGTGATGGTACTGGGCCTCGGCCGCGTTGAGGGTAGCAGTGTGGGCCCCGGCGCTCTGCTTCTGGGCCAGACACCAGTCGATGGCTGCCTTGTCGGTCTGTCCCGGTTTGTGCTCGGTCGAGCCCGCCCAGTACTGGTAGTGGTGGTCGAGGGCGAACACCGGCTGGCCCAGCGCCAGCGAGATGGCCTGGCAACCTTGCCTGAGCACCTCGACCGGACTGCTGGCGGTGGCCAGCCCCTGGCTCAGGGAGAGCAGGGCGTTGCCCAGCTGCTGGGTCTCGCGCAGGCCGACCAGCTGCTGGCGCTGACGGGAGGCGAGCCGTCCGGCCGTGATGCCGACGATGAGCAGCACGAAGAGGGTGAGCAGGTCGCTGTGGCTGGCCACGCTCAACGAGAAATAGGGGACGGTGAACAACAGGTTGTGGCCGACGAAGCCCAGTACGGCAGCCAGGATGGCGGGCACCAGGCTGGTGGTGAGCGCGGTGGCCAGCACCCCCAGCACGAACAGCATGGGCAGGGAGGCGGGCGGCAGCCAGTGGGAGAGGCCCCAGACGGCGGCCGAGGTGGTCCCCATGATGGCCACCGCCAGCAGGCTCTGGCGAATATCCTTGGGGTGGAGCGGCTGCAACCTCGGTCCGGTTTTTTGCTGCTCCGTGTCCACCAAGGTGATCTCGAGTCCCTCAGCTTTCTTGAGCAGGTGCTGCGCCAGGGAGCGGCGCCAGGGCGCCTTGTGCGGTTTGCCCAGCAGCAGCTGCGACACCTGCTGCTGTTCGGCCGTCTCCAGCAGGGTGTCGGCCACCGCCGGGCTGGAGAGGGTCAGCACCCTGGCCCCCAGCTGGGAGGCGAGCGCCAGCGCCTGTTCCTGCTCGGCCGAACGCTGTCCCTTGCTGTCGACGTGCACCACCAGCCAGGGCAGTTGCCGACGCTGGGCGAAGCGGTGGCCGTAGCGCACCAGGGCGGCGCCGTGCTCGTCACCGAGGCAGACCATCAGCTTGCCCCGCAGCGGCAGCGTGGTCTTGCCGGCGGCCTGCCACTGCAGTTGCAGATCCCCCTCCACGTGGCTGGCGGCGGTCTGCATCGCCAGCTCCCGCAGGGCGGTCAGGTTGTTGAGGGAGAAGAAGGATTGCAGGGCGGCCTTGGCCTGGTGGGGCACATAGACCTTGCCCTCCTTGAGGCGGCCGAGCAGCTCCTTGGGAGGCAGGTCGATCAGCACCAGGCTGTCGGCCTCCAGCAGCACCTGGTCGGGCAGGGTCTCCTTGACCCTGACGCCGGTCAGCTGCCACACCAGATCGTTGAGGCTCTCCAGGTGTTGCACGTTGAGGGTGGTATAGACGTCGATACCGGCACCGAGCAGCTCCTCCACGTCCTGCCAGCGCTTCTCGTGGCGGCTGCCGGGGGCGTTGCTGTGGGCCAGCTCGTCCACCACGGCGATGGCGGGTTTGCGGGTCAGCAGGCCGTCGAGATCCATCTCCTCCAGCCGCTGCTGGCGGTGCAGGTACAGCTTGCGCGGCAGGATGGCGAGCTTGTCGAGCAGGGCCAGGGTCTCCTGGCGACCGTGGGTCTCCACCACCCCGATCAGGATGTCGACCCCCTCTCTGGCCTGTTCCCTCACCGCCTGCAGCATGGCGTAGGTCTTGCCCACACCGGGGGCGGCGCCGAGAAACACCTTCAGCTTGCCCCTGTGATCCTGCTCCAGACTGGCCAGCAGGGCATCGGCCCTCACCTCATCACGCATTCTTGTCCTTATCGAGCTGCAGATTCAGCTGGAGAATATTGACCACCTGGGGGCCAAGGATACCAGCTTGTGCCGCCGACTTGACCTGCTCCGTCAGCCGAGCGGGATCCAGTCCCCGTTGCCCGGCGACCCGGTCCACCTGAGCCAGCACCGCATCGAGGGGCAGATGGGGATCGAGGCCGGAGGCGGAGCGGGTCAGCAGGGCGGGGACCCTGGCCTCCGGCTGCGCCCTGGCCGCCGCTGCTGCAAACTCGGCCCGCAGCGGCGAGCTCATCCCCAGGTTGCTGCCACCGCCACCTATGGTGGCGAAGTCGCTGGCGGAGGGGCGGGAGTGGAAGTAGTCGGCCCGCTCGAACTTCTGGGCCAGCAGGGCGCTGCCGACCACCTGCTGCTCGTCATTGGTGAGCAGGCTGCCGTTGGCCTGCCAGGGGAAAATAAGCTGGGCCAGCCCGGTGACGGCCAGCGGATAAGCCACCCCCATCAGCAGGGTCAGGGTCAGCAGGGTTCTGATTGCTATCATGATTTTCTTGCTCCAAATGCGTTGGGTGGATGCGGGTCTGCCCCGCATCCGGTGATGCTGTTACACCAGCCCCAGGCCGGTGATAACTAGGTCGAGCAGCTTGATACCGATAAAGGGCACTATCAGACCGCCAACGCCGTAGAGCAGCAGGTTGCGGCGCAGCAGGCTGGCCGCCGTGCCCTGCAGGTTGACCCCGCGCAGGGCCAGCGGCACCAGCGCGACGATGATCAGAGCGTTGAAGATGATGGCCGACATGATGGCGCTCTCGGGGCTGCCCAGCTGCATCAGGTTCAGCGCCCCCAGCTGCGGATAGGCGGCGATGAACAGGGCCGGCAGGATGGCGAAGTACTTGGCCACGTCGTTGGCGATGGAGAAGGTGGTCAGGGCTCCACGGGTCACCAGCAGCTGCTTGCCCACCAGCACCACGTCCAGCAGCTTGGTGGGGTTGGAGTCGAGATCCACCAGGTTGCCCGCCTCCTTGGCGGCCTGGGTGCCCTCGTTCATGGCCAGCCCCACGTCGGCCTGGGCCAGTGCCGGCGCGTCGTTGGCGCCGTCCCCGCACATGGCCACCAGCCGGCCGTC
The DNA here is from genome assembly GCF_017939565.1 of Aeromonas sp. SrichE-2G. Classification (NCBI taxonomy): domain Bacteria; kingdom Pseudomonadati; phylum Pseudomonadota; class Gammaproteobacteria; order Aeromonadales; family Aeromonadaceae; genus Aeromonas; species Aeromonas sp. SrichE-2G. The sequence continues at coordinate 57,581 of NZ_JAGKRG010000009.1, forward strand.
GGCCTGCTCCTGGCGGATGTAGGCCAGCTTCTTCTCCGGTGTCGCTTCGGCGATGAAGTCGTCCACCCCTGCCTCGGCGGCGATGGCGGCGGCGGTTAGCGGGTTGTCGCCGGTGATCATCACGGTGCGGATCCCCATGTGGCGCAGGATCTGGAAGCGGGCCTTGATGCCCGGCTTGATGATGTCCTTGAGGAACACCACCCCCAGCAGCTTCTCGTGGGTGCAGACCAGCAGCGGTGTGCCGCCCTGGCGAGCTATGCTGTCGACCGATTTGAGAATGGGCTCGGGCACCGCCTTGCGATCGAGGGAGAGGTAGCGCAGCACGGCATCCACCGCCCCCTTGCGATAGTGATGACCGTTGCGATCCAGCCCGCTCAGCCGGGTCTCGGCGCTGAAGGGGATCAGGATGTCGCTCTCCAGCTGGCTCGGTCTGGTGTGGCTCTTGCCCGCCAGGGTCAGGATGGATTTGCCCTCCGGCGTGTTGTCACCCAGCGAGGCCAGCATGGCGGCCTGGGCCAGCAGGGCCGGATCGATACCGGGGGCCGGGATCAGTTCATCCGCCATCCGGTTGCCGAAGGTGATGGTGCCGGTCTTGTCCAGCAGCAGGGTGCGCACGTCGCCGGCGGCTTCCACCGCGCGGCCCGACTTGGCGATCACGTTGAGCTTCACCAGCCGGTCCATGCCGGCGATGCCGATGGCGGAGAGCAGACCGCCGATGGTGGTCGGGATCAGGGTGATGAACAGGGCCAGCAGGTAGAGCCGGGGCACCTGGGTGCCGTTGTAGTCGAGGAACCAGGGCAGGGTGGCCACCACCAGCAGGAAGATCAGGGTCAGTCCCACCAGCAGGGCGTCCAGCGCCATCTCGTTGGGGGTCTTCTGGCGCTTGGCCCCTTCCACCAGCGCAATCATGCGATCCAGGGTGCTTTCGCCCGGATTGTTGCTGATGCGCACCCAGATCTCGTCGGAGACGACGGTGGTGTTGCCGGTCACGCCGCTGCGATCGGTGCCCGACTCGCGGATGACGGGAGCAGATTCCCCCGTGATGGCGGCCTCGTTGACCGAGGCGATGCCGGCGACCACTTCGCCGTCGGCGGGGATCATCTCGCCGCTGCGCACCAGCACCAGATCGCCCTTGCGCAGGCTGGTGGCTGGCACCCACTCCCCCTTGTCATCCTGCGGATGGGTGACCCGGCGCGCCCTGAGCTGGCTCATGCCCGCCTTCAGGCTGTCGGCCCGCGCCTTGCCGCGCCCCTCGGCCAGGGTCTCGGCGAAGTTGGCAAACCAGAGGGTGAGCCAGAGCCAGGCGGTCAGCTGCCAGGCCAGCGAAGGGGCGACGCCGGAGACAGGCTGCCCCAGCAGGGACTCCACGCTGGCCATCACGGCCGCCAGCCAGAGGGTGAACAGGATGGGGCTGCCGAGCAGCGCCCTGGGGTTGAAGCGATAGAGGGCTTCCACCATGGCCTGCATGATCTGTGATTTCTGTTTCTTGCCCTTCACCTTGAGGGTGTCGGTGCTCATTGAAGCGGACTTGCTCATTGGAAAGCTCCCAGCATCGAATAGTTGACCACGGCGATCAGTGGGGTGTGCAGCATCAGAAGGCACCTCCCAGCAGGCTCAGGTGTTCCGCCACCGGACCCAGCGCCAGCACCGGCAGGAAGGAGAGGCCCCCCATCAGCAGTACGGTGACGATCAGCAGGGTGATGAAGAGCGGGCCGCTGACGGGGAAGTCCCCCTCGCTTCGCTCCTGGCGCGGGGCGCGGGCCAGCTGGCCGGCGATGGCCAGCACCGGAATGATGTAGCCGAAGCGGCCGAGCAGCATGGCCAGCCCGATGGCGATGCACTGCCAGTTGTCGGCGGCGGCCAGGCCGGCGAAGGCGGAGCCGTTGTTGCCGGCGGCCGAGGCGTAGGCATAGATCAGTCGGGACAGGCCGTGGGGGCCGTCGTGACCGATGACGGTGGCGGAGTCCGGCATCAGCAGAGTAATGCCGCCGATCACCAATACCCCGACCGGCATCACCAGCATGCTGGCGACCACCCACTTCATCTCGGTGATGCCGAGCCGTTTGCCCAGATAGGTCGGGGTACGCCCCACCATCAGGCCGCACAGAAACACGGTCAGCAGCACGAACAGCATCATGCCGTAGATGCCGGAGCCGACCCCGCCGAAGATGACCTCACCGAGCAGCATGTTGATCATGCCGACCATGCCGCCGAGAGGTGTGAAGCTGTCGTGCATGGCGTTGACCGCACCGTTGGAGGCGCTGGTGGTCGCCACTTCCCAGATGCTGGAGAGCAGGGGGCCGAAGCGGCTCTCCTTGCCTTCCCAGTTGCCGGCCATGCTGCTGGCGTCAGTGGTGAGCCGGGCGAGGGTGGGGTCCGGTTTCAGCTCCTGGGTGATGGAGACGAAGAGCCCGATCACCATCATCAGGGTCATGGCGACGAGGATGGCGCGGCTGTGGGCCAGGTCCTTCACGTAGCGACCCAGGGTACAGACCATGGCGGCGGCCAGCGTCAGCAGGGCGACCATCTCCAGCCAGTTGGAGAGGGCGGTCGGGTTCTCGAACGGATGGGCCGAGTTGACGCCAAAGAAGCCGCCGCCGTTGGAGCCGAGTTGCTTGATGGCGATCTGGGAGGCGGCCGGGCCGAGCGGCAACAGCTGCTCCTGGCCTTCCAGGGCGTGGAACGGCAGGTAGGCCGACAGGCTCTGGGGTACCCCCTGCCAGACCAGCAGCAGCGCCAGGATCAGTGCCATCGGCAGCAGCACGTAGAGGCAGAAGCGCACCAGATCCTGCCAGAAGTTGCCAAGGTGGGTGGTCTGCTGGCGGGCGATGCCGCGAAACAGGGCGATGGCGACGGCGGCGCCGGTGGCGGCCGAGACGAAGTTCTGGGTGGTGAGCCCCACCATCTGGCTGAAGTAGGAGAGGCTGGCCTCGCCGGAGTAGGCCTGCCAGTTGGTGTTGGTCATGAAGCTGACCGCGGTGTTGAAGGCGAGTTGCCAGTTCAGCCCGGGCAGCTGTTGCGGGTTGAGGGGGAGCAGCCCCTGCGCCAGCAGGATCAGGAACAGCAGGCCGAAGCCGGCACCGTTGAAGGCCAGCAGGCTGAGGGCGTAGGACTTCCAGTCCTGCTCGCGCCCGTCCGTGCCGCAGCAGGCCAGGGTGGCGCGCTCGACGGGAGCCAGCCAGCGACTCTTGCCCTCAAATACCCGATACAGGTAGTTGCCAAGCAGAGGCGCCGGCAGCAGCACCAGCAGTACAAACGCGACGGGATAGATGATCTCTTGCCACATATCCGGTTCCTCACTCATGGGTGCGCGCGAGGGCGCGCAGCAGATAGCCCGCGAGGGCGAGGACCAGCAGCAGATATAGCCAATTCATAACGACTCCGTTGAGGTAATTAGCGTCAGGGACCAATGCATATCCGTGTCGATCCCTTCGATGTCATTGACGCTGAAAGGGTATGAAAGAGGGGCGTAAAGGCGCCATAAAGCGGCCGGGAGCGGGCGTAAAATCGGCGTAAAGAAGGCGTGTTTTGCGAGGGAGCAGCGGTGGATGGAACGAAAAACCCGGCCTGAGCCGGGTTTGGTAGCAAGTCGCTGTGACCTTGATATGCGGTTAGCGCATGGTCGCAGACTCTTCCGTGCTGGTGGGGTGGGACGGGGGGCGCAGTGGTCGGTTTGACCTCTATGTCCCAACTCCCTCAGCGCATGGTGACAAACTCTTCTGCGCTGGTGGGATGGATGGCGACGCAGTTGTCGAAGTCCGCCTTGGTGGCACCCATCTTCATGGCGACACCGAAGCCTTGCAGGATCTCGTCCATGGCGAAGCCGATGCCGTGCAGGCCGACCACTTTCTCCTCGGGGCCGACACAGACGAGTTTCATCCGGGTGGGCTGGCGATGCTGGGTCAGCGCCGAGTACATGGCGGTGAACTGGCTGCGGTAGACCTTGACCTGATCTTCACCGTATTCGGCGATGGCTTCCGGCTCGGTCAGCCCTATGGTGCCGATGGGTGGGTGGCTGAACACCACGGTCGGCACCAGATCGTAGTTGAGGTGCTCGTTCGGCTTGTTGTTGAACAGCCGCTCGGAGAGACGGCGGCCCGCCGCGACGGCCACCGGGGTGAGCTGGATGCGGCCGGTGTTGTCACCGACGGCATAGACGTTGGCGATGGCGGTGTTCTGGAACTTGTCGGTCGGGATAAAGCCCTTCTCGTCCAGCGTGATGCCGGTGGCGGCCAGGTTCAGGTTGTCGGTGGCCGGGACGCGGCCGATGGCCCAGATCAGGCAGTCGACGGTGAGGTGGCGACCATCTTCCAGCTGCAGGGTCAGGCTGTCGTCAGCGTTCTTGACCACGGCTTTCGGAATGGCGTGGGTGTGCAGTTTGGGCCCTTCCTGCGCCATGATCTCCACCAGGGTCTCGTGGATCATGGGGTCGAAGTTGCGCAGCGGCGCGTGCTTGCGCACCACCAGATGGGTCTCGGAGCCAAGCGCCTGCATCACGCCGGCGATCTCCACCGCGATATAACCGGCCCCCACCACGGCCACCCGTTTTGGTTGGCTTTGCAGCTCGAAGAAGCCGTCGGAGTCGATGCCCAGCTCGGCCCCCGGGATGGCCGGTACTTCGGGACGGCCACCGGTGGCGATCAGGATGTGATCGGCCGTGTACTGCTCGCCATTGACCTCGATGGTATTGCTGCTGATGAAGCGGGCGAAGCCCTTGATGACGGTGATCTGGTTCTTGCCTAGCACGTTCTGGTAGGACTGATGAATGCGGCCGATATAGGCCTGGCGGGACTCGACCAGCTTGGCCCAGCTGAAGTGGTTGAGGGTGGTGTCAAAGCCGTAATCGGCGCCATATCTCAGGGCATCGGCGATCTGGCCCGCATACCACATGGCCTTCTTCGGCACGCAACCGACGTTGACGCAGGTACCACCCAGCTCTTTGGCTTCGATCAGGGCGACGCGCTTGCCGTACATGGCGGCCCGGTTGGCCGAGGCGATGCCACCGCTGCCGCCACCGATGGCGATATAGTCAAAATGCTGTGCCATTGCGAGGTTCTCCGCTCGTTAAGAATGCAATCACAGCATGATGGGGACAAAGTGGCCGGCTCACAAGAGCCGGCGTTCAGTTCTGCTGGATGGGCAGGCTGATGTGGAACTGGGCTCCCTGGCCCGGTTCGCTGGCACAGTGGATGCGCCCGCGCAGCAGCTGCACCACCAGGTTGTAGATGATGTGGGTGCCGAGCCCGCTGCCGCCCTGACCCCGCTTGGAGGTGACGAAGGGGTCGAAGATGCGCGGCAGTATCTCCGGGGGGATGCCGCGACCGTTGTCGCTGTAGTCGATGATGAGCTCGCCGCCCTGTTGCTCCACCTTGATGGTGATCTTCCTGGGCCTGTCCCAGCCATCGAAACCGTGGTGGATGGAGTTGAGGATCAGGTTCGAATAGATCTGGGTGAAGCTGCCGGGGAAGGAGAAGATCGTCAGCTTGGGATCGCACTGGATGTCGACCTCGCACTGGGCCTTCTTCAGCTTGTAGCCGAGGGAGACCACTACCTGGTGCAGGTTATCGGCGAGGCTGAAGTTGTAGCGCGCCTCGGACGACTGATCGACCGCCACCTGCTTGAAGCTGGCGATGAGTTCGGAGGCGCGCCTCAGGTTGCCTTGCAGCAATTGCATCGACTCGTCGAGGTTCTGGGTGAACTCGTTGAGGTAGGAGCGGGAGAGCTGCTTGGCCTCGATATGCTGCTTGAAGTCGGCCACCCGCTCCTGCAGGTAGGAGGAGGCGGTCACACTGATGCCGATGGGGGTGTTGATCTCGTGAGCCACCCCGGCAACAAGGGATCCTAAAGAGGCCATCTTCTCCGACTCCACCAGGGTCTGCTGGGCCTGCTTGAGATCGTCATAGGCCTTGCCGAGCTGGTTGTTGGCGTCGCTCAGACTGCGGGTGCGTTCTGCCACCTTGCCTTCCAGCTGCTCGTTGAACAGGGTGATCTCCCGCTCCACCTTCTTCAGGCGGGTGATGTCGTAACCGAAGCCGATCAGATACTTGAGGTTGGGCCCTTCGTAGAAGGGAGCGAAGGTCCACTGCAGGACCAGCTCGTCGCCCTGCTGGTCATGCATGGTGATCTCCCTGTCCTCGAGGGTGCCCTGGTCGGCCAGGGTGGCCGCCAGCTCGTCGCGCTGTTCCGGGCCGACGAAGAGATCCAGCCAGTTGTGCTGCAGCAGCTCCTGATGGTGGTAGCCGGTCAGGAGGATGGCAGCCGGATTGATGCTGGCAATGTTGAGATCCGGCTCCATGCAGCAGATGACCATGTTGGCGGAATTGATCAGGGTGGCGGAGAAGTCCCGTTCCTGCTGCAGCTGCTCGCTGGCCTGATGGCGGGCGGTGAACTCGTCGTTCAGCCGGGTACGCATCTGGTTGAGGGTAGCCGCCAGCGCGTCGAACTCGTCAGGATGTTTGCGGGGCAGGGGGCGGCCTTCCAGCGTCAGCTCCACGGCCAGCCGATCCAGGCTCAGCTTCTGGGCGTAAGTGACGATGCGGTTGATATGACGGATCACCAGATAGTAGAGAATGACCAGGATGCAGAAGGAGACCACCAGGGTCTTGATGGTCTGGCTGACCAGGATGAGCACGGACTTCTCTATCAGGCGCTGATAGACCTGATCCAGGGAGGCGGCGACGAACAGCTTGCCGACCACTTCCCCCTGATAGGTCAGGTTGAACTCGCGGGAGATGTCGTACTGGGCCTGTTGCGTCCCCTGGGTCAGCATGGGCACCTCGGAGTTGCCCAGCATCTCCTTGACCATCACGAACTGCATGTTGGGCAGGTTCATGATGCCCTCTATCTGCACCTTGACCTGCTCTTCATCCAGGTTCCAGAGGCTGGCGGAGATGGGCTGCAGGAAGGAGGCCTCGATCTGGTCGATGCTCGCTTCGATGACGGTCACGTCCTTGTTGTAGTCCCAGGCGAGCTGCAGCACTGTGATGGCCAGTGCCAGTACGGTACTGCAGATCAGAATGTAGGAAAGGAGGCGATAAGAGAGCCCGTTAAGGCCCACGGCCTTGGGGAAGATTCCTGACATGGCGTCCTTGCGGTCTGGATTGAGTGCGGTTTAGTGTAACTGCTTCATGGACTCATGTCGTGTGTCATCCAATGGATAAAAACAAGGCCCCGAAAGGGGCCTTGTTGCTGTGGGCAGGCAATCAGTGACCACCCTTGGCTTTCGCCGGTATGGACTCGTCGAATTCCTGCAGGGGTTTGTGCTCGGAGGCCAGGAAGGTGTAGATCACCGGCAGCACGAACAGGGTGAACAGGGTGCCGATGGCCAGACCCGCCACGATGACGATGCCGATGCTGAACCGCTGGGCCGCCCCGGCGCCGGTGGCATAGAGCAGCGGGATGAGGCCGGCGATCATGGCTGCCGTGGTCATCAGGATGGGGCGCAGACGCACCTTGGCGGCCTGCATCACGGCCTGCATCCGGTTCATGCCGTGCAGCAGCTGCTCCTCCTTCGCCACCTCGCAGATCAGGATACCGTGCTTGGTAATCAGACCGACCAGGGTGATGAGCCCCACCTGGGAGTAGATGTTCATGGTGGCCATGCCCCATGCCAGGGCGATCAGCGCCCCGCTGATGGCCAGCGGCACCGACACCATGATCACCAGGGGATCGCGCACGGATTCGAACTGGATGGCCAGCACCAGGAAGATGATGGCCAGAGCCAGGGCGAAGGTGGCGTAGAGCGCGTTGCCCTCGGTCACGAACTGGCGGGCTTCCCCCATGAAGTCGTAGCGATAGCCCTGGGGCAGCTTCTCTTCGGCGGTCGCCTTGAACCAGTTGATCGCATCCCCCATGGCCACGCCAGGTGCCGGCACGGCGCCTATGGTGGCGGAGTTCAGCTGGTTGAAGTGGGGCAGGGCGCGGGGCTCTCCCACCACTTCAATCTTGATCAGGCTGCCCAGGGGGATCGACTTGCCGTCGGCGGCGCGCACGTAGTAGCCCTTGAGGGACTCGGGGTTGAGGCGGTACTTGCGTTCCACCTGCGGGATCACCTCGTAGGAGCGGCCATCCAGATCGATCCGGTTGACGTAGCCATCCGCCATCATGGTGCCCATGGTGGTACCGATGTCCTGCATGGTGATGCCGTAGGCACCCGCCTTGTCCTTGTCGATGCTGATCTTCATGGTGGCCGAGTCGTAGTTCAGATCGAGATCCGAGTAGACGAACTGGCCGTTGGCCTGGGTGGCCGCCAGCATCTCACCCGCGATCAGGAACAGGCTCTCGAAGCTGTTCGGGGTGGTGATGACGAACTGGATGGGCAGACCGCTGGAGGCACCCGGCAGCTCGGGGAACTGGAAGGTGGTGATGGCCATCCCAGGGATGTCCTGCACCAGACCGGCCACCCGATCCAGCACCTCTTTCTGACTCGCCTCGCGCTGGCTCCAGGGCACCATGGAGGCGATACCGAACGCCTGGTTGGAGTTGAACACCCCGGAGAAGACCTGGGAGTAGGCTATCTCGGGCTGGTCATCCAGGATCTTGTTCACGTCCGCCATGGTGTTTTCGATGTAGTCCAGGTTGGCGTTGGACGGCGCCGTCCCCAGCACCGCCATGACGCCCTTGTCCTCGTTCGGCGCGAGCTCGCTCGGGATGAACTTGAACAGCATCGGCAGGCTGGCGAACACGATGATGGCGAACACCACCACCACGAGACGCTTTTGCATTACGGCGTGGAGCATGGCGTCGTAGCGGGCCGTCATCCGGTCCAGCAGCTCGTGCACGGTGCGCTCGAACTTGCCCGGCTGCTCGTTGGCCTTGAGCATCTTGGCGCACATCATGGGCGACAGGGTCAGGGCGATGATGCCGGAGACGAACACGGCGCCCGCCAGGGTCAGCGCGAACTCCTTGAACAGGGAGCCGGTGATGCCCCCCATCAGGGCGATGGGCGCGTACACCGCCGCCAGGGTGACCGTCATGGCGATGACGGGCACGGCGATCTCCCGGGTACCTATGATGGCGGCCCGGAACGGTTCCTCCCCCTCCTTGATGTGACGGTCGACGTTTTCCAGCACCACGATGGCGTCATCCACCACCAGACCGATGGCCAGCACCATGGCCAGCAGGGTCATCAGGTTTATCGAGAAGCCGAACATGTCCATCATCATCACCACGCCGATGAGGCTCAGGGGAATGGTGATGATGGGAATGATGACCGCCCGGAAGGAGCCGAGGAACAGGGTGATCACCACCAGTACGATGGCGGCAGCCTCGAGGATGGTCTTGATGACCTCGTGGATGGACTCGTTGATGGCGATGGTGGAGTCATACAGGACGTTGGCCTGCATGGTGCTCGGCATGTTGCGCTTGAGATCCGGCAGCAGCTCCAGCACATCGTGGGCGATGTTGATGGGGTTGGCGGTCGGGGCGGCGTTGATGGCGAGGACCACGGCCTCCTTGCCGTTGGCGCTGGCGCGGTAGATGTCGTGGCTCTTCTCCAGGGAGACCTTGGCGATGTCGGAGAGGCGGATCACCTTGCTGTCCCGGGACGCCACCACCAGGCGCTTGAGCTCCTCGATGTTGCTGACCTGGGTCTCGGCATTGCCGTTGAACAGGGTGAAGTAGCCGGTGGCCTGGCCGGTAGCGGACTGATAGTTGTTGCTGTTGAGCACCGTCATCACGTCGCTGGCCGTCAGGTCAAAGGCCGCCATCTTGGCCGGATCCAGCCACACCCGCAGGGCGAACTCGACCCCGCCGTACAGGTCCACCTTGGAGACGCCGCCCACGGTAAACAGCTGGGGCTTGATGACCCGCTCAAGGTAGTCGGTGATCTGGCTGGAGTTGAGCTCCGGGCTGGTGAAGCCCATGTAGAGCACCGCCGTGGTGGAGCCGGTGGAGGAGGTGACCGAGGGGTCTTCCGCCTCTTTCGGCAACTGGGAGCGCACCGAGTTGACCTTGGCCAGAATGTCGGACAGCGCGGCATTCGGGTCGGTGTTCAGCTTCATGTAGGCCGTCACCGTGGAGCTGCCCAGCTGGCTGGAGGAGGTCATGAAGTCGATGTTGTCGGCTTGCGCGACCGCCTGCTCCAGGGGCTGGGTGATGAAGCCCTGGATCAGATCCGAGCTGGCGCCATAGTAGCTGGTGTTGACCGTGATGACGGTGTTGATCACCTCGGGGTATTCGCGTACCTGCATCTTGAAGATGGCCTGGAAGCCCAGCAGGGCGATCAGGAAGCTGAGCGAGACCGCCAGCACAGGCCGTTTTATGAATATGTCAGTAAATCGCATCGCAGATCTCCGCGCTTACAGCATCGGGGTTTGTGCCGGAACGGCCAGGGCATCGTTCTCGACCACGCGCACCTTGGTGTCGTTGCTCAGGCGGACCTGGCCAGACAGCACGATTTCGTCGCCCGCCTTGATGCCGGACAGCACATGAACGTCGTCGCCGCGACGCTCGCCCGCCTTGACCACCACCTGCTTGGCGCGCTTCACGCCATCAGCCTCGTGAATGACATAGACGTTCTCGCCATAGAGGGTGAAGGAGATGGCGGACTGCGGGATCACGATCTGGTCCTTCACCGTGGGCAGTATGATGCTGGCGCGGGCGAACATGCCGGAGCGCAGCTGGCCGTCATTGTTCGGGATGTCTGCCTGCACCTGGACCAGGCCGCTCTGGTAGTTGACCGCCGGTTCGATGGCGGTGATCTGGCCGTCAAACCTGGTCTGGGGATAGGCGTCCACGTTGATCTTGATGGTCTGGCCCAGGCTTATCTTGGAGATGTCGGTCTGGGGCACGGTGAAGCGCAGGCGCATCACGCTGGTGTCCTCCAGGCGCACGATCTCGGTCCCCGGCTCCAGGTACTGGCCCAGGAAGACATTGCGCAGACCCACGGCGCCGCCGAAGGGCGCACGCACCTCGCGACGGGCGATGGTGGCCTTCAGGCTTTCGATATCCGCCTCCAGGGAGCGGTAGGCGGCTTCGGCGTCATCCAGCTGATCCCGGGAGATGGAGTTCTTCTGGTAGAGGTTCTTGTAGCGGTCGAACTTGGCCTTGGCCGCAGGCAGCCTGGCCTGGGAAGAGAGCAGATTCGCTTTTTCCACGCTGGAATCCAGGCTCAGCAGCAGCTGATCCGCCTTGACGTGGGCCCCGGATTCGAACCGGATGGCGTCGATGGTGCCGGACAGTTCACTGGAGAGGGTGACCCCCTGGTTCGGCTCGATGAAGCCGATCGCCTCTATGGTAGGGACCCAGTCCTGCGCCTTGGTGACCATGGCGGTGACCGGGAACTCGGGCTCGGGTCGATTGGCCATGAACTCTGCAATCTTCTTCTGCTTGAACATATTGAAGCCGATGACACTGCCAAACAGGGCGAGCGCTATCAGCAACATGATGGCCATCCACTTTTTCATGAACGGGCTCCTGTGGTGGAAAAGTGAGGGTTTAAAATGGCATTCCAGCTGGCCCGGATCACCGTCTCCAGCTGTTCCTGCGTCAATTCGAAATCGTGAACCCGGCGTTGCTGTGCCAGGTTGGCCACGCAATCCAGACTCAATGACTGCAACACCGGCACGGGGAGATCGACGAAGAGTCCCTGTTGGCGTCCCTGCTCAAAGAAGCGCTCAAGTGGCGCCCATGCTGCCATTATGACCGGATCCCGCTCCAATTCAGCCCCCAATGGCGAACTTTCGTACTGCAATTTGCACTTGAGTGCATTGGGGATGCTGGTAAAGATCACATCGATGTTCAGCCAGAGGCGGCGATACTGCGCATAGGACACCTCCTCTATCTGCACGCCTTCCATGACCTGGGGATGACATTGAAGGATGGTGTGCACATAAAGCTGACGGAGCAGATCATCCTTGTCGCTGAAGTAGCGATAGATGGTGCCGGCCGCCACTCTGGCCTTCTTGGCGACCACGGCAATGGAAAGGCCGTAGAAGCCCTGTTCGCCGAGGATCTCGCGAGCCGCTTCAAAAATGCGTTCTTTCTTGTCCATGGTTATCAGAGGTGAGTGAATGAACGTTCATTCATTCTAGGGGGGCTTTCAGGCAAGTCAAGGTATTGCCCGCCATCTGCCCAGGGTGGGGGGGAGCCAAAAGCAGCGAGTGACCCCGGATCCGCTCTGAACGAAACAAAAAGGCGTAAAAAGCGCCAGAAATGACTGAAAAACAATCACTTGGTTTTATGTCTCAAAAAAAGAGTAGACAAGCTTGGCGTCATCATCAATAATGCGCCCCGTTCGACAGCGTAGCGCCCGTAGCTCAGCTGGATAGAGCGCTGCCCTCCGGAGGCAGAGGTCACAGGTTCGAATCCTGTCGGGCGCACCATCAAAAGTGCGCCGGTTAAACGGGCGAGTTGAAGAACGAAAACAGCTGTGGTGGCTGTAGCTCAGTTGGTAGAGTCCCGGATTGTGATTCCGGTTGTCGTGGGTTCGAGCCCCATCAGCCACCCCATTTTACAGCTTGTCAGGTACGCGAAGGTGGCGGAATTGGTAGACGCGCTAGCTTCAGGTGTTAGTGCCCCCCGGGTGTGAGGGTTCGAGTCCCTCTCTTCGCACCATACTTGCTGTATAACGAGGATGACCGCATGGTCGTCTTTGTTTTTTGTAGAATAAAAATATTTTCGGTGATTAGCGCAGCCCGGTAGCGCATCTGGTTTGGGACCAGAGGGTCAAAGGTTCGAATCCTTTATCACCGACCACATTCTGAAAAACCCCGCCTTGGCGGGGTTTTTTGCTTTCTGTCGTCCACTTTCCATCCTATCTGTCACGCCCGGTTACATTTCTGTCGGCTCTTTCCTGCACTGGGGTCGGGTATGCTGGGGAGAGATCCTCGGCATATGGACATTCGTGATTGAACCCTTTCTGGCTCGCATGCCCCAAATCCCTTCCTTCTGTTTGCACCAGCACCCTGGCGCTGGTCGTCATGGCCCTCGCTGGTTGCACCTACCATCCCCAACCCCAGGAACTTCGGATGGAGGCCGCTCCCAGGCAGAGCGCTCCTCCGGTCTCGGCGCTGGTGACCGACGGGGGATTCTGCGTGGCCCTCGATACCCGGGACAGGCTGGTCACCCAGCCCTGTGACCTGAGTGTCCGCCAGCAATTTGGCTGGGATGCAGGCGCCCTGCAACTGGTGCAGCGTTGCCTGGTCGCCAGCGGTGGCAGCGAGCTGACCCTGGCCGGATGCGAGGATGGGAGCCGCCAATGGCAGTGGCAGGAGGATCGCCTGTTCAACCGCAAGGCCGGTCTCTGTCTGGATGTGGCGGGGCGCCGCCACAAGGCCGGCACGCCGCTGCGGCTGGCCGACTGCTTCGGGGGCGCCAACCAGAGTTTCCAGTGGCAGCGTGAAGGGAACCTGCTGGATCGACTGGAGCTGAATAGCCTCATCCGTTGAGGCGTGTCATCCATGCCAGATCGCGTCAGCTCAATGGGGGTGGCTGTGGGAGGCCGCGGTGGGGGCGACCGGGACGGGCTGGGGGGCGACGCCGGTCAGGGAGACCAGACGGCAGACATCCTCGTGCCCGGCCCCTTCGAGGGAGTCGAGGCGGCTGATCAGCAGGGAGTGGATGCCCTCGAGCTGGTCGGCCTTTTGCAGGGCTGCAATCAGCTGGTCTTGCTGGGGTTGGGACGCATGTGCCTGAAAGAGGATCGGCTTGACCCCGCGCAGTATGGTCATCTGGTTGAGCAGCTGCGGGTTGTCTGACAGGGCCCAGATCGGGTTGTTGAGCCCCCCGCGCGAGATGGCGATCACCGCCTCTCCCTGATTGGTCAGCACGGCAATGCCACAGGAGCGATCCTGGCTGAAGGCGGAGGTCATGGCGGCCAGCGCCATGCAGCGACCCGAGTGGTCGGCCTGGCCGTGCTCCCTGCGCCAGCGTGGCTGCACGGGGTCCATCTCCTGTTCGGCACCCAGGGCGATGCGCGCCATGGCCTCGACCGCCTCGACCGGATAGAGCCCCGCCGCCGATTCGGCCGACAGCATCACGGCGTCCGTACCATCCATGACCGCATTGGCCACGTCCAGCACCTCGGCGCGGGTCGGCATGGGGTTGCCGATCATGGACTCCATCATCTGGGTGGCGGTGATGACGGGCCGACCCAGGGCGCGGCAGCGTTTGATCAGCTTCTTCTGCACCCCCGGCAGGCGGGCATCCCCTATCTCCACCCCCAGATCGCCGCGAGCGACCATGATGATGTCAGAGGCGCGGATGATCTCGTCCATGGCTTCGACAGAGGCCACCACTTCGGCTCGCTCCACCTTGGCGACGATGGCCGCCTCGCTGCCGGTCGCGCGGATGAGGGTTCTCGCCTCCTCGAGGTCGGCGGCGCTGCGGGGGAAGGAGACGGCCACGAAGTCCGCTTCCAGCTGGCGGGCGGTGAGGATGTCTTCCTTGTCCTTGGCGGTCAGGGCCGGGGCGCTCAGGCCACCGCCCAGCACATTGATGCCCTTGCGGTTGGAGAGGGGGCCGCCCACCAGCACGCGGGTCACGACCTGTTGTCCTTCCACCCGCTCGACGTGCAGCTGGATGCGGCCATCGTCCAGCAGCAGGGTGTTGCCTGCGTGCACCTCATGGACCAGCGCCGGGTAGTCGGTGCCGACCCTGTGTTGATCCCCCTGATGACTGCCGAGGCTGGCATCGATCACGAAGGTGTCGCCGTTCTGCAGCTGGATCTTGTCATTGGCAAAGCAGGCGATGCGGATCTTGGGCCCCTGCAGGTCGGCCAGGATGCCGACATGGGTGTTGAGGCGAGCGGCGATGGTGCGGATCCGCGTGGCCAGCGCCAGGTGCTGCTCCGCGGTGCCGTGGGAAAAGTTCAGCCGAAAGACATTGGCTCCGGCCAGGATCAGCTTCTCCACCATGGCGTCCGATGAGCTGGCGGGGCCCAGAGTGGCAACAATCTTGGTCTTGCGCATGGGATACTCCTGTTGCGACGACGTGAAAAAAGGGTGGTCACTTGACCACCCTTTTTATGGGCAAATATCAGTAGTTGACGACTTTCTTGGCGTTCCACACCGTCATGGCGAGCAGCATGGAGACCACGGAGGCACCGAGCCAGAAGTACTGGGCGCTGCTGAAGTCGTAGTGGGTCACACCGTCGATCTCGCTGGTCTTGATGAGCGCGGCGGAGACCAGCTCCTGGACGGAGGCGGCGATGTAGGAGCACAGGCCGATGAAGCCTTTCACGGCACCGACCGCGGTTTTGGGCATCAGGTCACAGGCGGTCAGACCGGCCAGGAAGACCACCAGACCACCGATGGCGTAACCGATCAGGGCGAGGGCGACGGCGTCCATCATGCGGCTCTGCGGGCCCCAGAACATCAGGCACATGCCGGCGATGTTGGCCAATCCGTACAGCAGGGTCGGGATGTGGCGGTTGGCGTTGAACACCTTGTCGGAGATGATCCCGGCCAGGATGGCACCGAGGAAGCCAGCGATGGGGTAGGCCGACATGGCGAAGCCGGCGTCGATCAGGCTGTAACCCTTCTGCTCCTGCAGGTAGAGCACGGCCCAGGAGCTCATGGCGTAGCGGGACATGTACATGCAGGCACAGGCGGCGGCGATGAGCCAGACGGCGGGCTGCTTGAGGATGAACAGCTGGGCGCGGCGGATTTCAGCCGGGTCCACTTTCTTGGCGATTTCCGGTGTTTCACCGAAGGCAACGGCAGGTTCCGGCAGGCCATAGGTCTGCGGACGATCCTTCAGTACCAGGTACATGCACAGGGCGGCGATCAGGGAGGCGATACCGGCACCGATGAAGCCTGCCTTCCAGCCGAAGTAGCTGACGACGGTGGCGGTCAGGATCCAGGAGATGCCTTCACCGATGTTGCGCGAGCCGCCCCAGATGGAGTAGACCGAGCCCCGCTGCTTGGGCGAGAACCACTGGAAGATGGAGACGCAGGACGGCGCCGAGCCCACGGACTGGAACCAGCCGTTCAGGCCCCACATCAGCACCAGGAAGAAGGTGGCGGTGTTCATGCCCATCAGGATGGTACAGATGGACGACAGACCCAGGGCCACCGACATGAAGCGGCCGATGTTGGCGTAGTCGGACAGGAAGCCGTTGGAGAACTTGCCGACGGCGTAGGTGAACAGGAAGGCGGAGCCGATGACGCCCAGCTCTTCCAGGGTCACCACGCCGGAGTCCAGCATGGGTTTCTTGACCACGTTAAGGCTCATACGAACCACATAGAACATGGCGTAACCGAGTACCAGGCCCAGGAAGACCTGCCATTGGTACTTGCGGTAAATTGATCGAATTTTATCTGGCGAGGCATCCATGACCGGCAGGTCTGCTCGCGTCTTGAAGAAGTTGAACATGGTGTTCTCCGTTTCTATTTTGGCAGCATGGTTTCAGAGGGAGCTCTGAGCGCGGTTGCCATGATAAGAAGGGAGAAATTGCGGCGGCAAAAGGCCAAAAATGGGTCAGTTGTGACCCGGGTGAGGGAAAAGCACGGGTCAGAAATGACATATTCTGACTGTCTTATTGATAAGCGATGAATAACAATAGTCATATCGCCGGAGCGAGATGGGTCAGAATTGGCTCATCTCCCCTCTAATAAAAACAAGGTGAAAAACCAAATATTAGATGTACCGCACATAATCCGTTTTTGAGAGTGAGCAGACCGATCCCATGTCTCTATTTTCTCGACTGCTGCCCGTGAGTCTGGCGGCAATATTGTTGCCCATTGGCGCCGCCCAGGCCGCGTCCCTGACGGTCCTCACCTCCTTCTCGGAGACGCCGGTCAAATCGGTGATAGACGGATTCGTTCAGCAATATCCTGATATCCGGGTCGAGGTGATATATCGGCGAACCATCCCGTCACTGCGCTTATTAGCGGAGGGGGAGGCACAGTCGGTCGATATTATCATGTCATCGTCACCGACCTTTTTTAACACACTCGACAAAGAGGGGCTATTGGCCCCCTTGCCAACGACCACCATTCCACCGGACTGGTTGAGTCCCCATACCCTGGGATTAAGCAACAAGGTGGCGGTGGTGGGATATTCCAGCAGTGGCATCATGTATAACCGCCACTATCTTGCCAAATATCAGCTGCCACAGCCCACCAGTTGGCAGCAGCTGGCGTCGCCGGTATTCATGGGCCACGTCATGATGAGCTCCCCCTCCCAGTCCGGCACCACCCACATGATGGTGGAGAGCATACTGCAACAATATGGCTGGGATCGGGGTTGGGCCCTGCTGATGCGCCTGGGCAGCAACCTGTCCGCCATCACGGCGCGCAGCTTCGGGGTGAGCGACGGCATCGCCCGCGGCCTGGCCGGGGCGGGCCCCGTGATCGACAGCTATGCCCTCAACAGCCAGGCACTCTTCAAGCACATCGGCTTCAGCACCATGGCGGATTCGGTGATCCTGCCGACCTATCTCGGGGTGCCCCGCAGCACGGCCAACCCTAAGAACGGCGCCTTGTTCATCCAGTACCTGCTCTCCGACAAAGGGCAGGGGATCATCGGCACCCCCGGCATGGCCAAGACCACCCTGAGCCAGCCAGACCTGGCGAGGCAGACCCATTACGTGACCGACAAGGGGCTGCTCTACCGGCGGGCGGGGCTGCTCAAGGCCCTGTTCGAGCAGACCATCACCCAGCAGCTGCCGAGTCTGAAGCTGGCCTGGCGCGGGATCAACGGGGTGGATACCCGCGGCGATCCCGAACGGATCAGGCTGCTCGAACAGGCGAAGTTGCTGGCGAGCACGCCGCCGCTGAGCGAGCGGGAGGCCAGGGATCCGGCGTTGCTGGCGCTGTTTGACGGCATGTATGACAGGGAGCAGGGCAACCCGCAGGCCGAGCGCGTGATGCACCAGTGGCGCCAGACGACGGAGGCGCGGCTGAACGAGGCGCTGCGGCTGGTCGAACAGGCCGGCAAGCCATGAGCCGCCTGGGACGCAGCCTGCGTCTGCCGAGCAGCCTGGGGCGGCGGCTGATCCTCGCCTTCCTGGCCATCATGGCCCTGACCGGGATCATGGGAATGGCGGCCTACATGGTGTGGGACAGGCTGGGGCAGCAGGTCAACCTGATCGTCAGGGAGAGCCTGCCCGCCGTCGGCAGCGCCTACCAGCTGGAGCGGGCCAGCTCCCGCCTGCTGCTGCTGCTGGCGCAGCTGCGCGACACCCGGGATCCGGTACAGTACAAGCGGCTCTCCCTCTCGGTCTCCACCACGCTGCAGGATATCCAGCAGGCTTACCTGCTGGGCTTGCAGAGCGATGACGAGGTGCAGGCCAGGCAGAAGGCCTTTGCGGAGCTGAGCGCCCTGGTGGCGGATCACGCCCGCTACCTGAAGCAGCAGATCGCCCATGCCGAGACGCTGCAGCAGCTGCAAAAGCGCAGCAACTGGCTGCATCAGGATCTGGTGGACGACGTGGCGCCCCTGCTGCAGGAGGTGGAGTGGCACCTCACCAGCATGGTGACCAGCTCCGACGACATGAGCGAATTTGGCAATGTCATCAAGGAGTTCTCTGCCCTGCAGGATCTCACCTTCAAGGAGAACGAGCTGCAGGCACTGGTCAGCGAGGTGATTGACCAGCGCTACCAGCAGGATCTCGAGAGCGCCTTCCTGTTCATCGGCTACAAGATCGACGAGATGGACGAGCTCACCTACCGGCTGGCCGAGTACCCCTCGACCGTCAGCTATCGCCAGATCCTGCAGGACATCGTCACCCTGGTGAAACCGGATGGCCAGCTGCACCGGCTCTTGCAGGCCGATGCCCTGACTCACCAGCGGCTGATGGCCCTGCGCCCCAAGCTGGACGACGCCGTCTCGCGTTATCACCAGCGGGTCAGCGAGACGGTGAGCGAGGCGAACAGCTCCCTCCACGTACTCGGCCACAACAGCAGCCAGATGGTGGCGACCGGCAAGCTGGTGATCCTGGTGGTGCTGGCGCTCGTCATCCTGCTCAGCATCTTCGTGCTGGTGGTGCTGATCGGGCGGCGACTGATCGGACGGCTCGATGTGCTGGGCCAGGATCTGGCCCGGGTGGCGGCCGGCAAGATGGACGTGCCTATCCAGACCGGCGGGCGGGACGAGATTGGCCAGCTGGGGGAGAGCCTGCGCCACTTCTGCCAGCAGTTGCAGCAGATGGAGCGCACCAACGCCCTGAACCTCATCAACAACACCCAGGCCTGCCTCATCACCTGCTATCCGGACGGCACCATCGAATCGGTCAACCCGAGCGCCCTGACCCTGTTCAGGCAGGCAACCATCAGGGCGGATCTGCCTCTGTGGCAGGTCTTCCCCGAGGAGGCGGGCGCCGTGCTGGCCAGCCAGTTTGAGCCGGATCAGCCGCTGCACCGGCTGGGGCACGGCGAATGCACCGTCGCCACCGGGCCCGACGAGGCCCCGCGCTTCCTGCACTTCAATCTGCGCCGCTTCGAGCAGGGGCGCGGTCATCGCTTCATCATCACGGTCACGGATGTGACCCGCCAGGAGCTGACCGCCAGGGAACTGGGCCAGCTGGTGGAGGAGCGCACCCGCGAGCTGACCGAGAACAACCGCCTGCTGGCGGCGGAGGTGGTGCAGCGCCAGCAGGCCCAGCGCAACCTGCTGCAGACCCAGGATGAGCTGATCCAGGCGGCCAAGATGGCGGTGGTGGGGCAGGCCATGACCAGCCTTGCCCATGAGCTCAATCAGCCCCTGTCAGCCATGATGACGTACCTTTACACCAGCCGGACCGCCCTCGGGGCCGGAGAGATCCAGATGCTGGACAAGGATCTCGGCAAGATGGAGATGCTCGTCCAGCGGATGAGCCGCATCATCAACGCCTTGCGCCATTTCGCCCGCAAGTCGCCGACCGAGGAGACCCGGGTCAGGCTCGAACTCGGGGAGTTGGCGGAGCAGGCGCTGCTGCTGCTGGAGACCCGGGCCAAGCGGGAGGGGTGTACCCTGAAGAATGAGCTGCCCGCCGGGCTCTGGATCGAGGCCGATCCCGTGCTGGTGGAGCAGGTGCTGGTCAATCTGCTGGTCAACGGCATGGACGCCGTCGCCGGACGGGAGCGGCGCGAAATCCGTCTGCTGCTGCTGGAGCAGCGTGGCAGCCGGCTGAAGATCGGGATCGCCGACAGCGGCACCGGTTTTGGCGAGGCCATACTGCCCAGACTGTTTACCCCCTTCACCACCTCCAAGGAGGTGGGGCTGGGCCTGGGGCTGACCATCTGCCGCTCCCTGCTGGCCCGCTGTGATGCCGGGATCCTGCTGGGCTCCGCCCTGGGAGGAGGGGCCATGGTGATCCTGGAGTTTGGCGACCCCCCGTCGGCCAAGCCGCAGGAGGGGGCCGAATCAGAAGTGTTCTTGAATGAGGAGAAGTCTGTCGATGTTGCTACCCCGTAATCGCCCGGCCAACGTCTTGCTGGTGGACGACGATGAGGACGTGCTGGAATCCTATTGTCACCTGCTGCGGCTTTCCGGCTATCAGCCCAGGGCGACCACCTCCCCTCACGAGGCGCTGGAATTGCTGGCCAGCCAGTGGCCCGGTGTCGTGGTTTCCGATATCTACATGCCCGCCATGAACGGCATGGAGCTGCTGACCCGGGTGCACGAGATCGATGCCGAGATCCCGGTCATCATGATCACCGGCCATGGGGACATCCCCCTGGCGGTGAAGGCGGTGAAGCAGGGGGCGTTCGACTTCCTGGAGAAACCGCTCAACCCGCAGGCCCTGCTGGGGCTGCTGGAGCGGGCCTGCAAGCAGCGCAGCGAGGTGCTGGCGCGGCGCAACGAGATCCAGGAGACGATCGACGACGAGCTGATCGGGACCAGCCCGCAGATCGTCGCCATCCGCAACCAGATCAACCAGCTGGCCCAGACCGACAAGGACCTGATGCTGGAGGGGCCTGCGGGCTCGGGGCGCCACACCCTGGCGCAGCTGTTGCACAAGATCAGCGCCCGCAGGGAGCAGGCCTTCCATCTGCACGACTGCGTGTCGGCCAGTTCGCTGGCCGAGGTGCAGGAGAGCCTGGCGCAGGCCGATCAGGGCACCCTGGTGCTGCAGTCCCCGGCCCGGCTGACGGCCGAGTGCCAGCGCTGGCTCGGCAACCATCTGCTGGAGCAGGAGCGCAGGGGAGGCAAGTCGCTGCGCACCATAGCGCTGTTCGAGGAGTCACCGGAAGGGCTGGTGGAGCAGCATCAGCTGATGCCGGAGCTTTACTACTTCCTCTCCCAGGTGCGGCTCAAGCTGCCCCGCCTGGTGGAGCGCAGCTGCGACATCATCCCCCTGTTTCGCACCTTCCTGCGCCAGGGGTGCAAGCGGATTGGCAAGCCGGTGCCGGCGGTGGATCGCGCCTATCTGGAGACCCTCAAGCGCCACCAGTGGCCGGGCAACCTGAGGGAGCTGCGCAACGTGGCCGAGCTCTATGCGGTGGGCATCGTCAAGTTGGCCGGGGCGGAGCGGGCCATTCCCCTCGCCAATGCCAAGGAGCCGCTGGACGATCTGGTGGAGGAGTTCGAGCGGCGGGTTATCGAGGACACCCTGTTCCTGTTCTCGGGACGGGTGACCGAGGCGGCCCAGTACCTCGGCATCCCGCGCAAGAAGCTCTATCTGCGCATGAAGAAGCACAACCTCGACAAGGAGCAGTTCAAGCCCGCCGGCTGAGCCATCAGATCTTGAACTGCTGTACCCGGGTGGCCAGCTGCTGGCTCTGGCCCTCGAGCTGGCCACAGGTCTGGCGAATGCGCTCCAGGTTCTCCAGCATGGCGCGGCCGTTGCCCGTGACGACGCTGAGGTTGCGGTTGATCTCGGTGCTGACGCCGCTCTGTTCATGGGCGGCGTCCCTTATCTGGGTGTTCATCTCGTTGATGATGGTGATGGCCCGGGTCATCTGACCCAGGCTCTCCCGGGTCTGGTGCGCCTGGCTGACGGCCAGGGTCCCGCTGTGGCTGCTGGCCCCCATCTTCTGTACCGCCTGCTGGCTGCCCTGCTGCAGCCGCTCGATCATCTGCTGGATTTCCCCCGTGCTGTGCTGGGTCTTGCTGGCCAGGGTGCGCACCTCGTCGGCCACTACGGCAAAGCCGCGCCCCTGCTCTCCGGCTCGTGCCGCTTCGATGGCGGCGTTGAGTGCCAGCAGGTTGGTCTGCTCGGCGATGCCGCGGATCACCTCCAGCACCGATGAAATGTGCCCGACATCCTGTTCCAGTCGCTGGATCCCCTGCTCCGATACGTGAATGTCCCGCGCCAGGGACTCCATCGCCGTGACCGTGTTCATCAGGTCCGTCGTGGCGCTCTGTACCTGGCCGGCTGCCTCGGCGGAGGCGTGCTCGGTCCGGCTGGCGTGGGTCACCATGAGGGCGCTGGTAGCACTCTGTTCCTCCACGGCGGCGGCAATCTGATCGCTCTGGCGCTGCTGCTCCTCGGCATGGGTGACCATCTCCTCCATCAGGACGTGCAGCTGGCGGGAGGCGGATTGCACCGCATCGGCGGTCTGGCTGACGTCGCCGACAATCCTGTGGACCTGGCCGATAAAGCGGTTGAAGGTGGCGCCCAGGGTGCCTATCTCGTCGCGGGAAGTGAGGGTGAGGCGGCGGGTAAGATCCCCCTCACCCTGGGCGATGTCCTCCAGGGCCCGCTGCATCTGGTCGAGGGGCTTGAGGGTGAGCCGGGTGACGGCCCAGGTGAGCACCAGGGCCAGCACAATGGCGATCAGGGTGCCCAGGCCCAGCACCTGCTGTGCGTGCTGGCTCGAGGCCTCGACCTCCTGCCTGAGCTGCTGCTGGGACTGCTCGATGGCATCCTTGAGCTGGTTGAGCTGCTGACGGATAAGAGTGAACTGCTGTTGTGACGTCTGGAACTGGCTGGAGAGCTGATGGCTGTTCCCGTGGGGATCGGCAAAGACGGTCTGATAGTGGGCGAGCCAGCGATCGAACTCTGCCAGCATGAGGTCCAGCGAGGCCTGATGCTCTCTGCCGATGAGGCCCGCGTCGATCAGGGTCTGTACCTGGCTGATCCTGTCCCTCGCCTTGTGGCCATTATCAAGAAACTCCGCCTTCTGGTGCGCCACATTGTCGGTGCCGAGACCGCCCACGATGAGACCCTGGCCGGCGGCGATGACCTGATAGAGGTCGCGATAGGCGTCCTCCAGGGCATCCTGTACCGGCAGTATCTGCTCGACGACGGTGCGGTTGACCCGCAGTTGTTCGGTGAAGCTGGTGTAGGCGACGGCGACCACGCTGGACATGATGATCAACACGATCACCACGGGCAGACGGGTCTTGGTCGTGAGGGACAAATGATGGAGGAGTGTCATGACGGTGAGTCTCGCAAGGGGAGGGGAGTGACGTTCCATTATCGGGCCAAGGGAATGGGTAGGCTTCATACGGGTGTCACGCAATCGGACGGGAGCCAGAAAAATTTGAGTTATTACCGGCACATAATCGAGTGCAGCCGATGCCGATCGGAGCGAAACTTGTTCAAGGAGTGAACAGGTTTTCTATTCTGCCGGTCAGAGGGGGCGCATCATGAGATGTCCGAAATGTCTGAAGGAAGGGGTCGAGAAAGCACTGGATGAGCGGGTAGGGCGAGCCTGCGCGCTGGGATGCGGGGCCGCTGGCGGTTTTGCCTGCGCAGCCAGCTTTGCCAAGGTGGGGGCCGGCATGGGGGCCGCACTGGGGGGGATAGGCGTGCCGCTCGGTGCCATCGCGGGGGCGCTGGGTGGTGCCCTGCTGGGCGGGGCGACCGGTGGCGGAGCTGGATTGTGGCTGGGCCGCACCCTGGATCGCCAGATCTCCCGGCAATACCGTTGTCAGGGGTGCGGTCACAGCTTCGAGCGTTGACCGGCGAGCTCATGGAGACCACCCGGTGTGGTATCCATGGCGAGGGGATCAGGCTGCGGTGATCTTCCCGAGGGCGAACAGCTGCTCCAGATAGACGGCGACACCATCCTCATCGGAGCTCAGGGTCTGCTCGTGCCCGGTGAGGGCCAGCTTGAGGCGATCGTGGGCGTTACCCATCACCACGCCGCGGCCCACCATGCTCAGCATCTCGAAGTCGTTCATGCCATCGCCGAAGGCCACCGCCTGGGACATCTCCAGCCCATGCTGCTCCAGCACGGCGCGCACGGCATTGCCCTTGTGCACCCCGGCGTGCATCACCTCGAGACAGTCCGGCAGGGAGAAGGTGACGTTGATCCGATCACCATATTGCTGGTTGAGATATGCCTCGATCTTCAGCAGCTTCTCGTGGTCGCCGATGTAAAACACCTTGTTGATCCTGTCCATCGGGTGGTTGGCGAGATCCGCCAGGCGATAGGTGAAGCCGGAGTCGTGATGGAACTGCAGCAACCAGGGCAGCTCTTCTTCCACCAGCCACTCGTCGCCGTAGTAGACGTTGAGGTGGATGGAGGGATCCCGCTCCAGCGCGATCAGCTCGGCCGCCACGTTCTCCGGCAGCGCCTGGTTGTAGACCAGCTGATCCTGCTTGTCGTGGACGACGGCGCCATTGGAGGTGATGAGGTAGATATCGAGGCCGAGCGCATCGCGAATGCTGCGCACGTCCACATGGTGCCGGCCGGTGGCCACCACGAACTTCACGCCTTGTTCCACCAGACGGTGCAGGGTGTCACGGGTGCGGGGGGAGATCTGGTGCTGCTTGTTGAGCAGGGTGCCATCGAGATCGGATACAACGACCTTATACATCATCACCTCGGGGTTACGAATGAAAGCGGGAGCAGTGTACAGCAACCGCTCCCGCGACCCCATTTATTTAGGGATACAAAAAATAACCAGGTGTTAGTGGCGTGCGAAGAAGGCCAGAGTCGCGTTGAGCGCGGCCTGGCGCTGGGGATCCGCCTCGATGAAGAGCTCGTGCCAGGCGCCTTCGATGCGCAGCGGCTTGCCTCCCTCACACCTGGCCCTGGCGCAGAAGGCATCCTGCGCCGCGTTGTCCACCACGCTGTCCTCGCCAGCCTGCAGCAGCAGCAGCGGCGTCCTGATGGCGCCGGCATCGGCGATCGCCGCATCTGCCCCAGTAATGCCCTGATGGATCCAGTGGGCGGTGGCTCCCCCGAGCTTGACCTGGGGATGCTGCTCGTAGATCTGGCGGAAGGCCTGATAGCGCGCCGTGCTGTGGGTCAGCTCGTTGTCGGCGAAGCCCTGATCCTGATAGGGCCCCTGGCCCGGGCCGTAGGGGGGCTCGCCCAACCAGCCGCCGACCGTGCCTATGGTGGCCGTTACTCCCTTGGCCAGCCACTTGGGCAGGCCGCCGAGGTTGATGCCCATCATGGGGGAGGAGAGCACGGCGGCCCGAATGTCGTCAGGCCAGCGCTCCAGATAGCGGGCCGAGATGGCGCCGCCCATGGAGTGGGCCAGCAGGAAGAGGCTGGCGGGCTTGTCCGCCAGGATCACCTCGTCGTGAAACTGCTTGAGATCCAGCACATAGTCGTCGAACTGGTCGACATATCCCTTCTCTTTGTCGGCCAGCATGCGCCCGGACATCCCCTGACCGCGATGGTCGATGAGGTAGAGGCTGTAGCCCTGACGCCACAGATCCCAGGCCAGTTCCTGGTACTTGAGATAGCTCTCGACCCGGCCGTTGACGATGAGGATGGCGCGATCGACGGTGGGCTGGCGCAGGGCGGCATAGCGGATGGCGATCCCGTCCTTGCCCTTGAATTCCCCCTCCACGGCATGTTCACGCCAGAAGTCGGGCAGGGTCTGTTGATAGAGGGCGGGGACGTCGGCTTCGGTGGTCAGCTGATAGGGGTTGTTCACGGCAAGGGTTCCGGCAGAAAACAGGGTCAGGGCCAGCAGGGGAAGAGAGAAATATTTCATCGGGCAAGCTCCTCTCGCCAATGGTGGTAGAGCGTCGCTATGTCGCTCGAGCAGATAAGAGGCATGGCGGCCTGCAAACGGGGCAGCGGCCAGTCCCACCACTGCATGGCTTGCAACATGGCGATCCGCTCCTCGTCGAAGCGGAGACGGATCGGTTTGGCCGGATTGCCGCCCACTATGGTGTAGGGCGGCACGTCCCGGGTGACCACGGCGCGGGTGGCGATCACGGCGCCATCGCCAATGGTGACGCCCGGCATGATCATGGCTTCCGAGCCTATCCAGACGTCGTTGCCGACCCGGGTGTCCCCCTTGCGCTGGAAGCCGCTCTGCACCCCCTCGCCAAAGATACCGGGATCGAACGGGAAGGTGGAGGCCCACTCCATGCGGTGGCCCTGATTGCCTGCCAGCAGGAAGGTGGCACCGGATCCGATGGAGCAGAACTTGCCGATGATGAGGCGATCCACCTCGCCCCAGACGCCGCTCTCCCAGGTGTCACGGGTCGAGCCGTCACCGAGCAGGTAGCGCACGCAGTGATCCTCGAATGGCTTGCCGTGGTAGTAGCCGGAGTAGTAGCTGTACTCCCCGGCCTCGATATTGGGGTTGGTCAGGTTATCCCGTATGACCTGGGATTCCAGCCAGCTGCCAAAGGGATTCTCCATCACTGATCCTGCCATTCATCCTCTTCCTGTTGCGCGGCCCACCCCTTGCGGGTCAGCTGCATCTGCTGCCACCAGCGCTCGTCCGCCAGGATCTCGCCGGCCGGGCCGAGCTGGGGGTAGGGCATCTCTTTCTCCTTGCAGAGCTGGGCATAGACGGGATAGCCCCCCTCGAACAAGATGGTGTTCTGCTCTTCCAGGCTGAGCGGGCAGCCGCGCTGATAGCAACCGGCCAGCTCGCGCTGGCGCTGGGCCTCGTAGAGGATGGCGGCGGCCGCCACCGAGACGTTGAGGGACTGCACCATGCCCACCATGGGGATGACAATATGGTGATCGGCCAGGGCCAGCGCCTCTTCGCCGATGCCGTGCTTCTCCTGGCCCACCAGGATAGCGGTGGGTTTGGTGTAGTCGATGGCGCGAAAGTCCACCGAGCTCTCGGAAAGGTGGGTCGCCAGGATCTGCATGCCGGAGGCTTTGAGTTCGGTCACGGCACTGCCGATGTCCGGGTGCAGCTTCACGTCCACCCAGTTCTGGCTGCCGCGGGCGGTGCCCTTGCGCTTGTGGATCCAGCTCTTGGGCCAGACCGCGTGCACCCTGTGGATGCCGATGGCATCGGCGGTACGCACGATGGCGGCTAGGTTGTGCGGCTTGTGGACCTCTTCCATGCAGACGGTCAAGTCGAGCTGGCGCTGGGCCAGCATGTCGGTGATGCGCTTGAAACGTTCAGGAGTCATATCGGTTTCTATGTCGTGATGCTGGTGCATGCAACAAGGCTGGTGGCCTGCTGCATGGGGCCATTAGTGTCTCTTGAAAAGCAGCAGGCGGCTTGCGCCGCCTGTGTTCAGTTTTTCTGTCGGCTCACCCTGAGCACGTTGGGCATGACCCGGATCTTGCGCATGATGTTGGCAAGGTGGATCCGGCTCTTGGTGGTGATGAGCAGGGTGACCACATAGACCCGGCCGTCCTTCTCCTCGGTGCTGATGGCGTGAATATTGGCGCCGGTGGCGGCAATCACGTTGGCCAGCTCCGCCAGGGCGCCCTGGTGGTTGACGATCTCGATGCTGATGCCGGTGCGGAACTCCTGCTCCTGCTCCTTGTCCACTTCCCACTGCACCGGCAGGTACTTGTCCGGCTCTTTGCTGTAGCCCTTGATGTTGCGGCAGGACTCCTGGTGGATGACCAGACCCTTGCCCGGGCTGATGTGGGCGATGATGGCATCCCCCGGGATGGGGCGGCAGCAGTTGGCGAAGGTGACCAGCATGCCGTCGGCACCCTTGATCGGCATCTTCTTGCTATTGGATTTCGGTTGCTCTTCCGGCGGCAGCTCGTCACCGAGCATGCGGCGCGCCACCATGACGCTCATGGCATTGCCGAGACCCACGTCGGCCAGCAAGCCCTGCAGGTTCTCGTGCTTGGTGTCGGCCAGCACCTGTTTGACGCGGGCTTCCGGGATGTCTTCGATATTCTTGGCACCCAGCGCATGGTTGAGCAGGCGACGGCCCAGCACTACCGACTCCTCGGTGCGCAGGTTCTTGAGGAACTGGCGGATCTTGGAGCGCGCCTTGGTGGTCACCACGAAGTTGAGCCAGGCCGCGTTCGGACGGGCGCCCGGTGCCGTGATGATCTCCACCGTCTGACCCGAGTGTAGCGGGCTGCTCAGGGGATAGGGGTGGCGGTCGACCCGGGAGCCGACGCAGGCGTGGCCGATGTCGGTGTGCACCGTGTAGGCGAAGTCCACCGGGGTGGCGCCGGCGGGCAGCTCCATGATGCGGCCTTCCGGGGTGAAGACGTAGATCTCGTCCGGGAAGAGGTCGGTCTTGACCCCCTCGATGAATTCAAAGGAGCTGCCGGCACTCTGTTGCAGCTCGAGCAGGCTCTGCATCCAGCGCTGGGCGCGGATCTGGGCCGTGGTGCCCGAGCTGTCGCCATCCTGCTTGTAGGCCCAGTGGGCGGCGACCCCCTTGTCGGCCATCTGGTCCATGAACTCGGTGCGGATCTGCACCTCGACCGGTACCCCGTGGGGCCCCACCAATGAGGTGTGCAGGGACTGGTAGCCGTTCGTCTTGGGGATGGCGATGTAATCCTTGAAGCGGCCGGGGCGCGGTTTGTAGAGGCTGTGCATCTGCCCAAGCACCCGGTAGCAGGTGTCTATGTCTTTCACTCTCACTCTGAAAGCATAGATATCCATCACCTCGTGGAACTGCAGCTCCTTCTTCTCCATCTTGTTGTAGATGGAGAACAGGTTCTTCTCGCGACCGCTCACCTGGGCGTCGATGCCGGCTTCCCGCAGGCGGCCCTCAATCTCGCTCTGGATGGAGTCGATGATCTCGCGGCGATTGCCGCGGGCGCGGCGCACCGATTCCCGCAGCACGCGGGAGCGCATGGGATAGAGCGCTTCGAAGCCGAGCTCTTCCAGCTCGTTCTTCATGGTGTGAATGCCGAGGCGGTTGGCGATGGGCGCGAAGATCTCGAGGGTTTCCCGGGCGATGCGGCGGCGCTTGTCCGGGCGCAAGGAACCCAGGGTGCGCATGTTGTGGGTGCGGTCGGCGAGCTTGATCAGGATGACCCGGATGTCCTGGGTCATGGCCATCATCATCTTGCGGAAGTTCTCGACCTGGGCTTCCTTGCGATCGCGAAACTTCAGCTTGTCGAGCTTGGAGACACCGGACACCAGCTCGGCGACGGCATTGCCGAACAGCTCGGCCAGGTCGTCCTTGGTGACCGGGGTGTCTTCGATGACGTCGTGCAACACGGCGGCCATCAGGGTTTCGTGATCGAGGCGCATGTCGCCCAGAATGCGGGCCACGGCAACAGGATGGGTGATATAGGGTTCACCGCTGGAACGCATCTGCCCCTGGTGAGCATCGCGGGCCACCACATAGGCTTGCCTGAGCTTCTCGACCTGCTCGGCTGGCAGGTAGGAACTGGCTATTTCTTTAAGGTTTTCAAATAAATACAAGACAGTCCCCGCAGCGGTTAAACGGCAATCCGTGAAATTGAGGGTATGCCCTCGAGTTTGCGAGGTTTTCGAGCGGTTGTAAATGGGGATAACAGCCGGCACCCGGGCGGGCGCCGACTATGGGAAACGACTGACTTAGCCGCGACCTTCGGCGATGGCGGCGACGGCAGCCAGCTCGGCGGCTTCCTGCTCTTGCTGCTCGTAACGGTCCTGGGTATCCATCACCTGGTTGTTGACCAGACCCAGTTCGATCTCGCGCAGGGCGATCACGGTCGGCTTGTCGTTCTCTTCGTCGACCAGGGGATCCTTGCCTTGTACCGCGATTTGACGGGCGCGGCGCGCGGCGACCAGCACCAGGTCAAAACGGTTACCTACCTGTTTTACAGCATCTTCTACAGTAACGCGGGCCATGCGGGACTCCAGTGTTTGGGCTTTCTGTGATTGAAAAAGCGGTGTTTAAAAATGACGCAAAAGTTTACTTGTTTTTGGCTTACTCTGCCAGTAGCTGTTTCAGCAAGTTTTGCTGGGCCTGCTGTTGCTGGCGCAATTCCAGTCGCTGGCACTCGATAATGGCCCTGAGCTGGAACAGTGCCTGCTCAAAGTCTTCATTGATGATGACATAGTCATACTCGTCATAGTGCACCATTTCGGCAATGGCTTTCTCCATCCGGCCCTTGATCACCTCGACGCTGTCCTGGCCACGGCCGATCAGGCGGCGCTCCAGCTCCTCACGGCTGGGGGGCAGGATGAAGATGGATTTGGTCGGCATCAACTCGCGGATCTGGCGGGCACCCTGCCAGTCGATGTCGAGGAAGACGTCGATCCCCTGAGCCAGGCAGGCTTCAATGGCGGCGCGGGAGGTGCCGTAGTAGTTGCCGAACACTTCGGCCCACTCCAGAAAATCGCCGCGCTCGATCAACTCCTTGAACTCCTCCACCTGCACGAAGTGGTAGTGCACCCCGTGTTCCTCGCCGGGGCGGGTGGCGCGGGTAGTGTGGGAGACGGAGAGCTGCATCTTGCCCGCACCGTTGTGTTTGGTCAGCAAGGCATTGAGCAGGCTGGATTTACCTGCCCCGCTCGGGGAGGAGATGATATAGAGAGTGCCTTGTTGCGCCATGTCATTACCTTTAATCGATGACCCGAGTTTTGGTTGTAGCAGAGGCCGCCGTCTTGTGCCCGAAAGGGAGACAGCCAAACGCAAAACGCGGAAAAGTCAGAATCAGGGGGATGTAAAGGCGGCGAATGTTAGCAGATGGGGGCGGATAAAAAAACGGCCGGAATCATATTCCAGCCGATCAAAGTATTCGTAGCTTGCTGCAGGAGCGTTACCCACATTGGTTGCCATTCTGCCCCTGCTGCCGGGGGAGAGCCATCAGATTATCCCTGCCTCAGGGCTCGGTATTTCCGAATTGCCCGCCGCTGGCAGCAGCTGGCGATCGGCACAGAACCGGTCGAACGCGGCGATGACCCGCTCGCGGGTGATCTTGCCCATGGCGTCCGGATCCTTGAGGCGGGTGCGCCAACCGAGCTCGGCCAGGGGCTTGCCGGTCTCCTGCTCAATCAGCTCCTGATAGACGCTGACCAGATAGTCGCGGCACAGATAGGGGCCGGTGCGGTCCGGGTTATGGTGGGCATAGAGGCCGATCACCGGAGTGCTCACCAGGGTGGCCATGTGGGCGGGGCCGGTATCCGGGGCCAGCACCAGGCTGGCTTCCTTGATCAGTGCCAGCAACTGCTTGAGATTGGTCTGCCCCACCAGATCCACCGGTTTGCTCTGGCTCAGCTGCTGGATATCGGCAGCCAGATCCCGTTCCAGCTTGGCCGGTCCGCCGCACAGATAGACTTGAAAGCCCCGGCTGGCGGCGTGATCCGCCAGGGCGGCATAACCGGCCGCCGTCCAGTTCTTGAAGGCTTTGCTGGCGGCGGCGCAGATGAGCAGGGTCGGTTTGCCGCCCACCTTCTCCCTGGCCCAGGCCTGGTGTTCGGCGCTGATGGGCAGTTGCCAGTCCGGGGTAAGATCCCGGATGCCGAGCTCCCTGGCAAAGGCGAGGAAGCCGTCCAGCACGTGGGGAGAGGCGGGGGATGGCACGCTGTGGTTGGTGAACAGCCACTGGCCATCGCTGGCCCGCTCCCGGTCAAAACCGAGTTTGACCTTGGCGCGGATCCCCAAGGTGGCGATGCTGGCTCGCAAGGCTGCCTGCAGATGGAGCAGGGCATCGAACCTGCGTCCCTTGAGGGTTTGCCACAGCTCGCGATAGCCTCGCCAGCCCTTGCTCTTGTCGAAGGGGATGACCTCGACACCGGGCAGGTCGGCAAACAGGGTCGCCTCAATCTTGCCGGTGATCCAGGTGATGCGAGTCTCTGGCCACGCCCGCTGGATGACGCGCACCAGCGCCAGCGCGTGACAGCAGTCGCCGATGGCGGAGAGACGCAGGATGCAGATGGATGAGGGCGGCGTTTGGAACAGCGGCATGATGTGGCGCAACGATGGCAAAATGGATGGATGGCATTATGCAAACTCCCTTGTGGATTGTAAAATTGCGCCAGTTGCCCGACCGGCACAGTCCCCTGACGGGATGCCCTGCGTCCCACTACCGACCGGAATTTTCATGATGCTGACACAGACCACCCACAACCAGATCTGCTGGTATGCCGACGGTGCCTTCCGCGATCCTTCCCCCTCCCTGTTCGACCCGGTCTGGTGGCAGACCCATCGCCAGGTAGTGGGGAGCGCCATCGGTCGGGGGGTGACCTGGTTCGTGAAGGATGAGTCGCGCCATCTGGTGCTGCGTCACTACTACCGTGGCGGCATGGTGGGCAAGCTGGTGCGGGATCGCTTCTGGTTCGAAGGGGTGGAGTCGAGTCGGGCCATGGCCGAATACCGCCTGCTGGCCACCCTGAGCGAGCAGGGGCTGCCGGTGCCGCGCCCGTTTGCGGCACGCATGGTCAAGCAGGGGCCCTTCTACCGGGCCGACATCCTGATCGAGCGCATCCGGGGGGCCAAGGATCTGGTGGCCCTGCTGAAGCTGGGGCCGCTGGCCGCCGAGGTGTGGCACAAGGTGGGGCAGACGGTGCGCCGGCTGCACGATGCCGGTGTCTGTCACGCGGACCTCAACAGCCACAACCTGCTGCTCGACAAGGAGGGCAAGGTGTGGGTGATCGATTTCGACAAGGGGGCCATCCGCGCACCCGGCAGCTGGCAACAGGCTAACCTGGAGCGGCTGCTGCGCTCCTTCAACAAGGAGTCCCAGCTGCATACCAGTTTCCACTTCGTGCCGGAGAACTGGCAGGCATTGATGGCCGGTTACCAGGGCAAGGTGAATTGAGTTCCTCTGCTACTTCGTGTCTGAAGGTTGGCAGGCGCTGATGGCTGGCTATCAAGGCTAGGTGAATTGAGTTCCTCTGCTACTTCGTGGCTGAAGGCTGGCAGGCGCTGATGGCTGGCTATCAAGGCTAGGTGAATTGAGTTCCTCTGCTACTTCGTGGCTGAAGGCTGGCAGGCACTGATGGCCGGTTATCAGGGCAAGGCGGGCTGAGTTCCTCTGCTACTTCGTGTCTGAAGGCTGGCAGGCACTGATGGCCGATTATCAGGGTAAGGTGAATGGCGTTTTGCTGGGACCTGATATCTTGAAGTGGACAAGAGCGGGGGGCTGAGGGGCTGACATTGGCGCGGTTGCTCGGCGCCTGCGCCAATGTTACTTATTGAGAATGTTAGATTCAGATATTCAGATCCGGTTTCGAGGCGCGTGATGGAAAGGTATGAGACTCCCTGGGTAGAGATCACCACCCCCCTTGAGGTGACGCTGATGGCGCAGGCCATGGCGATGTTGGAGGCCGGGATCTGGACCTGGTCGGCCGAACAGGGCCTGAGGCGCGATCCCTCCTGTCTGCAGCTACTGGGGCTGGAGGGGGGAGAGCTGGATGATCTCGGCTGGCTGGCCCGGGTGCACCCGGACGACGGCCCCCGTCTGGCCGAGGCCATGGCGGCTTGCCAGGAGGGGCGCAGCAGCGGGGTGCGGCTCGAGTACCGTATCTTGCATCATCAGGGCCACTACATTCGGCTGGAGGAGCGGATGCGCCGCGACGAGCGGGGGCAGTTGCTGGGGGTGGTGCGCCATCTGGATGCTGCCATGGCGCCCCTGGAGGATCGCCACGACACGGATCCGCTCACCGGGCTTGAGAGCCGCAGCCATTTCGAGATGCTGCTGGATGAGCGGCTGGCCAGTGAAAGCGGCAGTTTCTGTCTGCTGCAATTCAGCGTGGATCACCGCAGCAAGATCCTGCAGCTGTTTGGCGAGGCTACTTGTGACGCCATGCTGGCCAAACTGGCTCGCATGGTCCGCCGCGAGCTGAGGCGGGAGGATCCCTTCGCCCGCTGGGACGAGGACGGATTCATCCTGATGCTCTCCCAGACCGATCGACTGAGCGGTCTGGAAATTGCCGAGCGGCTGCGTCTGGAGATAGCCGATGCCAGCCTGCTGCCCCAGCGCCCGGTGACCGTCAGCATCGGTCTGGTGCAGAGCCAGAGTGCCGAGCAGCTCGATCATCTGCTGGCGCGCCTGGCCTCCTGCCACGGCCAGGCGAAGCGGGAGCACAACACAGTCATCGGCTGATTTTCAGTCAGCGCTCACTCACCACGAACATCTGCGAATCCAGAGAGGCCCCGCCTGAGCGAGCCCGTTTTCCGTCAGCCTTCACTGACCCGCTGACGCTGGCAGACCCAGAGGGATGCCAGCATCAGCAGGGCGCCAAGGCTGAGCCTGAGCAGGTCGGTATCCTTGCCCCAGAGCACCAGGTTGACCAGCAGACCCGCCGGGATCAGGGCGTTGTTCATGATGGCCAGCACGCCGCTGCTGACCAGGGTTGCCCCCTTGTTCCACAGGAAGTAGCCAAGTCCCGAGGCGCCAATCCCCAGCCAGAGCAGGATGCCCCATTGCAGGTTGCTTGTGGGGTACTGGGGCTGGCCCAGCAGCCACCAGGCGGGCAGGGCGATCACCAGGGCTCCCAGATAGAAGCAACCGAACACCGCGAGCTGGGGGGGTTGTTCGGTCTCCCGGGCCAGCAGCACCTTGTAGCCGACCTGACCCAGGGCGAAGCAGACGTTGGCCCCCTGTACCACCAGGAATCCCAGCACATAGCTTTCGGTGAGCCCGTCGAAGCGGATGACGGCCGCCCCCAGCACCGCCAGCAGGGCCCCCCACAGATAGACCGGCTTGAAGCGCCGCTCCAGCAGATCGTGGATCAGGGTGACATAGATGGGGGTGAAGATGGTGAACACCAGCACCTCGGGCACCGTCAGCAGCAGGAAGGAGTGGTAATAGAACAGATACATGATGCCGAGCTGGATGGCGCCGAGGCTCATCAGCTTGATCACCAGGTCGGGCCGCAGCCAGCGGCGGCGCAGGAAGGGGAGAAATACCAGGCTGGCGAGGACGATGCGGGTCAGCACGGAGAAGTAGGCATCCACCTGGCCGGCGAGGTAGACCCCGATCAGGCTGAAGGAGAAGGACCAGAGCAGGGTAACCCCTATCAAGTAGTTCATGTGATTGAATTGTCGTCAGTTGTCAATTTGGAGGGCGCTATGATGGCCGAGTTGGAAGGCGCGATCCAGCGTTTATGGGAAGGGTTGCCACAGATCGGAGCATTTGCCTTCGAGGCGAGCAACGGGGCCGGGTCCGCCACCGACTGGTGCGGTCGTGGGGAGGGGTCTGTGCAGGTGACCGATCACCAGGGTGGCTGGCTGTTTGCCGAGAGCGGGCGCTACACCACGCCCCATGGCCGGGTGCTGGCCATGCACAACCGCTTCTGGTGGCGGCGTACACAGCGGGGGATCCTGCTCTCCCACCTGCGCTACGAGCAGCCGGTCGAGCTGTTCGAGTTGCTGCCCGGGGAGAATGGGCGCTGGATAACGGCCGAGCCGCACCTGTGCGGGCAGGATCACTACAGCGCCGAGCTGACCGAAACCGGTGACGGTTTTCTGCTCGCCTGGCAGATCACGGGGCCGCGCAAGAACGAGCGGCTGAGCTACCGCTACGGATCAGAGACGCAGAGATAAAAAAACCGGCGCAGGGCGCCGGTAGAGGGGACAAATCGGAGGTTTTTTAAAACGGTCCCAAAAACAGGAGAGATATACTCTCGTCACACACGCAGAGGGTGTCTTCAGGCACTCAACGCATAACTCAGCATGGCCTGCAGCTTGCTGTCGAAGAACCAGGGCAGCAGCACCATCAAGAGGCCGACTACCCCGGCCAGCCGGTGGCGATACTGCCAGCCGGCGATCAGCACCAGACCGCCGCAGAGGCTGGTCAGGATGCCTGACATGGGGTGGCCTCCCGCTGCTGGCGACGCTGCTGGGCCCACTGGTTGAGCGCGACCGAGCCCAGGATCAGGGCCAGTGCCACACCTGTGGTGGACTGGATCTGCTCGCCGAGGAACAGGGCACCCAGCATGACGCCGAACAGCGGCACCAGGTAGTTGCTGAAGGAGGCGAAGGTCGGGCCCGCCTTCTGGATCAGCGCCATGTAGAGGAAGTAGACCAGACCGGTACAGAAGATCCCCAGCATGGCGACGGCGCCCATGGCCTGCTGGCTCGGCAGGGTGAAGGTGCTCAGGTCGGCCACGAAGGGGGCGGCCAGCAGCAGCTGGATGGCCGAGGAGATCAGGATGTTGCGGGCCACGACCACAGGGTGATCCTTGGCAAAGCGCTTGATCATCAGCAGACCGATGGCGAAGCAGCTGGCGCCGAACAGGATGGCCATGGCACCGAGCAGACCGGCATTCATGCCGTTGGCCAGCTTGGGCCAGAACAGTACCAGCACGCCGACGAAGCCGATGAGCACGGAGACGAGGCCGCCCTTGGTGATTCTTTCACCAGAAATAAACAGGGGTGCTGCCAAAATGGTCACAAAGGGGATACAACCCATGACCACGGCGGCGATGGCGCTGTCCACATACTGCTGACCCCAGGCCACCATGATGAAGGGGATGGTGGCATCCAGCAGGGCGATCAGCATGTAGGTACGCCAGGGGGTGTGCTCACTCTTGAGGCGCATGAACAGGCAGAGCAGACCCAGGGTCAGACTGCCGCACAGGGCGCGACCGGCCGCCACCAGGATGGGAGGCAGTTCCGCCACGGCCTGGTGCATGAAGATGAACTGGGAGCCCCACAACAGGCCTATCGCCAGCAACAACAGATAACTACGCATTTGAATCTCCGAGGTAATTCGCCAGCGCATTCTATGCAATCTGCTACTATGCCAAAAATGAATTGTCGTCATTCAACTATGGCCATTATCGATGGAACTTCCCCTCTCCCGACTCGACCTCAACCTGCTCACCGTGTTCGACATGCTGATGCAGGAGCGCAACGTTACTCGCGCCGCAGAGCGGCTGCACCTCTCCCAGTCCACTGTCAGCCATGCCCTGGGGCGCTTGCGCCAGGCGCTGGATGATCCCCTTTTCGTGATGAGCCGGCGCGAGATGATGCCGACCGAGCGGGCCAAGGCACTGGCAAGCCCGGTACGTCAGGCGCTGGCCATGCTGGAGCAGGGGCTGCGGCAGGCGAAGGGGTTCGATCCCGCCAGTGCCCAGCGGGTGTTTCGCATCGCCACCCCGGGGTCGGTGGAACACGGGCTGGTGCCCATGCTGGTGGAGCGCATGGTGCAGCTCGCACCCCACTGCCGGCTGGAGGTGTGCGAGCTGGCGGACAGCGATTACGAGCGGGAGCTGGAGAAGGGAGAGCTGGATCTGGTGATCGGGTTCGCTGGCGCCAACCACCTCTCCCCCCGGTTGTGGCGGGAGGAGTGGTTCAGCAATCCCCTGGTCTGCCTGTCACCCCTTGGCAGCGATCTGCCCGATGCGCTGGGGCCGGACGAGCTGGTCAGCCGCCCTCACATCCACACCTCCAGCTGGGGTCACAGCCAGGCCATGGTGGATCTCTGGCTGGGGCGTTTCGGGGTGGCGCGGGAGCTGGGGGTCCGGCTGCCGAGCTTCATGGCGGTGCCGCCGCTGATGGCCACCGGTCGCTATCTGGTGGTGGTGCCCGAGATGATCGGGCGCCACTTCTGCCGCCACTACCCGCTGCGACTCCATCAGCTGGATCCTGCCATTCCCATCGTCTATCTGATGGCGGGCCACCCGCTCACCGCCCATGACGAGGCGATCGGCTGGTTCAAGGGGCTGCTGCACCGGCTGGCGTTCGAGCGCTACGGCCCGCACGCGCTGGGCGGCGCGGCTCACCCCAGCGCGCTGAAGTAATCCAGTCCCATGGCCCCCTTCACCTCGGCCAGCACCTCGTCGGTGAGGGCGCGGGCCTGCTCAGTGCCCTGCTGCAACAGGCGCAGCAGCCGGCGCTTGTCGGCAATGGCCGCCTGGCGCCGCTCCCGCATGGGGGCGAGCAGGGTCTGCAGGCAGTCGTTCAGCACCTGTTTGCAGCGCATGTCCCCCAGGCCGCCACGCTGGTAGTGGGCCTTCATCTCGGCTACCAGCGCCTGGTCGGGGTGGAAGGCATCCAGGTAGGCGAACACCGTATTACCCTCCACCCGGCCCGGATCGCTCACCCTCAAGTGGTCGGGGTCGGTATACATGGCGAACACCGCCTGCCTGATCTCCTCGCTCGACATGCCGAGCTCTATGGTGTTACCGAGGGACTTGGACATCTTGGCCTTGCCGTCGATGCCGGGCAGGCGGCCGGTGTCGCTCAGGATGGGTTGGCACTCGGTCAGGATCTCTTTGCCAACCAGGGTGTTGAAGCGGCGCACTATCTCGTTGGTCTGCTCCAGCATGGGCAGCTGATCCTCGCCCACCGGCACGTGGGTGGCGCGAAAGGCGGTGATGTCGGCGGCCTGGCTGACCGGGTAGACAAGAAAGCCGGCGGGCAGGCTGCGTTCGAACCCTTTTTGCTGGATCTCCGCCTTGACGGTGGGGTTGCGCTCCAGCCGGGCGACGCTGACCAGGTTGAGGTAGTAGGTCGTGAGCTCGGCGAGGGCGGGCAGGGCACTCTGCAGGCAGAAGGTGGTCCTGGCGGGATCCAGGCCGGCGGCCAGGTAGTCGGCCATCACCTCCAGCACGTTGTCGGTCACCTTGGCCGGGTTGTGGCCGTTGTCGGTGAGCGCCTGCAGATCGGCGATCATCACGAACTGGCGGTAATGGTGCTGGGCCTCGACGCGCTGGCGCAGGGAGCCGACGTAGTGGCCGATGTGCAGTCTGCCGGTGGGGCGGTCGCCAGTCAGTATGATGGGGTTGTGCATGTCACTCTCTCCAGTTGGGTGAGCCGGGAGGCGACAAAGGGATGAAAACAATGACCGCCTCTCGGCGGTCACGGTGTTTTCTTTGGGATATATTACATAGAAAAGCAGTGCCGCCTGTTATAAGCAGCACCACCAGTAGTTATGAGTGAAGAAGGTCGTATTCATGGCAAATCAAGCTACGCCTGTTTGATCACTTCTGCAAGGGCACGACCAGCATGTCACAGGGTACTGTATTCATCAGCTGGCGTGCGCTCGAAGTGAGCAGGCTCCAGAAGCTCTGGCGGTGGCCGCACACCAGCAGGTCGATCTGGTAGTCCTTGACCGCCTGGTTGACCCGTTCGCTCAGGTCGCCGCAGATCACCAGCTTCTTCTCGATGGGGTAGTCCACCGAGGCCAGGAAGGCCTCCAGCTTCTCCTTCGCTTCGGCGATCACCTGATCCTGCACGTTGTCGATGTCGATATCGATCATCTCGGTGTAGAGATCCTTGAGGTCCACATCGACATGG
Source organism: Aeromonas sp. SrichE-2G (assembly GCF_017939565.1). NCBI lineage: Bacteria > Pseudomonadati > Pseudomonadota > Gammaproteobacteria > Aeromonadales > Aeromonadaceae > Aeromonas > Aeromonas sp. SrichE-2G. The sequence continues at coordinate 96,717 of NZ_JAGKRG010000009.1, forward strand.
ATCACCGACAGCTTGGCGCCGTTGGAGCGGGCCCGGTCGACCGCCTTCTCGATCACCTTGCGGTTATCTTCCGACAGGTCGATCGCGGCCAGTACGTGTTTGTAATAGGTACCGTTCATGGGAGTTCTCCTCACTGATCCTGGGTCCACTATACCAATGTCTGCTGAAACTAAAACGACGGCGGTACCACAGTTTCAGGATTTGCATGGACCCTGTACACCCGGGTTGCCGTATCCGATGAAAAGGTAGTGCATATTTTGAGCGGGAGTTTGAAGCCGATCACAGCCCCTCTCTTGCCCCGGAGAAGGGAGGGGCATAGGATGTGCCCGTGTTTCGCAATGAGCACAACACAACAAAAAGCATCTGAATACCGCTTTGGGGAGCCTGGTGCTCCCTTTTGTTTTTCCGCCCTTTTCCTGCCCGGATCCCGCCCGGCATCAAGGTAATCCAGTGCGCCTTGGTTATGCTGTAGCCAGTTCCCTTGATGATGCCGCAGCGCGCGTTGTACCCCACACCTTCAGGTTGGACGTGGATGCTCCTGCAGTGGCACTCCTTTTATCGTATTGATGCTTTGGAGCGTGTTTCATGATCATTCACCCCCAGATCCAGGGTTGCGTCGCCCGCAACTGTCACCCCCTCGGCTGCCGGGCCGCCGTGCAGCAGCAGATCGCCAGCGTCAGGGCCGCAGGCCCCTTCAACGGGCCCAAACGGGTGCTGGTGCTGGGGGCTTCGTCCGGCTTCGGGCTGGCGTCGCGCATCGCGCTCACCTTCGGCGCCGGTGCCGACACCCTGGGCGTGTCGTTCGAGCGGGGCCCCTCCGACAAGGGGCTCGGCAGCGCCGGCTGGTACAACAACATCTGGTTCCGTCAGGCGGCGGAGCAGGCCGGGCGCATTGCCATCAATCTCATCGGGGATGCTTTCTCCGACACCCTGCGCCAGCAGGCCATCGAGACCATTCGCCAGCAGCTCGGACAGGTGGATCTGGTGATCTACTCGCTGGCGAGCGGCATCCGGGTGCTGCCGGACGGCACTCAGGTACGCTCCGTGCTCAAGACCACGGGCCAGTCGTTCAGTGGCTGGGGGCTGGATCTGGAGCGTGACACCCTGGTGCAGCAGTCACTGGCAACCGCCACCCCGGAGGAGATCCGCGACACCGTCACCGTGATGGGAGGGGAGGACTGGCAACTCTGGCTGCAGGCGTTGCAGCAGGCGGACTGCCTGGCCACCGGCGCCCAGACGGTGGCCTACTCCTATATCGGCCCCGAATCCACCTATCCCCTCTACCGTGACGGTACCATCGGCTATGCCAAGGAACATCTGCACGCCACCGCCGAGACCATCAACCTGCAACTGGCACACATCGGCGGTCACGCCTGGGTGTCGGTGTGCAAGGCACTGGTGACCAAGGCGAGCGCCTATATTCCGGTGCTGCCGGTCTACCTCGGTCTGCTGATGGGGGTGATGAAGGAGCGCGGAGTGCACGAAAGCTGCATCGAGCAGATGCAGCGGCTGTTCGCCGCCAAGATGTATGGACCCCGGGGGGTGGTGGCCGATGGCAACCGGCTGATCCGCATGGATGACCACGAGCTGGACCCGGCCGTGCAGGCCGCCGTCTCGGCGCTCTGGCCCAAGGTGACGCCGGACAACTTCCACGCACTGGGGGATTTTGTCGGCCTGCGTCAGGACTTCATGCAGCTCAACGGCTTCGAGCTGCCGGGAGTGGACTACGGGGCGCCGGTGGATGTGTCGTCCCTGACCGAGCTAGTTCCCTGAGCACTGCATGGGACTGTGAGGCCCCGGATCAGGCGACGTTGCAGGCGAGTTCGTCCCCGTCGCCGGGGGGCTGTGCCAGGACAGTCTGATTGCGCCCCTGACGTTTCGCCTGATACATGGCCATGTCGGCCCTGTGGATGAGCTGGTCCAGGTGCTCATCATCCGGTGAACGCTCCGCGACCCCGATGCTGACGGTCATGTGAGGGGCGGCAAGGTAGGCGACCCTGTGTCTCAGCTGCTCGGCGAGCTGCCAGCAGCTGGCTCCGTCCAGGGTCATGGCCACCAGAAACTCCTCTCCCCCCAGGCGCCCGATCAGCTGCTGATCGGGCGCCCAGCTCTTGAGCTCCCTGGCCAGTTGGCGAATGGCCTCATCACCGGCCTGGTGACCGTGCCTGTCGTTGATCTGCTTGAAGTGATCGATGTCGATGATGATCAGGGTCAGGGGGCCCCCCTGCTGCCACTGCTGCGCCAGCCGCTCCAGCAGGGCGCGCCGGTTGGGCAGCCCGGTCAGCTGGTCGAAGGTGGCGAGCGTGTAGAGATGGCGCGAGTTGCGGTGCAGTCTGCGGGTAGTGAGACCGAGCAGGATCAGGGCACCGGCCAGCAGCACCAGCAACAGCAGCTGGTAGTTGCGGGCGCTCTGTTGATAGAGCAGCTGCCGGCGCTTGTTCTCGTTCTCCAGTTGCAGTGCACGGTTGCTGGCCTCGCTGCGGGCCAGGTCCCGCTCGACCTGGAAGGCGGCGGCATGCTGGCTCAGGGTCTGGTTGAAGTGCTGCTTGTAGCTTTGCATGTAGCGGGCCATGGCGCCATAGGCCTCGGGGTAGCGCCCCAGATCGGCCAGCAGCCTGGCCTGCATCGCACGGCCATTCATGGAGAGAGGGCCGGACTGGGCCATCAGCAGTTGCAGGGCGAGCAGCTTCTCGCCGCGTCCCATCAGGGTTTTCGCCCTGATCTCGGCGAGGCGCGAGGCGGCCTGCGGGGTGCCGAGCCCGTCGTAGATGGCCTGTGCCTCTTCCAGGCTCAGCCAGGCGGCCCGCCACTCCCCTTGCGCGTTGAACACCATGGCCTGGTAGCCGAGCACAATGGCGCGGTAGCGGGGAGAGAGCCCCGGGGTGGCGAGCAGGGCATCGAGCAGCTGGTTCGCCCTGGCAGGGTGCGCCATGTCGATATAGAGCCTGGCCATGTTGGCCCGGATGATGGCCTGGCTGTTGGGGTCGTTGAGCCCCGTCATCTGCTCGAGGGCATCCTGATAGTAACGCTCGGCCTCCCGGTGGAGGCTGAGATCGGCGTAGAGGTTGCCGAGGGTCATCAGCAGGCGACCGCACTGCAGGGTAGAGAGCAGGGTGACGGGCTCCTGCTGTTTCTGCTGGAGAGCGGTCTTGAGCTCGAGGATCGCCTCCTTCATCTGCTGGGCACGGTAGAAGGCGAGGCCGTTGAGGGCGTGCCATTCCGATGCCTGCGCCGGGTGATCCCTGACCGCGGGCCAGAGCTGGGTCAGCAGGTCGAGGGCGCGCTCCGGCGTCTCTGCCTCCAGGGTCAGGGCGATCTGTTGCAGGCGGAAGTCGAGCAGGCGCAGGGATGCTTGCCGGGCGCTGGCCAGCCCGCGGGCACGAGCATTGTCGAGCAGGGCCTGGGGGTAGCGTCCCAGCGCGGCCTGGGCCAGGGCTCTGGCGTAAAACAGCTCCATGTCCTGCCGCGGGCTGGCATCGAGGCGCTGCAGATAGCCGACGGGATCCCGCGCCGCCTGCAGTTCAGCCTCGTCGAGCAAGGAGGGAGCGGCCTGCAGCTGGGTTATCCAGAGCAGCGCCAGTGCCATTATGAATCTCATTGAATCCTTTCCCTGACCACTGGCGCCATCATAATGGCTGACGTTACCTACACCATGTTTCTTTGCTTCTCTATAGCCGTATGGGGGGCAGGATGAGGTGAAAAGCCGTCCCGACTGCTCGGTTCGACGACGGTATCTGGTTGCGTCTGGCCGCAACAGTGGCGACAATCGTGGGCAAATCACAGTGGAGAATCATCATGTTGGCCAAAGCCATGATCGAGAAGTTGAACGAGCAGATTAATCTGGAATTCTATTCTTCCAACCTCTACCTGCAGATGAGTGCCTGGTGCGAGGACAAGGGCTTCGAGGGGGCTGCCACCTTCCTGCGCCAGCACGCGGTGGAAGAGCGCCAGCACATGGAGCGCCTGTTCACCTACGTCAGCGAGACCGGTGCCATGCCGGTGCTGGGGGCGATCGAGGCACCTCCCCACGAGTTCCAGTCCCTGGGGGAGATCTTCCGCACCACCCTGGAGCACGAGTACCACATCACCAAGTGCATCAACGGCCTGGCCCACGTCGCCTTCACCACCCAGGACTACTCCACTTTCAACTTCCTGCAGTGGTACGTGGCCGAGCAGCACGAAGAGGAGAAACTGTTCAAGAGCATCGTCGACCGCCTGAGCCTGGTGGGCGAGGATGGCAAGGGTCTCTACTTCATCGACAAGGAGCTGGCCGAGCTGGCCAAGGGCGCCCCGGCCAGCATCATGGACGGCAACGCCTGATAGTCGTGGACACTTAGTGTTCAGCCAGTACAATGACGGCCCCTTGCAAAGGGGCCGTTTTTTTATTGGAAAAGCGATGAAACCGCGGCGGTGGTTTCTGCCGGGTACAATGACGGTCCTTCGTACAGGGGCCGTTTTTCTTTTGATGGGTGGGTGATGATGAAGCAGTTTGATGTGGTGGTGATCGGTGCCGGAGCGGCCGGGTTGATGTGTGCGGCCCAGGCGGGCTACCGGGGCCGTTCCGTGCTGGTGCTGGACAACGCCAAGAAGCCGGGCCGCAAGATCCTCATCAGCGGCGGTGGCCGCTGCAACTTCACCAACCATCAGGCCGGGCCCCATGCCTTCCTCTCGGCGAACCCCCACTTCTGCAAGTCGGCGCTGGCGCGCTACACCCAGCAGGACTTCATCGATCTGGTGGACAGGCACGGCCTGAGCTATCACGAGAAGACGCTGGGTCAGCTGTTCTGCGACGAGAGCGCCAAGGATATCGTCGACATTCTGCTGACCGAGTGCGACTGGGCTGGCGTGACCCTGCAGTTCCAGACCGAGATCCTCTCCGTCAGCAAGGGCGATGAGGGCTTCGTGCTCGACACCAGCAAGGGGGGGATCGCCTGCCACTCCCTGGTGGTGGCCACCGGCGGCCTCTCCATGCCGAAACTCGGCGCCACCCCCTATGGCTTCAAGCTGGCGGAGCAGTTCGGCCTCACCGTGCTGCCCACCCGCGCCGGCCTGGTGCCATTTACCCTGCATCAGGCCGACAAGGAGGCCTTCGCGGATCTGGCCGGGGTCAGCCTGCCGGTGGCGGTGACCGCCGAGGACGGCACCCGCTTCAAGGAGGCCATGCTGTTCACCCATCGCGGCCTCTCCGGCCCCGCCATCCTGCAGATCTCCTCCTTCTGGCTGGCGGGGGAGAAAATCCACATCAACCTGCTGCCGGAGCTGGACATCCCGGCGGCCCTCAGGGAGTGGGTCCAGGCCCATCCGGCCCAGGAGCTCAAGACCGTGCTGGGGCGCGAGCTGCCCAAGCGCTTCGTCGACAAGCTGGTGGAGCTGGGCCTGCTGATTAACAAGCCGATGCGCCAGTACAACGAGCGGGAGCTGGAGGCGGTCGCCACCCTGCTGGGGGATTGGCAGATCCTGCCCAACGGCACCGAGGGGTATCGCACCGCCGAGGTGACCCTGGGTGGGGTGGACACCCACGAGCTCTCCTCCAAGACCATGGAGGCGCGCAAGGTGGCTGGTCTCTACTTCATCGGCGAGGTGGTGGACGTGACCGGCTGGCTCGGCGGCTACAACTTCCAGTGGGCCTGGTCCTCCGGTTGGGTAGCCGGCCAGTACTGCTGATGGAGGTTGCCCCTGTCCGATGAGCGGGCTCGGCAGTGACAACTTCCAGTGGGGCTTTAGTCCCGGCGGGCTGGGGGGCCAGTATTGCTGAGGTCCCCTCGTGCTCATCCACTTCAGACGCGGCCTGCTCAGGCCGCGTTTTTTATGGTTGGTCGCCCCGACCGTCGATGCGGGCTGTCGCTTTGTCCCTAGTCCTTTCTGAGGTTGGGCAGGCAGGCGGTCAGCAGGCCGATGAGGGGCAGGTAGGCGCAGACCTGGTACACGGTTTCGATGCTGGTGGCATCCGCGAGCTGGCCCAGCAGGGCGGCGCCTATGCCCCCCATGCCGAAGGCGAAGCCGAAGAAGAGGCCGGAGATGGTGCCGACCTTGCCGGGGACCAGATCCTGGGCGTAGACCAGGATGGCGGAGAAGGCCGACGCCAGGATCAGGCCGATGATGACCGAGAGCACCGAGGTCCAGAACAGATCGGCATGGGGCAGCAGCAGGGTGAAGGGGGCGACGCCGAGGATGGAGATCCAGATCACCCGCTTGCGGCCGATGCGGTCGCCGATCGGCCCGCCGAGCACGGTACCCGCCGCGACGGCAAACAGGAAGGCGAACAGATGGAGCTGGGCGCTGTCCAGGGAGAGGCTGAACTTGTCCATCAGGTAGAAGGTGTAATAGCTGCTGAGGCTGGCCATGTAGAAGAACTTGGAGAACATCAGCAGGCCCAGGATGGCCAGCGACCAGCCGATCTGGCGGCGGCTCAGGCCGTTGCCGGCATGGGCCTTCATCCGTTTATGGAAGCTGGCGCCGTGATGGCTGGACCAGCGTCCGACGAAGCTGAGCACGATGACGCCGACCAGGGCGAACAGGGAGAACCAGGCCGCGCTGCCCTGGCCCTGGGGCACTATGATGAGCGCGGCGAGCAGGGGGCCGATGGCCGAACCCAGGTTGCCGCCGATCTGGAACAGGGACTGGGCCAGGCCGGGCTGGTTGCCCGCCGCCATGCGGGCGACCCGGGAGGATTCCGGGTGGAAGACGGAGGAGCCCATGCCGATCAGCATGGCCGACAGCAGCACGGCACCGAAGCTGTCCGCCTGGGAGAGGGAGAGCAATCCCACCAGGGTGAACCCCATGCCAAGCGGCAGGGAGTAGGGCATGGGCCTGCGGTCGGTGTAGAGGCCGATCAGGGGTTGCAGCAGGGAGCCCGTGAACTGGTAGGTGAGGGTGATGAGCCCTATCTGGGTGAACGACAGGTCGAGGCCGAGCTTGAGCAGCGGGTAGATGGCCAGCAGCACCGACTGCATCATGTCGTTCAACAGGTGCGAGAAGCTGATGGCGGCGATCACCGGATAAGCGGTGGTATTCGGGTTGTCCACCGCAGACGGGGCGGTGATCGGAGTGTCGGTACTCAAGGTCTTGTCCATGGCTGGGGTATCTGTGACGGCATGCTCCCTCTACCATGCCCTATCCCGGCGCATCTGGACATAACCAAAGTGGGCGAACACCGAGCTGATCTTGAGCGGCGTTCAGGCCGTTCATCCTGAAAGTGTGTGGATGGCTGGTCAGATCTTGTGCTTGGCGCGGGGCGGATTAGTATAGAAAGCCTGCCGCCGTTATCCGGCTCATCGCCCGCCATGGAGGGAACATGTTCGAAAGCCTGGGTGTCATCAACGTCTGGACCTATCTGGTGGGGCTCTTCTTCATCATCATCGCACCTGGGCCCAACTCCCTCTACGTGCTGCGTACCGGGGCGGTACGCGGCATCAGTGCCGGCTACAAGGCGGCCCTGGGCGTCTTCGTCGGGGATGCCATCCTGATCTTCTGCGCCTATCTGGGTATCGCCTCCCTCATCCGCACCACCCCCTTGCTGTTTACCCTGGTGCGCTACCTCGGCGCCCTCTACCTGCTCTACCTGGGGGTGAAGATCCTCCATGCCAACTTCATCGCCAAACAGGCCGGGCAGGCGTCGGCGGTGGATCCGGGGGAGCGTTACTTCAGCAAGGCCCTGACCCTGAGCCTCACCAACCCCAAGGCCATCCTGTTCTACGTCTCCTTCTTCGTGCAGTTCATCGACTTCAGCTATGCCCACACCTGGATCTCCTACCTGGTGCTGGCGGGCATGCTGGAGGCCATGAGCTTCGTCTACCTGACCCTGCTGATCTTCGGTGGTACCCTGATGGCCCGTTTCTTTGCGCGCAAGGTGCGCCTCGCCAAGCTGGGCAATGGATTGATCGGCCTCTTCTTTATGGGGTTTGCGGCCAGGCTGGCCACCCTCTCCTGAGGACGGTTGTTCTGCCAGGCCCCGCGCGCTGGCGCGGGGCTTTTTCGTTTCTGGTGCCGTGACTCGCCCTCTCTCCTTGATCCCGGTCAGCGGCGGCCGGGCTCACAATCCCTATAGTGGGCCCCGTTCGTCGCGGCCCGGAGGTATGCATGCTCGAGAATCAGATGATGTTGTTGGCGGTGTTCGAGCGGGCGGCGCTGATGCTGATGACGCTCTTCCTGCTGACCCGTACCCGGCCCTTCCAGCGCCTGTTCCAGAAGCGGGATCACACCCCGGCCGAGCTGGTGCTGGTGGCCGCCATCTTCTGCCTGTTCGCGGTGTTCAGCACCTATACCGGCATCCCGGTGGAGGGGGCCCTCATCAACGTGCGGATCATCGCCATCATCTCCGGCGGCATCCTGTTCGGCCCCTGGGTCGGCATTCCGGCCGGGGTCATCTCCGGCCTGCACCGCTACCTCATCGACATGGACGGTCACACCTCCATTCCTTGCCTCATCGCCAGCATCATCGCCGGCCTGCTCGCCACCTGGCTGCACCTGAGATGCCGCAAGTCGCGGCTCTGGCTCTACGGCATCCTGGCGGGGATGGCCTGCGAGGGGCTGACCATGCTGCTCATCTGGCAGCTGACCGAGCCCCATGCCGTGGGGGTGGAGATCGTCAGCCACATCGCTTACCCGATGATCGCGGGCACCCTCTGCATCGGCCTCATCATCAAGCTGGTGCAGGATCTGGACGACGAGAAGGAGCTGATTGCCGCCAAGCAGGCCAAGCTGGCGCTCGACATCGCCAACAAGACGCTGCCGTTTTTCCAGAACATCGACCGTCACTCCCTCGGCCAGGTGTGCGACATCATTCGCAGCGAGATCAGCGCCGATGCGGTGGCCATCACCGATACCCGGGACGTGCTGGCCTATGTGGGGGTGGGCAAGGATTACTACGAGCTGGACGAGCACCACGCCATCAGCGCCATGACCCAGCGGGCGGTGCTGCTGGACCAGATCATCATCAACAACGATCTGCGCCAGTACCATCTGGCCGATTTCCACTCGGTCATCATTATTCCACTGCGGGAGAACGGCGCCGTCAGCGGTACCCTCAAGATCTATTACCGCCGCACCCACAGCATCACTAGCTCCCTCAAGGAGATGGCGGTGGGCCTCTCCCAGCTCATCTCCACCCAGATGGAGGTGTCGCGCATCGAGCAACTGAAAGAGATGACCCGCAAGGCGGAGTTCACCGCGCTGCAGAGCAAGATCAACCCGCACTTCCTGTTTAACGCCCTCAACGCCATCTCGTCGCTCATCCGCATTCGTCCCCAGCAGGCGCGCCAGCTCATCGCCAACCTGGCGGACTACCTGCGCTACAACCTCAACAAGGGGGACACCCTCATCGACATCCAGGAGGAGCTGCAACAGGTGCGCGACTACGTGGCCATCGAGCAGGCCCGCTTCGGCGACAAGCTGGAGGTGGTGTTCGAGGTGGACGACGTGCACATCCAGGTGCCGAGCCTGCTGTTGCAGCCCCTGGTGGAAAACGCCATCCTGCACGGCATCCAGCCGCGCAGTGCGCCGGGTCGGGTCACCATAGAGGTGAAACAGCTGGCGGGCGGTATCCGGGTGGCGGTGCGCGACACCGGCTACGGCATCAGCCAGGCCGTGATCGACGGGGTCGCCGCCGGTCGGGTGGAGAGCCGCAGCATCGGCCTGATGAACGTGCATCAGCGGGTCAAGCTGCTCTATGGGGACGGCCTGCACCTCAAGCGGCTGGAGCCCGGCACCGAAGTCTGTTTCTATCTGCCGGATCCGGAGGTCATGCCTTGCTGATTGCCATCAATATTGAGAAGAACGCCATGACGCGAGAGGGACAGCCATGTTGAGAGCCATCATCGTCGAAGATGAATACCTGGCCAGGGAGGAGCTCGCCTATCTGGTGAACCAGCACAGCACCATAGAGATAGTGGCGAGCTTCGAGGACGGGCTGGAGGCGTTCAAGTACCTGCAGGATCATGAGGTGGACGTGGTGTTTCTGGATATCCAGATCCCCGCCATCGACGGCCTGCTGCTGGCCAAGAATCTGCACAAGTCCAGCCACCCGCCCCACATCGTCTTCGTCACCGCCTACAAGGAGTTTGCGGTGGAGGCGTTCGAGCTGGAGGCATTCGACTACATCCTCAAACCTTACAACGAGCCGCGCCTCATCAGCCTGCTGCAAAAGCTCGAACTGGCGGGCAAGTCGCAGGCGGGGCAGGGGAGCGAGCCGGGCACGCCGCACAATCGCACCGTCAACCTGGTGAAGGGGGAGCGCATCATCGTCACCCCCTGTGAGCAGATCTACTACGCGGAAGCCGACGAGAAGCTGACCCATGTCTACACCCGCACGGATCGCTATGTGATGACCATGACCCTCAGCGAGTTCGTCAGCCGGCTGCCGGCGGAGGGCTTCTTCCGCTGTCATCGCTCCTACTGCGTCAACATCAACAAGATCCGCGAGATAGTGCCCTGGTTCAACAGCACCTATCTCATCCGGCTCCATGATTTGCCGTTCGAGGTGCCGGTGAGTCGCAGCAACATCAAGGCGTTCCGTCAGCTGATGCGGCTCTGATTGTCATTCATTCCCGCCGATCTGCATTTCATGCCGTAATCGGTCGGCGGGAGCGGCGTCTTGCCTATAGTGGCCTCAACTTCCTGAAGTCCACTTTCCGAGACGCATCATGACCAGAGAGATGAACCGCACCCGGTACCTGACCTTGATCGGTACCATCATCACCCAGTTCGCCCTGGGCTCCGTTTACACCTGGAGCCTGTTCAATGCCCAGCTCTCCGACAAGCTGGACGAGCCGGTCAGTCAGGTCGCCTTCGCCTTCGGCCTGCTCAGCCTGTCGCTGGCGGTCGCCTCCTCCCTGGCGGGCAAGCTGCAGGAGCGGTTCGGGGTGCGCAACGTTACCCTGGGGGCCGGCGTGCTGCTCGGCATCGGCTTCTTCCTCACCGCCCATGCCAGCAACCTGGCGATGCTCTACCTTTGTGCCGGCATCCTGGTGGGCTTTGCCGACGGCACCGGCTACCTGATGACCCTCTCCAACTGCGTGAAGTGGTTCCCGGAGCGCAAGGGGCTCATCTCCGCCTGTTCCATCGGTGCCTACGGCCTCGGTAGCCTGGGCTTCAAGTACATCAACCTGCTGCTGCTCTCCAGCAACGGCCTTGAGACCACCTTCCAGCTGTGGGGGCTGATCGCCATGTCCATGGTGCTGGTGGGCGGCATGCTGATGAAGGATGCGCCCAGGCAGGCCGCCGCCGTGCAGCAGAGCGAGAGCCGCGACTTCACCCTGGCCGAGGCGATGCGCAAGCCCCAGTACTGGATGCTGGCGCTGATGTTCCTCACCGCCTGCATGAGCGGTCTCTACGTCATCGGCGTGGCCAAGGACATCGGCGAGAACATGGTGGGCTTGCCGGCCGTGGTCGCCGCCAACGCCGTCGCCATCATCGCCATGGCGAACCTGGGAGGCCGGTTGGTGCTGGGGATCCTTTCCGACAAGATGTCCCGCATCCGGGTCATCACCATCGCCCAGCTGATCACGCTCTGTGGTATGGGATTGCTGCTGTTCGTGCCGCTCAACGCCAACCTGTTCTTCGTGGCGGTGGCCTGCGTCGCCTTCAGCTTCGGCGGTACCATCACCGTCTACCCCTCGCTGGTGAGCGACTTCTTCGGTCTCAACAACCTGACCAAGAACTACGGCGTCATCTATCTGGGCTTTGGCCTGGGCAGCATCATCGGCTCCATCGTCGCCTCCCTGTTCGGCGGCTTCATGGCGACATTCAACCTCATTCTGGTGTTGCTGGTGGTAGCCCTGGTGCTCTCCCTCACCATCCGCCTGCCGGCTCCCGTCGCGGCCTCTGCCGAACGGGCCTGACTCTTCATCTAAGGCAGCACCATAGAAAAGACCCGGGCCAAGGCCCGGGTCTTTTCGTTGGTACCAGCGGCGTTTAGCGGGGCGGCAGGCCCAGCAGGGCGCGCAGCTGGTGCGCGGTGGCCTCGACCGCCGGCCAGTCGCGACCGGTGACGGTGACGTGGCCCATCTTGCGGCCGGGGCGGGCTTCGCCCTTGCCGTAGAGGTGCAGGTGCACCCCGGGCAGGGCCAGGGCGCCGGCCCAGTCCGGCGTGCCGTCCTGCCACAGATCCCCGAGCAGGTTCAGCAGGATGGCGGGCTGAACGTCAGCCTGCGCCGGCAGCGGCAGATCGCACAGGGCGCGCACCTGCAGCTCGAACTGGCTGCAGCCGGCGTTGTCGATGCTGGGATGGCCGGAGTTGTGGGGGCGGGGGGCCATCTCGTTGACCAGCAGCTGGCCGCCGACCAGGAAGAACTCCACCGTCAGCACGCCCACGTAGTCGAGGGCGGCGATGATGTGCTCGGCGATGCGCTGGGCCTCGGCCTCCAGGGCGGGCACGTTGGCCGGGGAGCGGGTCTGATCCAGGATGCCGCCGCTGTGCCAGTTCTGCACCAGGGGCAGGGCGCTGATGGCACCGCTCGGGCTGCGCGCGAGCGTCAGGGCAAACTCCCCTTCCAGCGGCAGGCGCTTCTCCAGCACGCAGGGCACGCCGCTGGCGGCCAGGGCTGCCGGCAGTTCGCTGGCCTGGTGGATGGTCCACTGCCCCTTGCCGTCGTAGCCTTCGCGGGCGGTCTTGAGGATGGCGGGGAAGAGGTCGCTGGACAGGGCCGGCAGCGGCTCGTGGGGCAGCAGGGTCAGGTTCGGCGCGACCGGCACGCCGGCGCGGGTCAGGAAGGCTTTCTCTTCACGGCGATCCTGGCAGACGCGCACCGCGCTCGCGGCCGGGCGCACCGGCTTGTGCTGCTCCAGCAGGGCCAGGGAGGCCGCCGGCACGTTCTCGAATTCGCAGGTGATGGCGTCGCAGCGACGGGCCAGTTCGGCCAGGGCCTCGGCGTCGTCATAGGCCGCCACGATCTGGCCATCGGCGGCGGCCCCGGCGATGCTGGCGGGATCCGGATCCAGCACGATGACCTGATAACCGAGGCGGTGGGCGGACATCACGAAGTAGCGGCCGAGCTGGCCGCCGCCGAGCATGCCGAGGGTGGCGGGGGGCAGTATCATGCCGGGTCCTCCAGCTCCAGGGCCAGCACCCGGTCGCGCTCCTTGGCGCGGAAGCCGTCGAGCTGCTGGTGGTAGCGGGGGGCGTCGCCGTCCTGGGCGACGGAGAGCAGGGAGACCGCGAACAGGCCGGCGTTGGCGGCACCCGCCTCGCCGATGGCGAAGGTGGCGACCGGTACACCCTTGGGCATCTGCACGATGGAGAGCAGGGAGTCCATCCCCTTGAGCTGGCGGGTCGGGATGGGCACGCCCAGCACCGGAATGGTGGTCTTGGCGGCCAGCATGCCCGGCAGGTGAGCGGCACCGCCGGCGCCGGCGATGATGGCGCGCAGGCCGCGTTCGCGGGCACTTGCTGCATATTCGAACAGGAGATCCGGGGTGCGATGGGCGGATACGACGCGCGCTTCATAGGGCACGCCGTGCTCCTTGAGGATGCGGGCGGCGGCCTGCATCACGGGCCAGTCAGAGTCGGAGCCCATTACCAGGCCGATCATAGGGGGGGTCGTCATTACGGCTTCCTCGGATGTCAAACGTTTGCCGCATGTTACCAAAAAGCCGTGGGATCTGGCTCAACATTTCTTGTGTCTGCCCCTTCCTGATGGCCATCGGTGGGTGTCTGAGTGACGGAGGGGGATGGAAGTTGTGCCACTCGGCACCGTCCGCCAGGAAAAAACGGTATCGGCAATCCAGATGGCTATACATCCAATCCGGCTCTGCCTATAATCCCCCCGCTTTGGCGCATCATGCTTAAAAGGGAATCCGGTGAAAATCCGGAGCTGGCGCGCAGCGGTAAGGGGGAACGAAGCGACATCAGGGCACTGCCATCCGGTGGGAAGCCGTCGCCGTAGGTCATCAGCCCCCAAGCCCGAAGACCTGCCAAAGTTCGTATTTCGGGCCGAGAGAAACCGGCCACGAAGTAGATGCTTACGCGAACTTAAGGATCTCTCATGTCCAAGACATTATTGGCGGCTGCCCTGTTGCCAACGGCGGCTTTTGCCCAACAGATGACCATCCCCGTCAACCCCACCATGGTCGTGACCGCCAACCGGGTGGAACAACCTGCCAGCACTGTGCTCGCCCCCGTCATGGTGATAGAGCGCGCCGAGATCGAGGCTCGCCAGGTGCAGAGCCTGCCGGATCTGCTGAAGACCCTGCCAGGGGTACAAATCACGACGCTGGGTGGTCGCGGTCATGTCAGCAGCCTGTTTATCCGTGGCACCAACTCCAACCACTCCCTGGTGCTGATGAATGGTCGTCCCGTTGCCGCCATGGTGGCCGGCACGCCGGATCTGAGCCAGATCCCCCTCGACAATATCGAGCGCATCGAATACATCCGCGGTCCGCGCGCCGCCGTCTATGGTGCCAATGCCATCGGTGGCGTCATCAACCTCATCTCCAAGACCTCGGCCAAGAACGGCAGCGAAACCCACCTGAAGGGCGGTGTGGGCAGCCATGGCTACGGCCAGGGTCAGGTGCGTACTGTGCAGGCCTTGGGCGAGCAGACCGACATGAACCTGCTGGTGGGCTATGAGCGCACCGATGGCTTCGACGTGGTCGCCGGTGCTCAGCAGCCGGATAGGGACGGTTTTGACAGCCTGAACGGCCAGTTCGGGCTGAACCACGCGTTCAACGACGCTTGGAGCGCCGATTTCAACGCCCAGGGCTATGACAACCAGACCGAGATGGACGACCCCTATATGTCGTCGGATCAGAGCCGGGTGCAGGCTTTCCAGTACGATGGCGGTCTCAAGTATCAGAGCGGCGCCCTGAGCAGCCGGCTGGAAGCCAGCTACGGCGAGAACAAGCTGAAGAGCTGGTGGGAGAGCAATGGGGAGTCCAGTGCCGAGCCCATCCACACCGGTCTGACCCGTTTCTCCTGGATCAACAACTGGAGCGGTGTGGAAGGTTTGTCCCTGACCGGTGGTGCCGACTGGCAGCAGGAACAGATGAAGTCAGATTCCCGCAGCTATGGTCAGTCGTTCAATGCGCCAGATCGCGACAACACGGGCCTGTTCGCCGTGGCGAGCTACCGCTGGCAGGCGCTGCTGGGTGAGTTGTCCGGTCGTACCGATGACAACGATCAATATGGCCGCAACAACACCTGGTCTGCGGCGGCCGGGCTGGACATCAATGAGAACCACAACATCCGGTTGAGTTATGGTACGGCCTTCAAGGCACCGACCTTCCTCGACCTCTATTACCCAGGTTATGAAAACCCGGATCTGAAGCCGGAAGAGAGCAAGAACCTGGAGCTGGACTTCTCCGGCCGTTACACCGCCTGGGACTGGTCAGTGAACCTCTATCGCAACGAGATCGAGAACCTGATCTCCTGCCAGAGCGCATTCTCCACCTGCAAGCCGGGTAACACGGATGCCGAGATCCGGGGTGTGGAAGTGGCCCTTGGGCTGGAAACCGGCCCGCTTCATCACGATCTGAGCTTCGATTACACCAAGACCGAAGACAAGAATGAGGGGGACCAGCAGTTGCTGCGCCGTGCCAAGCAGAAGGCGAGCTGGTTGACCCAGGCGCAGCTGGGCCCGGTCGATCTGTCTACCGAGTTGCTCTACGTGGGCAAACGGGATGACAAGAACTTCAGCAGCTTCCCGGCTGAGCGAGTGGTGCTGGGCTCCTACACCCTGGTCAATCTGGGGGCCAGCTACGAAGTGCTGCCACAGCTGACCCTGGGGGGACGCATCGACAACCTGTTCGACCGCGACTATGTGCCTGCCTATGGCTATGCGGCGGCGGGGACAGAGTTCAAGCTGACCGCCGATTACCGTCTCTGATCCCGCCTCTGCTTATATAGAGAGGAAAAAGCGAGGCCCCGCCATGTGCGGGGCCTTTTCTATTGGCGGCAGGGGGGAGTATGATCGCCGCCTCGCATCCAAGGGGGAGCTCAGGTGGCCAATATTCTCGTGTTCGACTCCGGTATGGGCGGCTTGACCGTCTATGGGGAGATCCGTCGCGCCCTGCCGGCACACAACTATTTCTACTGCTTCGACAACGCCCACTTCCCCTACGGCGAGCTGAGCGAGTCGGAACTGATCACCGTGTGTACCCGTCTGGTCAGCCAGATGGTGGCCGAACATGCCATCGATCTGGTAGTGATCGCCTGCAACACCGCCAGCACCATCGCCCTGCCATCCCTGCGCACCGAGTTGAGCATCCCCGTGGTGGGGGTGGTGCCCGCCATCAAACCCGCCGCCGCCCTGACCCGCAATGGCTGCATCGGCCTGCTGGCGACTCCGGGTACCGTCAGCCGTGAATATACCCACGAACTCATCGCCCAGTTTGCGCCGGGCAAGCGGGTGCTGCTCAAGGGGGCCACCGAGCTGGTGATCGAGGCAGAGCGTAAGCTGGCGGGGCTGCCGGTCAATATGGCTCTGCTGAGGGAGGTGTTGGCGGACTGGATGGAAGGGGAAATCAGGCCGGATACCCTGGTGCTGGGATGCACCCACTTCCCGTTGCTGAACGAAGAGATCCGGCAACTGATGCCGGAGTGTGAGCTGGTCGACTCGGGGTGTGCCGTCGCACGGCGGGTGGCCCATCTGCTGGCGGCGTTTCCATCCTCTCACGAGGGGGAAGGGGTAGGGCGGGCGTACTGCAGTCGGCTGGATGCCCAGACCCAGAAACTGACAGCCCCCTTGCAGGCATGGGGGCTGTCATCACTGGAAGAAGTGTCGGGCTGAGCGCTCAGGCGTCGACGTCGTTCCCTTCCTTTTCGTCCCTGTCTCGCTTGTCATTCGCTTCACGCACCTTGAGGGTGCGCTGCTGATACTCCTTGTCGTTGAGTGCGGCGATGGCCCTGGCCGCGTCGGCGACAGGCATCTCCACAAACCCGAAGCCCCGGCGCTTGCCGGTGGCCTTGTCCTTCATCAGGCGAACGGAGATCACCTGGCCCTGTTCTGCAAAGAGCTCGCGCACGGCAATCTCGTTGGCGCGATAAGGCAGATTGCCTACATATAAGGTGCAGGTCTCCTGACTGGTCGCCTGCTGTTCTGGCGTAGCAGCAGGAGCGCGGTTAAGGAACAGCGGTACCACGAAACCGCCGATGGCCAGACCCACGGCAAAGATCACTTCGGCTTTCAGAGAAAATTGCAGTGCCTGGGCAACCAGATAGCCGAGCAGCGCCAGTACCAGAGCAAGAACGGCGGCCTGCACATAAACGGGAAACTTGGATAAATTCATCTTTAAAGACCTTTTGTAAATGAAAGCAAAAAAGGTGCAACACTCTATTCACCTCCATGGTAACCAGCTTTACGACCAGACGCTACCATGGACCACTTGAGGCATATTATCCGCTTCAGTATGGCATCCCTTCGGCAAGGAAGATCCGATTAAATGCCAATAAAACAGGGCTGAAATCATCAGCTTGTGGATAACATTGTATATATACACTGGGTAAGCTGTTTCTAACTGGATAATTTGAAGTTTCCGTGACTTTCTTCAAAAAATCCCTTGTCATCGAGGCGCGGCTCCCTATAATGCGCCCCTACCAGCACGGCGGTCCACGCCGAACTGATGAGCCAGCCTCCTTGTGAAGCCGGCGCCGAAAGAAAAGCGAAAACAAGCGCTTGACTTTCGGAGTGAGGTCGGTAATATACGCCACCTCAGCGCGACAAGCGCCACGCTCTTTAACAATTTGAATCAAGCAATCTGTGTGGGCACTCACAGCATCGAGCATCAAAAACAATTTTTGATTTTCAATGTCTGATGAAGTGACCAAAGCAACGAAAGTTGCAGCAGTTAATTCAGCAATTCATTGA